>NZ_JBEYCG010000004.1:0-398279 GCF_040632645.1 Nocardia sp. NPDC019219 | reverse complement strand
GCCTGGAGGCGGCAGCGGAGCGTGACCACGCAAGGCCCCGCTCACGCGAGAAAGGACACAGCGTGAGCGGTCAGGCCTGGAGGCGGCAGCGGAGCGTGACCACGCAAGGCCCCGCTCACGCGAGAAAGGACACAGCGTGAGCGGTCAGGCCTGGAGGCGGCAGCGGAGCGGGGGGCGGATCGGCGCCGCGTGGGATCGCCTGCGACTGTTCAATATCGGCGAGTTGCTCGCCCATCGCGGACGCACCGCGATGTCGCTGGTCGTGATGGGCGTCTCGGCGTCGCTGCTGGTGGCGGTGCTGAGCATCTCCGGCTCGGTCACCGGCTCGGTGGACAAGCTGACCCGCGGCCTGGGCGGCAAAGCGCAGCTGGAGGTCAGCGGCATAACCGACGCCGGTTTCGACCAGCAATTGCTGAGTCGGATCGCGGCCACACCGGGCGTCGGGGTGGCGGTCCCGATGCTGCGGGTGCAGGTCGGCACCGGTGCCGAGCGCGCGCTGCTGATCGGAGCCGATTCGAACATCGGCGCGCTGGGCAGCGAATTGACCACGCCGATGAGCGCTTTCACCGGGAAGTTGCTCTCGGTGCCCAACGGGGTGCTGGTCGGCACGGGGCTCGGCCGGGCCGAGGGCGAACAGTTCCAACTGGGCGGCACGACGGTGACGGTCGCGGGTGTTCTCGACGAGGAGACGTCCCGCAAGCTCAACGGCGGTCACCTCATCGCCGCTCCGCTCGGGCTCGCGCAGAAGGTCACCGATCGCGCGGGACGGCTGGATTCCGTGCAGATCATTCCCGCCGAGGGCGCCGATCTCGCGCAGGTGCGCGCCGCGCTCACCGAAGCGGTGGACGGGCGCGCGGTGGTGGCCGAGCCGAGTCTGCGCACCGCGCAGGCGGGCGGGGCGATCCAGATCGTCCGCTACTCCACCACCATGGCGTCGGCCGCGGCGCTGATCGTGTCGGCGTTCCTCATCTACAACGCGATGAGCATGGCGATCGCCCAGCGCAGGCCGATGCTGTCGCTGTTGCGCGCGATCGGCGGCAAACGCGGCCCGATGGTGCGCGACTTGTTGGCCGAGGCGGCGTTGCTCGGTGTGCTGGGCGGCGCGGTCGGCGCGGCGCTGGGCGTGTTCATGGGTAGTGTCGCCATCGGCACGCTGCCCACCGCGATCGTGCAGTCGGTGGAGGCCCGCACCGAATACGCGGTGCCCTGGTACGTGATTCCGTTCGCGGTCGTGGCGTGCGTGCTCACCAGCGTGCTCGCGGCGGCGCTCGCCGCGCGCCAGGTGTACAAGGTCCAGCCCATCGAGGCGCTGGCTCCGGTCGGGGCCGCCCGGACCGATACGGCGAGCCCCGTGCTGCGCTGGCTGGCCGTGGCGGCAGGCGCCGGGCTCGCCGTGACCGCGGTGTTCATCGCGAGCAGCGATCTCGGCCGCTACTCGCTCACCGCCATCTCGATGTCGTTCATCGCCGCGATCCTGCTCTGTTTCGCCGCCACCGGCCCGATCGTGCGGGTCGCGGCGGGGGTCGCGCGCTGGTTCCGCGCTCCCGGCGCACTGGGCGCGACCACTCTGGAACGCTCGCCGCGGCGAGTGTGGGCGACGGCGATGACGGTGATGATCGGCGTCGGGGCCACCGTGGGCATGAGCGGCGCCTCGAGCAACATGATCGACTCGGCCACGGTCACTTTCACCGACCTGGCCCGCAACGACGTCTACGTCAGCCCCGCGTCGATGGCGCAGTTCCCCACCGGGCCGCTGCTGCCCGCGGATCTGGCCGGCAAGCTCGCGGCGGTGCCCGGCGTCACGCATCTCAGTCCGGCGCAGATGGCCTTCGCCACGCTGGGCGGCAGTCGCGTAATGCTGCAAGGGTTTCCGCCGGATGCCAGACAGACGCGGATGCGCATGCTCACCGACGAGTCGGTCGCCCGCTTGTCGGCCGGGGAGGGCGTGGCCATCTCCCGTGACGTGGCGCGCTCACTGGGCGTCGACGCGGGCGCGGACCTGACCCTGCCGACGCCGACCGGCCCCCGTACCGTGCGGGTGCTGCAGGTGATTCCGTACTTCTCCGCCATCGCCGGCGTAGTGATGATGGACCTGGATTTGATGCGCAGCTGGTACCAGCGGCCCGGCGAGACGGTCATCGCCGTCGACATCGCACCGGGCGCCGATCGCGCGGCGGTGTTCGCGGCCATCCGGCAGGTGGTGCCGCCGGAGCTGAACGTGGACACCGGCGCGGACACGGTGACGGCCGCGTCGTCGAGCATCCGGCAGGGCATGGCGATGAGCAACGCCATTCTCTGGATCGTGGTGCTGGTGGCCACGGTCGCGTTGCTCAACACGTTGATGCTCTCGGTGCTGGAGCGCCGCAGGGAACTCGGCGTGCTGCGCGCCATGGGCACCGGGCGCAAATTCTTGATGCGGTCGGTGCTGGCCGAGGCCGCCGGGATCGGAGTCGTCGGCGCGTTGCTGGGTCTGGCGCTCGGCGCGGCGGTGCAGTTCCTGGGCACCGTCGCCCTCGGGCACGCCTTGACCATCGACGTCGACTACCAGCCGAGCCCGATGCTGCTGGTCTACGGAATCGTCGCGCTGGCGCTGGCGCTGCTCGGATCGATTCCGCCCGCGTTGCGCGCGGCCCGGCTGCCGATCGTGGAGGCGCTCGCGGTCGACTGAGCGTTCACAGCGGCAGCTCGGCGAACCACGTCTTGAATTTCGCCGAGGTGATGCCGAATCCGGAACTCGGATTGCTGTCGGTGAGCGTCACCGTGGCGAACAGCAGGTAGCTCGACCGGGCCGGGTCGTCGGCGAAGTCCACCACGAGGTAGCCGTCCGGCAGCCCGCCGCCCTTCTCCTGCCAGCGGTAGGTCGAATACGTCTTGCCACCGTTGCGTTCGGTGGCCGCCGTGTTCGAGGGGAGGTCCCGCACCGCGGCCTGGGCGTCCTGCGGCGACTTGAAGCCGATGAGGACGTAGTCGGGCTCGGCGATCGGCGTGCCCCAGCAATTCCAGGCCTTCGACCAGTTAGGGAAGTCGGGGACGCCGTTGGTGCTGGACACCTTGCCGCCCGGCTTGGCGGTGCCGAGGAAGCAGGTCTTACCGCGATAACCCGGGCCGGAGCCGATGTCGTATTTCGTGTCGACGCCTTGCGGTAGTAGCTCCGGGAACGCTTTGGCGAGCTTGTCCGCGTCCGACGGCCCCGCCGGCGTCTTGGGGCTGGTGTCCAAGGGCGACGCGGAATCCGAGAATCCGATCTTCGCGACGACGATGCCTGCCCCGACCAGCAGTGCCACGATCACCAGCACGATCGTCACGATGAGGCCGGTGTTGGAGCGAGCTTGCGCCGGATAGCCGGGCGGCTGGTGGGGCGGATAACCGATCGGCGGCGGAGTGGGGGCGGAAAGCGGCGGCGCCGCGGGGTAGCTCGGCTGGGGAGTTGCTGCGACGAAACCATTGGACGCCGGGAACGGCTGCCCGCCGGTCGGATTCGGGTTGTACTGCGGTGGCGCGGTGTAGCCCGCGGACGCCGTGGGAACGTATGTCGGCTGGCTTCCCTCCGGCCCGGGGTACGCCGGTTGCGCGAGGACGGTAGGCGCGGGCTGCGGCTGGTACTGCGCGGCCACCACTGTCGGAGCGGGCTCGGTGAGCGCTCGCCGTGCCGCGGTGGCGAATTCGACGCAGGAGGCGAAGCGGTCGTCGGGCCGCTTGGCCATGGCCTTCGCGATCACCGCGTCCAGTGCGGGCGACAGGCCCGCGCGCCGGGCCGCGACGGAAGGCGGCGGCAGCTGGAGATGCCCGCGGATGATGTCGGCGGGTGCGGGGGCGTCGAACGGGGCGATGCCGGTCAGCAGCCAGTACAGCGCGCAGGCCAGCGAGTACTGATCGGAGCGGTGGTCCAGGTGCGCGCCGGTCATCTGCTCGGGTGAGGCGTAGGCGAGCGTCGCGGTGAACATGCCGGTCTGGGTGAGGTGAGTGGAATCCTCGCGCAGCCGTGCGATCCCGAAATCGGTGAGGAACACTCGCTCGCCGTGGCCGCCCACCGCGCGCGCCAGCATGATGTTCGCGGGCTTGACGTCCCGGTGCAGCACGCCCATGCCGTGCGCGTAATCCAGTGCGGACGCGACGCCCTCGACGATCTGCACGGCCCGTTCCGGCGGCAGGGTCAGCGGGTTCACCGTCGCCGCGTCGACGCCGTCGACGTACTGCATGGAGATCCACAGCTGCTCGTCCTCGGTGCCGCGGTCGTACACCGCGACGATGTTGGGATGGTCCAGCTGCGCCGCCAGATCGGCCTCCCGCTCGAACCGGGCCCGGACCTCCGCGTCGGTGAACAACTCCCGGTTGAGCAGTTTGAGCGCGGTCTGCCGCGGCAATCTGGGGTGACGGGCGAGATACACCGATCCCATGCCGCCCTGGCCGAGCAGCTTCTCTATGGTGAACCCGGCGAACACCGCACCGCTGTTGAGCAACACGCCCCCTTCAGGTGACCGCGGCGGCCGGACGTGACATCCGGGCGCCATACCGATCCTGGAGCCTACCGGGTGACGCCGTGGCCACGGGGTTTCGAATTCTCCGGGAAGATCGGCAAAACTATGTTCGAGACATCGTGCCGTCGACGCCGCCGCGCGCGCGGCGATGTCTCTCGTCCGGTCACCGACCGGACGGGCCCGATGAGCTATTTTGCACCGCCGAGAAGTAGTGACCGCGTCACCGGTGGTGGGGAGGACTCGGTGGTGAGGTCGACGAGATCCGCTGCGACGTATCGGTCGGCGCTACGCGCCGGTGCGATGGTGGTGCTGCTCACGCTGACCTCGTGCACGCTGTTTCCCGGCGACAAGCGCGCCGCCGACTCCCCGGCCGTGGTCGTCGACACCGCCGGAGCCTGGCGGCCCAACCTCGCGGTGTCCATGCCGGACTCGCTGGCCGCCGACTTCACCCAGTTGCAGCCGCAGCTGGCCGGTCAGGTCGGCATGGCGATCATGCCCGTGGGCGGCGGCCGGATGACCGTCTTCGGCGACTGGGTCAGCGGCATCGCCTGGTCCACCATCAAGGTGCCGCTGGCGATCGCGGCGCTGCGGCACGACTCCCAGGAAGAGGTCCTGCACGAGGTGGAGGCGGCCATCACGTGGTCGGACAACGACGCCGCCGAGGCGCTGTGGCAGTCGCTCGGCGACGGGCTGGAAGCGGCCAAGGCGGTCCAGGACGTGATCGACGAGGCGGGCGATGCCACGACCGGTGTGGCGGGCCCGCGCACCACCCTGGACTACACCTCCTTCGGCGGGACCGAATGGACGCTCGCCAATCAGGCGCGCTTCGCCTCCCGGTTGCCCTGCCTGCCCGAGTCCTTCCACGTCACCGAGCTGATGACGGAGATCACCCCCGAACAGGCGTGGGGGCTGGGCGTGCTGGAGGGCACGGCGTTCAAGGGCGGTTGGGGACCCGACGACGTGACCGGCGTCTACACCGTCCGCCAGTTCGGCCTGGTCCCGGTGCGGTCCGGCACGATCGCCGTGGCCATGGCGGCGACGGCCGATTCCGGCAGCTTCGAGGACTCCACCACCATCCTCAGCCGGATGGCGCGGATGCTGGGCCGTCATCTCGGCGAACTGCGCGGCGGCTCCTGCCCGCCGCTGTGAATCCGGCTCAGCCCGGGGTGACCAGGCCGCTCTCGTAGGCCAGCACCACCGCCTGCGCCCGGTCGCGCAGGTTGAGCTTCGAGAAGACCTTGGAGACATGGGTCTTCACGGTCTGTTCGGCCACGAACAGGGTTTCGGCGATCTCGGCGTTCGACATGCCTTTCGCGATCAGTTCGAGCACTTCCCGCTCGCGGGGAGTCAGCGCGTTCAGCTGCGGCGCCGGCTTGGCGCGGGCCGCGCTGCGGCGACGGGTGACGTCGGCGATGAGCCTGCGGGTGACCGTCGGCGCGAGCAGCGCCTGGCCGTCGGCGACCACGCGCACCGCGCGCACCAGTTCCTCGGCGGGCGCGTCCTTGAGCAGGAACCCGCTGGCGCCCAGGCTGAGCGCCTCGTAGACGTAGTCGTCGATGTCGAAGGTGGTGAGCATCAGCACGCGCACCGGCGGGTCGAACCCGGCCGCCAGGATGGCGCGGGCCGCGTCCAGCCCGTTCATCTCCGGCATGCGCACATCCATCAGCACGACATCCGGGCGCAGCCGCTTCGCCTCGGCCACCGCGGCCTTCCCGTCCGCCGCGTCGCCCACCACGCTGATATCCGGCTGCGCCGCGAGCAGCGCCCCGAACCCCTGCCGGACCATCGCCTGGTCGTCGGCGATCAACACCGTAATTGCCACCCGCTCACCCTAATTGCCCCCCACGACTGCGCGGCGGGCCGATGCTCAGCGACCTGGTTCGGCGTGCGCGGCACCGACGACGGCGGCCGGGGCTTCGGGCGCGGTGAGCGGGAAGCGCGCGTGGACGCGGAAACCGCCGTCCGCGCGCGGTCCCGCCGTCACTTCGCCGCCGACGGCCAACGCTCGCGCCTGCATGCCCGCGATGCCGTGGCCGCCGTTGCCGACCGGCCGGGCGGGCGTCGCGCCCGGACCGTTCTCGACGTCGAGCAGCAGCTCCGCACCGCACGCGATGCGCACCTCGACCGGGGCGCCGGGTGCGTGCCGGGAAGCGTTGGACAGCGATTCCTGGGCGACGCGATAGAGCGCGAGGCCGGTCGTCTCCGGGATCGTGTCCAGGGTTCCGTCGACGGTCCACTCGATGCGGACACCCGCGCGTCGCGCAGCTTCGAACAGGGTGATCACGTCCGCGGCCTTCGGCTGGGGCGCGTGCTCGGGCAGCTGGCCGTCGCTGCGCAGCACGCCGAGCATGCCGCGGATCTCGTTGAGCGCTTCGCGCGCCGTGGCGCCGATGGACTCGAACTCGGCGCGAGCGGCCGGGGTGACGCCATCCACCCGGTACGGCGCGGTCTGCGCCTGCACCACCACCAGGGACATGTGGTGGGCCACGACGTCGTGCAGGTCGCGGGCGATGCGCGCCTTCTCCTCCAGGATGGCGCGGCGGGCCCGCTCGAGTTCGTTCTCCTCCTCCTGGCGCACCAGCTGCCGCCGCGACAGCACCAGCCAGCGGATCAGCAGGCCGAACAGCACCAGCGCCGCCAGCGCGATCGGCCAGCCCCACGCGGCGTTGGCCAACGCCTCCCCTTCGCCGGGCATGGTGGTCGCCAACAGCAGCGCCGTCGCCGCCCAGGCCACCGCGACGATCTGCCCCGGGGCGCGCACCGCCACCGCGAACAGCGACACCAGCAGGCACAGCAGGTGGACGACCTGGAACGGCAGCTCGTTGTTCGGTTGATGCGGGATCGCCAGCGCGATCACCAGCGCGGAGCCCGCCGAGATGGCCCAGCCCAACGCCGGGTTGACGCGCACCAGCAGCACCGGGAACGCGGCCAGCGCCGCGATGAACGGCTGCGCCGCGGCGGGCACCGCGTGGGTCAGGTGCAAGGTCGGCCAGGCGACCGCGTACCAGATCAGCGCGACCAGCACCGTGCCGAGGTCGAACCAGGTCCGCGCGTCCAGCCGTCGCGTCCAGGCGCGAGTTTCTCGGTTCATGCCTACGACCCTAGGAACTCCCGGTTCACCGCGACTCATACCCACGGGTGATTTCCGGCCCGATACCCCGGTGCGAGACGGGCACGGCGGCTCCCCCGGCGGCGCGGCACGGGAAACGTCCCCGGGCGTGAGGCGGCCGCCGGAAACGACTCCCTAACGTCGTCGCCATGAGCACACCGACCAGCGCCGGGCGCGAGACCCGGTCCGCCTCGGCCGCAGGAGCCCGAAACCATTCCACCGCAACCACTTCCATCACCGCGCCGACGCGGCGCTATGCGGCGCTCACCGCGGCGGCGCTGACTGCCATGGCGGCGACGGCGTTTCTCGCCCCCGCCCAGCAGGCCGCCGCGGCCGCCGCGCCGATCGAGAGCGCGCAGGCGAGCGCCGCGATCGCCGAACTGGCCGCGGGCACGCCCGACGCGCTCACCGCGATCCCGGCGGACTTCGTCGCGTCGTTCGGCTACCGGCCGAGCACGGTGGACGGGGTGCTGGTCAATCCGCGCGGCGACTGCTCGTCCCCGGTGACGCTGCCGGTCGAGTTCGATACCGCGTGCAAGGCCCACGACCTCGGCTACGACCTGCTGCGCTACGCCGACCAGCGCGGCGAGCCGCTGGGCCCGTGGGCGCGGCAGGCCCTCGACGCGACGCTGGACCGGCAGATGCACCAAGCCTGCGCCGCCCGTGTGGACTCCTTCTCCCGCGCCCGCTGTGATGCGATGGCCTCGATCGCGCACACCGCCGTCGACTTGAACTCGCGGCGGCAGGACTACGGCGCGCCCGTGGTGGAGCCCTTGCTCGACACGGCGGACACCGGACCCGCGACGAGCGGTGTGCTGCTCGGCGTGCTCGGCGCCGGAATCGCCGGGCTGATCGCGGACCTCGTCGTGCGCAACCGCCGCCGTGACCCCGCGCCGGTGGCGGGCATGCCGCATTCCGACGCGGCGGTACGACCATGACCTCGCTCGTCACGAAGTTCCTGGATCGGCGCAGGCGGGTCGCCGTGGCGATACGCCGGGTCGCACCGCCGCGGATCGGCACGACGCTCGGCATCGGCACCGGTGTGCTGGCTTCCCTGGCGCCCGGACTGCTCCCTCGCGCACCGAGCGCGCAGGCCGTGCTGACCGGGCTCCTCGCGGCGCTCACTCTCGGTGTGGCCGGGGTGCTGCGCGTCGTCCTGCGGCACTGGGGTTTCGACGTCAACCGGCGGCACGGGTGGTTGCGGCGGCCGTTGCTCATCGCGACGTCGGTCCTGGTGGTGGGTGCGGCGGCGAACGCGGGACACTGGCAGAACCGGCTGCGCGCCGCGATGGGCACGCCGCACATCGACACCGGCTACTGGCTGCGGTGCGCGCTCGGCGCGGCGTTGATCATCGGACTGCTCGTCGGCGCTGCCCGCTCGATCACCTGGACGTTGCGGAAGCTGGGCTGGGCGCGGGGCGTCTCGCTGGCCGCGGTCGTGGCGGTTCTGCTGTACCTCGTGGGCGTGCCCGCGGTGGTCGGATGGCGGGAGTCGGTGTACGCGAGCGCGAACGCGGAGGTGGACCCCGCGGTGATCCAGCCGGGCTCGCACCACGGGTCGGGCAGCGCCGAGTCGGCGGTGAGCTGGGCATCGCTCGGCTCGGAGGGACGCAAATTCGTCAGCGGCGCGCCGGGGCGGGCGGTGCGGGTCTACGTCGGGGTGGCCTCGGCGCCCGACCTGGACAGCCGCGTCGCGCTGGCGATCCGCGAGCTGGAACGGTCGGGCGGCTTCGCGCGCTCGCACCTGGTCGTCACGGTGCCCACCGGATCGGGCTGGATCGACGCCAACGCCGTGGCGGGTTTCGATCGCCGCTTCGACGGTGACGTGGCGCTGGTCGGGTTGCAGTACTCCTATCTCCCGAGCTGGGCGACGTTCGTGTTCGGCCGGGATGCGGCGGTGACGGCCGCGCGCAGTCTGTTCACCGCCGTCGAGCGCCACATCGCGGGGCTGGCGCACAAACCGAAGCTGTACCTCTACGGGCAGAGCCTCGGCGCGCTGGGCGGCAATGCCGTCTTCGGGGACGACGCCGAGCAGGACAGCCGGACCTGCGCGGTCCTCTGGGCGGGACCTCCGGCCAACCACGTGCATCGCGGCGGCGCGACGGTGCTGGCCAACAGTTCCGATCCGGTGACCCACTGGTCGCTGTCCCAGGTGTGGCGCGCGCCCGACCTGGACGGCGCCCGGGTCGACGCTCCCGTTCCGCAGTGGCTTCCGGTGATCAGCTTCGCGCAGACCACCGCAGACCTGCTCGCGGCGTTGCACGCCCCGCCGGGCCACGGCCACCGTTACGGCACCGATCAGGGCACGGCCATGGGGTCCTGCTGAGCCGTTCGGCGCGGCGCCCACACCCCGTCGGCGTAGAACATGTTCTAATTCGTGCATGGCCTTCGTCATCGACCTCGCCGCCGACATCGACGCCCCCGCCGAGCTGGTGTGGCAGGTGATCACCGACTTCCCGCGCTACGGCGAGTGGAATCCCTTCGTCCTGGAGTGCCGCAGTTCGCTGGTGCCCGGCGAGCCGATCGACATGCTCGTTCGAGTCTCCGGATCGAGCCCTCGCAAGCAGCGGGAGTGGATTCGCTCGCACACTCCGGGCCGTGAGCTCAGCTACTCGATGAAACCGGTACCCCCGGGCGCGCTGCACAGTCTGCGCTCGCACACCGTGACACCGCTCTCCGACGGCCGCACCCACTACGAGTCACACTTCGAACTCGGCGGATGGCTGCATCCCGTGGTCGTCGCACTGCTCGGCAAGAACTTGCGCCGCGGCTTCGAAGGCATGACCGATGGCATCAAGGAACAGGCCGAGAAGCTGCGAGCATCCTGAGCCGAGCCGGTAGGCGTCGAACGGACCCGCGTGCCGGGCGACTCACGCCCGCAGATAGGCCAGCGCGGCATCGAGCGCGGCGTCGGCATACGCCTCCGTGAGCCCGCCGAGCCCCAGCGACCACCGCATCTGCATCGGGCCGAGCAGCAGATCAGTGGCGAGTTCCAGGTCCAGCCCGGCGCGCAGTTCCCCCTCGGCGACGGCGGCGGCCAGCCGGTCGGCGACGGCGGCGCGCTGGGGCAGCAGCAGGCGCTCGCGGTACGCGACGGCCAGTTCCGCGTCTTGCTGGATCTCGATGTACATCGCCCGTAGAAAGGACTCGAAGCCGGGATCGGTGAGCGCGCCCACCGAACCGCGCAGCAGCAGGCGCAAGTCGGCCGCGACGTCGCCGGTGTCGGGCAGTGCGGGACCAGCCGGGCCGGAATCGGATTCGAGCATGGCGTCGAAGACGACCGCACCCTTCGACGGCCACCAGCGGTAGATCGTCTGCTTGCCCACACCCGCCCGGGCCGCGATGGCCTCGACGCTCAATTTCGCGTAGGACACCTCGCGGATCAGCTCGGCTGTCGCGGCAAGTATCGCCGCACGGGCACGCTCACTGCGGCGCGCGGCGGTCGGAGTATCGGCCATGCCCGCACCCTACCACTAAACGAGACGAAACGTCTCGTCTTGACACACGCAGATTCGCTTGGCATGGTTTCGAACGAGACGGAGCGTCTCGCGACGAAAGGATCTCTCTTGACCAAAACGTGGTTCATCACCGGTGCCGGCCGCGGGCTCGGCCGGGCATTCACGACGGCCGCGCTCGCGCAGGGCGACCGTGTCGTCGCGACCGCCCGCGACCCGGAGTCCCTGACGGACCTCGCCGACGACCGCCTGACCGTGCTGCCCCTGGACGTACGCGACCGCGAACATGTGATCGCCACCGTGGACAAGGCGTTCGCCGCGGCGGGCGCCATCGACGTGATCGTGAACAACGCGGGCTACGGCCTGGTCGGCGCCGTCGAAGAACTGACCGAAGCGCAGATCCGCGACCAGATGGACACCAATTTCTATGGGGCGCTCTGGGTTTCGCAGGCGGCCACGCCGCATCTACGCGCCCAGGGCTCCGGGCACATCGTGCAGATCTCCACGGTCGGGGCCGTGGGGAGCCTCCCGCTGTTCGGCCTCTACAACGCGAGCAAATGGGCACTGGAGGGATTCAGCGCCTCGCTCGCCGACGAGCTGCGCCCCTTCGGCATCCGGGTCACGCTCGCGCAACTGGGCGGCTTCGACACCGACTGGGCCAAGTCGAGCATGCGGTTCGCCACCGGCATCCCCGCGTACGCCGAGTTGCGCAGCGGCATCCTGGGCATGCCGGACTACCCAGCTGCCGACGGGGACATCGGGCACGCTTCCGCCGACTCGACCGACGCCCAGCCGCCGAGCGAAGCCGCCTCCGCCTCGGATGAACCCGCGCCGGACGCTACGTCGGGCACCGAGTCCGATTGGATCGAAGCGCCGCCCGAAGTGGGCGCCGCGGGCTTGATCGCACTGGTGAACATGCCGAACCCGCCGCTGCGCAAGATCATCGGGCCCGGCGCACACCAAATGGTCGCGCTCGCCTTGGACCAGCGCCGTCGCGACTACGCCGACGACCCCGAATTCACCTGGCCGGCGTGACTATCTCGCGGAGCCGCCCGTTTTCGCGAACGAGCGGCTCCGCCGAACGTCAGGCGATGGGGCCGCGAGCCGCTTCGTAGGCCGCGCCCACCTTGTAGAGGCGGTCGTCGGCGAGAGCGGGGGCCATGATCTGGAGGCCGACGGGCATGCCGTCGTCCTTGCTCAGGCCCGAGGGCACCGACATGGCCGGGTGACCCGCCAGGTTGGTCGGCAGGGTGCACAGGTCCGAGAGGTACATGGCCAGCGGATCGTCGACCTTCTCGCCCAGCTTCCACGGCGTGAACGGGCTGGTCGGCGAGACGAGCACGTCGACCTGCTCATAGGCCTTGTCGAAGTCGCGGGCGATGAGCGTGCGCACCTTCAGCGCCTGGCCGTAGTAGGCGTCGTAGTAGCCCGCCGACAGCGCGTAGGTCCCGATCATGATGCGCCGCTTGACCTCCGGGCCGAAACCGGCCGCACGCGTGGCCGCCATGACCTGCTCGGCGCTGTGCTGCCCGTCGTCGGCGACGCGCAGACCGTAACGCATGGCGTCGAACCGCGCGAGGTTCGACGACACCTCCGACGGCATCACCAAGTAGTAGGACGAGAGCGCGTATTCGAAGTGCGGACAAGACACTTCGACCACCTCGGCGCCGAGATCCTTCAACACCGCGACGGCGGCGTCGAATGAGGCGAGCACGCCGGGCTGGTAGCTGTCGGAGTGCAGCTCCTTCACCACGCCGATCTTGACGCCGCGCAGATCGCCCTGCGCCCCGGCGCGCGCGGCGGCCACCACCGGCGGCACCGGCACGTCGCGCGAAGTGGAGTCGCGCGGGTCGTACCCGGCGATCACCTCGTGCAGCAGCGCGGTGTCCAGCACCGTCCGTCCGCACGGACCGCCCTGGTCCAGCGACGACGCGCAGGCGACCAGGCCGTAGCGCGACACCGTGCCGTAGGTCGGCTTGGTGCCGACGGTCGCGGTGACGGCCGCGGGCTGGCGGATCGACCCGCCGGTGTCGGTGCCGATGGCCAGCGGCGCCTGGTTCGAGGCCAGCGCCGCCGCGGAGCCGCCGCCCGAACCGCCCGGGACGCGGGTGGTGTCCCACGGGTTGCGGGTGGGGCCGTAGGCGGAGTTCTCGGTGGAGGAGCCCATGGCGAACTCGTCCATGTTGGTCTTGCCGAGGATCGGGATGCCCGCCGCGCGCAACCGCGCGGTGACCGTCGCGTCGTACGGCGACACCCACCCCTCGAGGATCTTCGACGCGCAGGTGGTCGGCATGTCCGTGGTGGTGAAGACGTCCTTGAGCGCCAAGGGAACTCCCGCCAGCGGCGAGGCGGGCGCGGCGCCCGAGCCGAGCGCGGCGTCCACCGCGGCCGCGGCCTCCAGCGCCTGTTCCCCCGCGACGTGCAGGAAGGCGTGGTACTCGCCGTCGACCTCGGCGATCCGGTCCAGGTGCGCCTGCGTCACCTCCACCGACGACAGCTCGCGGCCGTGGATCTTGTGGGCCAGCTCGGCCGCGGACAGCCCGGTCAGATCATGCCCGCCCGTCGCCCGGCCACCACCCCCCGTCGAATCGCGATGCGATGCTGCGTTCATTCGCCCTCTCCCAGGATCTGCGGCACCATGAACCGCTGTTCTTCCACCGCGGGCGCGCCGGACAGCGCCTCGCGCGGGGTCAGGCCCGGCACCACTTCGTCGGGCCGGGTCACGTTGGTCGCCGGGTTCGGCGACGCCGTGGCCGGGACGTCGGCGGCGGCGACCTCGGAGATGGTCCGCACGTGGCTCAGGATCGAATCCAGCTGTCCGGCGAACTGATCCAGTTCGGCATCGGACAGCGCGAGCCGGGACAGCCGGGCGAGGTGTGCGACCTCGTCGCGGGAGATGGCGGGCACCGCGGGACCCCTTTCGGCTTCGTTATGAACAGTGCTCAACCCACACAGCCTAGCCACCGGCGACCAGGTCGCCGTGCGGCACCCGCGCTTCACCGGCGCGGCGGCGCGAGCGTCGGCCCGCAGGCCCCCGGCAACCCCCTCCAGCCCGCGACACGTCCACTCGCACCAGCCCGACACGCCGCCTTCGCGCGAATTCACCGAGTGGCGTGTATCACTGGACCGCCTTCGACTCGATAACCGGCCGTAAGGGGTGTAAGTATTGCGTCACCCGGGTATTCGTTCTCCAGCCTCGGCCGCCCTAAGAAAGGAAACGCACGTGTCGTATCTGCTCCGCGTGCAACTTCCGGATCGACCGGGAAGCCTCGGCGCTCTCGCCCTCGCACTCGGCTCCGTCGGCGCCGACATCCTGTCCCTGGATGTGGTCGAGCGCGGCGCCGGCTACGCCGTCGACGATCTGGTCGTCGAGGTGCCCTCCGGCGCGCTCCCCGACACCCTCATCACCGCCGCGGAATCGATCGGTGACGTGCACGTGGACTCGATCCGCCCCTACTCCGGCGTGCTCGACACCCACCGCGAGCTCGAACTCATCGACCAGGTGGCCAGCGCCCGCGACGACCGGATGCAGGTGCTGGTGGACGGCGTGCCGCGGGTACTGCGGGTCGGCTGGAGCACGATCATCGACATCGGGCCGCACGGGGCCTACCGCGTGGTCGGCAGCCCGAGCGCGCCGCAGACGCAGGCGGGTTCGGCGCCGTGGATGCCGCTGGAGAAGCCCAGCGTGCTCGATCCCGAAGGGGAGTGGGTGCCGGAGATCTGGCGGGACATGGACACCAAGCTGGCCGCCGCTCCGCTCGGCAACACCGGCAAGGTGCTGCTGCTCGGCAGGCCGGGCGGACCCGACTTCCGGCCCTCCGAGGTGGCCCGGCTGGGTTACCTCGCGGGGATAGTCGCCACCGTCCTCGGCTGATTCCCTCAGCGGCGCTGGAGCTTTCGCGCCGTCATCGCGTTCGTCCATCCGAATTCCGTGCATACCCCATCACGGCCCCGGCACGGTGACGCCACCCCGATCGAGCCGGAAGGGATTCCACCCCGCAGGTCGCATTCTCGACTCGTGTGCTCGTTGCCCGGGCGGGTACGCG
Source organism: Nocardia sp. NPDC019219 (assembly GCF_040632645.1). NCBI lineage: Bacteria > Bacillati > Actinomycetota > Actinomycetes > Mycobacteriales > Nocardiaceae > Nocardia > Nocardia sp. NPDC019219. The sequence goes on along the minus strand of NZ_JBEYCG010000004.1, from coordinate 383,191 downwards.
GCGCGTCCGCGGAGGAACCTAGGTCGGCTCACCGGCAGGGTCGAGTGGTAGCCGGAGCACATGAAGCAACTCCCCGGCACTGGTCCGCCAGTCGCGGCTCGGCACTGGGCGGAAGCCGAAGCGGTCGTAGATCCGGCGGGCGTCGACCATCGCCGGCATGGTGGTGAGGGCGACCGCGGCGCACCCTTCCGCCCGGGCGAGCTCGATGACGGTGCGCACCAACGCCGTTCCCGCGCCGAGTCCGCGTGCGGTCTTCGCGACGGCGAGCATGCGGAATTCCAGTTCACCCGGCAGCGCGATCTCCGCGTACGGATTCCCTGCCTGCGCGACCGTCAGGGAGCCGACGATCCGGTCCGCGTGCGTGGCAATCAGGATCCGAGCCGAGGCGGCGCGGCGAGCGGTGTCGGCCAGCTCGCCCGCGTACCAGCTGCCCGCCTCCACATAACCCTCACCGACGTAGACCTCCACGGTCAGCTCACCCACCGCGGCGTACTCGTCCGGCCGTGCCGCCCGAACGACGACGCCCGCATCCCGCACATCCATACCCGGCATGATGCCATCGGCCGTAACGTGGGCTACGGCACATCCGTGCTCCTGCGGAGTAGCACACCGCGCCCCGTGCGGGCACACTGCTCACCTCTCGGCGAGCCCCTGTGCCCTCCCCCGCCCCCAGCAGCGGACGACCGCTCAGCCGGGACGGGAGATCTGCCAGCGGTCCGGCTTGCCCGCCGGATAGACGACGGTGAGCAGATCGCCGGTCTGCGGCCAGGAACTCGTGTCCCAGACGAAGCGGCCGTACACGACCTTGCCCGCGACCGAGGGGCCACTCAGATTTCCGGTGATGGTCACGTACTGCTCCCCGGGCGCGTCGGGGCGCGGGCTCACACCGGTGACGTACAGCGTCCCCTGCTCCGGACTCGCCGGCGCGTAGCCTCGCCTGCCGCGGAGGGCGAACACGATCAGCGACACCAGCACCGCGGTCAGGGTTACCAGCGCGACGAACTCCAGCATGTCCCCATGCTAGGTGCGCGTCACACCGGCGCGAGCTCGCTGGTGCCGTGCGCGGTGCGCCGGATGTGCCAGACCGACGTACGGGTGCGTTGCGAACGCCCGTTGCCCCGATCGATCAGCAGCCGGTTGTTCGTCGTGAAGATCAATTGGGCGCCCCGCACGTTGGTCTCCGGATTCTGGAAGAGCTGGATCAGCCGATCGGTCTCCTCGGCGGGCAGGCACGCGCCGATGTCGTCGACGGCGAGCACCCGGCCCGTGTCCAGCGCGTCGAGCATGGCAGGCAGCACCCGCAGCAACGACAGCGTGGCGGCGGATTCGTCAGCGATCTCGAACGGAGCGTCGATGCCGTCGTGCACCAGATTCAGGCCGACGCCGCGCCGGGCCACCATCCGCGCGTACAGGGCGTCGCGCGCCGCCTTCAGGTTGGTCAGCTCGCGCTCGAGCAGCACGGGGGTCAGGCCGGTCTCGCGCAGGATCTCGTCGGCATGGCCGGGCGAGGTGGCGCACAGGTCGATCCGCTTGCCGAGGCCGGCGATGTCGGCGTCCAGTTCACGCAGGTAGTCGGCGTACATCGGGTCGTGCTCGGCGACGAGCAGGTCGGTGATGCCCAGCTCGGCCGTGCGCAGCAGCATCAGCAGCCGCGCCGCGTTGTCCGCCGAGCGGGAGACGTGGCTGCCCAGCCGGTGGGCGATGGCGTCGGGTTCGGCGGGACCGCGCTGCACTTCGAGCATGGACTCGAACCAGCGGTAGGCGGGCACGAGCGCGTCGGAGTACATCTGTCCGGCCAGGCTGAGCAGCAGGGCGTTCGGGCGCACCAGCGGAGCCAGCGCGGTGATCCCGTAGCGCGCCGCCTCGAACATCGGGCCGATCTTGATCTGTTCCCCGCTGCGCTCGAACACGATTCGCTTGCGCGAGCGCGGGTGGGTGTGCAGCCACTCCGCCGTCACGTCGGCGTTGTCCAGGCGGAAGCCGTAGGTGTAGGGCACGCCCTCGGCGACGAACGCCGCCACGAATTCCGAAGGCCGCTCCGGGAACCCGAGGTGCGGCGCACGCACCGGGCCCGCGTACGGATCCCATCCGGTCACCGAATGCAGCACCGCGTCGCGCATCTGCCCGAGCGCATCGATCAGGTTCGTCTTGCCCGCCGCGGCGCCGCCGTGCACGGCGGTCACCGGCACGGCCACCGGTCCGCTTCCCTTGGTGAGTCGCAACTCCTGCTCGTCGGCCAGCGATCTGTGATTGGTCACCTGAAAACTGCGCAGCATGCCGCCATACTTCCGTCCGCGCCGTGGCGAGGCGACATCAGCCCGGTGGCGTCCGCGATCCGCGCCGGGTGCTCGCCTCGATCCGGGTCCACGCGCACCGGGCTCGCACGGCGGATCGCCGCGCCATCGGATATCTCCGCCTCCGGGCCCTGATCACGGCCGCTACCTGGTCGAACAGGTCTGTGACCGATAGATAGACAGCCAAAGGCACGGTACTTTGAGCGCATGACCGGGGATTCCATCGCCTACCGCTGGACGCGCAGCGAGTTCCTGCGCGCGTGGGAGGCGGGCGCGTTCGACCATCGCGTCGAACTCGTCGAGGGGGAGGTATGGCCGGTGGTAATCGGTGACTGGCACGGGTTCACAGTCGGCCGGATCGTCGGTCGGCTGCCACGCGTCGGCGTCGAGGTGACCAATGCGACACTACCGACCGGTGAGTCATTGCCCGATCCGGACTGCTGGGCACTTCGCTCGGGCGCCGAGCCTGTCGATGTGATCGGCACCAAGTTGTCTGTGTGGGCAGCTTCCGATGTCCTCCTCGTTGTGGAAGTTTCGGACGAGACAGTGGTGCAGGATCTCAACCGCAAAGCGGACCTGTACAGCCGCGCCGGTTACCCGACCTATTGGGTCGTCACCAAAGACGTGATCTACGAGCACACCGAGCCGACATCGCAGGGGTACCGCACCCGAACCAGGTACCGTCCTGGCGACCACATTCCCGTCCATTACGCGGACACCACCATCGCCGTGGATGATCTGCTGTTCTCCCGGTAGCCCGGCGACCGTCACCGGGACAGCAGGTGCGATAGCGGGTTAGCATGCCTGCACGCTGCGGTTTCGCCGTGGCGTACTGCCGAAGTTGTTCGATGGGATGAGGGTTGATGATGGGATCGACGGTTCGTCGTCTGGTGGTTCGAAGCTCCGTCGTCGCCGCGCTCGCGCTGGGCTCGCTGGTCGCGGCGCCGGAGGCGGTGGCGGACGCGCCGTGCCCGGAGGGCTCCGCGCGCGTGTTCCTGGCCAACAGCACGAACACCTGCCAAGGTGGGGGGACGGTCAGCTACGACCCGCCCGGCGTGGTGTCGAAGGTGTGCTCCACGGCGAGCGCCGACGTGACCGCCGAAGCGACGTTCAAGAATCGCCGCGGGAAGATCATCACCCAGAAGCTCGATTTGAGCGACGGCCGCTGCGGACGATTCGACATCGCCGGGCAGCTGGGCGCCACGGTCACGGTGAGCTGAGCCGGCTGCCGAACAGCAGGGCGCTGTCGCCGAACTCGTGCCACAGATAGCCGGTGTCCACGGCAGCGGCATAGGCGGCGGCGACGGTCTCCTCCCCAGCCACCGCCACCAAAAGATCCAGGTGGGACGCGCCGGGGGCGTGCCAACCTGTGATCAGACCGTCCACCACACGAGCCGGTCGTTCCGCTCCGAGCACCAAGTCGGTCCATCCGTGCGAGGCGTGGACCAGGCCCGACGGGTCGGCGGCAGTCTCCAGCGCCCGCGTCACCGTCGTGCCGACCGCGACGACGCGTCCGCCCGCGGCTTTCGTGGCGTTCACCAGCCGCGCCGTCGAAGCCGGGACGACGAAGCGCTCCGGGCTCGGCGGCTCCCCTGCCTCGGGCGAGGAGACGCCCGTGTGCAGCGTGATCGGCGCGAGAGCGACACCCCCGGCGATCAGATCCAGCACCAGACGCTCGGTGAAGGGCCTTGCGGCACTGGGCATTTCCGCACTGCCCGGGACCCGCCCGAAGACGGTCGTGTAGTACGAGGCCGACCATCGCTGCGGCATATAGGAATACGTGATCGGACGGCCGTGGGCGGCCAGCAGTCGAGGCACGTCGGTGGTGACGTCGGCGCTCCAGAGACGCCGACCGCCGGGGAGCCAGGGCGCGTGCAGAGTCGCCGCGGCATCCGGCAATCCCAGCACGGTCCCGGACGAGAGCCGCTCGGCCGGATAAGGAGTGCGCTGCGGCGTCCGGACCTCCACCATCCAGCGACCGTCGTCCAGCCACGTCGAGAAGTGCAGCACGACCGGCTCGCCGCGCAAAGTGGCGTCGACCGCGGACGACATGGTCGCCGAATTGTTCACCACCAGGAGGTCGCCGGGGCGCAGCCGGTCCGGTAGCTCGCGGAACAGCGAGTGGGTCAGTTCCGGATCGGCGACCAGCAGGCGGACGTCGTCGCGCGCGATACCCCGCGCCTCGGGTGGGGCGGCGGCATCTCGTTCCGGGGACAGGTCGAAGAACGGCAGGGTGGTGCGCACCGTCACGACGTCCGCCCGGCGACGAAATCCGCTGCGGCGTAACGCCCGCTCCTGGGTTTCTCGGCAAGCAGCCGCAGCAGCGTCGGCACCACCGTCTCCGGCGCGGGCCGATCCGAGATGTCGACGCCGGGAAACGCCGCCTGATGCATCTCGGTGCGCATGTCCCCGGGATCGAAAGCGTAGATCGACAGGTCCGGACGCTCCGCGGCGAGAATCGCCGTGAGCTGGTCGAGCGCCGCTTTCGACGATCCGTATCCGCCCCATTCGGGATACGGCTCCGACGCGGCGTCGGAACTGATGTTCACCACGACGCCGCCGGAGCGCAACAGCGGCAGCGCGAATTGCAGAACCGCCAGCGGCGCTACGACATTGGTGCGCAGTACGCGCTCCAATTCGTCCAGCGGATAGTCCGCGAGGCGAGGCAGCGGACTCGGCCCGAGGCGGCTGGCGTTGTTCACCACGAGATCGAGCTCGCCCGCCTCGCGCGCGGCCTCCGCCAGCCGCGCACGATCCGCCGGATCGGTGACGTCACCCGGGACCGGGACGAACGCGGAGCCCATCGCGGCGGCCACGCGCGTCAACCGGTCGGCGCGACGCGCGGTCCCCAGTACCCGCCACCCCTGTTCGATCAGCGCCCGCGCGAGCGCCGCGCCGAATCCGGCCGACGCGCCGGTGATCAGTGCGGTAGGACCAGACATGATGACCTCCTGGTAGTCGCCTCCCAGACGATCCTCATACCTCAACGTGTCTTCAGGTCAAGGGCCGCTCACTCCTCGGCGTCGGCGTCCTCCGCCGCCGTCTCCGGCGCGACCGCATCGGGCCCGCCCGCCAGCAGCCGCTGGAAACCCTCCTCGTCCAGGATCGGCACGCCGAGTTCCTCCGCCTTCGCGGCCTTGGAGCCGGGCGCGTCCCCGACCACCACGAACGCGGTCTTCTTCGAAACCGAACTCGCGGCCTTCCCGCCGCGCCTCAGGATCGCCTCTTTGGCGCCGTCGCGGGTAAAGCCCTGCAGCGAACCGGTCACCACGATGGACAAGCCTTCCAAGTTGCGCTCGATGGACTCGTCGCGTTCGTCCTCCATCCGCACGCCCGCGGCCCGCCACTTCGCCACCACGGCGCGGTGCCAGTCGACGGTGAACCACTCCGCCACGGCGGCCGCGATGGTCGGGCCGACGCCGTCGGCGGCGGCCAATTCCTCTCCCGATGCCGCCTCGATGCGGTCCAAGCTGCCGAATTCGGCGGCGAGCGCGCGCGCCGCGGTGGGGCCGACGTGCCGGATGGACAGGCCGACCAGCACCCGCCACAGCGGCCGGTCCTTGGCCACGGCCAGGTTCTCCAGCAGCCGCTTGCCGTTGGCGGAGAGGCTACCGTTCTTGTTGGCGTAGAGCGAGGTGGTGAGCAATGTCGCCTCGTCCAGGTCGAACAGGTCGCCCTCGTCGGTGATGGCGCCGGACTTCAGCAGATCGATCGCGCCTTCGTAACCGAGGGCCTCGATGTCGAAGGCGCCGCGCCCGGCCACGTGGTAGACGCGCTCGCGCAACTGAGCGGGGCAGAACTGCTGGTTCGGGCAGCGGATGTCGGCGTCGCCCTCCTTCTCCGGACGCAGTTCGGTGCCGCATTCGGGACAGTGCGTCGGCATGACGAATTCCCGCGCGTCTTCGGGGCGCGCGTCCACCACCGGCCCCAGCACCTCGGGAATCACGTCGCCCGCCTTGCGGATGGTGACCGTGTCACCGATCAGTACGCCCTTGCGCTTGACCTCGGCGGCGTTGTGCAGGGTGGCCATCGCGACCGTGGAGCCCGCGACGGACACCGGCTCCATCACCGCGAACGGCGTCACCCGGCCGGTGCGGCCGACGTTCACCTGGATGTTCAGCAGCTTGGTCGTCGCTTCCTCGGGCGGGTACTTGTAGGCGATCGCCCAGCGCGGCGCGCGCGAGGTGGAGCCGAGACGGCGTTGCAGCGCGGTCTCGTCGACCTTGATGACCTGGCCGTCGATCTCGTGCTCGATGTCGTGCCGGTGCTCCCCCCAGTAGGCGACCCGCTCGATCACCGCGTCGATGCCCTGCACCCGCCTGGTGTGCTCGGACACCGGCAGGCCCCACGCGGCGAGCGCGCGGTACGCCTCGTACTGCGAGGTCGGCGTGTAACCCTCGATGCGGCCGAAGCCGTGGCAGATCATGCGCAACCTGCGCCGCGCGGTGACCGACGGATCCTTCTGACGCAGCGAACCGGCCGCCGTGTTGCGCGGATTGGCATAGGGCGGCTTGCCCTCGGCCACGATGGCGGCGTTGAGCGTCTCGAAGTCCTCCAGCCGGAAGTACACCTCGCCGCGGACCTCCAGCAGCCGCGGGATGGGGAACTCGTCGCTGGGGGTCAGCTCGCCGGGGATGTCGTCGATGGTGCGCGCGTTGAGCGTCACGTCCTCGCCGGTGCGTCCGTCGCCTCGGGTGGCGCCGCGCACCAGCCGCCCGTTCTGGTAGACGAGGTTCAGCGCGACGCCGTCGATCTTCACCTCGCACAAGTAGTGCAGGTCCGGCCCGGTCTCCGCCTCCACCCGGGCGGCCCAGGAGCGTAGCTCGTCGATGTCGAACACGTTGTCCAGCGACAGCATCCGCTCGAGGTGATCGACAGCGGTGAAATCGGTCGCGAAGCCGCCGCCGACGAGCTGAGTCGGCGAATCCGGCGTGCGCAGGTCCGGATGTTCGTCCTCCATGGCCTGCAACCGCCGCAACAGCGCGTCGAACTCGCCGTCGGAGATGATCGGCGCGTCCCGGACGTAGTAGCGGAACTGATGCTCACGCACCTCGTCCGCGAGTCGCTGCCACTCCACCCGCTGCTCTGCCGTCGCCGGGGCCGCCGCGCTGTCGCTGTCACTCACCCATCGCACATTAGCGGAGGCCACCGACAGTGAGCCGCCGTGTTCGCGCACGTCGCTGCCCCGGAGCACACGAAATCCGGCCGGTCCGTTACCCGGCGCGAGCCGAGGGTTCCGACGTGCGGCGCGGCAATTCGCGTTCCCGCGCGGCGACGTCAGGCGAATGAAAGCTCTTCGAATTCTTCGGCGTACGCGCGCGCAACGTCGGCGGTCAAACGCAGCGCTCGTCTGCTCCACTCCAGCGGCGCGCCCGCCAGTCCGCATGCTGGGCTGACCGCGATCCGTTGCGCCAGCGTGCGACGGCCGAAGCCGAGCCGATCGATCAGCCGCACCCCCGGCTCGGCGAAGGTCCGCCAGGTGACCGCCGAGGCGGGCGCCTCGATGGGCACGACGCCGAGCACCAGGTGTTTGCCCGCTTCCAGGGCCTCTCCGACCTCGTCGAGTCGAGCCGTGCCGATGGTGCTCAGGTCGAAGCCGATCGCAGCGGCGACGCTGCGGCGCAGCAGGCCGAGCGCGGGCGGCTCGGCGCAGCTGTGCACCAGCACCGGCGCGGATTGAGCGGTGAGCACCGTGTCCAGGACGGCCAGCGCTTCCGGCTCGGGCAACGCCCGCACGGTGTTCAGCACGCTCACCCCGCGCAGTGAGCCGTCCAGCACCGCGGACAGCGACGGTTCGTCCAACTGCAGGACGACCTGCGCGCCGAGCCGCTTGCGCACCTCCGCCACGTGCTGCGCCAAACCTTCGGCCAGGGATTCCGAGAGGTCACGCACCGCACCGGGATCGGTGAGCACGCGATGTCCGCCGGGCAGCTCGACCTGCGCGGCCAAGGTCAGCGGGCCCGCCGACTGCACCTTCACCCGACGGTTGCGGCCGGAGAGACCGGCGGTCTCCCACGCTTCCTCGAGCGCGTCCAGATCGGTTCGCAGCAGGTCGTGCGCCCGGCGCGCGACCGCGCCCGGACGGGGCGCGAGCCGGTAGCCCCTGGGCGTGGTGTCGAAGCGCAGGTCGACCAGCAGCGCGGAAGCCCGGCCGATCAGGTCCGCGCCCGCACCGCGAGCCGGCAGTTCCACCAGGTGCGGCAACTCGCCGAGTTCACCGACGATGGTCGCGGCGGCCTCGCGCGGGTCGGTGCCCGGCCAGGAGCCGACCCCGGTGGCGATCCCGCCCGGCACGCGCACCGGCTCGGTCACCACGTCCGTCCCACTGTCTCGAGCCGCGTCCTCCGCGCCGGTCTCGTACACCGCTGCCGTACCTCCGTCCGTTCGATTCCGCCATTACGGGATCCGTCGTCTCGACGGCTACACAGGGTCTTCAGTCCGAACGCCGCGTCGGGCTGCGAGAAAGGACGGCACCGGATGCCGCGGCGCGCGCCGGATCACCGCGCCGACTCGGCCCCCGCTTCACTCGCGACGGGCTCGCGCACGGTCCCGGAGATGGTCCCACTGCCGATCACCTCGTCGCCTTCGGGATCCGGCCGGTAGAGCACCACGGCCTGGCCGCGCGCCACACCGGTCAGCGGCTCACGCAGCCGCACGGTCAGTCCGTCGCCCACCGCCTCGGCCACCGCGGGCGCGGTGCCGCCGTGTGCGCGCACCTGCGCCACGCACTCGATCGGTCCGCTCGGCGCGGAACCCGACGTCCAGATCGCGCGCTCCGCCTCGACCGTCCAGACCCGCAGGTCATCGGCCGAACCGACGTGGACCGTGCCGGAATCGGGGTCGATGCCGGTGACGTATCGCGGCTTGCCGTCGGCGGCGGGACCCGGCAACCCCAATCCCTTGCGCTGGCCGATGGTGAACCCGTGCACGCCCTCGTGCCGCGCGAGCACCTGACCGTCGGCGTCGACGACCGCGCCGGGCCGGATACCGATCTTCGCGCCCAGGAAGGCACGGGTGTCGCCGGAGGGGATGAAGCAGATGTCGTGGCTGTCCGGCTTGTTCGCGACGGCGAGGCCGCGCTCGGCCGCCTCGGCGCGGATCTGTGGCTTGGGGGTGTCGCCCACCGGGAACATCGCGCGCGAAAGCTGCTGCGCGGTCAGCACCGCCAGCACGTAGGACTGGTCCTTGTCGGCGTCGACGGCGCGGCGGAGCACACCGTCCGCGAGCCGCGCGTAGTGCCCGGTGACCACAGCGTCGAAGCCGAGCGCCACCGCACGGTCGGCCAGCGCGGAGAACTTGATCTTCTCGTTGCAGCGCAGGCACGGATTCGGCGTCTCGCCCGCCGCGTAGGCCGCGACGAAGTCATCGATGACGTCTTCCTTGAAGCGGTCGGCGAAATCCCAGACATAGAAGGGGATGCCCAGCACGTCGGCGGCGCGGCGGGCGTCACCGGCGTCCTCCTTCGAGCAGCAGCCGCGCGACCCCGTGCGCAGCGTGCCCGGTGTCGCCGACAGCGCCAGATGCACGCCGACCACCTCGTGACCGGCGTCGACGGCACGCGCCGCCGCCACGGCCGAATCCACACCACCGCTCATCGCGGCGAGTACCCGCATCAGACACCTCCTTTCGCACCGGCCAGGCCCGCGGCCTTGGCCCGCTCCACCACCTGGGGCAATACTTCCAGCAGCGCGTCCACGTCGGCCCGCGTCGAGGTGTGGCCCAACGAGAAGCGCAGCGATCCGCGCGCCTGCCGAGGCTCGACGCCCATGGCGATCAGCACGTGACTGGGCGTGGCGACGCCCGCGGTGCACGCCGAACCGGTCGAGCATTCGACCCCCGCCGCATCCAGCAGCATCAGCAGTGAATCCCCCTCGCACCCGGGGAAGGTGACGTGCACGTTGCCGGGCAGACGCCGCTCGCCGGACGGGCCGTTCAGCACCGCGTCGGGCGCCGCCGCGCGGATCCCGTCGATCAACGCGTCGCGCAACGCGACCAGCTCGACGGCCCGGTCGGGAAGTTCGCTCGCCGTCTGGCGCAGCGCCGCGGCCAGGCCGAGGGCGGCCGCCGTGTCGGAGGTGCCGGACCGCAGGTCGCGCTCGTGGCCGCCGCCGTGCAGCAGCGGCACGCACGGCACCTGCCTGCCGAGCAGCAGCACTCCGACACCGTGCGGGCCGCCGACCTTGTGCCCGGCGAAACTGGCCGCGGACAACCCGCTCGCGCCGAAGTCGATCGGCAGCTGCGCCGCCGCCTGTACCGCGTCGCTGTGCATCGGAACGCCGAATTCGGCTGCCACGGCGGCCAATTCGGCGATCGGCTGGATGGCGCCGACCTCGTTGTTCGCCCACATGACGGTGACCAGCGCGACATCGTCGGGCTGGTCGGCCAGCGCGGCGCGCAGCACGCCGGCGGAGACCACGCCCTCGGCGTCCACCGGCAGCCAGGTGACCTGCGCGCCCTCGTGCCGCTCCAGCCACTCCACCGCGTCGATCACCGCGTGATGCTCGATCGAACTGGCGATGATCCGGGTCCGGCGCGGATCGGCGTCGCGGCGCGCCCAGAAGATGCCCTTGACCGCCAGATTGTCGCTCTCGGTGCCGCCGGAGGTGAAGACCACCTCCGAGGGCCGGGCGCCCAGGTCGGCGGCGATCGACTCGCGCGCTTCTTCGAGCAGCCTCCGGGCCGCGCGCCCCGATCCGTGCAGGGACGACGCGTTGCCCGTGGTGCGCAGGGCAGCCGTCATCGCCTCGATGGCCGCGGGCAGCATCGGTGTGGTGGCCGCGTGATCGAGGTAGACCGTCTGGGGCGCAGCACCGTTGACCGGGCCCGAAAAAGCCGACTTCATGACCAGTTAAGGATAGCCGTCACCGTCTGCCGGTTATTCCCCCCTGCTCGCGCGCCCGCGGGGGGTGCGATTCCGGGCCGAATGCACCAGTACGCGACTGAATCTCAGGGTAATCACCTATTGAATGTGCCGCTAAACAGCGGTACGTTATCCAGTGTATTGATCGCTGTCCCGCTCGCTCCCGAACGGGTTCCCGGCCGGAGCGCCGAGCGATCGACTACCGGACGAATCGATGAGTGAGGAAGTTCCGATGGACCCACGCACCCATGGACGTACGCGACGTGTGCTGGCACGCGCCGCCGCGGCGTCCGTACTCGCCCTGATGCCGGTCGCCGCCGTCGCGGTGCCCGCGCTCGCCGACCCGATCGTGCTCGAGACCCCCGACCAGGTCGACGCGGCGCACGGCCGCCCAGGGCACGGCCACGGCGGTCACCGTCACGACGGCTGGAACAACGGGCGGCACAACGACTGGGATCGGGGTCGCCACGACGACTGGTTCCGCGGTCGGGACCGCCACGACGACTGGGACCACGGCAGGCCCGGTTGGCACCACGGATTCCGGCCGCCCACGGGCAGCGGTTTCTGAGTTTCCCCTTTTCCGGGGCGGGCCGACATCGGCTCGCCCCGGAATCGTATGCAGCGCGTCACCACTCGACGCGGGTGCTCACGACCATGGGGTGATACAGAGCGAGCCTCAGGGGTGCGTGGTGGTCGAGCCCGGCCGTGTGCGCGGGTTTCCACGGCTGCTACTCCGTCGGCGGCGATCGACCCGCGCGCCTCCTCCAGTCGCCGCCGGGCGGCGCGCACCGATCCGCGCAGCGTCGACGCGCTGCCCCCTGCTCACAGCCACGCGAGGGATGCGATTCCGGTTCAGTTTCCCGTCGAATACCCCTGTCGGCGGTAGATTTCAGGGTTTTCACCTATTAAGCGAACCGTCGAACAGCGATACGTTGTCGGACGAATTCATCGCTGCTCGTCCGTTTCCCGTGCGGCCCAGGCCGGTGTGCCGAGCGGCCGACTACCGGACGAATCCATGAGAGGAAGTTCCCGATGGACCGACGCCCGCAGGGACTTACGCGACATGTGCTGGCACGTGCCGCGGCCGCGTCCGTACTCGCTGTGATGCCGGTCGCCGCCGTCGCGGTGCCCGCGCTCGCCGACCCGATCGTGCTCGAGCCCGCCGATCTCCACGACCACGGCCGTTTCCACGACCACGGCCGTTTCCACGACCACGGCTGTATCCACGACCACGGCCGCTTCCACGACCACGGCCGCTTCCACGACCACAACCGGGATCCCGACTGCGACGACGACTGGCTCCTCGGCCGTGACCGCCAGGAAGACCGGGACCAGGACAGGCCCGGTGTGCGCCCCGGGTTCCGGCCGCCCACGGGCAGCGGATTCTGAGTTTCCCCTCCGGGGGCGCGGATTCTGAGGACAGCCACGGGCGAACGGTGACGAAGCCGGGATCGGGCTATCGCGCAACATGCCGCGCCACGAACCCCGGCTGCGCGTTCAGCGCCTACTGCGCGGCTGCGGTGCGGCGACCGCGCAGCATCGGGCGGCGGCGTGGCCTGCGCACCTCTGGGGCGTCGGCGGCGACCGACGGGTCCTGCACGCGGGTGTGCCCCGCCTCGATCCACTCCGTCGCTTCCGCCGCACCACGGTGCGACGACGCGGTACCCCGGATGGCCGCCTCGCAGCGGCGGGCCAGCTCGCGCCGGTCGTCGCCGGGCCGCTGGACCGGCTCCAGCACCACTTCGGCGACCATGCCACGCGACCGCAGCACCCGTCGCGCGGAGGAGGCGAAGGTGTCGACGCCGACGAAACCGGGCACCGTGCACTGCACGCCGTGCCGGTCCAGGTACCGCAACCGCACCGGCTGCACCGGAGTGCCGGTGTCCACGGCCGCTTGGAACAACGCGGGACGCATAGTGCCGTAAGCCCGGCCACACCAAGTTGTGCCTTCCGGGAAGACGCCGATCCGGTCGCCCGCGGCCAGCCGCGCTCCGACCGCCGTCACCACGCCGGGCAGCTGCCGCAGACTCTCGCGCTCGATCGGAATCACCCGCATCAGCTTGGCGAGTCTGCCGATCAGCGGCCAGTCCACCATGTCCGCACGCGCCACGAAGCCGAGCGGCTGCACCGAGGCCAGCGCGACGATATCGGTCCAGCCGATATGCCCGGTGACGACCAGCACACCGCCGGCGCCGGTCCCGAACCCGGCGGATACGAGCGCGGCGTCGCCCTCATCGACGACACCGCGCTCTTCCACGGCCCCCCGGTTGTCGACAATGCGCAACCGCATGCCCAGACAGCCGAGCAGTAAGTGCGCATAGCCGCGGTGCAACGAAACCCGCCGGCCACGCGGTGTCACCGCGTTCGCGACCGGGAAGCTGAGCAGCAGTCCGGCGACCCCGGCCAGGCGGGCGAGCACCCGCGCCGACCCGACCTCATCGATCGAATCCAGGCAGCCGGGGCCGCAGGGGCTCGACGGCATCCATGCGTGCGCGGTGGACGTGGCGGGTGGCGCGTCGAAGACCACGGTCCTCACCGTCCCCCGTCGAACGACGCGGCGGCGTCTTGTAGCCGGTTGAGGTAGCGGGTGTTGATCGTGTTCAGCCCGAGCAACACGACGAAGTCGGCGACCGCGAATGCGGGATCGTGGGCGGGCTCGCCGCAGATCTCCGCGCCCAGCCGCAGGTAACCGCGTACCAGCGGGGGGAGTTTCGGCCGCGACGGCGGCGCCAGCTCGTCCAGGGCCTTGCCGTCGACGATCACCGGGTTGTACGGGTGGACCCGGCGCTCCGGGTCGGAGGAGTGCCGGCCGAGCAGCATATCGCGCACGCCGCGCACGTTCACCCCGGGCGCGTCGGCCGGGGTGTCCTGCATCGGCACCGACACGCAGCCCATGACCCACTCGTAGCCGGTGAGCTGGATGTAGTGCAGGATGCCCGCCCACATGAGGGTGAGCACCGAGCCGTTGCGGTGATCGGGGACCACGCAGGCGCGGCCCATCTCAACGATCCGCATGCCCTCCGGGTCCAGCTGGGCCAGATCGAATTCCGTCGCCGTGTAGTACCCGCCCGCCGCGGCGACCTTGTCCGGCGGCAGCATTCGATAGCAGCCGACGAACTCGCCGGTGGCGTCGTCGCGCACGAGCATGTGATCGCAGTGCTCGTCGAAACGGTCGGCGTCCAAACCCGTACCGGCGTCCGGGATCCGGAACCCCGGCTCGTTGGCGAAGACGTTGTATCGCAGGCGCTGCGCGGCGACGCGGTGGTCGAGATCGGAGGAAACCACCAGCGAGTAGCGCGACCGTCCCTCCCCGGAGTCCGTCGGTCGAGCCGGGGCTGTCAGCACGGACGAAATAGTCATATCCATGATGAAGCCAGCTCGACAATGCGCCGCAGCAACCTCGAAGTGTCGCGACGATGCCGGTTGGGTGAACGAGACGGCTGTCACACCGAGCGTTCACCGAACGGTTCCACCGCGTTCGCCCCTCGGCATCGCGACCGCTTCCCCCATGCGGTTACGGCCGATCCCCGACGGATCGCGCCACTCCCGTCTCAGAGCGGCGCGATTCCTCAGGTACGGGAAGCAATCAAGCGGCGCGGCTCTCCTCGGCGCGTACCTTCTTCGGGGTCGTGTCCTCTTCGGCGAAACCGGGGCGTCCGGTGAAGATGAACGCGACCAGCCAGGACGCGACCGCGGCGAAGCGGTTGCGGAAGCCGACCAGGTAGAACAGGTGCACCGCGAGCCACATGACCCAGGCGACGAAGCCGCGGAAGGTGATGCGGTCGTTGAGCTTCGTCACGGCGCTGAACCGGCTGATCACCGCCATGCTGCCCTTGTCCCAGTAGGTGAAGGGGGTGCCGGGCTGCTTCTTGCGGCGGATGATGTCGGCGGCGTGCCTGCCCTCCTGCATGGCCACCGGCGACTGGCCGGGGTAGCCGTTGAGCGAAGTCATGTCGCCGATGGCGTAGATGTCGGCGTAGCCGCCGACGGTGAGGTCCGGGTTGATCAGCAGCCGGCCTGCCCGGTCGGTCGCCACGCCCGTGGCCTCGGCCAGAATCTTCGCGAACCCGCCCGCCTGCACGCCCGCCGACCAGACCACGGTTTCCGCCGCGATCGCGTGCTCGACGCCGTCGGCGCTCTTGACGGTGACCTTGCCGTGCTCGATGTCGGTGACGAAGGTGCCGAGCAGCACGTCCACGCCGCTGCGAGTCAGCGACTTCTTCGCGTATTCCGACAGCCCGCCGCCGAACGGCGGGAGCACCTCGCCGGCACCCTCGACGAGCGTGACCGAAACCTCCTGGTGGAAATGCCGTTTCGCCAGCTCCTTCAGCTGACCGGCCACCTCGACGCCGGTCGCGCCCGCGCCGACCACGACGAAGCTGAGCAGCCTGCGCCTGGTCTGCTCGTCGGCCTGCGCGGCTTCGGCGAAGACCCGAGCGATCTGCGCGCGCAGCCGCCGCGCGTCGTCGATGGTTTTGAGCGAATAGGTCTTCTCGGCGAAGTCGTCACGGCCGAAGTAGGACTGGCTCGCGCCGGTGGCCGCGATCAGCGAGCCGTAACGGATGCGGTGGGGCACGCCCTCGTGCTCGTAGGTGACGATGGCGCGGTCGGGATCGATGTCGACCACGGTGCCCAGGCGCACATCGGCTTCGCGATGACGGCGCAGGATCCCCGCGATCGGCGGCGCGATCTCCTCCGATGTGAGCACACCCGTCGCTACCTGGTACAACAGCGGTTGGAAGAGATGTTCGGGCGTGCTGGAGATCAGCACATAGTCCACCCCCGACTTGGCCAGCTGCTTGGCGGCGGCGAGCCCGCCGAACCCCGATCCGACAATGACGACACCTGCGGTTTCGATTCCCGCTTCCACGTACTGCATGACAGCCTCCTTCTCTCATTACGAACCGCGATCCGGAGGGCGGATATTTCAGGTGTGTGGGCGCATAATTCAGATGACTCTTATCTCGATTCGTAATTAATCAGGAGGCCGCTGTGGAACTTCGGCAGCTCACCTACTTCGTCGCGGTGTGCGAGGAGCTCAGCTTCAGCGGCGCCGCGGCGCGCTGCTTCATCTCGCAGTCGGCGATCAGCCACCAGATCTCCCGGCTCGAGCGCGACCTCGGTGTGCAACTGTTCGAGCGCTCGACCCGCTCGGTCGTGCCCACCGACGCCACCGCCCGGCTACTTCCCCTCGCGAAACAAATGCTGAGCCTGGAGTCGGCGATCCGCGCCGCCGTGCGCACGGTGGGTCCGCGCATACGGCTGGCCGCGAACATGTCCTTCGCCACCCGCTCGCTGTCGGCGATCGCGGGGGCGCGCGCCGCGCATCCGGAGGCGGAGATCGAGTTCGTCATCAAACCCTTCCGCCAGCGCATCACCGCGGTGACCGACGGCGACTGCGATCTCGCCCTCATCCGCGGCAGGGTCGACCAGCCCGGCCTCGTGGTGGAGCAACTGTGGGTGGAGGACCTGGTGATCGCCACCTCGAGCGCACATCCGCTGGCGACGAAGGACACAGTGACCCTGGCGGACCTGAGTTCGTACCCCCTTCTGCTGCCGCCGGAGCAGGAGCAGGTGTTGTTGCATACCGTGATCCGCAACGCGTTCGCCGAATTGCCCACCGGTCCCACGTTCGGGCCGCCGATCCCGCCCGATCACACGGCGACGATGGAGCTGATCAACCGGCCCGACGCGTGGACGGTGCTGTATGCCGAAAGCACCACCGAAGGACTGGTCGTCCTGCGCCTGGCCGAAAGCAAGCTACGGATCCCGGTGTCGGCGGTGCTGCGCGCCGACGCCCGGCGCTCACCGATCCTGGACACCCTGCTCACCGCACTGCACCGCTGCTGAGCACGGTCGTTCGTCAGCGGGCCGTTCATCGCTGCGAGACGTCGGCTCCGGGCCGTCCCTGGCACCGATCACGGGACGCGCAATCGTCCACGGCACCGATCGCTGCCGATTCGATCGAGTGGGCACCGTGCTCGACCCCTGCGATCATGGAAGCGGAACGAATCCGATTCCGATCGTGCCAGGTCCCTGCGCTGCGATGTCGTCGAGAATCCCATGAATACCGGTGAACTGGAACGGCGCCCACGGCTTCAGCGGATTGATCGCGGAGGTGATCCCGACCAGACCACTCCGTGTGGTCACCGGTCCACCGCTGTCGCCCGGAATGACCGCGGCCCATGAACTGATGACGTTGTTCTTGTACTCGATAACGAGACCACATGTCGTTCCGGACACTTGGCCGTACTTGCACATGATGTCCGAGAGGGGAACCGGAGCCACGCCGATCCGGTTGATCACGGTGCCGTTCGGCGTCGTGTTGACCGGATCGATCTTCGTTTCGTCCAGCTTGATGACCGCGTAATCTTTGGACGAGTCGGCAGGAAAGCGCATCGACGGAAAGCCGGGCCAATTCGTGGGCCACGTGGCGTAGTACCCGACCGGACCCAGTCCGCGATTCCCCGAGAGGAATACCTCCTGAGCTCTGGTGTTCCGAGTCATCATGTGCCCTGCCGTGAGAGCCACCAGATTGCCGAGCTCGTCATACCCGACAGCTCCTACGGTGCCCCAGCTTCCGCGCGGCGGTCCGCCATCGGACGTGATCGACATTCCCGGACCGAAATTCACCCCGCATGGCGCAGGCGTGCCGACATAAGTGAACGGAAGACCGTTACTCAGTCCACTGGGCGATGTGACGGTGATACGCACAACTCCTCTTGCGGGAGGAGAGACAGCCGTGATCCGCGTTGCGGAGTCGATTGTGAACGAAGTCGCTGAAATGGCGCCGAATCCGACCGCCGTAGCTGCGGTCAGGTTCGTCCCGGTCAAGATGACCGTGGTTCCACCGATGACCGGCCCCGAACCCGGGCTCGCCGAGGTCAGAGTCGGCGCCGCGGAAAGGGAAGTAGTGGTGGACATCGTGCGACCTCCTCGACCCGACGGAATCGGTTCCGCTGCGCCAGGATTGTGAACTCGCTCGATCCTGACCCTATTCAGTAAGGCGCCTATACAGGTCCGCGAGCAAGAGATCTCTCGATCCGTTTTCTTCCGTTTTCAGATCGGAGGTACGGGGCGAAGTGGTGCAACAGCGCCGCGGCGACAACCGTTCGCGGTGCGTCGAAATGGCTTGGCCGGGCGGCGGCATGATCGGCGTCCGGGACAGGACCGCTCTCCCTCGACCATCGAATACGACTACAGCTCAACCACTCCGCTGTGCACGCGCGGCATCCCCATTCCGAGCCTGCCCACCCGGTCGAGAACGGCCCCGAGAGTTCCCGGGGCCGTTCAATCGAGTCCAGTTGCGCGGATCAGGCGCCCAGTTCCGTCGCCGCCAGTGCCGTGCCCTCGATGCGGGCACGGATCTTGGCGAACGCGGTCTCCCGCGAGGTGGAGGTGTCGTCGGCGAACGGCGAGAAGCCGCAGTCGTCGCAGGTGCCCAACCGTTCGACGGGCAGGAAGCGGGCGGCGAGCAGCACCCGGTCGCGGACCTGTTCGGGTGTCTCGACCTGCGGGTCGATCGGGTCGGTGACGCCGATGAACACCCGCGCCTCGGCGGGCAGGTGCTCGGCGACCACGGCGAGCACCTTCTCCGGGTCCGGCTCGCTGGCGAACTGGAGGTAGAACGCGCCCACCCGCAGTTGCAGCAGCTTCGGCAGCAATTGGACATAGTCCACGTCCAGACTGTGCGTGGAGTCCTGATCGCCGCCGGGGCAGGTATGCACGCCGATCCTGGCCCGCTCCTCGTCCGAGAACCGCTCGAGCACCGTGTTGTTCAGCTCGATGAACTGGTCGAGCACCCCGCCGCTCGGATCCAGCTTGAGCGACAGCCGCCCCTCGGTGAAGTCGAGCTGCACCAGGTGCGCACCCGCCTCCAGGCAGCCGCGGATGTCGGCCTCGGCCGCGTCGGCCAGGTCGGCGAGGAACTGCTCGCGGGGGTAACCCTCGATTCCGTCGGCCGGATACAACAAGCTCAGCGCCGACGGCGCGATGACGGCCTGCTTCACCGGAACGGTGGCGTGCTGCTGCGCGCTGCGCAGATAGTCCGCCGCATGAGCGGCATAGCGGAACGGGCCCGAGGTCAACCGTGGCAACTGTCTCTGATGCCCGTCGGCGAACGGGATGATCGCCCCGTCCGGGGCCAGGTTGTCCAGCCCGGCGATCGGATAAGTGGCGAAACTCGGCTTGGACTGCTCGCCGTCGGTGACGACGGGAGAGCCGAGTTCTTCCAGCTTGCGGATGGTCTCGGCGACCGCGCTGCGCTGAAGTTCGGCGAGCGCGGCGGCGTCGCCGGAATCGTCGGCCATGGCGGCCAACAGGTCGTGAGGTCGAGGGATGCTACCGATCGGTTCCGTGGGGATGCTCACCGGCCGAGTGTACGTCCGCGACCTGCACCTTCGACGCGAAATCGCCTGCGCCGTAATTTATTTCGCACCGCTCACGACTTTTGTGCGAGGCGCCTCGAGAGTTTGCACCAATTTCGCGGCAACCTTTTCCGCGCGGTCACAACCCGCGTGCCGTCCGGCTCGACCGCGAAACGCCAACGGCCCCGGACACGAAGTCCGGGGCCGCTCGACAGCGAGAGCCCGATCAGCCCTTGTGCGCCTTGACCGCTTCGGTCAGCTGGGGCGCGACGTTGAACAGGTCGCCCACGATGCCGTAGTCGGCGATCTCGAAGATCGGCGCCTCTTCGTCCTTGTTGACCGCGACGATGGTCTTCGAGGTCTGCATGCCGGCGCGGTGCTGGATGGCGCCGGAGATGCCGAGGGCGATGTACAGCTGCGGGGAGACCGTCTTACCGGTCTGGCCCACCTGGAACTGGCCCGGGTAGTAGCCCGAGTCGACCGCGGCGCGCGACGCGCCGACGGCCGCGCCGAGCGAGTCGGCCAGCGCCTCGACCACCGCGAAGTTGTCGGCGGAACCGACACCGCGGCCACCGGAGACCACGATGCTCGCCTCGGTGAGTTCCGGACGGTCACCGGCCACGACCGGCTCCCGCGAGGTCACCTTGACCACGCCTTCTTCCTGCGCGGGCACCTCGACGGTCACCTTCTCGCCCGCACCCGCCTGCGCGGAGGCCTCGACGGCGCCCGGGCGGACCGAGATCACCGGGACATCGCCGGTGACCTTGGCGTCGACGGTGAACGCGCCACCGAAGATGGAGTGCACGGCGGTGCCGTCGGACTTCACGTCGATCACGTCGACCAGCAGGCCGGAGCCGATGCGGGCGGCCAGGCGACCCGACACCTCCTTGCCTTCGGCGCTGGCGGCGACGATGACGGCGGCGGGCGAGACCGACTCGGTCAGCGCGGCCAGCACGTCGACCTTCGGGGTCACCAGGTAGTTCTCCACATCGTCGGACTCGGCGATGTAGATCTTCTCGGCGCCCGCCGCGGCCAGCGCGTCGGCCAGCTTCTCGCCGGTGCCTGCCGTGCCGAGCACGACGGCGGCGGGCTCGCCCAGGGCGCGGGCGGCGGTGAGCAGTTCGGTGCTGACCTTCTTGATCGCACCCTCGGCGTGCTCGACGAGCACGAGTACTTCAGCCATGTGTGTTCTCTCCTAGGAAGTCTGCAGCGCTACCGAGATCAGATGATCTTCTGGCCGATCAGGTACTGGGCGATCTTGGTGCCGCCGTCGCCTTCGTCGGCGATCTTCTCGCCCGCGGTGCGCGGAGGCTTCGGCGTGGCCGCGGTGACAGCGGAGCCCGCGTTCGCGACGCCCACGGTCGAGGGGTCGACGCCCAGGTCGGCCAGCGTGAAGGTCTGCACTTCCTTCTTCTTCGCGGCCATGATGCCCTTGAAGGACGGGAAGCGCGGCTCGTTGATCTTCTCGGTGACACTGACGATGGCGGGCAGGCTGGCCTCCAGCTTGAACACGCCTTCGTCGGTCTCGCGCTCGCCGGTGACCTTGTCACCGTCGACGGTCAGCTTGCGCAGGTGCGTCAGCTGCGGCAGGCCCAGGTACTCGGCGATGATCGCGGGCACCGCGCCCGCGCGACCGTCGGTGGCCTCGTTGCCCGCGATGACCAGCTCGACACCCTCGACCTGGCCGAGCGCGCTCGCCAGCACCCACGCCGTCTGCACGGCGTCGGAGCCGTGGATGGCCGGGTCGTTGATGTGGATGGCCTTGTCGGCGCCCATGGACAGCGCCTTGCGGATGGCCTCGGTGGCGCGGTCCGGACCGGCGGCCAGCACGGTGACCTCGCCGCCCTGGGCCTCCTTGATCAACAGCGCCTCTTCGACGGCGCGCTCGTTGATCTCGTCGAGGACGGCGTCGGCGGCCTCCCGATCGAGGGTGAAGTCACCGTCGGTGAGCTTGCGCTCCGACCAGGTGTCGGGAACCTGCTTGATGAGTACGACGATGTTCGGCATCGGTCTTCGTCGACCTCCTGTTCTGGTTACACGTATGTGGTGGTCGCACGAACTGCGCCGTACGCCCGGGTGGGTGGCTCAGGCCGTGACATTACCTTACGTTAAGTTACCCGTGGGTAACTTAGTGGCTTCTCTCTCACAAGTGGGTACCACGCGTTACAGTGCGCCGGTTCACCGACCCCGCTTCCAGCCGGTCGAAGCCGCACTTCTGGGCCGACCGGGTGGGTGTCCCGCCTGGAAACGGTGGCAGTAACGTCGGAGTGATGAGCGAGGCTGTGATCCCTGCCGCAGTGGACGACCCGTCCGGCATCCCCGCGGACCCCGAGACGAGCGTCGGCGCCGTCGAACCGCTGCCGCTGACCGGCGAGCGCACCGTGCCCGGCATCGCCGAGGAGAACTACTGGTTCCGCAGGCACGAGATCGCCTACGCCCGCCTGCTGGACCGCTGCGCCGGAAAAACCGTGCTGGAGGCGGGTTCCGGCGAGGGTTACGGTGCGGACATGATCGCCGACGTGGCCACCAAGGTGATCGGCGTGGACTACGACACCGGCGCCGTCGAGCACGTGCGCGCACGCTACCCCCGCGTGGAGATGATCCAGGGCAACCTCGCGGAACTGCCACTGGAGGACGCGTCGGTCGATGTGGTGGTGAATTTCCAAGTGATCGAGCACTTGTGGGACCAGTCCCAGTTCCTGCGGGAGTGCCTGCGCGTGCTGCGTCCCGGCGGTGAGCTGCTGATCAGCACGCCCAACCGGATCACCTTCTCGCCCGGTCGCGACACCCCGCTCAACCCGTTCCACACCAGGGAGCTGAACGCGGCCGAGCTGACCGAGCTACTCGTCGACGCCGGTTTCGAGGTCGCGCGGATGATCGGCGTGCACCACGGGCCGGCCCTGAAAGCGCTGGACGCCAAGCACGGCGGGTCGTTCATCGACGCGCAGATCGAACGCGCGCTGGCCGGTGAACCCTGGCCCGCGGAACTGACCGCGGACGTCGCGAGCGTCACGGCGGACGATTTCGTGCTGGAAGCGGCGGACATCGACGCGAGTCTGGATCTGATCGCCATCGCGGTGAAGCCTTGACCGGTCGCAGTACCGTGCCCGGCGGGCACGCCGCAAGCCCCGTGCCGGGCCAGTTCACCTTGGTCCTGCACTCCCATCTGCCCTGGCTGGCCCATCACGGTCGCTGGCCGGTCGGCGAGGAATGGCTCTACCAGTCCTGGGCCGCGTCCTACCTGCCGGTCGTCGAGGTGTTGCGAACCCTTGCGGCGGAAGGCCGTTCGCATCTGCTGAGCCTCGGCATCACGCCGGTGCTCGCGGCTCAGCTGGACGACCCGCACTGCCTGGCGGGGATGCACCATTGGCTGGGCAACTGGCAGCTGCGCGCCGACGAAGCCGCCATGGCGGGCAACGTGGCGCTGGGCAGGCACGAACACCGCTTGGCCGCCGCCGCCCTGGCCGAGTTCGAGCGGCACTGGCGGCACGGCGCGGCGCCGGTCTGGCGCACGCTCATCGACGCGGAGACCATCGAACTGCTCGGCGGCCCGCTGGCCCACCCGTTCCAGCCGCTGCTGGATCCGCGATTGCGCCAGTTCCAGCTGGTCGAGGGCTTAGCCGACGCGCGGCACCGCTGGGGTCGCACGCCGACGGGCATCTGGGCGCCGGAGTGTGGATACACCCCTGGCATGGAGGTCGGCTACGCCGCCGCCGGTGTGACGCATTTCATGGTCGACGGACCCGCTCTGCGCGGCGACACGACACTCGGCCGTCCGGTGCGGGATTCCGATGTGGTCGCGTTCGGACGTGATCTGCAGGTGAGCTACCGGGTCTGGTCGCCGAAATCCGGCTACCCGGGGCACGGCGCCTATCGTGACTTTCATCACTACGACCACGCCACGGGTCTCAAACCCGCGCGGGTCACCGGCAAGACCGTCGCGGGTCCGGACAAGGCTCCCTACGACCCGGAACTGGCCGCCGCGGCCGTCGCCCGGGACGTGGACGACTTCGTGCGGACGGTGCGCGAGCGGTTGATCTCCGAGTCCGAACGCATCGGACGGCCCGCCTTGGTCGTGGCGGCGTTCGACACCGAACTGTTCGGCCACTGGTGGCACGAGGGCCCGCAGTGGCTGGCGCAGGTGCTGCGCGCGCTGCCGGAGGCAGGCGTCACCGTGGGCACGCTCGCCGACGCGCGAACCCGCGGCTACCTGGGCGAACCGGTACCGCTGGCCGATTCGTCCTGGGGTTCGGGCAAGGACTGGCGGGTGTGGGCGGGCGAGCAGGTGCGCGACCTGGTGGAGCTCAACGACGACATCGTGCGGCTGAGCCTGGACACCGTCGACAAGATGCGCGCCGCGCAGGGCGGCGCGCCCGGGCTGCGCGACCACGTCGCCGATCAACTGCTGCGCGAAGCGATCCTGACCGTCTCCAGCGACTGGGCGTTCATGGTCAGCAAGGACTCCGCCGCGGGCTACGCCCGCGACCGCGCGCACCGCCACGCCCACGCGGTCCGCGAAATCGCCACGGCCGTCGGGGCGGGCCAACTCGCGAAAGCACGGCAGTTGGCGGCAGGATGGGGGGCAGCTGACGGACTCTTCCCCGGCGTGGACGCGCGACGACTGACCTCCGCGGGGTCCGTACCCAGCGCCACCGGGGCAGTATCCGCCGCCGCGCCGGGACCGGGCTCCGCCATCGCGGGCCACGGACCGGGCCCGGCGGACCCGGGCTCGGCCGCAGAAGGACTTGCATGAAGATTTTGATGGTGTCGTGGGAGTACCCGCCGGTCGTGGTCGGCGGGCTCGGCAGGCACGTGCATCACCTCGCCGTCGAACTGGCCGCAGCCGGCCACGAGGTGGTCGTGCTGTCCCGCCGCCCGTCCGGCACCGACGCCTCGACCCATCCCACGCACTCCTACATCGCCGACGGCGTGCTCGTGGTGGCGGTCGCGGAGGACCCGCCGGTGTTCGACTTCGGCGAGGACATGCTCGCTTGGACGCTGGCCATGGGGCACGCCATGGTGCGCGCCGGCGTCGCGCTCGGCAAGCCGGGCATCGGCGACGGCTGGACGCCCGACGTGGTGCACGCGCACGACTGGCTGGTCGCCCACCCCGGCATCGCGCTGGCCGAGTACTACGACGTCCCGCTGGTCTCCACCATCCACGCCACCGAGGCCGGCCGGCACAGCGGCTGGGTCGCGGGCAAGGTCAACAAGCAGGTGCACTCGGTGGAGTGGTGGCTGGCCAACGAATCCGACGCCTTGATCACCTGCTCGGCGTCCATGCAGGACGAAGTCGAGCGGCTCTACGGGCCCGAGCGGATCCCGATGACGGTGATCCGCAACGGCATCGACGTGGGCGCGTGGACCTTCCGTCCCCGCTCGCCGCGCACCGGCCCGCCGCGGCTGCTGTACGTGGGCAGGCTCGAGTACGAGAAGGGCGTGCAGGACGCGATCGCCGCGCTGCCGCGCATCCGCCGTGCCCATCCCGGCACCACCCTCACCGTCGCGGGCGTCGGCACGCAGTTCGAGTGGTTGCGCGAACGCGCCCGGGTGCACCGGGTCGCCCGCGCGGTGAACTTCACCGGTCAGCTCGACCACGCGGAGCTGCTCGGCTGGCTGCACGGCGCCGACGCGATCGTGCTGCCCAGCCGGTACGAACCCTTCGGCATCGTCGCGCTGGAGGCGGCCGCGGCGGGTACCCCGCTGATCACCTCGACGGCGGGCGGCCTGGGCGAAGCCGTGATCGACGGCGTCACCGGCGCGTCGTTCGCGCCCGCGGACGTCGACGGCTTGGTCGAAGCGGTCCGCGCCACCCTCGACGACCCCGCCGCCACCCAGCAGCGCGCCTACGCCGCCCGGGAACGGCTCACCGCCGATTTCGCGTGGGACGTGGTGGCGGCGGAAACCGCCCAGGTGTATCAGTCGGCCAAGCGGCGGGTGCGCAACCCGCTTGGCCGCCCGTCCATCGTGGAACGTCCTCTGCCGGAACGGGATCCGAAGTAGCCACCCGTCTCGGCTAGCCGCCGAGCTTCTTGACGATGCGCTCGACGGTGAGCCAGGTGCGGGTGGTGATGTCCTTGCCGTATGTCTTCTCCAGCCAGGCCATGAAGTCGGGGGTCTTGCCCGGCGAGCTGTTGTCGATGACCGCGAGGAACGCTCGCGCGTCCGCGTCGTAGCCGACCACCCGGGTGAGCGGGTCGGGCCGCTCGGGCAGGTCGGACGGAGCTGCGGCCGTGTCCTTGAGGAACGTGGCGATCAGATATGTGCCGCGCCCGTGGGTGAGGCCGTGGAACGGATCGGTGTCGAGCAACGCGCGCAGTTCGTCATGACTGCGGATGATCGTGCCACCGCCGATGCCCAGTTCCCGGATCAGCGCCTGCTGGATGCGATCCTCCAGCTCGGGCACATCGGACTCCGCGCTGTGGAAGACGATATTGCCGCTGGCCAGTACCGAACCGACGCCCTCGAAGCCGAGCGATTCGAACACCGCGCGCAATTTCGCGTTGCTCATGTTCGGATTGCTCGGCATGATCCCGCGCAACAGCGCGGCGTAGGCAGTCATAGCGCCGAACCTACTCGTCCGCACCGACGAATCCGGGCCCTACCGGGCGGCCGCCGGGCTCCGCGTCCTTGTCAGGCGGTCTGCGTCGCGCCGTTCTTCTTGCGCGCGATGTCCTCCAGCGCGGCCAGATATTCGGCCCGTTTCTCGGCGCCCGCCTCCCACGCCGCCTTGCGGTTCTTGACCACCTTGGCCGGAGCGCCGACGGCGATGCTGTAGTCCGGGATCTCGCCCTTGACCACGGCGTGCGCGCCGAGCACGCAGCCGCGACCGACACGCGTCTCGCGCAGCACGGTCACCTTGGCCGCGATCCAGGTGTCGGGACCGATGCGCACCGGGCTCTTCACGATGCCCTGGTCCTTGATCGGGACGTTGATGTCGTCCATCTTGTGGTCGAAGTCGCAGATGTAGCACCAGTCGGCTACCAGGGTCGACTCCCCGATCTCGATGTCGAGGTAGGTGTTGACGACGTTGTCCTTGCCGAACACCACCTTGTCGCCGATGCGCAGCGAACCCTCGTGGCAGCGGATCGCGTTGCCGTCGCCGATGTGCACCCAGCGGCCGATCTCCATGCGGCTCAGTTCCGGCGTGGCGTGGATCTCCACCCGGCGGCCGAGGAAGACCATGCCGCGCAGCACGATGTGCGGGTTGGCCAGGCGGAACTTGAACAGCCGGTAATAACGCACCAGATACCACGGCGTGTACGCCCGGTTCGCGAGCACCCAGCGCAGCGACGCCAGCGTCAGAAAACGCGCCTGCTGCGGATCGCGGCGGCGCGATCCCCGCCAGCGCGAGCGCAACGGTGCGCCCCACATGCTCGTCACGAACGGTTCTCCTGTCGTGGTCCTACCGGCCGTCGCCCGCCTCGCGGCGACGGATAGAGCCTATCGCTCGCGGCGGGCACCCCGACGACCGCCCGCGACGACAACGCCGGGACTCGTTCACCCGCGCAAAGGGCTCCCGTACAGTGACTCCTGCGCCGGAGAGGGCGCGGGTGCGAGCCAACGACGACAGGAGTACGGCAGGTGCGAAGCGGCGGCGTACTGGCTACTTCCATGTGGCGACCGTCCCGGAAACGCGCCGCGGCCGTGCTGGCCGCGGTCGGCGCGCTGACCCTGGCCGGTTGCGGCACCGATTACGACGACATCACGGTCGGCACCGGCAAGGGCTGGACCGCCGCCTACCACGACGGCCGCAACAGCGGCACCGCTCCGATCACCGGATCGCGGAAGATCGGATTGAGCTGGCAACGGCCGGTCGGCGGGCCGATCGCCCAGCCGGTCACGCTGGGGCCCGACAGCCAGCTGTTCGTCACCACACGCCTGCAGAACTGCTCGATCTTCTCTTTCCAGATGGCCACCGGCCGCAAGCGGTTCTGCAACGCTCTGGGCCCGAGCGCGATCTCCGCGCCGTCGGCGGTCGACGGGATGACCAACGTCTACGTCGGCGACGACAGCAGGGTGATCTCGTTCAACTACCTCGGGCAACCGCGGTGGGCCACGCCGGTCGCCGGAACACCGGTCTCGGTGCAGTTCACCGGCGACGGAAAGCTGCTGACGATCAGTCAATCCGGCCAGGTCGACGTGTTGTCGCGGCAAACGGGCGAGCGGGCGGTCCCGACACTGCAACTGCTCGGTGAACCCAACTTCCTCGTCAACGCCGGGCTCGGCTGGCCCGACGCGGGCCAGGGACTCGACGACTGCGCCACCGGAGGGCCGCAGTGCCCCGTCGCGAACATCTCCGCCATCGATACGGGCAGCGGCAGCTTCTACGCGACGCTGTGGCAGCCGGGGCGGCCCGCGGCGGCCGTGGTCGCGTTGCGCTACACCGGGGACAAGGTCGTGCGGGAGTGGAGCGCCGAGCTACTGCTGGGCGGCAGTTCCACCAGCCCGGCGCTGTCCGCCGACGGCGGCACCCTCTACGTCGGCGACAACAACAACCGCCTGATCGCCCTGGACACCGCGGACGGGCGGACCAAGTGGGTGCATCGGCTGGACTGGACGCCGCGCGGCGGCATCTCGGTGTCCGACGACGGCCTGATCGTCCCGTCCGGCGAGGACGGCTACCTGCTCGCGCTCCGAGACAAGGGCGACACAGCCGAAACGGCTTGGGAGCGTAAGGATCTCGCGCTGCGCGGATCCGCGGCGCAGACGATGGGCGACACCGGGTACGTCACCGCGGCCATCGGTGACGGGCTCAACCTCGTCACTTTCGACACGCGAACCGGGAGCACGATCGATTCCGACGTCCTGCCGGGCGCGAAAGGAACCACCACCGGCACGTCGATCGGCGCGAAGGGCGAGGTCGTGGTCGCCACCCGCATCGGCGAGATCTTCGCCTTCGAGCCGGAGTAGCGCCGCCACCAGAGCACGCGGTTCCCGCTGGAGTGCCTGAACGAAGCGTTGGCCCCTCGCTGGGCGGCGGGCTGATCGCCGCGGAGGACGGGCGGCGCGGCCGCTGCCGCACGGCTCGTCGTAGCCGCACTATCGGCGTCCAGCGGCGACACCCGCGTCGTCACGGGGTGGCACAGACGAAGACCGTCGCGGCGCGGCCGATGCGAGTGATCACGAGCGTGTGCGGCCGGGTGCCACGAGGTTTCAGGCGCGCACGAAGGGCGTCCGGGTCGATGTCGACGCCCCGGGCGAGGATTTCGAGGGGGCCGCAATCGCGGCGATGCAGTTCGGCGCGGAGGGCCTTCTCGCGGAAGTCCATGCGGTCGAGGATCCGGAAGCCACGTACGCCCTCGGGGACGGTGTCGCCCGTGAGATAGGCGATGCGCGGATCAAGTTGCCACAGGTCGTTTTTCGCGGCGTAATGACGGACCAGACCGGCGCGCACGACGGCTCCGTCCGGGTCGATGATCCACTGCCCCGGCGCGCGCTCCTCGATGTCGTCTGGTTCGGCATCGCTGATGGTCCAGCCGCCGCCCTTGGACGAAAGTACCGTCGCGCGACGACCGACACCCCGCTCGGCCAGTCCGGAAGACCATAGGCACGCCTCACGCACCGAGCCGTCGAGTGAGACGACCTCCACCTCACCGGACCAATCGAGCCGGTCGAAATCGAGACCGGGAGCGCATTTCACGGCGAGATCGCGGCCCGTGTAGACCGCGAGCAGATCCGGCAGCGGCGGTTGGAGTTTGGCCGGGTCGTGCGTGCGGCGGCCATCGGCGCGCCGGGCCGGGTCGGCGATGATCACGGTGTCGCGACTGCTCGGGCGCAGGGCATCCGCCCTGGCCAGCAGCACATTTCGGGCTTCCTCCGAGGGACCGGTCGCGAGCGAGCTCCACTCCCCCGCCCCGAGCCGGCGCGGCCCCAGATTGTGCGCGGCGATCGCCAGCCGCACCTCGTCCAGATCGCTGCCGAGCACCGCCGGGCACACCCGGGCCAGCTCGACGAGCTCGGCTCCGATCGAACAGGTGATGTCGTGCACCGTCCGTCCGGCCAGCCGCTCGGCGCGCTGCCGTGCCACCAGCGTCGGAGTGGCTTGCTGCAGCGCGTCGTCGGTGAACAGCCACTGCCCGGCGTCGAGGAGCTTGGCGGCTGCTCTGCGCCGCAATCGCACGGTCTCGATCAGGGCCGCCGCCCGATCGCCGTGCGCGCGACGGACCCGCTCCAGATCCCGCAGGTGCATCGCCGGGGTCAGGTCCAGCTGTCCCACCTCGGCCAGCGCGTCCCAGCCGATCGCGCTACCGAGGTATCCGACATCGTCACGGGTGAAGCGATAGCCCACTACCGGGCTCCCGTAATCGTTCGCACCGTGCCGACCCACCGGAGTCCGGTTGCCGGGACCGTCACCCGCGCTGTGGCGACGGCCCGGCTCGGGTTGCCGGTGCGGGTGATCTCGGCGGCGGCCTGTTCACCGGCATTGTCGGTGGCGATCCCGCGAGCCTTGGTTCGGTCACCGTTTCGGTGACGTTCCGTCTCCGGGTTCCCGCGCGGTGACGCCAGCCGGTTCACCTGGGCAGCATGGTCGCTGCCCAGGTCGGCGATCCGGTCGCGACAGGTCGCGCGAGCCACTACTTTCCGGCGGAGGTTGGCTTCACACCGGTGATCATGGCGTTGTAGAAGAACTGGCGCGGAACGACGCGGCGCATGACGTTCTCGTCCACCCAGCTCAGCCCCAGCCAGGCGCGGTACATGGCCATCCGGTAGCGCCAGGTGAGCTTCTCCGCGGGCACCGCGGCCTCGAACGTGCGCACGGGCCAGCCCCACAGTGCCGCGGCGAACTCCTCGGTCTTGGCCGCCACCTCGACGGCGCCCGCCGAGCGGGCCATCGCCTCCAGGGCGCGCGGATCGAAGGTGTGCAGGTCGACGACCGCTTCCAACGCCGCCGCGCGGGAGGACTCGTCCAGTTCCTCCTGCGGACGCCGCCAGTCGCTGAGCATCGGCAGCTTGGTCACCGTGGTGGTGGCCTTCCAGGTGATCCGGCCCAGCCAGCGCGCGTAGAAGTTGCCGACCGTGGTGGGCTCACCGGCGAACACGAAGCGGCCGCCCGGCTTGAGCACGCGCAGGCACTCCTTGAGCGCGAGCTCGACGTCCGGGATGTGGTGCAGCACCGCGTGGCCGACCACCAGATCGAAGGTGTCGTCCTCGTAGGGAATGGTCTCCGCGTCGGCGACCCGGCCGTCCACGTCCAGGCCGAGGTTCTGCGCGTTGCGCAGCGCGACCTTCACCATGCCCGGCGACAGGTCGGTGACCGAGCCGGACTTCGCCACGCCCGCCTGCATCAGGTTCAGCAGGAAGAAGCCGGTACCGCAGCCGAGTTCGAGCGCCTTGCCGTAGGGCAGTGGCGCGGGGCCCACGGCCAAGTCGAACCGGCCGCGCGCGTACTCGATACAGCGCTCGTCATAGGAAATGGACCATTTGTCGTCGTAGGTCTCGGCCTCCCAGTCGTGGTAGAGCACCTGGGCCAGCTTCGTATCCTTGAGCGCTGCTTCGACCTCTGCCTCGGTGGCGTGCGGGTTCGGCGCGGGGTCGTCGGGACGTACCGTCATGGTCGGCAAGCCTACCCAAATCCGCAGTTGACGCCTGCTATCGGCCCACGAATTCGGCCGACCCTGGACCGTTGGCCAGATAGGAACCTGTTCCTATCAGGCGATCTTCCGTCGTGAACAGGGCGGACCACTCCCCGCGGGCCCGATCGAGGCCGTGCGGACCTGCTTCGAAGACCGCTTTGGCGGCGGCCAGCGCACGGGCGGGACCGCCGACGAACCGACGCGCCCAGCGCATCGCGGCGGTGTACACGTCGTCCGGCGCGACGACCTCGTCGACGAGACCCAGCGTCTTCGCCTCCTCCGCCTCGACGAATCGACCGGTGTAGACGAGGTCCTTGGCCGGGCCGGGCCCGATCAGCAGCGCGAGCCGCCGGATGCCCGCCAGCGGGATCAGGCCGGTCTCGATCTGCGGCAGACCCAGCTTCACGTTGTCGCCGATGACGCGGCGGTCCGCGCCCAGCGCCAGCTCCAGCCCGCCACCGAGGCAGTAACCGCTGATCGCCGCGACGGTGGGCTGCGGAATCCGGGCCAGGCAGCCGAGGGCGCGCTGCAGGTCGGCCGCCATGGCGTCGGCCTGCTCGCTGCCGAGACCGAACAGTTCGGCCACGTCGTCACCCGCCGAGAACACCCGTTCGTCGCCGTACACGACCACCGCGGCGACCCCCGGGTCCGCCGCGACGGCGTCGGCCGCCTCGGCCAGCTCGCGCACCAGCTGCACGTTCAGCAAGTTCAGCGGCGGGCGGGCGAACCGCAGGACGGCCACGCCCCGCGCATCACCCTCCGGCAGCTCCAGGGTCACGAATTCGGCCATGAGAGGCCACGCTACCGGGTCCGCGCCGTCACCAGCGGTGAGGCCCGAAGACCGACCGCGGGGTCACCGACAGCAGGCGTCCGACAGCTGGGCCGCCTCTCTCATGGGCGCACGGATCCTCGGAGTCGCCCGGCGTCGGGTAGGTCGGCGAAGTAGCGGTGGTTGCCGGGGAAGGACAACAGCTGTTCGCCGTCCAGATCGGACAGCACGGGCAGGATCGGGTCGATGGCGCGCTGGGCCGCCAGGATGTCGGCGGTGGAGCGGAATTCGCCGAGCGCCACCAGTTGCGACCACGTCGGGGGGAGCAGCACGTCGACGCCCGAGCGCCAGCGCGCCAGCGCCTCGGCCGGGGTGCTCCACCGCACCTCCGCGGCCTCGGACGTGGCGCCGTCGGCGCGCTGGCCCTCCGGCAGCACCGCGACGAAGAACCGGGTGTCATAGCGGCGCGGCTCGATGACCGGAGTGATCCAGTTCGCCCACGGGCGCAGCAGGTCGGCGCGGAGCACCAGCTTCTCGTCGGCGAGGAACGATGCCAAGGTCAGCTCCCTGCGCTCCAGCCTGCCGCGCGCGTCCCGGTATCCGGTGGTGTCGGAGACGACGCTGTCGGCGGTCGGGCCGGCCAGCAGCACACCGCACTCCTCGAACGTCTCGCGGACGGCCGCGCAGACCAGCGCCTTGGCCCTGGCCTCGGTGGTGGCGAACCGCTGCGCCCACCAGGCGGGCTCGGGACCGGCCCAGGCGATGTCCGCGGTGCCGTCGGACGGATCGACGCCGCCGCCGGGGAACACGGTCATGCCCGCGGCGAACGCCATGGCGCCCACCCGGCGTTGCAGGAAGATCTCCGGCCCATCGGCGCCGTCGCGCACCAGCATCACCGTCGACGCATCCTTGAGCGGCGATGCCGGTCGCTGAGAGTCTGCCTGCGCTTCTGTCTCACTCACCCTTGCACCATAACGGGTGCGATCGGACGCACTCCGTCCACAACCCGCGCACGGCGGAGTCGAGGCCGAGGTACGCCTGAACTCGCGCAGTTGGACGCTAACTCGTCCACAACCGCGTACGACCCAAGCGAAGGCGAAGGTACGCCCGTTGCGCGCTTGGTGGGCGACCGCACACCGACCGGGTCAGCGGCTGCGGTGGCTGCCCGCCCGGCGCGAGCGCCGCGCGAAGTAACGGCCGTCGACCCGATCGAGCGCGATCGATTGCCTGAAGGCGTCGCTGAGGTTCTCCGACGTGAGTACGTCGGAGAGCAATCCCTGCGCCACCACTTCGCCCTCGTTGAGCAGCAGGCCGTGCGTGAACCCCGGCGGGATCTCCTCCACGTGGTGGGTGACCAGCACGATCGCGGGCGCGTCCGGATCGGCGGCGAGATCGCCGAGCCGCTCGACCAATTCCTCGCGGCCGCCCAGGTCCAAGCCCGCGGCCGGCTCGTCGAGCAGCAGCAGCTCGGGGTCGGTCATCAGCGCGCGGGCGATGAGCACCCGCTTGCGCTCGCCCTCCGACAGCGTGCCGTAGGTGCGGTCCGAGAGGTGCTCGGCTCCCAGGCTTTCCAGCATGTCGATGGCGCGGTCGGTGTCCACGTCGTCGTAGCGCTCCCGCCAGCGGCCGAGCACCGCGTAACCCGCGGAGATCACCAGATCGCTGACCTTCTCGTCGACCGGCACCCGGCTGGCCACCGCGGCCGACGACAGGCCGATGCGCGGGCGCAACTCGGTGATGTCCACCTTCCCGATCCGCTCCCCCAGCAGATGGGCGATGCCCGCGGTCGGGTGCAGCTCCGC
Organism: Nocardia sp. NPDC019219; assembly: GCF_040632645.1. Taxonomy (NCBI): domain Bacteria; kingdom Bacillati; phylum Actinomycetota; class Actinomycetes; order Mycobacteriales; family Nocardiaceae; genus Nocardia; species Nocardia sp. NPDC019219. The sequence goes on along the minus strand of NZ_JBEYCG010000004.1, from coordinate 349,524 downwards.
GGCGGCCATCCGTAGCAGCGAGGTCTTGCCCGCGCCGTTGGGTCCGAGGACCACCCAGCGTTCGTCGAGCTCGACCTGCCAGGTGACCGGGCCGACGAGAGTATGGCCGGAGCGGCGGACGGTCACGTCGGTGAAATCGATGAGCAGATCGGGATCCGGTTGCGGCACGCGCTCCATCTTGGCCCACCCGTGGGGGCACTTGCCAACGCGGGGAGGGAAAACCGAGCCGGTCGGTCGGATCTTTGCGGGAACGCCGCCCGCACGGCCGTATCGGGCGCCCCTCCGACACGCCCGCGCGACGGTTCACCAGGACCGGGCGGGCACCGCGATCACCGTCATCGAGCCCGGCGCCACTTCGGTGTATCCCGCGTCGCGCACGGCGACCGCTGCGCCTCCGGCCACCTGCTCGACCAGCGCGGACCAGTGCTGCGCGTCGGCCTCGCGCACCGCGCAACGGAAGCCGAGTTCCGCCCAGCGCAGCGCGTGCTCCACCGGCAGCGCACCGGCCAGCAGCATGCTCGCGTGACCCACCTGTGCGGCCGACTTGCCCAGCGTCATCCCGAGCGCGGCGTTCACCCAGAGCACCGGCAGGTCCGGATCGGGCGGCCCTGGCTCGTCGTGCTCGAGATCGGTGCCGCCGATCTGCAGCCGCTTGATCAGCGGATCGACCTGCCCCACCGGCCCCGGGACCAGCGCCCGCGCCTGCGCGCCCTCGATCTCGACGGTGACGCCCGGCACGCCGCACGTCGCGCGCCATTGGGCGCCGCGCGCCCGGCGAGCCACCTTGCGGATTCGCGACCGCTTCCAAGCCAGATAGCGTTCCTCCCACTCGCCACCCGGCCCGACGCGCTCGTCCAGGCACAGCGCCACCGCGGCGGACGCGGCGGCGGCCAGCAGCGCACTGCGCGGCGGCGGATCGGTCTTGGGCAGATGCAGAACCATCTGCATCGCCTGCACCATGGCCGGGTCGTCCGGATCGCCCGCACCGTAGCCCGCAGACAACTCCGTGTGCCGGGCCCGGAACCCTTCGACGTCCGAAATAGTTGCGCCCGTACGGGTTACGCCGTCATCCCGGACGTCGGCACCGCATTCCGGAATGCTCGTCATGGCTTCACCTCGATCGTCAACGAAAACGTCCTGGCCGCTTTCCAGTCCCTGCTCCCGCGGGCGCCGGTACTCCATCGTCAACGGCCGCGTCGACCGTCGCGATGCTCCGGAGCCGCCGCACCCCCGCTACCGCCAACCCGGCCGGCAGCACAAGCAGGGCCTTCCGCACCCGTCCTCCGATCGCCGAAAGATCAACAGCAGCGAGCCTACCGAGGCGAGCGCCGAGCGGGCCGGCTGATCAGCCCAGCGGTACGCGGCGCAGCAGCCCGTCCCTGGCGTCGGCGGCCTCCACCTCGTGCCGGGTGACCCCCAGGATGAACAGGACGGCGTCCAGGTAGGGATGCGAGAGCGCCGCGTCGGCGACCTCGCGCAGCGCGGGCTTGGCGTTGAAGGCGACACCGAGCCCGGCGGCGTTGAGCATGTCGATGTCGTTGGCGCCGTCACCCACCGCGACGGTCTGTTCCATCGGCACCCCGGCCTCGGCCGCGAACTTGCGCAGCGCGGTCGCCTTGGCCGCCCGATCGACGATCTCGCCGACGACCCGGCCGGTCAGCTTGCCGTCCACGACCTCGAGCGTGTTCGCCTGCACGAAGTCCAGTTCCAGCTCGTGCGCCAGCGGTTCGATCACCTGCCGGAAGCCGCCCGACACCACGCCGCAGCGGAAACCGATCCGGCGCAGCGTGCGGATGGTGGTGCGCGCGCCGGGGGTCAGCTCGATCCGGTCGGCCACTTCCTCGATCACCGACTCGTCCAGTCCGGCCAGCGTCGCGACCCGCTGCCGCAGCGATTCGGCGAAGTCGATCTCCCCGCGCATCGCGGCCTCGGTCACCTTGCGGACCTCGTCCTCCACGCCCGCGTGCGCCGCCAGCATCTCGATGACCTCGCCCTGGATCAGCGTCGAGTCGACGTCGAAGACGATCAGCCGCTTGCCGCGACGGGCCAGCCCCGCTCGCTCCACCGCCACGTCGACCTGCTCGGCCACCGCGACCTCGGCCAGCGCCGTGCGCAGCCGGGAATCGGTGTCCGGGCCGGAGTCGATCGCGGTGACCAGCAACTCCATGCCGGTCACCGGGTAGTCGGCGATACCGCGGATGGTGTCGATGTTCGCGCCCAAGGCGGCCAGTTGCCGCGACACCGCGCTGAACGCGCGCGCGGTGACCGGGCTGCCGAGGATGACCACCGCGTGCGTGGACATCGGCTGCCTGCCGATCGCCGCGTCCACCTCCACGTCGACGTGCATGCCGACGGTATTCATGGCCTCTTCGAGCTCGTCCTGCAACGCCTCGGCGTCGGTCGGGCAGGTGACCAGGACGCCCAGCGTCAGCCTGCCCCGGATCACCACCTGCTCCACGTCCAGCAGGCTCACCTGGTGCCGGGACATGGCCGCGAGCAGCACGGACGTCACACCGGGACGGTCGGGTCCGGTGACGGTGACGAGGACGGTGGTGTCGGCCAACTGATGCGCTCCATGTTCGATGTTCGCCGTCGCTGTGCTGGACGTCGTTGTCGCAACGCACGGTGCGTACTGATCTCTGCAAACGATCTCCACAAACGAGTGTGCACCCGCTGGTGACCAGCGGGTGCACACTCGTCGCGATGAATCCTACGGGCGCGGCCGGACGTCGTCTGCCCGGCCCCGGCGCGAAACCGCCCTACTTCGCCAGGGCGTTCGGCTCGTGCAGCTCGGTGGCGTGCTTGCCGGAGCCCCAGCCCACGTGCGCCTCGGCGCGCATGCGCTCGACCATGTGCGGGTAGTGCAGCTCGAACGCGGGACGCTCGGAGCGGATGCGCGGCAGCTCGTAGAAGTTGTGCCGCGGCGGCGGGCAGGTGGTGGCCCACTCCAGCGAGTTGCCGTAGCCCCACGGGTCGTCCACGGTGACCACCTCGCCGTAGCGGTAGCTCTTGAAGACGTTCCACAGGAACGGCAGCATCGACGCGCCGAGCACGAAGGCGCCGATCGTCGAGATCGTGTTCAGCGTGGTGAAGCCGTCGCTGGGCAGGTAGTCGGCGTAACGGCGCGGCATACCCTCGGCGCCCAGCCAGTGCTGGACCAGGAAGGTGGTGTGGAAGCCGATGAAGGTCGTCCAGAAGTGCCACTTCGCCAGGCGCTCGTCCAGCATCCGGCCGGTCATCTTCGGGAACCAGAAGTAGATGCCCGCGTAGGTGGCGAACACGATGGTGCCGAAGAGCACGTAGTGGAAGTGCGCCACGACGAAGTACGAGTCGGTGACGTGGAAGTCCAGCGGCGGGCTGGCCAGGATGACACCGGACAGACCACCGAAGAGGAAGGTGACGATGAAGCCGATGGAGAACAGCATCGGCGACTCGAAGGTCAGCTGACCGCGCCACATGGTGCCGATCCAGTTGAAGAACTTCACACCGGTCGGGACCGCGATGAGGAAGGTCATGAACGAGAAGTACGGCAGCAGCACCGCGCCGGTGGCGTACATGTGATGCGCCCACACCGCGATGGACAGCGCGGCGATGCCCAGGGTGGCGTAGACCAGCGTGGTGTAACCGAAGATCGGCTTACGCGAGAAGACCGGGAAGATCTCCGAGACGATGCCGAAGAACGGCAGCGCGATGATGTACACCTCGGGGTGGCCGAAGAACCAGAACAGGTGCTGGTAGAGCAGGATGCCGCCGGTGGCCGGGTCGTAGATGTGGCCGCCCAGGTGGCGGTCGTAGGCCAGGCCGAACAGCGCGGCGGTCAGCAGCGGGAAGGCCAGCAGCACCAGGACGCTGGTGACGGCGATGTTCCAGGTGAAGATCGGCATCCGGAACATGGTCATACCCGGAGCGCGCAGGCAGACCACGGTGGTCAGCATGTTGACGCCACCGAGGATGGTGCCCAGACCGGACACCGCCAGGCCCAGGATCCACAGGTCGGTGCCGACACCGGGCGAGTGCAGGATGTCGGTCAGCGGCACGTACGCCGTCCAGCCGAAGTCCGCGGCGCCGCCCGGGGTGATGAAGCCCGCGGTCGCCATGCTCGCGCCGAACGCGTACAGCCAGTAGCTGAAGGCGTTCAAGCGGGGGAACGCGACGTCGGGAGCGCCGATCTGCAGCGGAAGGATGATGTTGGCGAAGCCGAACACGATCGCGGTCGCGTAGAACAGCAGCATGATCGTGCCGTGCATGGTGAACAGCTGGTTGAACTGCTCGGTCGAGAGGAACTGCAGACCGGGTCGCGCCAGCTCACCGCGCATGAGCAGGGCCATCAGGCCACCGATGAGGAAGAAGCCCATCGACGTGGTCAGGTACATGACACCCAGGACCTTCGGGTCCGTGGTGGTGACCATCTTGTAGATGAACGAGCCCTTCGGCCCGGTCCGAGCCGGATAAGGCCGAGTCGCTTCCAACTGAGGGACTGGCTGGGGCTCTACGGCAGTCACTGATCCTCCTGAAAGGTGCCTTTAGGTCGCTCCGCAGGCTCCGCTGATCGCATCCACCCCGATGTCGGGACAGACGACAGTTCGCTTGCGCTCTTGGCATCGTAAACCGGGCGCGCCCGGGCCGACCGCACGGGTCCTACTCTCTGTCGTAGCTGTGTTGTTCTGCCGCGCCTTCGCGCGGCGTGTTCGCGGCCCCTTCATGGCTCGGGCCGCGAACGGGCAATGCTCGGTCTCGCTTCGCTCGAAAGACATGGTCGCGGTGAGTTGGCGCGTAGTCGGCAACCCATGGGTTGGTTGATTGCGGTGCTGGTGCAGAAACCGACTCGGGTGCCCGTGGCGGCGGTCGGCGACAGCGATACGGCGGAGTAGACCACCCTCCAACAATTTCGTCCGACCGCGCACCCAGCTCTCCAGGCGAGACGCTGGCCGGGATCGGCGCACCTGCCAACCCTCGGGCGAGTGGCGATCGGCGGCCCCGGCCGGGCGGCGATCGGCGGAGCTCCGCTGCGACCTGAGGTCATCGGTCGCTCGGACTAGTCGCGCCGGGGACCGATGAGTTCTGTGGACGGTGGGCGTCTGTATCGGTGACACGAGTTCACCTCAGCCAGGAGACCAGCGATGACGACACCGAATAGCAGCAAGCCCGGCGATCCCTGCTGGGTCGATTTGTACAGCTCCGATCTCGATCGGAGTATCGCGTTATACCGCGAGCTGTTCGACTGGACCGCGGAGAGCGCGGGCGAGGAGTTCGGCGGGTACGTCACCTTCCGTAAGGACGGGCGCGCGGTGGCGGGCGCCATGGCCCGGATGCCCGGCGACACCGACAGCCCGGAACAGTGGACGGTGTATCTGTCCAGTTCCGACGCGCAGGCCACCGCCGACGCGGCGACCGCGGCGGGGGCGTCGCTGGTCGTGCCGCCGATGGCGGTCGGCGAACTGGGCACGATGGCCGTGCTGGGCGACGTGGGCGGTGCGGGTGTCGGCATCTGGCAAGCCGGGACGTTCCCCGGATTCGAAACCATGGGCCTGGTCTCCGGCGGTCAGTGGCGCGAGCATGCGGGCGCGCCGTCCTGGTTCGAACTGCACACCCGTGCCTACGACGCCTCGCTGACGTTCTACCGGGAGGTGTTCGGCTGGTCGGACGTCTTCACCATTTCCGACGCCCCCGAATTCCGCTACTCCACGATCCACGCCGAAAGCCCGATGCTGGGCGGCGTCATGGACGCCTCGGCTTTCCTGCCCGAGGGCGCCCCCGCGGGCTGGATCGTGTATTTCGGCGCCGACGACGTGGACAAGACCGTCGAGCGGCTCGTCGAACTCGGCGGGAACGTGCTCTCCCCACCCCAGGACACCCCCTACGGCCGCATGTCCGCGGTCAGCGACGCCACCGGCGCCCGCTTCAGCATCGGCGGCAACCGCGCGTGACGCGAACGGCCCGCACGAAGACTCCCCACCATGGCGGACCCTCCTGCGGGCCAACGGTTACCAGCGCATAGGCGTCTCACACCGGATTCGCGCGGGTGAACTCCGCCATGGCTTCTCGGATTCTGTCGACGATCACCGGATAGCTACCGGATTCTTCGACTCGAACAGTCAGTTCGTCGCACAACGCGACGAACTGCTCGTCTTCGGGATCGGCGAACAATCTCATATCGGCGATATTCCGCGCTCCGAGATACGGGCCCCGATATCGTCCGGCGACCGCGTACGCCTCGTTCAGGCAGATCAGGCGAACCCCCGCCAACGGGCGTCCCGCCACCTTTCTCTGCTGAAAGAACCGCGTCAGCTCCTCGGCTATCCGGTCCGCGTGCGTCAAGTCGACGGTGTCCGCGTCCAGCCCCTCGATGTCCCGGGCCACGCTGTCCAGCGCCTCCAGCCGCAGCCGATCGAACGGGGTATCCATGGCCGCCGCATCGCTGCTTCCGATGGTGCGCTGTGCGCGGATGGCATGCACCGCAAGAGCATGACTGGAGGATTCGCCGCAATGCACACGGCCACAAAACCGCACCATCTCCGTGAGATCGAGGCGCGATCGCGCTGGCAGGTTCTCGATGGCGGCCTCGGCCTGCCTGGCGGCGGCGATCAACTCGCGTCGTCGTATGCGCATCCGCGTACAGCACCCCCGTTCGAGTCATCACACGGTCGCGCAAGCGAACCACAGAACCTCTGGGATACGGCCGCCCGCCGCTTCCACCTCACCCTCGGGAGGACCGGCGCCGACATGTACCCTCACTCGCATGCCGGTGAGCGACGTGATGCATGGACGCACCCGAATTCGCGCGGTCCGCCATCGGAACAGCGCGGCCGGTCACCGGTGGCGGGCGGTCGTGGCGGCGGCCGCGGCGATTCTCGTGGCGGGATGCGGCGGAACCACCGACGACTCCGCGTCCATCGTGCGCACCACCACCAATATCGCGGGCGCGGGAGTGGTCGGGCTGGAGCGTGACACCACCCGGGCGTGCGCGCTGCCGAGCGCGCCGGATCCGGGTGAGCCCACCCGCAGCGTGACCCACGCGGCCGGCGTCTCCGAGGTGCCCACCGACCCGCAGCGCATCGTCGTGCTCACCACCTCCGCGCTGGACGCGGTCTGCGCGCTCGGCCTGTGGGAGCGGGTCGTGGGCACGGTGACCATGGACGGGCCGAGTCCGCAGCCCGCCTACCTCGGCACCGGCGTGCTGAAGATCCCCGGCGTCGGCACCGCCGAGCAGCCCGATCCGGCCCGGATCGCGAACCTGCACCCCGATCTCATCCTGGGCGAGATATCCGCCGGCACAGCGACTTTCACCGCACTGCAGGCCATCGCCCCGACCGTGCTGGTCGGCTCGAACAACAGCTGGCAGGCCGAGTTCGCCGCGTTCGCGGCCGGTCTGGGACGGCGCGGGGCGGCCGAGACCGCACTGCAGAACTACCGAACCGAAGCGCGCGACACCGGCGCCGCCTTGGCAGCGGGCCAGACCCAGGCGTCGGTCGTCCGGTTCACCGCCGACACCGAGCGGGTGCAGGGCAGCGACAGCTTCTCCGGCCAGGTGCTCGGCGACGCGGGCGTGCAGCGTCCCGCCGCCCAGCGCGGCGCCTCGTTCGACGTGCGCGAGGACGAGTTCGCCACGAAGGTGGAGGGCGACGTCATCTATGTGATCCTCGCGGGCCCGGAGGGCAAGAAGCACGGCGAGGCGGTGCTGCGCGGCGACGACTGGAAGGACCTCGGCGCCGCCACCGATCGCCGGGTGTTCGCCGTAGAGGACAGCGTCTGGCACGGCGAGGGCCTCACCGCCGCCCGCGCCCTGCTCACCGATCTGCGCAACACGCTCAACGGCTACGTGACCGACTGACCGGCCCACCCCCTTGGGTGAGGTTTCCCCCACCCTGGGAGTGCGCGGACCAGCGCTGGGGTTGCTGTCGAAAAGCCGTCTCGAGGACGAGATTCAGAGGTACGCCGAGAACCTCTCAATCGACCCCGAGGACACGACATGCACACGCTGACCGATTCGCTCGCCGACAACCTGTACGTCCTGCCGCAAGCGCAGTCCGTCGCCGGGGTCGATCCGCAAGCGGTCGTGGCGTCCGCCGCCGATTGCGACCTCACCTACGCCGAACTCGATCGCTGGTCCAACCGCCTCGCCCGGCTGCTGCTGGCCATCGGCGCGGGACCGGGCACCCGCGTCGCGGTCGCGATCGACCAGCCGATCGAGTCCGTGGTGGCCGAGCGGGCCGCCACCAAGATCGGCGCCATCACCGTCCCGGTCACCGACGACCGCTCCTACGCGCTCGGCACCCCGGTGGGCGTCACCACCAAGGATCAGCAGCCGGAGCGCGCGGACGAGATCACCTGGCTGGTGCTGGACGAGCGCTCCACCTTGCAGCGCTACCTGGCCAGTTCCGCCGCGCCGCTGCGCGCGGCCGATCTGGATCTGCTTCCGAAGACCGCCTGACCGGGCATGTCCGTCCCCCGCGACCCGAACAGTGATGTTCGGGTCGCGCAGTGTGCGCAATACCCCCGCAGCGCCGGCCGCGCCGGTTCAGAATTGAGTTGCCGCGTGCTGTGCGGCGGCAGGTACTACCGCTACCGCGGTGGCTACGGGCGGTCATTGCCGGATAGCCCGACCGCGGTCAGAACGTAGGACACGTCATGCAACAGCCTTCCCTTTCGGCGAAAAATCCGGACACAGTTCTCCCCGACGGAGCCTTCGCCCTGTCGGCGGCGCAGCGCGGCATCTGGTTCGCCCAGCACGTCGCGGGCGCAACGCCGATCTCCATCGCCCAATACGTCGAACTGACCGGGCCGATCGACCTCGACCTGCTCGCGCGGTCGGCGCGGCAGGCCGGGCGCGAGTTCGGCACCGGCTACCTCCGCCTGATCGAGGTGGAGGGTCATCCGTTCCAGTTCGTCGACCCCACCCTCGACGACAGCCTGGAAACGCTCGACTTCCGCGCCGAACCCGAGCCGGAGGCGGCCGCGCACGCGTGGATGCGCGCGGAGTACGAGGCGCCGCTGGAGTTGACCCGCGACCGGCTGGTCCGCATCGCCATGCTGCGCGTCGGCGCGGACCGCTGGTTCTGGTACTCGCGCATCCATCACATCGTGCTCGACGGCATGGGGGCGCTGACCATGGTGCAGCGCACCGGCGAGCTGTACAACGCCGCCGTGGAGGGCCGCGAGGCGCCGCCGGCGAAGGCGGAGGACCTGCGCAAGATCGTCGAGGCCGATCTGGCCTACCGCAGTTCGGAGCGGTTCAGCGCGGACCGGGAGCACTGGATCGCGCACCTGGACGGCATGGCCGACCCGGTGAGCCTGGCCGGGCGCACCGCGCGCGTGGACGGACATCCGAGCCGGGTCACGGGCGCGCTGCCCGCCGAGACCGCGCGCCTGCTGGACGCGGTGGCCGAGCAGGTGTCCTCCGGTGTCGCGCCGACCGTGGTCGCCGCGTTCGGCGCGTACCTGTCCGCGATGACCGACGCACCGGAAGTCGTGCTGAGCCTCCCGGTGTCCGCGCGCACCACCGCGACGCTGCGCCGTTCCGGCGGCATGATCGCCAACGTGGTCCCGCTGCGGCTGCGGATGACGCCGGCCACGACGGTCGGCGACGTCATCCGGGCGGCCCAGGGTGAGCTGACCGGGGCGCTGCGGCGCCAGCGCTACCGGCAGGAGGACATCTTCCGCGATCTGGGCTGGCCGATGGACGAGGCCGGGTCGTTCGGCCCCTCGGTGAACCTGATGATGGTCGACACCAGGATCCAGCTCGGCCCGGTCACCGGGCGGTTGCACGTCCTGACCTCCGGGCTGATCGATGACCTGTTCGTCAACCTGTATCCCGGCGTCGGCGGCGAGAGCACCCATATCGACTTCCAGGCCAACGGCAATCTCTACAGCGACGCCGAGCTGACCGGCCAGCACCGGCGCTTCCTGTCGTTCCTGCACCGCTTCCTGGCCGCCGGGCCGGACGCGCCGCTGGCGAGCGTGCCGGTGCTGTCCGACGACGAGCGCGCCGACTTCGCACCCGCCCGCGGGCCCGCGGGCGTCGCGGCGCGCACGCTGCCCGCCATCCTCGCCGCGGGCGCGGCCCGCGATCCGCTGGCGACGGCGCTCGTGGAAGGCGAGACCGCGCTGACCTACCGCCAGGTGGACGACTACACCAACCGGCTGGCCCGGGTGCTGATCGGGGCGGGCGCCGGACCCGAGCGCACCGTGGCGATCTCCATCCCGCGGTCGGTCCGCTCCGTGCTGGCGACGCTCGCGGTCGCCAAGACCGGCGCGGCGTTCGTGCCGATCGACCCGACCTATCCGGCCGACCGGATCGAGCACATGGTCGGCGACAGCGGGGTGGTCGCGGGGATCACGATCGCCTCCGCGCGCAAGTCGTTGCCGGATCGGGTGTCCTGGCTGATCCTCGATGACGAGGGCACCGAGCGGGCGGTCGCCGAGCGCGACGCCGCACCGTTGACCGACGCCGATCGGACCGCCGCGGTGCGACCGGACCAGGTCGCGTACATCATCTACACCTCCGGCTCCACCGGCCTCCCCAAGGGCGTGCTCGTCTCGCACCGCGGACTGGCGAATCTGGTGGCGAGTTCCGGCGCCGGGTTCGGCGTCGACGCGGACGCCGTCGTCGCGCACGCGGTATCGCCGAGTTTCGACATCTCGGTCGAGGAGATCCTGGTGACGCTCGCGGCGGGCGCGACGCTGGCCGTGGTGCCGCCGTCGGCGTACGCGGGCGAGGAACTGGCCCAGGTGCTGCGCGCGCACCGCGTCACGCACCTCAACGTGACCCCGGCCGTCGTGGGATCGCTGGACCCGGCGACGCTGCCCGAGCTGCGCACCGTGATCGTCGGCGGCGACGCGTGCCCGCCCGAACTGGTCGCGAAGTGGTCGGGGCGGAGGCTGTTGAACGGCTACGGCCCCACCGAGACCACCATCACCGTGACCCTCAGCGCCCCGCTGATGCCCGGCGGTCCCGTCACCATCGGCGGTCTGGCCCGCGACGTGTCGGCCGTGGTCCTCGACCCTTGGCTGCGGCCGCTGCCGCCGGGCACCACGGGTGAGCTCTACCTCGCCGGGCCCGGTGTGGCGCGCGGCTACCACCGGCGCAACGGGCTGACCGCGGACCGTTTCGTCGCGAATCCGTACGCGATCGGCGAGCGCATGTACCGCACCGGCGACCTCGTGCGCTGGGTCGGCCACGACGGGCGCGTGGAACTGGAATATCAGGGACGCAGCGACTTCCAGGTGAAGGTGCGCGGCTTCCGCATCGAACTCGGCGAGATCGACGCCGCCCTGCAACGCCATCACGACGTCGACTTCGCGCTCACCCTGGGGGTCGAAACCGGCGCCGGCGCGACCGCTCTCGTGTCGTACGTGCTGCCCAAGCCGGGAACGCAGCCGCATCCGGAAGCGCTGAAAGCCGCTGCGGGCGAGTCGCTTCCGTCCTACATGGTGCCCACGGTGATCATGGTGCTGGACAGTCTTCCGCTCACGCCGCTGGGCAAGGTGGACCGCAAGGCGCTGCCCGCACCGGAGTTCGGCGGGCGCACCACCACGAGCAGGCCGCCGTCCACACCACGCGAGGAGACGCTCGCCGCGCTGTTCGCGGAGGTGCTCGGCCTGGAATCGGTGGGCGTGGACGAGAGCTTCTTCGCGCTCGGCGGCGACAGCATCGTCTCCATCCAACTGGTGTCGCGGGCGAAGGCGGCCGGACTCGGGTTCGGCGCACGGGATGTCTTCGAGCGCAAGACCGTCGCGGCGCTGGCCGCGGTGGCCACCGACGTGCCGACCGGCGTGGTGCACGAGCTGCCCGGCGGCGGAGTCGGCGAGGTGGAGCTCACCCCGATCGTGCACGCGATGCTCGAGACCGGTGACGCCTGGCGGCGGTTCGCCCAAGCGGTGCTGATCGAGCTGCCCGCCGAGAGCGAACGCGCGAGTCTGGTCGCCGCGCTCCAGGCCCTGTTCGACCGGCACGACCTGCTGCGATCGACGCTGCGCCACACCGGCGACGGCTGGAGCTGGGTGGTCGCCGAGCCAGGCGCGGTGAACACGGGCGCCCTGCTGGAAGCCGTGACCGCGGACACGGACCTCGAGACGACCTGCGAGCGTGCGCTGCAGCGCGCCGCCGACCAGCTCGCCCCGGAGACGGGCGTGATGGCGCGTTTCGTATGGATCGAGCGCCCCGGTGCGGCGCCGCTGCTGTGGCTGGTACTGCACCACCTGGTCACCGACGGCGTTTCCTGGCGCATCCTGCTGCCGGATCTGGCCACCGCCGCGCTGGGCGCCGAGCTCGCGCCGGTCGGCACGTCCTTCCGGCGCTGGGCGCACGGACAGCGCGAGCACGCGGCCACCCGCACCGGCGAGCTGCCGCTGTGGCAACGCGTTCTGGCCACGCCCGATCCCGCGCTCGGCTCCGCGCCGATGGACCCGGCTCTCGACGTGGTGGGTTCCATGGCGCATCTGACGACCGTCGTGCCCGTCGGCATCGCGCACACCGTACTCGCCACCGCGCCGGATCGTTTCCACTGCGGCGCCGACGACGTGCTGCTGGCCGGGCTCGCGCTGGCGGTGGCCCGGTGGCGCGGGCGAACCTCGGCACTGTTCACCCTGGAGGGCCACGGCCGCGCGGAGAGCGTCCTGCCGGGCGCGGATGTCGCGCGCACGGTGGGTTGGTTCACCAGCGTCTACCCCGTCGCGGTGGACCTGACCGGCATCGATGTGGCCGAAGCGTTCGCGGGCGGGGACGCGGCGGGCGCCGCGATCAAAGCCACCAAGGAACAGCTGCGCGCCCTCCCGGACAAGGGCATCGGGTTCGGCATGCTGCGCTACCTGGTCCCGGATACCGCGGCGGCGCTCGCGGGCGCGCCGACCCCGCAGATCAGCTTCAACTACCTCGGCCGCGCGTCCACCGGCGGGGAGGCCGAGCCGTGGCTGCCGCGCCGGTTCGCCGCCACCCAGGACGACCGCGCGCCGCTGGCCGCCGCGGTGGACATCAACGCCGTGCTCACCGACGCCGGTCTCGAGGTGACCTGGGCCTACGCCGGACGGCTGTTCGACGAGACCGATCTCGGCGAACTCGCCGCGCTGTGGGAGCAGGCGCTCGGCGCGCTGGCCGGGCACGCCGCTTCCGCGCGCGCGGGCGGACGCTCCCCGTCGGACTTCGACCTGGTCACCGTCACCCAGGCGCAGATCGACGCCTGGGAGCGCGACTACCCGAACATCGCCGACGTGTGGCCGCTCTCGCCGCTGCAGTACGGGCTGCTCTTCCACGCGCTGTACGACTCCGACACCGCCGACGGCTACACGGTGCAGTCGCTGCTCACCCTGGCCGGGACCGTCGACGCGGCCCGCTTGCGCCGCGCCGCGCAGGCTCTGGTCACCCGGCACGAGAACTTGCGCGTCGCCTTCGTCGAGACCGAGGACGGTCCGCGCCAGCTCGTCCTGGCCGACGCCGAGATCGAATGGCGGGAAGCCGATCTCACCGGGATCGCCGACGTTCGGGAGCGCGATCGGGAGGCCGATCGGTTGATCGCGCTGGATGCTCGCACCCGGTTCGAGCTCACCCGTCCCCCGCTGCTGCGCTGCACGCTCATCCGAATCGCCTCCGACACCTACCGTTTCGTGCTGACCAACCACCACCTGGTGCTGGACGGCTGGTCGACGCCGCTGCTGGTGCGCGAGCTGCTCACCCTCTACGTCACCGACGGTGACGCCGCCGCCCTGCCACCCGCGCACTCCTACCGCGAGTTCCTGACCTGGCTGGCGACCAGGGACGACGCCGAATCCCTCGCGGCGTGGACCGAGTCGCTGGCCGGCATCGACACGCCGACCCGCGCGGTCCCCACCCTCGCGGGCATCGAATCGACCGAGACCGGCATGATCTCCGCCGATCTTTCCCGCGACACCGTGGCCCGGCTGGAGACCGCGGGCCGGGAGGCGGGCGCGACGGTGAACACCTTGGTGCAGGCCGCGTGGGCGATGCTGCTGGCCATGCTCACCGGCCGCACCGACGTGGTGTTCGGCGGCACCGTCTCGGGACGGCCGCCGGAACTGGGCGGGGTCGAGGAGATGGTCGGCCTGTTCATCAACACGCTGCCGGTGCGGGTGCGCCTGGATCCGGCGGAGAAGGTGACCGACCTGCTCGCGCGCGTGCAGTCCGAGCAGGCTCGGCTGATGGACCATCAGCACGTCGGGCTGGCCGCCATCCACCAGGCGGTCGGGCTGGCCGAATTGTTCGACACGCTCACCGTGTTCGAGTCCTACCCGATCGATCGCGAAGCGCTGTCGCAGGCGCTGGACATCGCGGGCATGCGGGTGCTCGACGTGGAAGGCACCGACGCGACGCCGTATCCGCTGAACCTCATGGTGATCCCGTTGCGCGGCGACGACGGCCGGGACACGTTGCGGATCACGCTGAAGTACATGGCCGATCAGCTTCCGGAGCAGGAGGCGCGGCCGCTGCTGAATCGCTTCGTCCGGCTGCTGACCCAGCTCGCGGACAACCCGCGCGCGCTGGTGTCCCAGCTGCAGTACTGCGACGACGCCGAGCGCGCCGCGCTCGTGCCGGTGCGGGGCCCGGAGTCGGTGCCGCAGGCCACGCTGCCCGAACTGCTCACGGCGGGCGCGCGGATCGATCCGGACGCGATCGCGATCAGCGCCGGCGCGCTCACCATGTCCTACCGCGAACTCGACGCCTGGTCCAACCGCTATGCCCGGGTGCTGCTGCGCCGTGGCGTCGGGCGCGAGGTGTTCGTCGTGCTGGCGCTCACCCGCTCCCTGGAATCGGTGGTCGCGGTGTGGGCGCTGGCCAAGACCGGCGCGGCGTTCGCCCCGCTGGACCCGAACTACCCGGTGGAACGCATCGAGCACATGCTCAGCGATTCGAAGGCCCCGATCGGCGTGACGGTCACCGCGACCGGCGAGACGCTGCCCGGCACGATCGACTGGCTGCTGCTCGACGACCTCAACACCATCCGGCGGGTGATGACCGTGTCCGAGGCGCCGATCACCGACGAGGAGCGCGGCGGGCCGATCGACCTGGACCAGACCGCGTACCTGATCTACACCTCCGGCTCCACCGGCAAGCCGAAGGCCGTGCTGCTCAGCCACTGCGGCATCGCGAATCTTGTTACGGCGCAACGAGAGACGCTCGGACTCGACCACACCGCCAGCGCGCTCCAGGTGGCTTCGCCGAGCTTCGACGCCTCGGTGTTCGAGTTGCTCACCGCACACGGCGCGGGCGGCAGGCTGGTGGTGTCGCCGCCGGACGTCTACGGCGGGACGGAACTGGAAACGCTGCTGCGCACCCAGCGCGTCACCCACGCCGTGATCACGCCGTCGGCGCTGGCCACCATGGAACCCGCCGGACTGGACCAGCTGCGTGTGCTCGCGGTCGCGGGCGAGGCGGCGACGCCGGAGCTGATCGAGCGGTGGGCGCCGGGCAGGCGGATGGTGAATCTGTACGGCCCCACCGAGTTCAGCATCTGGGCCACCGGGCCGGGCGAACTCGTCGCCGGCGAGCCGATCACGATCGGCGGACCGATCCGCGGCGCGGCCACCGTGGTGCTGGACGCCTGGCTGCGTCCGGTGCCGGTGGGCGTGCCCGGCGAGCTGTACCTGGCGGGTCCCGCGCTCGCGCGTGGCTACTTCAACCGGTACGAGATGACCGCGAGCAGGTTCGTCGCCGACCCCTTCGGCGCACCCGGCGGGCGGATGTACCGCACCGGCGACATGGTGCGCTGGGTCGACCACGGCGACGGCTACGAGCTGGAGTATCTGGGCCGCAGCGACTTCCAGGTCAAGATCCGCGGCCTGCGCATCGAGCTGGGCGAGATCGACGCGGTGCTCTCCCGCGACGACGAGGTCGAGTACGCGGTGACCATCGGGCGCACCGGCCCGGCCGGCACCACCGTGCTGGTCTCCTACGTGCTGCCCGCCGAGGGCGCGCGGCTGGACGTCGAGCGGCTGCGCGCGCAGGTGGCCGCCGAGCTGCCCGGCTACATGGTGCCCGGCTACCTCGTCGTGCTGGACACCATTCCGCTCACGCCGGTCGGCAAGCTGGATCGCAAAGCCCTTCCGGTGCCGGACTTCGCGGAGGACCATCGGCCTTATCTCGCGCCGAGCACGCCGGTGGAGGAGGCGGTGGCCGCCGTGTTCGGCGAGGTGCTCGATCGCGAGCGCGTCGGCGTCGACCAGTCGTTCTTCGAACTCGGCGGCAATTCGCTGAGCGCGACGAAGGTGGTGGCGCGGGTGAACGCGGCGCTGGGGTCGCGGATCGCGCTGCGCGATCTGTTCGACGCGCCGACCGTGGCCCAGTTGTCCGCCCGGGTGGTGCCCGCCACCGGCGCGGAGCCCGGCCGGTTCGCCCTCGCGCCGCGGATCCGGCCGGATCGCGTGCCGCTGTCGCCCGCGCAGCAGCGCATGTGGGTGCTCAACCGGATGGATCCGGCTTCGCCCGCCTACAACATCGCGGTCGCGCTGCGGCTCACCGGAGATCTGGACGTCGAGGCGCTGCGCGCGGCGCTCGTCGACGTGGTCGACCGGCACGAGAGCCTGCGCACGCTCTATCCCACCGACGCGGAGGGTCCGCGTCAGGTGGTGGTGGACGCGGACGTGGCCGTGCCCGCGATGCCGGTGATCGACACCGAGGACGGCGCCCCGCTGCGCGAGCGGATCACCGAGCTGGCGGGAACCGGATTCGACCTCGCCGCCCAGCCGCCGCTGCGGGTGGGCCTGTTGCGCCTGCACGGCGGAGCCGAGCCCGCACCGACCGCCGCGCCGGTGGCGTCGGCTCCGTCCACCGGCGCCGCGCCGGTCTCGTCCGCGCCCGTCGCCGGGTCGGCGCCGGTGGCGTCGAGCTACGCCGCGGGACCGGAGGCGATCGCGGCCGCCACGCCGCCGGTGCACGTCGTCGTGCTGGTGGTGCACCACATCAGCGCGGACGGCGCGTCGATGGCGCCGCTGGCCGCCGACCTGGTCGCGGCCTACTCCGAGCGGGCCTCCGGCGGGCACGCCACCCGCGTCCCGCTGCCGGTGCAGTACGCCGACTTCGCGCTCTGGCATCGCGAGGTGCTGGGCGACGAGGCGGACCCGGAATCGCTGGCCGCGCGCCAGATCGGGTTCTGGCGCGAGACCCTGGCGGGCGCACCCGAGGTGCTGGAACTGCCCGCCGACCGGCCGCGCCCGGCGGTGCAGACCATGCACAGCGCCGACTTCGGTTTCACGGTCGACGCCGAGACGCACCGAGCGCTGGTGGAATTCGCCGCCGCGCACGGCGTCAGCCCGTTCATGGTCGTGCACGCCGCGCTCGCGGTGCTGCTCGCACGCCTGGCCACCACCGACGACGTGCTGATCGGCACGCCGGTCGCCGGACGCGGCGAGGAAGCGCTCGACCAACTCGTCGGCATGTTCGTCAACACCCTGGCGCTGCGCACGCCGGTCGATCCGGGCGCGGGCTTCGCGGCGTTCCTGGACACCGTTCGGTCGGCCGACCTGGACGCGTTCGCCCACGCCGACGTGCCGTTCGAGCGGCTGGTCCAGGTGCTGGATCCGGCTCGTTCGACCGCCCACCACCCGCTGTTCCAGGTCTCGCTGTCGCTGCAGAACTTCGTCGAACCGGTGCTGGAACTACCCGGCCTGCGGTTCGAGGTGGAGGACTTCGAGCGCGACGCCTCCCAGTTCGACCTGACCCTGGATCTGCGGGAGCGCTTCGCCGACAGCGGTCCGGCGGGCATCGACGCGGTGCTGACCTATGCCACGGATCTGTTCGACGAGGCGACGATGGCCGCGTTCGCCACCCGCTGGCAGCGCGTACTCACGACGGCGCTGACCCGGCCCGAGATCCGCATCGCCGACATCGACATCCTCGACGACGCCGAGCGCGCGACGCTGGTGCCGGTACGCGGTCCCGCGCCCGCCGCGACCATCACGCTGCCGGACCTGCTGGCCGAGACGGCGCGGCGGTACCCGGATCGCGTCGCCCTCGTGGTCGGCGGGCACATCACCACCTACGCCGAGATCGATGCGCACGCCAATCGCCTCGCCCGGGTCCTGCTCGAGTCCGGCGGCGGACCGGAAACCGTTGTCGCCCTGGGCCTGCCGCGCTCGGCGGAACTGCTCACCGGGATGTGGGCCGCGGCGAAGGCGGGCGCGGCGTTCCTGCCGGTGGATCCGAAGCACCCGGTCGAGCGCATCGACCACATGCTCACCGACTCCGGAGCGACCCTCGGCTTGACCCTCGCGGCGTTGCGGCCCATGCTCCCCGACAGCACGAACTGGCTGGTGCTCGACGACCTCGCCCTGGTCGAGCGGTGGAGCGCCGCGAGCAGCCGCCCCGTGGACGAGCGCGAACTGCCCGGACCCGTCCGGCCGGACAACGCGGCATGGATGATCTACACCTCCGGCTCCACCGGCACACCGAAGGGCGTCTCGGTCTCCCATCGCGGCCTCGCCGATCTCGTCGCGGCGCAACAGGATTCGCTCGGCTTGGACGAGCACTCCCGGGTGCTGCAGGTGGCGTCGCCGAGTTTCGACGCGTCGGTGTTCGAGGCGATCATGGCGTTCGGTTCCGGTGGCGCGTCGGTGGTGGCGCCGCCGGAGGTGTTCGGCGGCAGCGCGCTGGCCGAGCTGATCGACACCGAGCAGGTCACCCACATGGTTATCACGCCGTCCGCGCTGGCCACCCTCGATCCCGCCGAAGTGACCAGCGTCCGGGTGCTCGCGGTGGCAGGCGAGGCGGTCGGCGCCGAACTGGTCGAGCGCTGGGCCACCGGGCGCACTTTGGTCAACCTGTACGGTCCGACCGAATCGACCATCTGGGCGACGGGCTCGGCGCCGCTGGAGGTGGGCGTCCCGGTGTCCATCGGCACACCGGTGCAGGGCGCGCAAGTACTGGTCCTGGACGACCGGCTGCGCCCGGTCCCGTTCGGCGTGGCGGGCGAGCTGTATCTCGCCGGACCGGCGCTGGCGCGCGGTTACCACGCGCGAGCGACCCTCACCGCCGCCCGGTTCGTAGCGGGCCCGTTCGGCGCGCCGGGTGAGCGGATGTACCGCACCGGCGATCTGGTGCGCTGGATCCGCGGCGAGGCGGGGCCGGAACTGGAGTATCTGGGCCGCACCGACTTCCAGGTCAAAGTGCGCGGACAGCGGATCGAGCTGGGCGAGATCGACGCGGTGCTCGGCCGCGCCGACGGCGTGGACTTCGCGGTGACCCTCGGCGTGCCCGGCCCCACCGGGGCGACCGCGCTGGCCGCCTACCTGGTGCGCACGCCCGGGTCCGAGCTCGACGTGGCGAAGGTGCGCGCCTTCGCCGCCGACATCCTGCCCGGCTACATGGTGCCCGCGGCGTTCGTCGTGCTGGACGAGATCCCGCTCAACGCGGTCGGCAAGCTCGACCGCAAGGCGCTGCCCGCACCGGAGTTCGTCGCCGACCGCACCGAATACCGCGCGCCGGTCACGCCGACCGAACAGCAGCTCGCCACCATCTTCGGCGAGTTGCTGGGAGTGCCGCGGGTGGGCGCCGACGATTCCTTCTTCGCGCTCGGCGGCGACAGCATCCTGGCGATCCAGCTGGTCTCGCGCGCCAAGCAACAGGGCATCACCTGCACCCCGCTGCAAGTGTTCGAGCACCGCACGGTGGCGGCGCTGGCCGCGGCCGCCGACGCCGCGGGCACCGTGGCGACGTTGGACGAGTTGCCCGGCGGCGGTGTCGGTGCGCTGCCGCTGACGCCGATCGTGCACTACATGCTCCACCGCGGCGGGAACTACGATCGCTTCGCCCAGACCGCGGTGCTGGAGCTGCCGGTCGGCATCGAGCGCGCGCAGATCGTCGCGGTGCTCTCGGCCGCGGTGGACCGGCACGACATGCTGCGCGCCCGGCTGGTGACCGACGGCGACGGCCCCCATTTGCTGGTCGGCCCGGCCGGCTCCGTGGACGTGGACGCGCTGGTGCACCGCGTCGAATGCACCGCCGTCGACCCGATCGACCTGCACGAGTTCGCCATGACCGAACTGGACGCCGCGGCCGACCGGCTCGATCCGGCCGCGGGCACGGTGCTGCAATTCATCTGGCTGGAGCCGGTGGGCGACGCGGGCGCGCGCACCCGCCCGGGCCGGCTGATCGTGCTGGCGCACCATTTGGTGATCGACGGGGTGTCCTGGCGCATCCTGGTGCCGGACCTGGTGGCCGCGTGGGCGCAGGTGTCGGCGGGCAGCACACCCGTGCTCGCGGAGACCGGGACCTCGATGCGGCGGTGGGCCTACGCGCTGGCCGACGAGGCGCGCTCGGAACAACGTGTCGCCGAACTGGCGTACTGGCACGACGTGCTCGCCGCCCCCGATCCGGTGATCGGCGGCCGGGAACTCGATCCCGCCGTCGACCGGACCGGCACGCTGCGCATGGTCGAGCGGGACGTGTCCGCGGAGGTCACCACCGCGCTGCTGACCACCCTGCCCGGCTTGTTCCACGGCAGCGTCAACGACGCGCTGCTGGCCACCTTGGCGCTGGCGCTGGTGCGCTGGCGCGGCAGCGACCCGTCGGCGCTGGTGCGGCTGGAAGGTCACGGCCGCCAGGAGGAAGTGGTGCCCGGCGCCGATCTCTCCCGCACCATCGGCTGGTTCACCAGCCTCTACCCGGTGCGCTTGGACCTGGCCGGAATCGACGTCGACGACGCGCTGGCCGGTGGGCCCGCGCTGGGTAAGGCGATCCGCGCCGTCAAACACCAACTGCTCGCGGTGCCGGACAAGGGCATCGGTTTCGGGTTGTTGCGCTATCTCAACGCCGAGACCGCGCGGCAGTTGCCGGAACGTCTGCCGGGCCGAGTCGGCTTCAACTACCTGGGCCGCTACTCCACCGGCGACATCCCGGCCGGGCTGGAGGGCCTGGGCTGGCTGCCGACCGACGAACTGGGCGACGTGCACGTCGCCGAAGACCCGGGCGTGCCGCTCCAATCGGCGATCGACGTGAACGCCGTCGTGATCGGTGACCGGCTGCGGGCGAGCTTCGGCTTCCCGTCCACTCTGCTCGACGAGGACGAGGTCACCGAGCTGGCCGAGCTGTGGATCCAGACGCTGCACGCGGCGGCTCGTTTCGCCGAGACCCCGGCCGCCCGCACCGCCGCCGAGGAAGAAGCGGCGGCCACGGCGGCGCCGCCCGTTCCGGCGGCGGGCGGGCTCGGATTGGACGTGGTGCTGCCGATCCGCCTCGGCGGCGACGAACCGGCGCTGTTCTGCATCCACCCGTCGTCCGGAATGTCGTGGACCTACCTGGGACTCGCCGACGCGCTCGCGCCCGGCCGCCCGATCTACGGGCTGCAAGCGCCCGACCTCGGCGGCCATGAACCGCCCGCCCGCTCGATCGAGGAGTTCGCCGAGCGCTACGTGCGCGAGATCCGGACCCTGCAACCCGAGGGGCCCTACCACCTGCTCGGCTGGTCGTTCGGCGGCCTGATCGCCCACGCGGCGGCCGCGCGGCTGAAGGCCGAGGGCGCGGAGGTGGGCGTGGTCGCGCTGCTGGACGCCGACACCGCCGACATCGACGGCGACAGCATCGAACGGCTCACCGCGGGCTCGTTCGTGAACGCATTCGGCGCGGTGTTCGGCATCCACGACGTTCCCGCGGACGCGACCGCGGAGCAGGCGGCGGATCTGATCCGGGAACGGCTCGGCGGGGTCTCGCTGATCGACGCGGCCACGCTGGAGCGGATGGCCGGCTCGTACAACGCCGCCGCGCGAACCAGGACCGGTTACCGCCGTCCGGTGTTCGACGGCGACATCGTGTACTTCAGCGCGGTCATCGACACTTCCGACATCTTCGGTCCCGATGGCTGGGGGCCGTATGTGACCGGCGAGATCATCAATCACGACATCGAGGCAACCCACGACGAACTGACAGCGCCGCACGTGCTGCCGGTCATCGCGCGCGTGCTCGATGCACATCTGGGAGGCCGAGGATGAATTCCGACCTAGGGGTCGTCGTCGAAGGGATCGAGAAATCCTTCGGCACGGTGAAAGCGTTGCGCGGAGTGGATTTCGCGGCGGAGCCGGGCGAGGTGCTCGGCATCCTCGGACCGAACGGCGCGGGCAAGACCACGACGGTGAACGTCCTGTCGACGCTGATCCGGCCGGACCGCGGCCGCGCCACCGTCGCCGGGCACGACGTGGTGGCCGAGCCCGCGGCGGTGCGCCGCAGCATCATGCTGACCGGGCAGTACGCCGCGCTGGACGACATGCTCAGCGGCTACGAGAACCT
The DNA here is from genome assembly GCF_040632645.1 of Nocardia sp. NPDC019219. Lineage (NCBI taxonomy): Bacteria > Bacillati > Actinomycetota > Actinomycetes > Mycobacteriales > Nocardiaceae > Nocardia > Nocardia sp. NPDC019219. The sequence goes on along the minus strand of NZ_JBEYCG010000004.1, from coordinate 327,299 downwards.
GGTGATGTTCGGCAGGCTGATGGGCTTGCGCAAGCGCGCCGCCCGCGCCCGCGCGGACGAACTGCTGGCCGAGTTCGATCTGGAGCGCGCGGCGGCCCGCAAGGTCGGCACCTACTCCGGCGGCATGCGCAGGCGGATCGACATCGCCTGCGGCCTGGTCGTCCGGCCCGACGTGGTGTTCCTGGACGAGCCGACCACCGGGCTGGATCCGCGCAGCAGGCAAGGGGTGTGGGATCTGGTCTCCGGCTTCAAGAAGGCCGGCATCACCACCCTGCTCACCACCCAGTACCTGGAGGAGGCCGACGCGCTCAGCGACCGGATCATCGTCATCGATCACGGCAAGGTGATCGCCGAGGGCACCGCCGACGAACTGAAGGCGCGCACCGGCGGCAGCTACTGCGAGGTGGTGCCGCTGAACCTGAAGGACCTGCCCGCCATCGCCGCCGCCCTGGGTTCGCTGCTGCCCCGGGAGAATCGGGACGCGCTCGGCCCGGATTCCGACCGGATCGCCATACCCGCCCCGGACGGTTCGAAGACACTGCTGGAGGCGCTGCGCCGGCTGGACAGCGCGGGCGTCGACCTCGTGGACGTCGCGCTGCGCCGCCCCTCGCTCGACGACGTATTCCTCCAGCTCACCGGGCATCTGGCGACCACGGAGGACTTCTCGCGCCCGGAGGTCGTCTCGTGACGGCGGCGGCGACCTGGCTGAGCCAGACCCGGGCGGCGCCGCTGCGGCCACAACAGTGGTGGGTGCTGACCACCCGGTTGATCGTGCCGTCGGTGCAGAGCGGCGAGGTGCTCACCTCGGTGCTGGCGCCCGCCACGTTCACCGCCAGTTTCTACATTCCGCTGAAGACGATCATGACCGTCATCGGCACCGGATTCAGCAGTTACGCGCAGTACATGATGCCGCTGGTCGTGCTGCAGGCCGCCGCGTTCACCGCTGTCTCGGCGGCCTTCCGCGCCGCCACCGACTCCGTCGCCGGGCTCAACCGGCGCTTCGGCTCGATGCCGATCGGCCCGCTGGTACCGGTGACGGCGCGCCTGTCCGGCAGCGTCTTCCGCTTGGCCATCGGGTTGATCACCGCGTTGATCTGCGGCCACGTCATCGGATTCCGCTTCTATCTCGGGACTGCGGAGACGATCGGCTTCGTGTTGTTCTCGCTGCTCATCGGGCTCGCGCTGATCTGGGGCGGGGACGTCATCGGCACCGTGTCGCGCAATCCCGAGGCGACCGCGCAGGCGCTGGTGCTGCCGCCGTTGATCTTCGGCATGCTGTCCACCGGGATCGCGCCCGCCGGCCAGTTCCCGGCCTGGGTCCAGCCGTTCGTGCGCAATCAGCCGGTGTCCCAGTGGGCCATCGCGTTGCGCGCGTTCGCCGGTGACAGCGGACCGAACGCGGGCCAGTTGAGTCTGTCGCTGCTGGGGCCGCCGCTGGCGTGGGCGCTCGGCATCCTGGTCGTCTGCGTTCCGCTGTCGATCCGGCTGAGCTCGAGGAGGGCATGATGGCGCTGCTGGCGGATCGCGGGCACGAATCATGGACCGGCTCGGAAGTGTCGGTGTCGGCGCTGGTCGCGCACACGCTGATCCAGACCCAGCGCCTGCTGCTGCGCTGGGCGCGTAATCCGGTCACGCTGCTGGAGACGCTGATCATCCCCTGCCTGCTGCTGATCATGCTGAACACCGTGATCGGCGGGCAGATCCAGAAGTTCACGGGTGAGAGCGCGCTGTACGGCTCGGTACCCATGGTCGCCCTGGTGGGCGCGCTGTCCGGGGCGGTGGCGGGGGGCGTGCTGCTCGGCCGCGAACGCGACGCGGGTCTGCTCGCCCGCTTCTGGGTGCTGCCCGTGCACCGCGCTTCCGGTTTGGCTTCTCGGGTGCTCGCCGAGGGCTGCCGCATCTTCGTCTGCACCCTCGCGGTCGTCCTGGTGGGCTCGGTACTGGGTTTCCGGTTCCACCAAGGCGTCGCGGCGGCGATCGCCTTCCTGTTCCTGCCGGTCCTGTTCGGCCTCGCCTTCGCCACCATCGTCACCTCCGTCGCGGTGTTCACGGCGAAATCGACGCTGGTCGAGGGCATCACCATCCTCACATCGCTGATGATGTTCTTCAGCACCGGCTTCGTCCCGCTGGTGGCCTTCCCGAAGTGGATCCAGCCGGTGGTCCACAACCAGCCCATGTCGGTGGGGGTCGACGCGATGCGCGCGCTCGCTTCCGGCGGACCGCTCGCGCGACCGCTCACGCTCACCGTCGTCTGGTCGCTCGGCGCGATCGTGCTCTTCGCGGTGCCCGCGACCATCGGCTATCGCCGGGCCAGCAGGCGCTGAGCCCCGGTCACAGCGAACTCCCAGCGCGGACCCAGCCGGTCACGAGCGCCCATGCCTACCGTCGCGGAGGACGATCTCGACGAACGAAAGGCACAGCCAGTGGGCGCACGACACGAAGGGGCGCACGAGCACGATCTCGGCCTGGCACACGACATGGAGGTGCTGATGTCCCGGCGCCGCGCGCTGTTCTCCCTCGCGACCGCCGGCGCGGCGGCGGTCGCGGCAGGCTGCGCGTCGGGATCGAACGACACGACGGCCACGACGACGACCGCCTCCGCGACGTCCGCGCAATCCGGCGGCGCCACCGCCGCCCCGCAGGAGACCGCGGGACCGTACCCGGGCGACGGGTCCAACGGGCCCAATATCCTCGTCGAGTCCGGCGTGGTGCGCAGCGACATCACCCGTTCGTTCGGCTCCTACTCCGGCGTCGCACAGGGCGTCCCGATGACGCTCGAGCTCACCTTGCGCGACCTGGCCGCGAGCGGTGCGGCGGGGAAGGGCATGGCGCTGTACGTATGGCACTGCGACCGGGACGGCAATTACTCGCTCTACAGCGACGGCGTCACCGAGCAGAACTATCTGCGCGGCGTGCAAGTGGCCGACGCCGACGGCAAGGTGACCTTCACGTCCATCTTCCCCGCCTGCTACTCGGGCCGGTGGCCGCACATCCATTTCGAGGTCTACGACTCGCTGGAGACCGCGGTCGCGGGCCGGAACGCCCGGCTCACCTCGCAGATCGCGCTGCCGCAGGACACCTGCGAGTCGGTGTTCGCCTACGACTCCGGCTACGCGCGCAGTGTCGGCAATCTGGCGCAGGTCACGCTGGCCTCCGACAACGTCTTCGGCGACGGCTGGGACGCGGAACTGGCCACCGTGACGGGCGCGCCGTCTTCGGGCCTGCGCGTCGCGCTGACCGTGGGCGTCGCCGAGAAGTCACAGAACACGCAGTCCGGCAACGGTTCCGGACCGCAGCCCGGCGGTCGGCCGCCCGGAGGCGCGCCCGGTGGCAGGCCTCCACGGTGACCGGCTGTGCGCGTCGCGGCCTGGGCGAGGCGCGCGCAGCGGTGTCATCGACCGCCAGTTACCTGTACCGCCCCACGTAGCCGCTCCCCGGGTCGGATCGGTGCGGGTGAGCGCGCGGGGCAGGCGCACGACGACGCGACACGTCCGCCGGATCGTCCTCGGGCCGCCGGTGACATGCGGCACTGCGGGCGATCCGGCGCGCCGGGAAAGGACGGATCGGCGAGCCCGGCAACGCTTTCGCGGCCGCGCGGCAGGGGGCGTCCGCGCCTGTGTGCCGCACTGCCGACACGTCGGCCCCGGCCCATCGGCCACCACTTGGCAAACATTCCGGGAGCAACACCGCCGCCGGTGCCGATGTAGTCCCGCAAGGACGTGTGCCGCACAATAGGGGGCCGCGCGCGGCGCGTCCCGGCGTTCTTTCGCCCAGTGGACGCGCGTCGCGGCGACACAAGGTGTTGTGCTAACCGGACATGTCAGCCACTAGGAGTAGTGTCCCCAGGGTAGACATTCCGTGACGGCAGCGTGCTCGGGAAAGGCGTGGAGGCAGGATGAAACTGATCGATCGGGTGTCGGCCATCAACTGGAATCGGGTGCCCGACGAAAAGGACGCCGAGGTCTGGGACCGGCTGACCGGCAACTTCTGGCTGCCGGAGAAGGTACCGGTCTCCAACGACATCCCGTCGTGGAACACCCTGACCGCCGACGAGAAGCAGCTGACCATGCGGGTCTTCACCGGCCTGACCCTGCTGGACACCATCCAGGGCACGGTCGGCGCGGTGAGCCTCATCCCGGACGCGCTCACCCCGCACGAAGAGGCCGTGCTGACCAACATCGCGTTCATGGAGTCGGTGCACGCCAAGAGCTACAGCTCGATCTTCTCGACGCTGTGCTCCACCCGGGAGATCGATGAGGCGTTCCGCTGGTCGGAGGAGAACCGCAACCTCCAGCGCAAGGCCGAGATCGTGCTGGAGTACTACAGGGGCGACGACCCGCTCAAGCGCAAGGTCGCCTCCACACTGCTGGAGAGCTTCCTGTTCTACTCCGGCTTCTACCTGCCGATGCACTGGTCGTCGCGGGCCAAGCTCACCAACACCGCCGACATGATCCGGCTGATCATCCGCGACGAGGCGGTCCACGGCTACTACATCGGCTACAAGTACCAGAAGGGCTTGGAGCTGGTCACGCAGGCCGAGCGCGACGAACTCAAGAACTACACCTTCGAGCTGCTGTTCGAGCTCTACGACAACGAGGTCGACTACACCCAGGATCTCTACGACGAAGTCGGCCTCACCGAGGACGTGAAGAAATTCCTGCGCTACAACGCCAACAAGGCGTTGATGAACCTCGGCTACGAGGGCCTGTTCCCGAAGGACGAGACGGAGGTCAACCCCGCGATCCTCTCGGCGCTGTCCCCCAACGCCGACGAGAACCACGACTTCTTCTCCGGTTCGGGTTCGAGTTACGTCATCGGCAAGGCCGTGAACACCGAGGACGAAGACTGGGAGTTCTGAGCCGTCGGTTGGGGTGAAGCGCGCTGGGCCCGGCGGTCATGCCGGGCCCCAGCCTTGTCTTGGTTCGCCGACCCGGCGTGAAAGACTCTGTGCTGTAGAGCATTCAAATCCGACGAGGGGGATTTCGATGTACCGACGGCTGGCTCTGATCGCGGCGGTGCTGTTGACCGCTGCCGCATGTCAGGACGACAGTCCGGCGGCGGTTTCGCAGACCGGTGACGGATCGTTCTGGTCCACCGTGCCGCAGACCGACGACCAGCGTCTGGAAGTGCTGCGCCGGATGCGTGCGATGGACACTTGCGCGCTGCTGCCGCGAGCCGAATTGACCGAGGTCGGTCAGGTGCTCAGCGTCGGCACCGACGGGCTGAACTCGTGCAAGGCCGAACTCGACAGCTCGGAACGCTACAAGGGGAAGACCGTCCGCTGGACCATGGCCGGACCTGCGCCGGAAGTGCAGAACCAGCGGGGTACGACCGAACGGCTCGGCGACGTGAGCGTCCACGTGCTGGCGGACAAGGACACGCTGAGCGCCGAGCAAGCCGGGCAACTCGTCCAGCGCTCGTGCTCGGCCATGGCACGGTTTCCTTCGTCCGCCGCGATCGGCCTGTCGGTGAACACCCCGCTGGGGGTCGAGCCATGTCCGATCGCCGAGTCACTGATCAGCACGGCGGTCTCCGAATGGAAGAAGGAACCGCGGCAGGGCAGCGCGGCGGAAACGATCACCACGGTGCTGACCGGCGCCGACCCCTGCGCGGTCCTGCCGAAGCTCGGCGTCGGGGCCGAGCCTGCGCAGCAAGGAGTCTCCAGCTGCACGTTCGTCCATCGCGGCGACGAGATCCGTCTCGCGTACGAATACAGCGCGGAGTCGCTGGTCACCTCGGGCGCTCCGGCGTTCACCGTCGGTAACCGCACCGTCTACCGAGATGCCCAGGACGAACTGCGGTTCTACAACGTCGCGGTGGGTCAGCCGCTCGAGACCGGCAATCGCAATCCGCTCGGGCCGCGCCTACCGGCCATCTCCCTCACCGGAAAGGATGACGCGGCCCTCGAAGAGGTTGTGCGCCAAGCTTTGACGCTGTTCCCGTGAGCGGCCGGCGACCGCACTTCGCTCGATCGGCGGGCCGCGGGCATCGAGGACGCCCTCAGATACCGAGGACCAGCTTCGCCGTCGTGAAATAGATGATCAGCCCGGTGGCGTCGACCAGGGTGGTGACCATCGGGGCGGAGACGACGGCGGGGTCGATGCGCAGTTTCTTGGCCAGCAGGGGCATGGTGCCCCCGATGGTGGCGGCCCAGCCGCAGATCAGCACCAGGGTGATGCCCACGACCAGGGCGATGCGCGGGCCGACGAACAGGGCGCCGATCGCCAGGCCCACGGACGCCAGCAGCGAGCCCAGCACCAGCCCCACCCGGCATTCCCGCCAGATCACCCGCAACAGGTCCGAAGCCCGCACCTCGCCGACCGCCACCGCGCGCACGCAGGCGGTGGCGGCCTGCGCGCCCGCGTTGCCGCCCGCGCCGATCAGCAGCGGGATGAACAGCGCCAGGTGCGCGGCCTGCTGCAGGGTGCCTTCGAAGAAGTCGGTCACGCTCACCGTCAGCGTCGCCGCGAACAGCAACAGCAGCAGCCACAGCGCCCGATAGCGGGCCAGCTGGAACACCCCGGCGGCCATGTAGTGGCCCTCCCAGGGCGCCGATCCCGCCTGGAGCGCGACGTCCTCGCTGTCGGCCGCCTCGATCACCTCGACCGCGTCGTCGATGGTGAGCAGTCCGACCAGCCGGTCCTCGCTGTCCACCACCGGCAGGTTGATGTCGTTGGTCTCGCGCATCAAGCGGGCGGCCTTCTCGGCGGAATCGGTGGCACGCGCGAAGGCGGGCTCGGTGACGACCAGCTCCGACACCATCGTCTCGGGCTTGCTGAGCACCAGTTCGCGCAGTTCGACGATGCCGGTCAGCCGCCTGCCCGCGTCCACCACCGGCAGCGTGTACACCGTCTCGGCGTTGCCGCCCTTGGCCCGCACCATGCCGAGCGCTTCGGCCACAGTCAGGTCGCGGGGCAGCGCCACCACCTCCGGCGTCATGAACTGACCGGCGGAGCCCTCCGGATAACCGAGCAGGCTCGCGGTCATCCGCCGCTCACGCGGACTCAGGCCCGCCAGCGCCTTCTTGGCGACCTTCGCGGGGGCTTCGCGCAGCATGCGGGCGCGGTCGTCGGGCGCCATGCCCTCGACCAGGTCGCGGAAGCTCTGATCGCGCAGCCCTTGCAGGATCTGCTGCTGGTCCACCGGCTCGAGTTCCTCGAAGACGGCCAGCGCCAGATCTTTGTCGAGCAGGCGGAACGCCATCCCGGCCCGCACCGCGTCCATGCGGGCGAGCTGGTCGGCGATGACGTGCGGCGGGTGGTTGCCGAGCCAGTCCAGCGCGGCGTCCACGCGACGGGTTTCGACGATGTCCTGCAGGGATTCGGACAGCGTCGGACGTACTTCGATGATGTCGGTCTGCGACATGGGAGGACCTCAGCACATGCGTGAGTGAACGGAGAGCTCGAGAATTCACACCGCGGGCGCCGCCCCCTGCCGTCGCGACCTGACTCAGGAATGCGAAGGGGCGGCGCCGCGCGGCCTTCGACTGGGAGGTTCGCTGCGCATCGCTACCCCACCTCCCTCTCGTCGTCGCCGCGGATCTCGGGAATCCGCACCATTCGGCTCAACATCGCACGGACACGAAAACGTCCTCGTGCAGCTTACATCGCTCCGGAGAGAATGATCACCTCACGAGGGCTCGCTGTGACCGAAGCCGCTTCTCAGCACCGGAAAACTCGCGCCGGTGTTCCGGAATGTCGGCATCCTCCCCTGCGCGGCGAGGACCGGGACGGCAGGCGAATCGAATCCGGCCGCTAGCACCACAGTGCGATAACCAGGCCCGACCTGGATCGGCGAGGAGCGCCGCACGATGTCGTCGCGGGGACGCGCGACTGTGCGAACGATCATGCCGTGTGACCGTCATCGAGCCGATTTATCGCACTGCCAGGCCGGATGGTCATAAACCGCCGGAATACAGGTTTATACGCAGTCGGCGTCGAACTGTTGCTCCCAGGTCTGGGAACCGGGACAGTGTTTGCCAGGCAGGCGCTGAAGGTCACCGGCGCCGGCCGCACCAGCACAGCTCACGAAAGTTTCGAAGTGTCGACTGCAACAGCATTGATCCGCCGTCGCGCGGTCGACTTCATGCGCGTTCCCCACGGGATCTGTTGCCGCTGAAGCAGCGCGGCCGTGGTCTGGCGACCACACTCCGCGCGGTCGTCCACCGCCGCATCGCTCCCGCTGTGGTATCGCCGGATGCCGGGCATCGAAATGCACGGCGTCTTCTCGTCTTCGAAAGAACAACCATGCCTTTCCCTCCATCCTCCCGGCGCGTCGCCCGCGCTCTCTCCGCCGCCGTCGCGGTGCTCACCGGCCTGTCCGTGCTCACCGGCTGCGGCGAGTCCGCGCCCGCCAAGACCGCCGACGGCAAGACCGTGCTGCGCTATCAAGGCGCCACCGGGCAGGTGAATCCTGTCGAATTGGCCGACGACCTGGGCTATTTCACGAAGATCAGCCTGCACTGGGAAGGCGACACCACCAGCGGCCCCGCCAATATCCAGGCGGCGGCGACCAACCAGGTCGAGTTCGGCAGCGCGTTCAACGGCGCGGTGGTCAAACTGATCGCGGGCGGGGCGAAAGTCACCTCGGTGCTCAGTTCCTATGGCGCGGACGAGGAGTCGTTCACCGGCTACTACGTCCGTGACGACTCCGGCATCACCTCGGCGCGCGATCTCATCGGCAAGAAGGTCGCGGTCAACACCCTCGGCGCGCACCACGAATTCATCACCAGGGAGTGGCTGCATCAGCAAGGCCTGACCGACGACGAGATCAAGCAGGTGCAACTGGTCGTCGTGCCGCCGGCCAACACCGAGGACGCGCTGCGCAAGGGGCAGGTCGACGTCGGCGCGCTGGGCAGCGTCTTCCGGGACACCGCGCTCCGGCGCGGCGGCATCCACCCGCTCTACACCGACAAGGCCATCTTCGGCACGTTCGACTACGGCACCTACGTCTTCCGCAACGACTACATCGCCAAGAATCCCGAAGCCGTCGAGGACTTCGTGCAGGGCACCGCGCGCGCGATCCGCTGGCTTCAGGTGACGCCCCGCGAGCAGGTGCGCGAGCGATTCACGCAGATCATCGGCAAGCGTGGCCGCAATGAGAACACCGGTTTGGTGCCGTACTGGCTGAGCTCCGGGATCCCGGTGCCCGGCGGCGTGGTCGCGGAAAAGGAATTGCAGATCTGGATCGACTGGCTGGTGCGCAACGGCGAACTGCCGAACGGCAAATTGAAGGCCGCGGATCTGTTCACCAACAAGTTCAACCCCTATGCCAACGGCAGATACAAGCCGGAGGCGGGACCGACCGGAGAGGTGGTGGCCGCGAAATGACCACGGCGACCAAACTAGCGCTGACCGGAGTGCGCAAGCAGTTCTCGGTGCGCGGGTCACACGAGCGATTCACTGCGCTGGAGGACATCTCGCTGGAGCTGCGCGAGGGCGAGTTCCTGGTGCTGGTCGGCCCCAGCGGGTCGGGGAAATCCACGCTGCTGGACTTGCTCGGCGGGCTGAGCAAGCCCACCTCGGGTGAGATCCTGCTGGACGGCAAGCCGATCACCGGCCCCGGTCTGGATCGCGGCATCGTCTTCCAGCAGTACGCGCTGTTGCCTTGGCGGACGGCCCGGTCCAACATCGAATTCGGCTTGGAGGCCAAGGGTTTGCGCCGCAAGGCGCGCCGGGAACTCGCCGAGCACTACCTGGAACTGGTCGGGCTCTGCGGTTTCGGCGACCGCTATCCGCACGAGCTGTCCGGCGGCATGAAGCAACGCGTCGCCATCGCGCGCAGCCTCGCGTTCGATCCCGAGGTGCTGCTGATGGACGAGCCGTTCGCCGCGCTCGACGCGCAGACCAGGGAGTCCCTGCAGGACGAACTGTTGCGCATCTGGCGGGCCACCGGCAAGACGGTGTTGTTCATCACCCACGGCATCGACGAGGCGGTGTACCTCGGCCAGCGGGTGGCCGTGCTGACCTCCCGGCCCGGCCGGATCAAGGCCATCGTCGACGTCGAGATCGACCGGGACACCGACGACGACGTCCGCTCCTCCCAGCGGTTCCGGGACTACCGCCACGAGATCTGGACGCTGCTGCACAGCGAGGTCCAGCGGGCCGCGAGCCTGGAGCTGGAGTCGTTGTCCGACCACGCGGCCGATGCCGAATCCACCACCGAGAGGACCGCCCATGTCTAGCGCCATACAGCTCAGCGAGCGGCCGGTGCGGGAAACCGCGGCCGCGCCCACCCGACCGGCCCCGTTGCGGCGGGCCGAGGCGGCGCCCTCCGCCGTGCCGCGAATCCTGCGGGTGGTGAGCCGGTTCGCCTGGCGGGTGTTCAAGCCGACGGTCGTGATCGCCCTGTTCCTGCTGCTGTGGCAGCTCGCCCCCACGCTCGGGCTGGTGGACGAGGTGTTCCTGCCGCCGTTCTCGGTGGTCGCCCAGGCGTTCGCCGACTTGGTGGCGAGCGGGGAGATGTGGACGCACCTGTCCGCGAGCCTGAACCGTTCGCTGGCCGGGTATTCGCTGGCGTTGGTCGCCGGAATTCCGGTGGGCATCGCGATCGCCTGGTACCAGCCGGTGGCGGACTTCCTGAACCCGATCCTCGAGCTGTTCCGCAACACCGCGGCTCTGGCGTTGCTGCCGGTCTTCTTGCTCATCCTGGGCATCGGCGAGACCTCGAAGGTCGCCATCGTCGTCTACGCGAGCTTCTTCCCGATCCTGCTCAACACCATCACCGGCGTGCGCACCGTCGATCCCCTGCTGGTCAAATCGGCCGCGTCCCTCGGCTTCTCGCCGTTGCGCCTGTTCCAGAAGGTGATCCTGCCCGCGGCGCTGCCGTCCGTCTTCACCGGTCTGCGGATGGCCGCCGCAAGTTCGATCCTGGTCCTGCTGGCCGCCGAGATGTTCGGGGCCAGGGCCGGCCTCGGCTATCTGATCACCGCCGCGCAGCAGAACTTCGCGATCCCCAACATGTACGCGGGCATCCTCGCCATCTCGCTGCTCGGTCTCGCCTTCAACGGCCTGCTGGTCACCCTCGAACGCCGCCTGTCGCGGTGGCGCGCCCCGGCGAACTCCTGAACCATGGCTGCCCCGCGCACGGTTGATCAGGCGTTGACCAAACGGCGTGCCGTCGACTTCATGCGGGTGTGCGGCAGCGCTTGTCGCAGTACCGCATCCCCGCATTTCCGGTTGGCGCCGGCCCGATCCTCTAGTTCGAAATGAGTTCTTCCGATGACCGCTGTCCACGAAACCCCCGTCTCGACCGCTACCGCCGACGCGCTGCACGTCGCCCCCGTCGCCGGCCACATCGGCGCCGAGATCTCCGGCGTCGATCTCCGTGAGCCGCTGACCGACCAGCAGGTCGCGGCCATCACCGACGCGCTGCACACCTACAAGGTGCTGTTCTTCCGCGACCAGCACATCGATCACGCCCAGCAAATCGCCTTCTCCCGCCGCTTCGGCGCGGTCACGCCGTCGCACCCCTATGACGACGACGCGCCCACGGAATACCCGGAGATCCTCGCGGTCGACAGCCGGCTCTACGAGAAGCGCTTCGGGGTGCGCAAGCACAGCTACACCAACCAGTGGCACACCGATGTCTCCGCGCTGATCAACCCACCCGCGGCCTCGATCCTGCGCGCCGAGATCGCCCCGGAGCGCGGCGGCGACACCGGCTGGACGAACCTCGTCGCCGCCTACGAGAACCTGCCCGAGTCGCTCAAACGATTCGCCGAAGGGCTGCGCGCCGAACACCGCTTCGGCGGCAACCGTCCGATCTGGGACTCCGACAGCGACTACGCGAAGAAGGTCGCGACCGCGCCGCTGGTCACCGAGCATCCGGTGGTCCGGGTGCACCCGGTGACCGGCGAGCGGGCGCTGTTCGTGAACCCCGGGTTCACCACCCGGATCGTCGGGCTCACCCCGCCCCAGAGCGACGCGGTGCTGCGGTTGCTGTTCGACGAGGTGACCAACCCGGCCTACACGGTCCGGTTCCGCTGGACGAAGGGCAGTCTCGCGTTCTGGGACAACCGCGCCACCGCGCATCTCGCGCCGAGCGATCTGGACCATCTCGACGTCACCCGCGTGTTGTACCGCACCACCCTCGAGGGCGACATCCCGGTCGGCGTCGACGGTGAGCCGTCGAAGTCCATTGCCGGAGCGAAGTTCACCGGCGCGTAGGAACCGACAGGCGGAATCGGCCGGGCGCTTCGCCGGCGCCCGGCCGATTTCGCGTCGTCGCCACCGCGCCGATTCGCCGAGACGACAACCGCCTGGTACGGCAACGGAAGTATCAGCCGACGGAGAGTTTCACCACCGGATCGGGGCCCAGATCGGTGATGTAGACGTTGCCCGCCGGATCGACCGCCAGCCCCTGGGGATTCTTGAGGCCGGTGAACGGCAGCGGGGTCGGCGTCGACGCGCCCGCCGCCAACATCACGACCCATTTGTTACCCCAGTCGACGACGTACACATCTCCCGACGTGTCGACCGCCAAGCCCTGTGGATCCTTGAGGCCGGTGAACGGCAACATGGTCGGCGCCGACGCGCCCGCCGCCAACAACCGCACCTGCTCGGTACCCAATTCGGTGACGTAGACGTTGCCCGCCGGGTCGACCGCCACACCGTCGGGACCTTGGAGCCCCGTCAGCGGCAGCGTCGTCGGCGTCGCCGCGCCCGCCGCCAACTTCAGCACCCGATCATTGCCCCGATCGGCGACGTATACGTCTCCCGTATTGCCGACCGCCACGCCGTGGGGGTCCTTCAGGCCGGTGAACGGCAGCGGGGTCGCCGCCGCCGCGCCCACCGCCAACTTCAGCACCCGATCATTGCTCGTGTCGCTGACGTAGACGTTGCCCGCGGCGTCGACCGCCACGTCCTGGGGATTCTTCAAGCCGGTGAACGGCAGCGGGGTCGCCGCCGCCGCGCCCGCCGCAGATTTCAGCACCCGATCGCTGCCCATGTCGGTGACATAGACGTTGCCCGCGGCGTCGACCGCCACACCGGTGGGCAGGCTGACGCCGGTGAACGGCAGCGAAGTCTGTGACGAATAGCCCGGGGCGATAGCTGTGGGCGAAGTGCCACCGCCGCCTGATTCCCGTTGGACACCGAGGACGACAGCTACAACGGCCACCACCGCCGCCGCGACCGCGGCGGCGAGCAGCATGGCCGTCTTGCGCGACGATTTGATTCGCCGACCAGGGCGCGCAGCGACGCCCCCGGTGGTGCCGACCGGGGAATCGCCCACCGCGGCGCAGGCCGCCACGGCCAGCTCGCGCACGGTCTGATAACGATCGTCGGGGTTCTTGGCCATTCCCTTGGCGATCACCGCGTCCAACTCGGTCGGTACATCGGGTGTAGTGGTGCTGGGACGCGGCGGCGGGGTGTGCAGATGATGGGCGATCACACCCTGCATCCCGAATTCACTCGCGAACGGCGGCCGACCGGTCAGGCATTCGTACAGCACGCACGTCAACGCGTACACGTCCACTCGGGCATCGGCCTTGACCTCCGCGCCGATCTCCTCCGGCGCCATGTAGGCGACGGTGCCGATGGTCTCGCCGGTCGCGGTCAGCGTACGGTCGTCTGCGGCGTGGGCGATCCCGAAGTCGATCAGGGAGGCGAACTCGTCGGCCCCCAGCAGGATGTTCGAGGGTTTGACGTCGCGGTGGACCAGCCCGGCGTCGTGGGCCGCTTGCAGCGCACCGGCCACCTGGGCGACGATCGCCACCGCCCGCCGGGGCGACAAGGCCCCTTCTCGCGTGATCACCGTGCGCAGGTCGGTGCCCTCGATCAAGCGCATATTCAGATAGAGCCGACCATCGATGTCGCCGAAGTCGTGGATGGGGATCACATGGGGCTCGGTCAGCTGCGCCACCGCCCGGCACTCCCGGCGGAACCGCTCACGCAGTTGCTCGTCATCGGCGAAGCGCTCGGGCAACACTTTGAGCGCCACCACCCGGTTGGTCAGCGAATCATGCGCCCGCCACACTTGGCCCATGCCGCCCTGCCCCAGCAGCGACAGCAGCCGATAACGTCCGAACGCCTCCGCGGACCTCTGAGTGGCGTCTCCGTCTCCTGCTACCGTCTCATCCATTGCGCCGTCCCGTGACCACCCCGACTGGCAAACGGTGTACTCGCTTGCATTCCGATCCGCGCCCGAGCGGTAGCCGCACACTCGTGAGATATCCGGGACCGGACAATCGAGCGTCGGCGCTGCTGTGGCGTGCGGATTTCCCAACCATGCTCATGCCGGCAGATAAGCGGCCGGGCACTGCCGTGTCACCGGCGCGAGTACGCGAATCGCGCCCCAGAAAACCACCAGCAACCTGTGTGAATTCAGTGTACCTCTACGTCTACGGCCAACCCCGGAAAACCGGCCGTCCAGCAACCCTCGGAGGCCGGGCCATCTGCCCTGAGGGCCCGTCCGACATCGAATCGATTGCACCGATCTGCGTGGGCCGGTAGCACCTTCGATGCGCAGGGTGCCGCCGAGGACCGAGCCGGCGGCGGGTGCCCTGCCTCATGCCGGACTACGAGCGCACCGGCGGCATAGTCTCCAGCACGGCGCGCTCCACGTCATTCCAGCTCGGGACGTGGCGCACCCAGTCGGGAATCGGCTCGGATTGCGCGCCGAACAGGAGCCGGTGCGACACCAGATCACGCAGGACGCGGTGCACGTCGAGGCGGTCATCGATCATGTGCGTGATGCCGAGTTCGGCGCAGTGCACCGCCTTGTCCGCCCGCGCACGGCAGAAGCGCACATTGTCGCGTGCGATCCCGGTCCGGTCGTAGAAGTCGTGGTGGTCGAGCCACTGGCGAGTGCGCTCCTCGATCCGGGGACCGCACTTCGAGATGATCCACGCCCGGCCCTCGAAGCGCCGGACCAGGCGCGGCAATACGTCGAAAGCGCCCGCGCTGGGCGGCGTGCGCAGCGCCTCCTCGAGCCCGCCGGAGAGGAACACCGTGTCCTCGTCGCCGGGGGCCAGAGCGGCCCCTTGGATCACTCGGCCGAAATCGATGCCGAGTCGAGGCTGCCTTCGATTATGCGGATGTCTTCTTTCTTCGTTCATACGATTTCCAGCGTGCGACTTTCAGCCCCTGTGCCGCCAGCGGATTTCATCAACGCGCAGCATTTCCGGAAAAACACCGAAAACCATGCGCGTTCTCAGCATTGCCGCTTGTCGTGCGCCGTGCGATGGGCGGCGAGCGACCGCGTGCGGGATCAAGGTGGTGCGGTCGGCAGACCGGCTGCGGCCGATGGGCTGGATCGGTGCGGTGTCGCTGGGATTCGTGCGCCTCGTCGGTGTGCCGGACGATCGGACTCGTCCTGCCGCCACCCACCGGCATCGCGGTGGTCGCGGCCGCCGCCGGGCTCGCACTGATCCAGGTGGGCGGGCTCGCGCTGCATCGGAGCCGGGGCGAACGCGATGTGATCGGGTTGGATCTCCTGCTGCTCCTTCTCACCCTGGTGGCGACCTGGCTCGCAACTATCTGGTGGTAGCGCCGATGGGTTCCGCCGCACACGGCCGGAATTCGGTGCGCCGAGCGCCGAACGGTTGCCAGACCGCAGTGGACTGGTAACAGTGAGGTACGAAGCCGCGGCGTTCGCCGTGGCGGTTCGGGTACACACGAAGGAGATATTCGTGCGCTTCGGCATCTTCATCCCGCAGGGCTGGCGGCTCGATCTGGTGGGCATCGACCCGGCGGACCAATGGGGGGTGATGCGAGACCTCGCCCAGCGCGCCGACGCGAACCCGGCGTGGGAATCGCTGTGGGTGTACGACCACTTCCACACCGTCCCGGTCCCCACCGAGGAGGCGACGCACGAAGCGTGGACGCTGATGTCGGCGTTCGCCGCGACCACCTCGCGCATCCGCCTCGGTCAGATGTGTACCGCGATCAGCTACCGCAACCCGGCCTACCTCGCGAAGGTGGCCGCGACGGTCGACCTGATCTCCGGCGGACGCGTCGAGATGGGCATCGGCGGTGGCTGGTACGAACACGAGTGGCGCGCCTACGGCTACGGCTTCCCATCCGCGGGCGAACGGCTCGGCCGCCTCGACGAGGGTGTGCAGATCTTCCGGCAGGCGTGGACCAGTGGTTCGGCCACCCTCGACGGCAAGTACTACCAGCTCGACGGCGCGATCGTGCGTCCACTTCCGCTGCAGGAGAATGGTATCCCGCTGTGGATCGCAGGCGGCGGCGAGAAGAAGACGCTGCGCATCGCCGCGAAGTACGCGCAATACACCAACTTCAGCGGCAATCCCGAGGAGTTCACCCACAAGTCCGAGGTGCTGCGCGCGCACTGCGCCGACGTCGGCACCGACTTCGACGCGATCATCCGCAGTGCCAACTTCAACGTCGTCATCGGCTCGACCCAGGCCGAAGTCGACGATCGTCTCGCGGCGTTGAAGGCCCGCCTGACGCCCGTCATCGGCACCGACGCGACCGAATCCTACTTCGCCCAGCTGTACAACAGCGGCGCCGCCACCGGCACCCCGGAGCAGATCGTGGCGAACCTGCGCCGAGTCGCCGATCTCGGCCTCGGCTACGCCATCTTCAACTTCCCCGAGTCCGCCTACGACACCTCGGGCATCGAACTCTTCGAACGCGAAGTGCTCCCGGCCTTGAGTTGATCACATGATCAACCCAGCTTGCGCCCGACGGCGCTCCAGCAGTTCACTTGCGCGTCGAGCCAGGATGGTGACTCGCCCTGCGGACGCCATTGGTTGGTGATGACGATGCCTGGGTCCAGTAGATCCAACCCGCTGAAGAAGCGGGCGAATTCGTCTCGCGTGCGGGTCTGGGCGTAGACCCCGCTCTGCCGGTACACGTTCAGCGCCTCGGTGATCATCTCCGGTTCGAGGTCGGCGGTGATATGCGAGACGACGAGGAACGAACCCGGCGCGAGGGCATCCAGCAAGGTCTCGACGATGCCGTAGGGGTCCTGGTCGTCGGACAGGAAGTGCAGCACGGCGACCAGGCTCAGCGCTACCGGACGCTTCAGGTCCAGTGTGTCGTGGAGTTCGGGCGCCGACAGGATCGCCTCGGGGTCCTTCAGGTCGGCGTCGACGTACGCGGTGCGCCCCTCCGGCGTGCCGGTGAGCAAGGCGCGGGCGTGGGACAGCACGATCGGGTCGTTGTCCACGTAGACCACCCGCGCTTCGGGCGCCGGCGCCTGCGCTACCTGGTGCAGGTTCGGCTCGGTGGGGATGCCGGTGCCGATGTCGAGGAACTGTGTCACGCCCAGCGCGGTGAGCGCGTTCACCGCGCGGTGCATGAAAAGCCGGTTCTGCCGAGCCGCGACCCGGGTGGTCGGAAACGCCGCGATGACTTTCTCGGCCGCGTCGCGATCCACCTGATAGTGGTCTTTCCCGCCCAGGACGTAGTCGTATATCCGCGCACTGCTCGGCACGCTCGCGTCGTGAATCGGCCGGAGCGGCTGCCCGTCGCCGCCGAGATCGGTCATCGTCGTTCCCATCACTACCGGATCGCTTCTGCCCCAGCTTATTCCAGACGCGGTCGGCTCCCAGCACATTGTGGGGAACCGAGGCGGCGGAGCTGGGCCGAGCGCGATCCCGGTGACCGGAGAATGCGACAGGGGCCTCCGGATAGGAGGCCCCTGTCCGCTACGGACCTACAGCATGCAGGAGACGCAACCTTCGACTTCGGTTCCCTCCAGCGCCATCTGGCGCAGGCGGATGTAGTAGAGGGTCTTGATGCCCTTGCGCCAGGCGTAGATCTGGGCGCGGTTGAGGTCGCGCGTGGTGGCGGAGTCCTTGAAGAACAACGTCAGCGACAGTCCCTGGTCCACGTGCTGCGTGGCCGCGGCGTAGGTGTCGATGATCTTCTCGTAGCCGATCTCGTAGGCGTCCTCGTAGTACTCGAGGTTGTCGTTGGTCATGTAGGGCGCCGGGTAGTAGACCCGCCCGATCTTGCCTTCCTTGCGGATCTCGATCTTCGACGCCACCGGGTGGATGGAGCTGGTGGAGTGATTGATGTAGGAGATCGACCCGGTCGGCGGGACCGCCTGCAGGTTCTGGTTGTAGATGCCGTGCTCCATGACCGATGCCTTCAGCTCACGCCAGTCGTCCTGGGTCGGGATGTGCACGTCCGCGTCGGCGAACAGCTGCCGGACGCGATCGGTCTTCGGCTCCCACACCTGCTCGGTGTACTTGTCGAAGTACTCACCGCTGGCGTACTTCGATTCGGGGAAGCCGCCGAAGTAGGCGCCGCGCTCGATCGCGATCCGGTTCGACGCCCGGATGGCGTGGTAGACCACGGTGTAGAAGTAGATGTTCGTGAAGTCGATGCCCTCTTCGGACCCGTAGTGGATCCGTTCGCGCGCAAGGTAACCGTGCAAGTTCATCTGCCCGAGGCCGATGGCGTGCGAGGAGTTGTTGCCCTGCTCGATGGACGGCACCGAGTAGATGTGGGTCTGGTCCGACACCGCGGTCAGCGCCCGGATGGCCACCTCGATGGTCTGCGCGAAATCGGGCGAGTCCATCGTCTTGGCGATGTTCAGCGATCCGAGGTTGCAGGAGATGTCCTTGCCCACCTTGGCATAGGACAGGTCGTCGTTGAACTCCGACGGCGTGGAGACCTGCAGGATCTCCGAGCACAGGTTGGAGTGGGTGATCTTGCCCGCGATCGGGTTGGCCCGGTTCACCGTGTCCTCGAACATGATGTACGGATACCCGGACTCGAACTGCAGCTCGGCGATGGTCTGGAAGAACTCGCGCGCCTTGATCTTCGACTTGCGGATGCGCTTGTCGTCGACCATCTCGTAGTACTTCTCGGTGACGTCGATGTCGGCGAACGGCTTGCCGTAGATGCGCTCCACGTCGTAGGGCGAGAACAGGTACATGTCCTCGTTCTTCTTGGCCAGCTCGAAGGTGATGTCCGGGATGACCACGCCCAGCGAGAGCGTCTTGATGCGGATCTTCTCGTCCGCGTTCTCCCGCTTGGTGTCCAGGAACCGGTAGATGTCCGGATGATGCGCGTGCAGGTAGACCGCGCCCGCGCCCTGCCGCGCGCCGAGCTGGTTGGCGTAGGAGAACGAGTCCTCGAGCAGCTTCATGATCGGGATGACGCCCGAGCTCTGGTTCTCGATCTTCTTGATCGGCGCGCCGTGCTCACGGATGTTGCTCAGCAGCAACGCGACCCCGCCGCCGCGCTTGGACAGCTGCAACGCGGAGTTGATCGAGCGGCCGATGGACTCCATGTTGTCCTCGATGCGAAGGAGAAAACATGACACCGGCTCGCCGCGCTGCTTCTTGCCCGAGTTCAGGAAGGTCGGGGTGGCCGGCTGGAAACGGCCGTCGATGATCTCGTCGACCAGCTTGCCCGCCAGCGCTTCGTCACCGGCGGCGAGCGTGAGCGCGACCATGCACACCCGGTCCTCGAAGCGCTCCAGGTAGCGCTTGCCGTCGAAGGTCTTCAGCGTGTACGAGGTGTAGTACTTGAAGGCGCCGAGGAAGGTGGGGAACCGGAACTTCTTGGCGTAGGCCTGCTGGAACAGCTTCTTGATGAACTCGCGGCTGTACTGCTCCAGGACTTCCGCCTCGTAGTAGTTCTCGTCGATCAGGTAGTCCAGCTTCTCGTCCAGATTGTGGAAGAAGACGGTGTTCTGATTGACGTGCTGCAAGAAGTACTGGTGGGCGGCCTCACGGTCCTTGTCGAACTGGATCTCCCCGTTCGGACCGTACAGGTTCAGCATCGCGTTGAGGGCGTGGTAGTCGAGGACCTCGCCCGCTTCGGCGCCGCGGACCGGGGGCTGCTCTAAGCGAGCTGTCTTTCCGGCCGGTGCTGTCGTTGCTGTTGCCAAAACAATCCCAATCCCTCTCGGACGCGTTCGACGTCCTCAGCGGTTCCCATGAGTTCGAAGCGATACAGATACGGCACCCCGCACTTGCGCGCGATGAGGTCGCCCGCGTAGCAGAAGGTGTCGCCGAAGTTCGTGTTGCCCGCCGCGATGACCCCGCGCAGCAACGCGCGGTTGTGCGGATCGTTGAGGAACTTGGCGACCTGCCGCGGCACGAAATCCTTGTCGGAACGATCGCCCCCGAGCACGTGCCGACCGCCCCCATAGGTGGGGACGATCAGCACGTACGGTGCGTCGACGCGCAGTGAGTCGGCGGTGTGCAGTGGTATGCGAGTCGCCGGGAGGCCCAGCTTCTCGACGAAGCGATGCGTGTTCTCCGAAGCGCTGGAGAAGTAGACCAGCGCCGCCGTCTCCGACATGGTCGCCTTCCTCTTCTCGCGAGCAGCCCGGACGAACCGGAAGCGGTGGAGCGTCAGGCCGCCACGGTCGCGAGCGACTTGATGCGGTCGGGCCGGAAGCCCGACCAGTGATCGTCCCCGGCCACCACGACCGGCGCCTGCAAGTATCCGAGTGCCATGACGAAGTCACGCGCCTCGTCGTTCTCCGAGATGTCGATGACCTCGTAGTCCACCCCGGCCTTGTCGAGAGCCTTGTAGGTGGCGTTGCACTGGACGCAAGCGGGCTTGGTGTACACGGTGACGGTCATTGACATCCCTCTCTCCTTGTGCCTGATCCACAGCTTGACCCGTATGCAATGCACGATCGACGTATGCTGCGCAAACTCCTGGAGCCGGACTCGAATCCCCTGATCAGCCACGCGTGGCCGACTCCTACCGAGTGAGGTCTCTCGCCGTCTTCCAGTAGCGAAGACACTACACCTAGTGGCCGACAGATTCCTACAACACGACATGTAGCGAGTCACATTGGTGAAATTCCATCGAGAGAAGTACCAGTACGCTCGATTCACCTCAGGATAAAACAGTGGCGCAGATCACTCTTCGGCGTGTCAGCATACTTACAGCAAACCTCAGGGCAAACGAAGAGGGCCACCGCTGCATGCAGAGCGGTGACCCTCGTCCGAGACCGGAGATGGAGCTTACACCGACGCGAGTTCGCCGCGCGTGGCCTCGACCAGATCGCGCACGGTGGCGGCCAGCTGGGTCAGCGCCTCGGCGTCGTCGCGCGGGTGCGTGGCGCCGAACCGCTCGCCGATCACGCCGAAGTGCAGATGCGCGGACTCGACCACCTTCGCTCCCGCGACGCCGAGCGCCTTGACCGCGTCGCCGTGCGCCCACTGGGCCGCGTTCGGGCTGATCGACGCGCTCACCACGGCGGTGGGCTTGGCTTTGATGGCCCCGGCGCCGTACGGACGCGAGGCCCAGTCGATCGCGTTCTTCAGCACCGCCGACAGCGTGCCGTTGTACTCCGGCGTCACCACCAGCAGGCCGTCCGCCTCGGCGACCGCGTCGCGCAGCGCCTGGGCGGCCGCGGGCACGGAGCCGGGCACGTCGATGTCCTCGTTGTAGAACGGAATGTCGGCGAGTCCCTCGTAGAGGGTGACCTCGACACCCTCCGGCGCGGTGTGCACCGCGGCCTCGGCCAGTCGCCGGTTGACGGAGGCGGCGCGCAGGCTACCGACGAGTGCGAGAATGCGGGTCTGACTCATGACGACTCCTGGTGTACTGATGAGGTGGTGTCCGTACGTTCACCACACACTAACCGGACCATGGTCCGATTACTTCCCGCGGAGTCGGCGTGAGCGCTGTGAACTACCCCACACCCGACGCGTCCGCCGACGGCTCGCGCCGGCTGGTCGACGTCGGCGCGCCGCTGCCCGGCACGTCCGAGCCCGCCGAGCGCGCCGACGCGGCCCGCAACCGGCGGCTGCTGCTGGACGCGGCGCAGCAGCTGGTGCGCGAGCAAGGCGTGGACAGCCTCACCATGGACGCGCTGGCCAAACGCGCCGGGGTCGGCAAGGGCACGGTGTTCCGCCGATTCGGCAGCAGATCCGGCCTGATGCTCGCGCTGCTGGACCATTCCGAGCAGAAGTACCAGGAGTCATTCATCTTCGGGCCGCCGCCGCTCGGCCCCGGCGCACCGCCGGTGGAGCGGCTGGTCGCCTTCGGGCGGGCCCGGCTGCTGGACATCGAGGTGGAAGGCGAATTGCACCGCGCCGCCGAACTCGGCGAAGCGGGTGACCGTTACTCGGGCGGGCCGTACGGATTGCTGCGCGCACACGTCGTGATGCTGCTGCGGCAGGCAGGCGCGCCCGGGGATGCCGGGCTCATCGCCGACGCACTCCTGGCGATGCTGGGCGCCGCGCTGGTCATGCACCAGATGCAGGTGCTGGGCTACACCCGCGAGCAGATCGGCGACAACTGGGAGCACGTCGTTCGGCGCATTGTCGCCTCCTGAATCGCCAGTAGACTCGGGCGCCATGGGGAACCTGCGCGAACAGATCATCAGTGAATTGGGTGTCCAGCCCACGATCGAACCGAAGAAGGAGATCCGCCGGAGGATCGATTTCCTCAAGGATTATCTGAACGCCACCCCCGCACGAGGTTACGTCCTCGGCATCAGCGGCGGGCAGGACAGCGCGCTGGCCGGACGGCTGTGCCAGCTCGCGGTCGAGGAACTGCGGGACGAGGACGTGGACGCGACCTTCCTCGCCGTCCGGCTGCCCTACGGCGTGCAGGCCGACGAGGCCGACGCGCGCACCGCGCTGACGTTCGTCCGGCCCGACCGGCAGGTCGTGGTGAACGTCCGGCCCAGCGCGAACGCCGCGGCGGCGGAGGCGGCGTCGGCGTTGCAGGTGGACCGGCTGCGAGATTTCGTGCGCGGCAACATCAAAGCGCGCGAGCGCATGGTGCTTCAATACGCGCTGGCCGGACAGGAGAACCTGCTCGTGGTCGGCACCGACCACGCGGCCGAGGCGGTCACCGGATTCTTCACCAAGTACGGCGACGGCGGCGTCGACCTGACCCCGCTCACCGGTCTCACCAAGCGCCAAGGCGCCGCCCTGCTCCAGGAACTCGGCGCGCCGGCCAGCATCTGGTCGAAGGTGCCCACCGCCGATCTGGAAGACGACCGGCCCGCCCTGCCCGACGAGGAGGCGCTCGGACTGCGCTACAGCGAGATCGACGACTACTTGGAGGGCAAGGAGGTCACCCCCGAGGTGGCCGAGCGGCTGGAAAGCATCTTCCACAACACCCGCCACAAGCGCACCGTCCCGGTGACGCCGCTGGACACCTGGTGGCGCTGAGCGGCTCGACCGGAGCGAGGCGTCGCGCCGGAAAGCGCGGCACCTGGTCGCTCCGCGAGTTCGGGCGCCTGCTCCGCGGACGCTGAGCCGATCAGGGCTGCTGCGAGGCCTCTTCTCGCACTACGCGATCGGCGGACATGTCGATGCGCACCAGCACTGGGGCAGCGTCGTCGAGCCCGAAGAGTCGGGGGCCGAGCTTGCCGTAGACATTGAACCGGGACAGTTCGGCGGCGGTGAGCTCGATCACCGCCGCCGTGGCCGAGCGCCACCGCCACCACACCCGCAGCCGCACCCGCGGATCGGCCCGGATATTGCGCACCCAGTCCGCACGCTCACCGTGCACCGAGATCAGCGACATCACCTGACCGTCGACCGGTCCACGCGCCAGCGGAATCCGTCGCGGCAGACCGCTACGGCGTCCGGTGGTCTCCAGCACCACCCAGTAGGGATTCACCCGCGACAGCGCCCTGGTGCCCAGGTTCCCCCACCGCCAAAACCGCAGCACGCCAGCGGGTCTGCTCGTCGCCATGCACCGACGCTACCGCCGCTCGGTCCTGCTCGTACCGCAGACGTGACGGATGTGACCGACCAGACGCGATGTCGCTGTGGCGGTCTCTCGGGCAGCGGTCGCCCGCACCGCACGCGACCGCCCGCCCGTAGTCCGTGGCGCGGTCTACCCGCCCGCGAAAGGCGGCAGGACATCGACGCGCGGGCTGAGCGCGGCCGTGGGGTCGCGGGTGAGTTCGTCACCGATCAGGTAGGCGCACACCGACAGCATCTTCTCCAGGTCCGGGCCGTAGGTCGCCGATAGGGTGGCGCGCAGGTCTGCGACCGTGGCACCGGCCGGGAGCGCGAGGGTTTCGCTGTCCTTGCCCACGGCGTCGGCGATCGCGGCGAAATAGCGAATCTCAACCACCGATGGCTCCCATCGTCCGCTCCGGGGGGACGAAGCCCTCGGCGTCGATACCATGACCTGCCCACTTGTTCCACATCGCGCCGCGCCAGATGGCGGCGAGCTCGTCGTCGCCGGCGCCGGAGCGCAGTGCCCGGCGTAGGTCGAATTCCTGGTCGCTGAACAGGCAGGAACGCAGCATGCCATCGGCGGTGAGCCGCGTGCGGTCGCAGCTGTCGCAGAATTTACGGGTTACGGTGGCGATGATGCCGACGGTGCCGGGCCCGCCGTCGACCAGCCACTTCTCGGCCGGAGCCGACGGATCGGGCCTGCCCACCTCGGTGAGCTCGAAACGCGCGCCGAGCACGTCGAGGAGTTCGGCGGCGGTGACCATGTTGGCGCGGGCCCATTCGTGGTCGGCGTCGAGCGGCATCTCCTCGATGAAGCGCAGCTCGCAGCCCTCGGCCAGGCACCAGCGCAGCAGATCGGACGCCCCGGCGAGGGTGCCGCGCATCAAGACGGCGTTGACCTTGATGGGGGCCAGCCCCGCCGCCTGGGCGGCGCGGATACCAGCGAACACCGATTCGAGGCGGTCGCGGCGCGTCAGCCGCGCGAATCCGGCCCGGTCCACCGTGTCCAGCGACACGTTCACCCGGTGCAGGCCCGCCGCCACGAGGCCGCGGGCGCGGTGCTCGAGCCCGATGCCGTTGGTCGTCATCGCCAGCGGAACGCCGGGCACCTCGGCGTGGCAGCCGGAGATGATCTGTTCCAGGTCGCGGCGCATCAGCGGCTCGCCCCCGGTGAAGCGGACCTCGCGCACCCCCAGATCTCGCACCGCAAGGCGCACCAGCCGCACGATCTCGTCCACCGTGAGCAGTTCGTCGCGCGGGATCTCCGGCAGCCCTTCCTCGGGCATGCAATAGGTACAGCGCAGCGAGCACTTCTCGGTGATGGATACGCGGAGGTCGCGGGCGACACGTCCGAAACGATCCAGCAAAAAGGGGGTGTCGGGCCGCCCGGCGAGCGAGGGACGCCCGGAACGCACGGCGGGAATCCCGATCTCGACCAGAGTCACACGTCCATTATGACCGCCTGTCCCGATTCGCCGACGGGCGGAACGGCGCAGCGGCGGCTCACCGCGCCGACGCGGCAGCGGTGAGGCAGGCGCTGGGCACCGGGCGAGCCGCGCGCGAACGCCGCACGGCGGCAGCGGCGGAAAACGCCCGGATCGGGCGTTAGGCTGACTCGCATGAACCCTCGGCCCGCCGGCGTCTCGGCCGAGCCCGTCGACGACTACCGCGACAGCATCGAACAGCTGCTGCGGCCCCTGGCCGCGCGCACGGTGGAGACCGTCGCGGTGGCGTCGGCGCTGGGCAGGCAATTGGCCGAGGACGTCCGTTCGCCGATCGACCTGCCGGTCTTCCGCAACTCCGCGATGGACGGTTACGCGGTGCGCGCCGAATCGGTGCTGGTCGCGCCGGTCACCCTGCCCTTGGCCGGCGTGGTCGCGGCAGGCGCGGCGGGCCGGACGCCGCTGCCGCGGGGCGCGGCGATGAAGGTGATGACCGGCGCGCCGGTCCCGCCCGGCGCGGACTGCGTCGTGCCGGTGGAGGACGCCAGCGTGGGCGACGGCACGGTGACCATCGAACGCGGCCGCAGCGCAGGGGAATTCGTGCGGGAACCGGGCACCGATGTCCGGACCGGCGATCTGCTCGTGCGGGCGGGCGCCCGGCTCGCCCCCCGGCACGTCGCCGCCCTCGCCGCGGTCGGCTTATCCGCGGTGGCGGTCTTCCGCGCGGTGCGCGGTGCGGTGATCACCACCGGCGACGAGCTGGTGGCGGCCGGAAAACCGCTGCGTCCCGGGCAGATCTACAACTCCAACGGCATCGCCCTCGCCGCGGCGCTGGCGGCCAACGGCGTCGAGGTCGTCTCGGTGGCGCACAGCACCGACGATCCGGCGCGTTTCCGCGCGCTGCTGTCGGCGGCGACCGAGCACGCCGACGTGGTGTTCACCTCCGGCGGAGTGTCCAAGGGCGACTTCGAGGTGGTCAAGGACGTGCTCGAGCCGATGGGCGGGCGGTTCGGCTCGGTCGCGATGCAACCGGGCGGTCCGCAGGGGCTGACCGTCGTCGACGGGGTACCGGTGCTCAGCTTCCCCGGCAATCCGGTCAGCACGATGGTGTCCTTCGAGGTGTTCGCCCGCCCGATACTGCGTCACCTCGCCGGTCTGCCCACGGTGGACACCTATGAGCTTCCCCTGGTCGGCGCGGTGCCGCGCTCGCCGGAGGGCAAGCGTCAGTTCCTGCGCGGCAAGCTGATCCGCGGGCATCCGGGTGAACCGCCCGCGCAGGGGCAGCCGCGGGCGGTCGAGGTTGCGTCCGGTCCGGGCTCGCATCTGGTGGCGGCGATGGCGCAGGCCGATGTGCTGATCGACGTGCCCGCCGAGGTCACCGCGCTGCCCGCCGGGGCGCTTGTGCGAGTGTGGTTGTTATGAGCGAGTTGTCCCATGTCGACCACGAAGGCCGCGCCCGCATGGTGGACGTGAGCGAGAAGAGCGACACCACCCGGATCGCCGTCGCGGCAGGCGAGTTGCGCACCACGGCCGAGGTGGTCGCGCTGGTGCGAGCCGACGACATGCCGAAGGCTGACGTGCTGTCCACCGCCCGGATCGCGGGCATCGCGGGGGCGAAGAAGACCTCCGAACTGATCCCGCTGTGCCATCAGCTGGCGCTGTCGTCGGTGCGCGTCGAGTTCGGTTTCACCGACACCGCCATCACGATCGAGGCCACCGCCAAGACCAAGGGCCCCACGGGCGTCGAGATGGAAGCGCTGACCGCGGTGGCGGTCGCCGGATTGACCTTGCACGACATGGTGAAGGCCGTCGACCCCGCGGCGACGCTGGACGGCGTGCGGCTGCTCGCCAAAGAAGGCGGCAAGCGCGGGCACTGGGAGCGCCCGGCCGACGAAGCCCCCGCGGAAATCGAGGCGGTGACCAGCGAAGAACTTCCCCTCGACGAGGTGGATGCCGAGCCGGACACCCCCGAGTACGCCGAGGTGGAGTTCGCCGAGGAGGAACGCTCGGCGGTGGTGCTGGTCGCCTCGACCGGTGTCGCGGCGGGCACCCGCGAGGACACCACCGGGCCGGTGCTCGTGGACTGGCTGACCGGTCTCGGCTTCTCGGTGCGTGGCCCGCTGGTCTACGCCGACGCCGAGATCGAATTCGGCTTGGCCGACGCGCTGCGTTTCGAACCCGCGCTCGTCGTCAGCACCGGCGGGACCGGCGCCTCCCCCACCGACGCGACCCCGGAGGCCACCCTCGCGCTGCTCGACCGCGAACTGCCCGGTGTGGCCGAGGCGATCCGGCAGCGCGGCACCGCGAAGTTCCCGCTGGCGGCGCTGAGCCGGGGCGTGGCGGGGCTCGCCGGACGCTCGGTGATCGTGAATCTGCCCGGCTCGCCGGGCGGCGTCCGAGACGGCATCGCGGTGCTCGAACCGCTGCTGGATCATCTGCTCGCACAAGTCGCCGGAGGTGGAAGTCATGACAACGGCTGAGGCCACGGTCCGGCTCGCCCGGATCAGCGACCAGCCGCTCGACCCAGCGCAGGTCGAGGAGGCGGTCACCGGACCGCACTACGGCGCGGTCGTGGTGTTCACCGGGAAGGTCCGCGATCACGACGGGGGACAAGCGGTTTCGGCCCTGGAATACTCCGCGCACCCGCAAGCGGAGCGTTTCCTGCGCACCGTTTGCGCGGAAGTCGCCGCGGCGCACGGCTTGCCGGTCGCGGCCGTGCACCGCGTCGGCTCGCTCGGCATCGGGGACCGCGCGATCGTCGTCGCGGTGGCGGCGGCGCATCGCGGCGCGGCCTTCACGGCGTGCGCGGAACTGGTGGATCGGATCAAGCACGAAGTCCCGATCTGGAAGCGGCAACTGTTCGCCGACGGCCTGTCCGAATGGGTGAACGCCTGCGGGTGATCTGTCCGTGACATGAAACTCATGACGAATCAACACGGCCGGTATAGCGTGTGCGCGTCGCGGTGTCGTCGTCCTCGCAACGGCCGCGGCCCCGGGGACGGAACGCGCTCGGTCTCGCTGCGCGTGTGAGCCGATCGGTCGCGGTGGGAGAAGGGAGCACGCGATGGGAACCGACCAGGTCTTGCTCCACCGATTCGTCATCTCGCAACTCATCGCGGCCGGCCTCGACCGCGACCTGCTGCTGCGGGAATCCGGGTTGCCGGAGTGGACCATGGCCGGCGACGACCTGCACCTGCCCAGCCAGACGTTCTCCCGGCTGTGGGAGATCGGTGAACACGAACTCGGCGACCCGGACGTCGCCCTGAATGTGGCCAGCCGCTACCAGCTCACCTGTCTGGGTCTGTACGACTACCTGTTCTCCTCGGCGCCGACGCTGGGCGCCGGATTGGCGACTTGCGGGCCGTACGTCACCGCGGTGACCACCAACCACCGATTCGACCTGGTCGCGGAGAACGATGACGAGGTCACCCTGTATCTCGACATGATCGACGGGGAAGGCCGCGGCCGCGATCTCACCCAGCTGTGGGGCCTGAGCGCGGTGCTCAGCCGGGCGCGGCGGGTGGTGCGCGAACCGCTGGCCCCGGTGCGGGTCTCGTTGCGCCAGCACGCCCCCGCCAAGATCGGCACCTTCGTCGAGGTCTTCGGCACCACCGCGATCGAGTTCGGCGCGCCGGTGGACGCCATGACCTTCCGCGCCGCGGACATGGACCGGCCGTTGACGACCAGCGACCCGGTTCTGGCCGGCATTCTCCAGCCCTTGGCCGCCGCGCTGCCGCCACCGCCACCGCTGGCCACCGCCTGGCCGGAGCGCGTCGCGGCCGCCTTGGCGGACTGCTTGGACGAAGGCGACGCGTCTTTGGAGCGGGTGGCGCGCAGACTGGCCACCAGCCCGCGCACGCTGCAGCGGCGGTTGCGCGAGGCGGGTACCACGTGGCGCGCGGAGCTGGACCGGGCGCGCGGCACGCGGTGGGTCGCCGCGACCGCCGCCGGTCCGCTGAGCCCGGCGCGCCAGGCGGAGATCCTCGGCTACTCCGACCCGGGATCGTTGCGGCGAGCGGCTCGGCGGTGGTCGCCTGCCGCGTCCGTGCCGCGGGTCGAGCAGACGTTCACGGCCTCAGGAACCGCGCGGCGATCGACCAGAACGTCGCGTCCTCGATCGCCCGGAAATCCCAGCTGTTGGTGATGGCGTGGGTCTCGGCGACGATCGCGGGAACGTCGAAGTCGTCGCGGGTGGCGGTGCCCTTGGCCTCCAGCGCCTCGATGACGTAAGCGGTGGCGCTCTCCATGGAATCTGACACGGATACTCCCATCGGTAGCGGAACGATTCGGTCGGTTACGGATCGGCTGCCGAGCGGCGCCGCGCGCGGCAGTAAGCTCCCGGTGCCCACCGCCCGGCGGACACGCATTCAGTCTCATGAAAAGACCGCTCGGTTACCAGCACCGAACGCGACAGGTCGCGACCGAACGCGCCAAAATCCGATGCGCTCAGTGCGGCGTGTAGCGCCACACGCCGAGCATGCTCTGGGCGTCGAGCGGTTCGGCGGTGTCGTGCACGGTGTCGCGCAGCCGGGCCAGGGCCGTGTCGGTGTGCAGGCCCGCCCCGATCAGCACCAGCTGCGCGCCTCGTGACTCGCCGCGCGACCAGGTGCCCGGCTCGAAGACGATGTGACGGCCGACCATGTGCAGGACGAACTTCCTGCGTTCGTCGGCCACGCCGAAGGCGGCGAACCCTTTGGCCCGGAACAATCCCGCGGGCGGGTCCTCCAGGAAGCCGATCAACTTGCGCGGGTCCAACGCTCGTCCGCTGGCGAACGAGACGCTGGTGTAGTCGTCGTGCAGATGACGGTGCCCGGCGTGGTCCTCGTGGTCGTGCTCGATGAGCAGTTCGTCGAAACTCAGCTGCTCGGCCACTGCCGGGCGCGCGCGCAGCGGTTCGTCGAACAGCAGCCCCGGATCGATCCGGCCGTAGGTGGTGGCGTACACCGGCACCGAACCGACCAGCGCCGCGATGTCCGCGCGCAGCCGGGCGAGCCGCTCGGGCGCGACCCGATCGGCCTTGTTCACCACCACCAGATCGGCCAGCCGCAGATGGGTGCGCAGTTCCGGGTGGCGGGCGCTGCTCTGCGGGAACTGTTCGGCGTCGACCACTTCGACCAGCCCGCCGTAGCGCAGGCGCGGATTGTCGCTGCCGAGCACCATCCGGATGAGGTTGCGCGGCTCGGCCAGGCCGCTGGCTTCCACCACGATCACGTCTATCCCGGCGCGCGGCTGGGTGAGCCGGGTGAAGAGCTCGTCCAGTTCGGTGACGTCGACCGCGCAGCACACGCAGCCGTTGCCGAGCGAGACCATGGCGTCGACCTGTCCGGCGACCAGCATCGAGTCGATGTTGATCGCCCCGAAGTCGTTGACCACCACGCCGATCCGGGTTCCCCGGTTGTCCCGGAGCAAATGGTTGAGCAGCGTGGTCTTCCCGGAACCGAGAAACCCCGCGACGAGCACAACAGGAATCCGGTCAGCCATTCCGCTCACCCTAGTGCGCCGCGCGACCCGGGCGGAAAGCCGGACGCCACCCTCGCGGCGGTGAGAGTGGCGTCCGGCGGGTTCGATGTGCGAACTACTTCGAGGGGCCCAGCAGCATGCCCGCCAGGCTGTAGCCGAGGTTGATCAGCTCCGTGGCGATGGCGTTCTTGTCCAAGCCGAGCAGCTTCGCCAGCGGCATCAGCAGTTCCATGATCGAGGCGTTGCCCCCGGCGGTCCCGGGTGACTGCTGCGCGTTCGGCGTGCCCGGCGACTGGGTCCCAAACGTACCCGGCGATGTCGGCGACGCCGAGGTGCCCGGAGACTGGGGTGTCGCCGTACCGGGGGCGGGCTTCGGCGTCGACGTGCCCGGAACGGACTGTGCCTGCGGCACCGCGGGAGCCGCCGGGCTCTGCGGCGCGCCGGGCGTCGTACCCTGCGGCACTCCGGGGATCGTCCAACTCTGCGGCGCTGCCTGGCTCTGCGGCGCTCCGGGAGTCGTGGAGTTCTGCGGCACCGCGGGAATCGTCTGAGCCTGCGGTACCACCGGGTTCGTCTGCGCCGGTAAACCACCCGGAACCGTCTGCCCCTGCGAGGTCTCCGGGGACGCCGCCGGGTGGTCGAGCGTGGAGCCCTGCGGAGCGGTCTGCCCGGTCTGCTGATCCGGCGCGGCACCCGGCCGCGGTGCGCCGAGCAGGTGCCCGACCACGCCGGTGGTCAGCGCGATGGCGTGCTTGAGCTGGCCCTCCGGTGTTTCCAGCAGCGCCGCGTCTTCGGGATTGGCGCCGTTGCCCATCTCCAGGAAGACGACCGGGACGGTGGTCAGGGCGGGCCCGGCGACGTCCTTACGGGTCTGCAGACCGTCCACCACACCGCCGTAGTTCGCGGGCGGGAATCCCGCCTCGCGGTAGGCGTCGCGCACCGCTTTGGACGCGGCGAGACCCGCTCCCGACTGCGCCTGATCGATGATCAGATTCGGGATGGGCAGTTCCGGGACGATCAGGTGGAACCCGCGATACTGCGCGGGCGCGCTGTCGGCATGAATGCTCACGGCGAGATCCGCGCCGGACTGGCTCGCCGCGCGGGCTCGGTCGTCGATGCAGCCGCCCCAGTTCAGGTCGTCTTGGCGACTCAGCACCACGTGCGCGCCGAGCGTTTCCAGCGACGTCTTGACGACTTGGGCAACGTTCCAGGTGATGGTGTGCTCGGGAACGCCGTTCATGGTGGTCATGCCGGTGGTCTGGCAGTCCTTCGTGCCGCCGCGACCATCGCTGACCTGTCTTGCCAAGTCTTGGGAGTGGTTCGATCCCTGGTGACCGGGATCGAGGAAAACGGTCTTGCCTGCGAGCTTCTTGGACATGTCCAGCGGTGACGGCTCCGCCTGTGCGGTGACCGGGAGCAACCCGGACAGCGTCACCGTTACCGCCGCCGTGACGGCGCTACAGATACCGGCTTTGACGATGCTTGGCTTCATAGTGCGGTCGGCGCCCCTGGAACGGGGCGCCCCTCCCTTCCCACTTGTAACACCAAACCCAGTGGTTCACTCTGGCAACGCGTGTATCAGCAAAGCAAGCTGCGTGATCGAAGTGTTACAGCATGCGCGACACCCGGCGATCAACCTCGGCCAGGCGGTTTGCGCGGAGATAGCAGAGCGTAATGCATTTGCGGCTTCGGCACGCCGATCGGCGCGCCGAAATCGTCGACGACTTCCTGGTGGGCGGGACGCACCGGCGACCACAGCACAGCGGGCACAGGGTGTCGTGGCCAGTAGCTGTGCTACCGAGAGGTCATCGACGAAACCGTCGGTGAAGTCGAGCACGTAACGGGACGAGTTCGCCGATTGCGGCGTGCCGGAGACCGAACCCGCGCAGATTCCCGGATTCGGGGCACACCGCCTGGTCGGTTCTGGTATTCCTTGCCGCGGAGATCGGGGGTCTCGGGTCGGCCGCGCCGACGGGAGAACGACGACCGTGGACGCGGCGGTAGTACAAGTCAAGGAGAATCGGTATGCGTGCGCGCGCACTCCTGTTCGCGGGAGCCATGACCACCGCGGTGACGCTGCTCGCCACGGGAACGGCGGCGGCCGAACCCGCGAACACCATGTCACACGACGGCGTCTACCTGGTCGGCGTCGACATCGCGCCCGGGGTCTGGGAGGCGCCCGGCACCCCCGACCCCGCCTACGCCTGCGATTGGCGAAGGCTCTGGAAGGTCGAGGGCGACAGCACGAACATGCAGTACATCATCGCGAACAACTACACCCGGCTCGGCCCCGTCCGGGTGGAGATCAAGGCGACCGACGTCGGGTTCAAGACCGAGAACTGCGGGCCGTGGCGGTTGCTGCCCGCGTCGCCGCCGACCGGCTCGTTCGGCGGCTGAATCAACGGACACCGCACACAGGCGGCATATTGACTCGCGTTCAACAAAGACTAGGGTCAGCCGCATGACGCGGAAGAGGATTCTGATCACCGGGGCGAGCGCGGGCCTGGGGGCCGCCATGGCGCGTGACTTCGCGGCCAAGGGTCGCGATCTCGCGCTGTGCGCCCGCAGGCTGGACGCGCTCACGGCGCTGCGCGACGAGCTGGCGGCGACCCATCCCGGAATCACCGTCGCCGTGCGCGCCCTCGACGTGGACGACCACGCGGCGGTGCCGGTCGTCTTCGAGGAACTGCGCGACGAACTCGGTGGCCTGGACCGCGTGATCGTCAACGCCGGTATCGGCAAGGGCGCGCGGGTCGGCAGCGGACGCGCGGACGCGAACCTCGCGACGGCCACGACGAACTTCGTCAGCGCGCTGGCGCAGGCGGAAGCGGCGCTGGAGATCTTCCACGCCCAGCGAGCCGGACATCTCGTCCTGGTCGCCTCGATGAGCGCGGTCCGCGGCCTTCCCGGCAAGAAGGCGGCCTATTCGGCGAGCAAGGCCGGACTGGCGGCGCTCGGCGAGGCGCTGGCCACCGAACTGGCCCGTTCGCCGATCACGGTGACCACGCTGTTGCCGGGGTTCATCGCCACGGACATGGCCGCCAAGGCGGGGGACGCACGGATGGTGGCGCCCCTGGACAAAGGCGTCGCGGCCATGGTGGCCGCCATCGAGAAGGAGCGGCGGCGGGCCTGCGTGCCCGGCTGGCCGTGGCGGCTGGTCGACCTCGCGCTGCCCCACCTGCCCGATGCCCTGGTGGCGCGGCTGAGCTGACCCGGCCGCCGGTCACTTGACCAGCGTGAACTGGATGACGTCGATGCGGCCTGCGCGGAACTGCGCCGCACACCCGGTCAGGTATTTGAGGTATCTCTGGTAGACCTCTTCGGACGCGAGGGCCACCGCCTCCTCCCGGTGCGCCCGCAGGGCCTCCGCCCAGCAGTCGAGGGTCCGCGCGTAATGCGGCCGCAACTCCTGCATCCTCTCCGTGCCGAGCCCTGCGCGTCCGGCCAGCCGCGTGACTTCGGCGGGGTGCGGCAGTTGTCCGCCAGGGAAGATCTCCCGCTTGATGAAGATGTGGAACAGCGCGTCTTCCCGGGTGACGGGAATCTGCATCCGCCGCAGGTCTTTCAGCGTGTACCCGACGATGGTGTGCAGCAGCATCCGGCCGTCCGGCGGCAGCATCCGGTGGCATCGCTCGAAGAACGCCTCGTACCGGGACCGCCGGAAATGCTCGAACGCGCCGATACTGACGATCCGATCGGCCGCGCCGTCGTATTCCTCCCAGCCCTGCAACCGGACCTGCGCGCCCGGGATGCGCTCGCGCTCGATCTTGTCCGTGACGTAGTCGTACTGATTGCGGCTGAGCGTCAAGCCCACCACCTCGGCGCCGTAGGCGGTGGCGGCACGCAGCATCGTCGAGCCCCAGCCGCATCCGACGTCGAGCAGGGTCATTCCCGGCCGCAGGTCGAGCTTGCCGAGCGCCAGATCGATCTTGGCGCGCTGCGCCTGCTCGAGCGTCAGGTCCGGTTGCTGGAAGTAGGCACAGCTATAGGTCATCGTCGGGTCGAGGAAAAGCGCGTAGAACTCGTCGGAAAGGTCGTAGTGCGCCTGCACCTGCCGATAGAACGGCTGGAGGTCGGTCATCGCGTTCTCCTGTTCATCGGGTTCATGCACTGATACCCCCGCACCCGCCGCGGCGTTTCACCACACGCCGACCGATACCGAACCGATGTGCAGGTCTCCGTAGGACAACGGGCGATTACCCCCGAGGTAATCGACTCCGCGACCGGCGACGGGCAAGATCGCGCCCATGATCGATGAGACGGGCACCAAGTTGTTCCACCAGACCATGCCGTTCACCGAGCGCCTCGGCGTCGAGGTGCTCGCCCACGGACCCGAGCTGGTCCGCAGCCGCCTGGCCTGGGACGAATCACTGTGCACGCTCGGCGGGGTGCTGCACGGCGGGGTGCTGATGTCGCTGGCCGACGCCACCGGCGCGGTCTGCGCGTTCCTGAACCTGCCCGAAGGCAAGCAGGGCACCACCACGGTGGAGTCGAAGACCAATTTCCTGCGCGCCGTCCGCTCCGGGCACGCCATCGCGTCGGCGACCCCGCTGCATGCCGGGCGCTCGTTCATCGTGGTCGAGACCGTCGTCCGGGACGACGCGGACAAGCTGGTCGCGAAGGTCACCCAGACCCAAGCGGTGCTCTAGCCGCAGGCCGCCCGCACGCCGCTCATCCCGCCGCCGCGCGGGCGGCCGGTTACACGCGGGCCAGGTCGAGCAGTTGCCGCAGTCCCGCGTCGAAATCCGCGGCGGTGATCGGCAGCCGCACCGCGGTCCGGCCGTCCGGCGCCGACCCGGACCGGCGCGCGGCCGCCGCGCACGCCACTTGACGTGCGTAGTCGGTCAGCGGGCATCCCGATCCGACCGGCTCGGCGGTCGCCGGAGCATAGCGTCCGAGCTGCAGGAGCGCGTCTTGGATCTCCACCGTCATCCGCAGCAGCCGGACCTTCCCATCATCCCGCTCGTCTGCGGCGGGCCGCAGCACGATCTCGGGCACGGCGGCGGTGAGATCTCGCCACAGCGGGCGCAGCCTGCGGCAGGATCGCCCGGGCCGGTCGAGTTCCGCCGTGTCCGGCAGGGCCCGCACCAGCGGAATCGCGACCAGCGCCGCGTCGAGCGTCAGACAGATGGTGACCGTCGCCTCGATCCTGAGCACCTGCGTACCCAAGCCCGGTCGGCTGGTGCGTCAGGCTCGCGATACCGGGCGTCACGGTGCACCGGTACAGCAGCAGGCTCAGCACGCCCCACACGAACAGCCGATTCACCAGTCGGTCGACCACCGTGTCGCGCAGAAGCAGCAGGCGGCCCGCACCGACCAGCGCGACGAAGCCCGAGCGCAGGCCAGGCGATCATTCCCGGAACAGATGACACCGGCCGACCTCCCACCCGCGAAACTGTCGGCCGCGAACGATACCGTTGCCGGATGTTCGTGACCGCGCAGTTCCAGACCCGATTCACACTTCCGGGCACCGAGCATATGTCTTGTTTGTCCCTTTTTCGGCATCCCGTTCCGATTACCGGGGTGACGCGCGCACCGATTGTCACCGAGCCCAGAATCTCCGCGCGTAGCTCGTGCGAAGTCACAGCGCCGCACTCGGGGACGAATTGGAAAAGGGCGCAAAAGATTTGGTCGAATGACTGTGGATGTTACGGTGTATCACATAGAGTTTCAGTGACGACACTCACCTCCGACACGCACCTCCAGGCGGGTGCGTCTGCTCTGCGTAGTCCGCGAACGCGGCTCCACCTCATGCTCTGCCCGCCCGTTCGTGCGGCAAGAACGGAGATATCTGTGCGCGATGAACCACGATCAGCTTTCCGGACCGAGCGAGTCGAAGGTGCATCGATCGGAACAGATGTCGTTCCCCCACCACGGCCGGGCCGTGCGCGAACACTCCGGCCGCGGCCGTCGGCCCGCGCGGTGGTCACACCCGTGGCGCGCTCGGTCGAGCGGCGGTACCGCCTTCCCGAGGACAGCGCACTAGCGGATCTATGCGTCGCGGCGTGACCGCGCTGGGGAAACGGAAGCGATGAGCAAGCAGACTGCCGGAACAACTGAACTAGCCGTGCGCCCGGCCGCCGGGACGGACTCGATGAACACCGCGTTGCGTGATCGTCTCATCGACGCGACCGTCGAGGTGGTGTCGACCGAGGGCTTGCACGCGCTCACCGTCCGCCGCGTGTCGCGGATGTGCGGGGTCTCCACGATGGCGGTGTATTCCAACTTCGGGGGGATGCCCGGCCTGATCCGAGCCGCGGGATCCGCCGGCTTCGCCCAGCTGGCCGAGCGTATGACCGCAGCCGGGGTGACCGACGAACCGATCACGGATCTGCTCGTGCTCGGCCTCGTGTTCCGCGACGAGGCCCAGCGCAGGCCGGAACTCTTCCAGCTGATGTTCGGCACCGGGACCCGCATCGACCTCAAGATCAACCGCGGCAATGTGCTGGTGGCGGGGCACGATTCGGAGTTCGAGCATTACGCGGAGACCTTCGACCACGTGGTCGGCGCGGTGCAGCGCGCGCAGGACGCCGGGCTGATCAACACGCCGGACGTCCGTTCCGCCGCGGCACAGCTGTGGATGGGACTGTTCGGCTTCGTCCAATTGGAGATGGCCGGCCATCTGGGCGACGACGGTCTACTCGAAGTGCTGGTGCCCGCGATTGTGAATCTGCTCGTCGGCATGGGCGCGGAACTGGAAACCGTCGGCGCGGCGGTCCTGCTCGCCGTGGAACGGTTCGCCACGCTGTTCGGCGACTGACCGCTCGCGTCCGGGTCAGAACGGCAGCCGGGACCTGAACCGCTGGGCGCGTGCCATCGCGCGCTCGGCGGCGCTCCCGCGCGGTGGCATCAGCCCCAATTGAAGCAACATCTCGGTGAGGTCCCAGGTGGCCTGACTGCGCCAGATCAGCCCGTCGCGGAACTGCCACGCGTCGATGACCAGCAGATCGATGCGCTTGCCGGTCGGCCCGAACCCGGGCGGGTCGATCGGACCGAGGTGGGTGCCGGTCATCCGCCACGGCACGAGGGCGAGCCGGTTGTCCGCGGCGAGCACCGGCGCGAACGGATTGGTGTAGGCGACATCCGGGAACGAGCGCACCGTATCGGTGACGAACTTCTCCACGCCCGCCCGCCCGTGCGCGGGCGCGTCCAGCGACGGATCGTGCCAGATCGTGTCCTCGGTGACGCATTTCGCGACCGCCGCACCGTCTCCGCTGTTCCAGCCCGCGATGTATTGCTCGGTGAACTCGAGCAACCACGCGGCGCTTTCGATGGGTTCGGCCTCCGGCTCGATACGGAACTGCCCGGTGTTGTACGGATCCACGCCCATCGCCTTTCACCCCAGTGCGTATTCGACGAGCCATGGTAGCCACGAATGGAGCGCGGACTCAACAGCTCTCGGTGAACCGGCGCCGAATGACGCGGAATAACATCGGAATAACGGTGTAATTTACCGCAGGTTCGGCGGCCATAACCGTGTAATAACACCGGAATAATACCGTCATACCCGTTCTGAACTGCGGTGATAACGAGTTGTCATTACTTACGCCGCAATATATTTCGGCCCCGAGCGGTACGATTCCGTATTGACCTTCGCGAATCGGGCCTCCTACCATGGGTGGACACAGACCTCCTACCGCGGAACCACTTCACCTCCGGACGACGCTGCTGGCCGAACAGGTTTACCGGCGTCGCGCTTCCGGTTGTCTCCACGCTGTTTCGACGACGTCGGCGAGAAACGCCGATGTTTTCGAATACCTGAGCATCAGGGGATTTTTCATGCCCAATGTAGCAATTGTCGGTATCGGCTGCCGTTTTCCGGGCGGCATCGACGGACCGGACTCGTTCTGGGATCTCGTCGTGCACAAGGGCGACGGGATCGTGGAAGTGCCGGCGGACCGCTGGAACCTGGCGAAGTTCTACGACCCGGACCCGGACGCGCCGGGCCGGATGTACACCAGGCACGGCGGATTCCTGACCCAGCCGCTGTGGGAGTTCGACGCCGAGTTCTTCGGCATCTCCCAGCGCGAGGCGTCGATCATGGATCCGCAGCAGCGGCTGCTGTTGGAGGTCGCCTGGGAGGCGCTGGACGACGCGGGGATGGCGGGCCGGGTCAGCGGCCGGGAGGTCGGCGTGTTCGTCGGCGGCTTCATGAACGACAACGCGTTGGTGCGCAGCGGCTCGGTGTCGCGGGCCTCGATCAACAGCCACAGCCCGACCAGTTCGTCGCACACGCTGCTGTCGGCCCGCATCGCGTTCCTGCTGGATCTGCTCGGGCCCACCATGACCATCGACACCGCCTGCTCGTCCTCGCTGGTCGCGCTGCACCAAGCGGTGCTCGCGCTGGAATCGGGCGAGTGCGAGACAGCGATCGTCGGCGGCGCCAACGCGATGCTGCGGCCGGAAGCGTTCATCTCCATGTGCAAAGGCCGGTTCCTCGCGGTGGACGGCCGGTGCAAGTCCTTCGACGCGGCCGCCGACGGCTACGGCCGTGGCGAGGGCGCGGGCGCGGTGGTGCTCAAGCAGCTGGACGCGGCGGTGCGGGACCGCGACCGGATCTACGCGGTGGTGCGGGGCAGCGGCGTCAACCAGGACGGCCGCACACTGGCCATCCCGGTGCCCAACCCCGTCGCGCAGGAGGCACTGGCCCGGCGGGTGCGCCGGCTGGCGGGCATCGACGCGCACGACATCCGCTATGTGGAGGCGCACGGCACCGGCACACCGGTCGGCGATCCGCTCGAACTGGCCGCGCTGGGTGCGGTGTACGGCGCGGTCGAGGGCCGCGACGAGCCGCTGCCGGTCGGCTCGGTGAAGAACAACATCGGGCACACCGAGGCCGCGGCGGGCGTCGCGGGCGTCATCAAGGCCGCGCTGACCTTGCACCACGGCGTCATCGCACCGCAACTGCGGCTGGACAACCCGAACCCCGAGATCGACTTCGACCGACTGCGGGTACGCATTCCGCTGGAGACCGAACCGCTGCCGAACGACGACGGCCGGGCCGCGGTGGCGGTCAACAGCTTCGGCTACGGCGGCACCAACGCCCACGCGATCCTCACCCGCGCGCCGGAAGTGCCCGCCCCCGCCGCGGAGTCCGCGCGCGGACCGATCACCGTGCTGCCGCTGTCGGCCCGCAACGAGACCGCGTTGCGCACGATGGCCACCCAGCTGCACGACCTCGCCGAGGCCACCCCCGTCGAGGCGGTGACCGAGGCGGCGTGGGCGCAGCGCGCGCATCATCCGCTTCGCGCCGCCTTCGCCTATCGTGACGCCGACGATCTGCGCACCCAGCTCGCCGATTTCGCCGCGGGCTCGGGCAAGTCGCCCGCCCGGGCGCTCACCGACGGTTCCACCCAGCCGGTGTTCGTGTTCAGCGGCATGGGCCCGCAGTGGTGGGGCATGGCCCGCGGCCTGCTCGAGGCAGGCGGGCATTTCGCGACCGCCGCGCGGGCGATCGATGAGGTCTTCCGCGAGATCGCGGGCTGGTCGATCGTCGAGGAACTCCTGCGCCCGGAAGCGGAATCGCGGATCACCAGGACCGCCTACGCGCAACCGGCGAACTTCCTGGTCCAAGCCGCGCTGGTGGCCGAACTCGCCGAACTCGGCATCCACCCCGCCGCGGTGGTCGGCCACAGCGTCGGTGAAGTCGCCTCGGCCTATGTCTCGGGCTCGCTGTCGCTGCGCGACGCGCTGCTGGTGAGCTATCACCGCGCCCGGTTACAGGCCACCACCGCGGGCACCGGCGGCATGCTCGCCGTCGGGCTGCCGGAGGAACAGCTGCGCGAGCGCCTGGCCGATGTGCCGGGCGTCTGCGTCGCGGCGATCAACAGCCACTCCGCGGCGACACTGTCCGGCGACCTCGCCGCATTGGACCGCATCCGAGAAGAACTCACCGAGGAAGGCGTGTTCGCCAAGGCCCTGCGCGTCGAGGTGCCCTACCACAGCCACCTGATGGATCCCATTCTCGGCGATCTCACCGCGGCGCTGGCCGACCTCGCGCCGCGACCCGCGCGGGTACCGATCTGGTCCACCGTCACCGGTGGTGAGCTGTCCGGCCCCGAGTGGGACGCCGAGTACTGGTGCCGCAACGTGCGCGAGCCGGTGGCATTCGGCGCGGCCGTGGACAGCCTGCTCGACGCCGGGCACCGGGTGTTCCTGGAGGTCGGCCCGCATCCGGTGCTCAGCGGCAACATCAAGGAGGCGTTCGTGCGCCGCGGCCTCGACGGCGCGGCGATCAGCACCCTGGCCCGCAACGCCGACGACCGGGACAACCTGTTGCGCGCGGTGGGCGAGCTGTACCAGGTGGGCGGGTTGGACACCACGCACGCGCCCGGCGCGCCGGAAACCCCCACCGCGCATCTGGATCTGCCTCGCTACCCGTGGCAGCGCCGCAGGCTCTGGATCGAGGACCCCGCGATCGAGGCGGATCGCGTCGGCGCCGTGGACGGCTACGTCATGCTCGGGCAGCGCACCGCGGCTTCCGCCCCGGAGTGGGAGGTCGAGCTGTCCGTGGCCGCGCTGCCGTGGCTGCCCGATCACGTGGTCGACGGGTCGGTCGTGCTTCCGGGCGCGGCGTATCTGGACGCCGCGCTCAGCGCCGCCGCGGTACGGACCGGCCGCGCCACCTTCGGGCTGGAGTCGGTTCAGTTCGTCGCGCCGCTGGTGATCGCACGGCATGACGTGCCGGTCCTGCGCCTCACGGTCGAGGAGACCACCCACCGGTTCACCCTGCGCTCGCGCGCCGCCACCGCGACCACCTGGACGGTCAACGCGTACGGCAGGCTGATCGAGGCGGACGTCGACGCGCGCACCATCGACCTCACTCCGGCGGCGGACGCGGTGGACGTGACCGCGGCGACCCTCTACGACGGCCTCGCCGCGCACGGCCTGGCCTACGGTCCGAGCTTCCGGTTGATCACCGACGCCCGCGTGGGGGCCGACTCCGTACTGGCGCGGCTGGATCTCACGCCGCTGGCAGGCAGTTCGCCGAGCCTGCCGCATCTGGCCCACCCCGCCGCGGTCGACGCCGCGCTGCAGTGCTTCGCCGCCCTGTACGCCCAGACGGCGCGCGGCGCGAGCGTCGTCGTGCCGTCCTCGGTCGCCGGGGTGCGCTGGACCGGGCCGCTGCCCGAGCAGGCGGTCGTGCTCGTCCGCCGGGTGGACGGCGACCCGCTGTGCGCGGACATCACCGTCGCTTCACCGGAAGGCATTGTCGCACTGACACTTTCGGGTGTCCGGTTCGCCAGGCTGGCGGCCGAGCCGGACCTGCACGACCAGCTCGACGGCCTGTTCTACGAGCCGGTGTGGGCCATCGTCGACGACATCGCGACCGCCGACGAATCGACGGGTGGCGAAGAGTTCCTGCTCGTGGTCAGCCTGGGCAGCACCGTCTCCCAGCGCGCGAAGGAGATCGCCAGCGCTCGTGCCTTCTCGGAGATCCTCACCCTGGACCCGGAGGAGGCCGGCGCCTCGGATCGCGTCCTCGCCGCTCTGCGCGCCGCCCAGCAACGGCCCGGCGCGACGCGCGGCCGCCTCGTCGTGGTGTCGGGCGCCGAGCTGGACGCCGTGCCCAACGCCTACGGGCTCGCCCTGGTCGCGAAGGCGGTCGGCGAGCTGGTGGTCGGCGAGGAGGACGACGACGCCCCGGCGGCCGAGGTGCGTGCGGTGGTGGTCACCGAGCAGGCGTTCTGCCTGCCGGTCGACGCCTTCGCGCATCCCGCGCAGGCCGCGCTCACCGGCGCGCGGCGCACGCTGCGCAACGAGCAACCCGCCGTCCACTGGCGGCTGGTCGACACCGAACCGGCCACACGCGCCACCGACATCGTCGAGCAGGTGTTCGGCGACGGACGGGCCGACGAGGTCGCGTTGCGAGCGGGCGCGTGCTGGGCGCTGCACCTGCGCAAGTCCCTGCGGGAACATCTGGCGGTCTGGGACGAGGCCGCGCCGCTGACCGATCCGGAAAGTTCGTTCCGCCTGGAGATTCCGCGGTCCCGGCTGTTGTCGGATCTGGCGTGGCGCGCGGTCGATCGCGTACCGCCGGGCCCCGGCGAGGTCGAGATCCGGATGGACGCGGTGGGCCTCAACTACAAGGACGCGCTCAAGGTGCTCGGTGTGCTCACCGAAAAAGAGCTGGCCGGAACGTACTTCGGCACCGACCTGGGGATGGACGGGTTCGGCGTGGTCGAGCGGGTCGGCCCCGGCGTGACCGAGGTCGCCGTCGGTGACGAGATGTCGGTGTGCGCCAGGGACCTGGTCCGCAGGTATGTCACCCTCCGGCCGGACGAGGGCGCCACGATGCCCCTGAACTATCCGGACACCGAACTCGACCCGTGCCACTCCAGCTCGGTGCTGCCCTTCCTGACGGCCGAATTCGCCTTCGGCGAGCTCGCCCACCTGCGAGCGGGTGAGACGGTGCTGGTACACGGCGCGGCGGGCGGCATGGGTATGGCCGCGGTCCAGGTGGCGGTGCGCCTCGGCGCGCGGGTGATCGCGACGGCGGGCTCGGAGGAGCGCCGTGCTGTGGCCGCCGCGGCCGGCGCGCACGAGGTGGTCAACTCGCGGTCGATCAGCTTCGTCGACGAGGTGCTCGCGCTCACCGGCGGACGCGGCGTCGACGTGGTCTACAACTCCTCCCCCGGCGAGATCCTCCAGCAGAACCTGCGGGCGGCCGCCGAATTCGGCCGGATCATCGAGATCGGCAAGGCCGACATCTACGGCGGTGGCGCGATCGACCTGCGCCCGTTCGACCGGAACCTGTCATTCTTCGCGGTGGACATGGATCGCGCCTTGGCCGTGCGCCCCGAACTGGTCCGTCGCGCGGCACGCCGGGCGATGGACGCGCTGAACGACGGCACCTACGACTATCTGCCCTACACCGCATTCCCGCTGGCCTCGACCGCCGAGGCGTTCGAGACCGTGGTGCGGTCCAAGCAGATCGGCCGCGTGGTGCTCGACCTGCGCGAACCGGAACCGACCGTGCTGGGCAAACGGCCGGGTCTGCCGATCGATCCCGAGGCCAGCTACCTGGTCACCGGCGGCTTCGGCGCGTTCGGCCTGGCCACCGCGCGCTGGCTGGCGCGGATCGGCGCGCGACGTCTGGTGCTGGCCGGGCGCAGCGGCGCCACCGGGGACGCGGCTCGCGCGGCGGTCGCCGAGATCGCCTCCGGCGGTGTGGAAGTGGTGGAGGAACGCCTCGACATGGCCGACTACGACGCCGTCGCCGCGCTGGTCGAGCGCATCCAAGCGAGCGGGCACCCGCTGCGCGGCGTGTTCCACGCGGCTGGTGTGGTGAACAACCTCGAGGTACCGCAGATCACCGCCGAGTCGCTGGCGGACATCTTCGGGCCCAAGGTCGCCGGAGCGGTCAACCTGGACACCGCCGTCACCGCCGCCGACATCGAGCTGGACATGTTCGTGCTGTTCTCCTCGGCGAGCAGCATCGTCGGCATCTCACCCCAATTCGGCTACGCGGCGGCCAATTCCGTCCTGGACATGATCGCCGCCGCCCGCCGGGCCCGCGGCGCCGCCGCGCTGGCGGTGAACTGGGGCTTCATGAGCGGTGGCGGCGGCATGGCCGACTACGAGGCGGTCAGCCGGTACGCGGAGATGACCGGCTACCGCTCGGTGGACATGGACGTGGCAACCGATCTGCTGGGCGAATGCCTGCGGCTGAACCTGCCGCAGATCGTGCTGTTCGACGTGGACTGGAGCCAGTGGGCGCTGGCGCACCGCCCGTCCACCCGCACGCCGCGTTTCGCCGACCAGGTGGCGGCCGCGGGCGGCGGCGCGTCGGGCGCGGGCGCGCTGCGGGCGGAGATCCTCCAGCTGGGTATCGACCAGCGCGGCGAGGTGGTGGCCTACCTGCTCGCCGAGCAGCTGGCCGCGGTGCTCGGCGTCGACGCCGAGACGATCGACCTGAACACCCCGCTGCCCGAGCTCGGCATGGACTCGCTGATGGGCATGGAGTTCGGCGCCCGCGTGGTGCAGGTGCTCGGCACCCAGCTGTCGGTGCTCGCCGTGATCGGACTGACGTTGCG
Source organism: Nocardia sp. NPDC019219 (assembly GCF_040632645.1). Lineage (NCBI taxonomy): Bacteria > Bacillati > Actinomycetota > Actinomycetes > Mycobacteriales > Nocardiaceae > Nocardia > Nocardia sp. NPDC019219. Next base: position 282,765 of record NZ_JBEYCG010000004.1, on the reverse strand, counting down.
CGGGCTCGGCGCGCGAATTGCCGAGCAGATTGCCCAGGAAGAAGAGCGCGCGGCGAGGAGCGAGGACGAATGACCGGCAACAACAGGGAACTGGCCCGCGCACTGCTGGCCAGGCACGCGAGCGGCGAGAACAGCGCCCCGGCGAACGGCAACGGCGCGCGAGCCGCGAACGGCTCCGCCGCCCCGGCCGCGGCCACCGGCAACGGCGGCAGCGCGACACGCGGGGTCGCGCACACGTCGTTCCGTGACCACCCCGGCGTGCTCGAGGCCGCGCAGCGGTTCGGGCGGTTCGACGCCTGGGTCAACGAGGTCGGTCTGGTCAATCCGTACTACCTGCCGCACGAGGGCATCAGCGGCGCGGTGACCAGGATGGCCGACCGGGACGTGGTGAATTTCAGCAGCTTCGGCTACCTGGATCTGGCCGCCGACTCGCGGGTGCGGCAGGCCGCCAAGGACGCTATCGATCAGTACGGCACCTCCGCCGCCGCGGTCCGGATCGTGGCGGGCGAGCTGCCGATCTATCGCGAATTGGAAGCCGAGATCGCCGGCATCTACGACACCGAGGCCGCGCTGGTGACCGCGAGCGGCTACCTCACCAACGCCGCCGCGGTCGGATTCCTGCTCGGCAAGCGCGATCTCGCGGTCTGCGACGCGCTCATCCACCACAGCGTGGTCTCCGGCACGGAGTGGTCACGCTGCAAGCGGGTCTCCTTCCGGCACAACGATCCCGAGTCGCTCGAGACGATCCTCAAGATGTCGCGGCGCAGCTTCGACCGGGCCATGGTGATCATCGAGGGCCTCTACAGCATGGACGGCGACGTGGTCCGGCTGCCCGAGATCATCGAGGTGGCCCGGCGCTACGACTGCTCGATCATGATCGACGAAGCGCATTCCTTCGGCACGCTGGGCGCCACCGGGCACGGCGTGCGCGAGCTGTTCGACCTGCCCGGCGACGCCGTGGACGTCTGGATGGGCACGCTGTCCAAGGCGCTCGGCAGCGTCGGCGGCTATCTCGCGGGCAACCGGGAACTGGTCGACGGATTCAAGTACGTCGCAGGCGGGTTGAGCATGTACACCGCCGCGCCGGCCCCGTCGGCCATCGGCGCCGCGCTGGCCGGGCTCGAGGTCCTGCGCGACGAGCCGGAACGCGTGACCCGGCTGCGGCACAACAGCGAGTACTTCCACCGCCGCGCCAAGGAATACGGCTTCGACATCGGCACCTCGGAGGATTCGCCGATCATCCCGGTCATGACCGGCGCCGACGAACCGGCGGTGCTGGCGGCGCTGGCCATGCTGCAGCGCGGATTCAGCGTGAACGCCATCACCCATCCGGTCGTCCCGGCCGGGGAGGCCAGGCTGCGGTTCTTCATCAACTGCAGGCACACCGAGCAGCACATGGACCAGGCGCTGGCCACGCTGCGCGAGGTGCTCGACGGACTCGCGGACACCGCGGGACAGCAATTCACACTCGCCCATGAGGAGCAGCACTCGTGAAAATTCCCATCAACCGATCCCTCCTCCGAAAAGCGGTGGTGCCCGGGGTGGCCCTGCTGCTGATGGGCTCGCTGTTCATCCCCGCGCGGTCGGCGCTGCTGCCCACCTACGACGAAGCGGGCGGGCCGATCGCGAGCAAGTTCGACTTCACCGCGATGCCGATCGCGCTGCCCAAGGGCTTGCCGACCGATCGTAAGATCCGCGAGCTGCGCGAGCCGTACAAGCACCTGTCGGCCTGGATCTCGTCGGTCGGCGCGGCCATCGCGATGAACGACTTCGACGGCAACCGGCTGGCCGACGACCTGTGCGTGGTCGACCCCCGCTCCGACACGGCGTTCATCACGCCGACGCCGGACAGCAACACCGGCCGGTACGAGCCGTTCGTGCTCGACCCGAAACCGCTACCCGCCGACTCCTCCACCGTGCCGTCGGGCTGCATCCCCGGCGACTTCAACGGTGACGGCCGGCTGGACGCCCTGGTGTCGTACTACGGCCGGACGCCGATCCTGTACCTGCAGCGCGCCAACGCGACCCGGCTGGACGCCAAGGCGTTCCGCCCGATCGACCTGGTCCCCTCCCCGAACACCGCGGACGGGCACTACGAAGGCGAACGCTGGATCACCGCGGCGGTCTCGGTGTCCGACTTCGACGGCGACGGCAAGCCGGACATCTACCTGGGTCAGTACTTCAACGACATGGACGTGCTCTCCAAGGAGGGCCAGCTCGCGCTGTGGATGACCGACTCGCTGTCCAACGCGCGCAACGGCGGCAAGGACCGGATCTTCACCCTGGCCTCCGCCAAGGCGGGCGACGAGCCGACCGCCGACTACCGCGAGGTGGCCAACCCGTTCCCGATCGGCATGGACACCGGGTGGGCGCTGGCCGCCGCCGCGTCCGACCTGAACGGCGACCAGCTGCCGGAGCTGTACGTGGCCAACGACTTCGGGCGCGACCGCCTGTTCGTCAACAAGTCCACGCCGGGACAGATCCGCTTCGGCTTCGCCGAGGGCGAGCGCGGCATCACCGAGCCGAAGTCGTATGTGCTCGGCCATGATTCGGACAAGGGCATGGCGGCCGACTTCGGCGACCTGAACGGCGACGGCATGCCGGACCTGTTCGTCAGCAACATCGCGGTGCGCTTCGCGCTGATGGAAGGCCACTTCGCGTTCTACAACACCGCCAAGGACACCGCCGACGCGGCACGGCAACTGGCCGAGGGCGTCGCGCCGTTCAAGAACCGCGCGACCGACGTCGGACTGGCCTGGGAGACCTGGGGCTGGGACGCCAAGATCGACGACTTCGACAACGACGGTCGCAACGAGGTGGTCCAGGCCACCGGCATGATCAAGGGTGAGACCAACCGGTGGCCGCAGATCCAGGAACTCGGCACCATGAACGACGACCTGACCAAGTACCCGTGGTCCTGGCCGATCATCGCCGAGGACGCCGACCTGGCGGGCAGCAATCCGGTCGGCTTCTTCAGCCGCGGTGACGACGGCAAGTTCGCCAACCTCACCCACGCCCTCGGCATGGACACCCCGGTGCCCTCACGCGGCATCGCGGTCGGCGACACGTCCGGCAACGGGGCGCTGAGCTTCGCCGTCGCCCGCCAATGGGGCGACCCGACCTTCTACCACAACAACAAGGCGAAGGGCGGCCAGTTCCTCGGCCTGAAGCTGTTCCGGCAGGCATGGGAGGGCACCGCGACCACGAACACCATCGCCGGTCTTCCCACGCAGGGCGTTCCGGCCGTGGACGCCCAGGTCGAGGTCCGCACGGCGGACGGCCGGTTGCTCACCAGCCACCTCGACGGCGGCAGCGGGCACACCGGCAAGCGCGCCACCGAGGTGCACATCGGTCTCGGCGACGTCGACCCGGCCGCCCCGTTGCACGTCACGCTTCGCTGGCGGGAGACCAACGGCACCCCGCACGAACAATCCCTCCAGCTCGCGCCGGGCTGGCACACCGTGAACCTCGCCTCGGACGCGCAGGAGGTCAAGCAGCGATGAGCGACAACGACAAGAAGGATCCGGGCGAGGCGACAGCCGCCTCGAACGGCCACCACGAGACCTCGGCGGCCGACGGCAACGGCAGCGCCGCCCACGGCGCTCCCGGGGGCGACGACACGGCCACGGAGGGCGGAGCCGCCGCCACGGCCGGCAACGGCAACGGCAACGGGACGAGCGTCTCGGCGGCGGAACGCATCTCGGCGGTCCAGCGCTCGGGCACCGAGTTCGCCAAGGAATGGGTGGAAAAGCCCGCCGCCACGAAGGATCCGCGCTACCTGGCGCTGCGCAACTTCGCCATCTCGATCACCATCTTCAACCTGATCGGGTTCCCGCTGCTCGGCTTCGAGCAGCCGTTCCTCTGGCCGTTCATCGCGCTGGCCACCGCCTATACCACCGAGATCGGGCTGGAAGTCCTGGCGGCCTGGGCGTACAAGCGGCCCCCCGCCTTCCGGGGCCGGGGGCCGCGCGGGTTGTTCGAGTTCCTGCTGCCCGCGCACATCACGGGTCTGGCGTTCAACTTCCTGACCTTCGCGCACGACAAGCTGTGGCCGGTGATCTTCGGCATCGTGGTCGCCGTCGGCACGAAGTGGGTGCTGCGCGCCAAGATCAACGGCAAGATGCGCCACTTCATGAACCCGTCGAACTTCGGCGTCGTGGTGTGCTTCCTGGTGTTCCCGATGATCGCGGTGGCCCCGCCGTACCACTTCACCGAATACATCACGGGCCCGGCGGACGCGCTCATCGTCCTGGGCCTGCTGACGACCGGCACCATGCTCAACGCCAAGCTGACGCTGAAGATGCCGCTGATCATGGCGTGGGTGGGCGCGTTCGCGCTGCAGGCCATCGTGCGCGGGCTCATCGAGCCGAACGTCTCGATCCTGGCCGGCCTGAGCATGATGACCGGCCTGGCGTTCGTGCTGTTCACCAACTACATGGTCACCGACCCGGGCACCACCCCGTCGGGCAAGAAGCAGCAGATCATGTTCGGCGCCTCGGTGGGCATCATGTACGGCGTCGTCACCGCGCTGCACATCTCCTACGGGTTGTTCATCGCACTGGTCATCGTCTGCGGCGCTCGCGGCGTCTACTGGTGGGTCCGCGGGATCGCCGAATGGTGGCGGCAACGCGGCGCGGCGCCGGAGGCGGCGGAGCAGCCCGTGGTGGCCGACGACCTGGAGGCCGACATAGCGCGCGAACCCGAGCCGGTGAAGGAGGCGGCCCGCTCATGACCGACCGCGCCGAGCTGCGCCGCGTGCTCGGCGCGTTCACCACCGGTGTCACCGTGGTCACCACCGGGTCGCCACGGCCACACGGCATGACCGCCAACGCGTTCACGTCCGTCTCGCTGGATCCCCCGCTGATCCTGGTGTGCGTCGCCCACACGGCGCGCCTGCACCGGGCGATCCACGAGGCGGGCGCGTTCGCCGTTTCCGTGCTGTCGGCCGACCAGGAGCCGGTGGCCCGGTACTTCGCCGACTCCGCGCGCCCCGACGGCGACGCGCAATTCGACCAGGTCGAGTGGTTTCCCGGACCGCACACCGCGGCGCCGATGCTGGCGCACGCGGCCGCGGGTCTGGAATGCACGCTCGACAACATCTTCGACAGCGGCGACCACAGCATCGTCGTCGGCGAAGTACTGCACGCCGAACGCGACGCCCGACTCGCCGCCACGGGAGCGCTGACGTTCTTCGACGGCGGTTTTCGCCGCTTCATCCTGTGACGACGCCCCCCGAAAAAGACTCCTCTGACGATTGGAGAACCCCATGCCCTCGCCGTTGGGTCCGCTGCGCGCGGCCCTTTTCGTTCCCAGTCCGGCCAGTGTTCGCTCGGTGCTGAGCAAGTTCGAGCAGCCCGATCAGCACACCGCGCTCGAACTCGAACAGGTGACCATGCATCTGGTCGGCGGCATCGACTCCGCGGTCCGCAGCTCGGACAACGACGAGCTGATCGCCACGCTGCTGCAGGTCCCGCCGAAGTACCGCGGGTTCGCCTACGAGGGCGCGGCCGTCGGCCTCACCGCGATCGACTCCCTCTCCCCCGGCCGGCGCGCCGCCGACCTGATCGATGGACCGGCCAGCGAGTACGCGCTGACCATGTACGTCGGGGTCGGCCTCGCCATGGCGAAGATCCCGAAGCTTCGGTGGAAGAAGCTGTTCCCGCAGCACCCGCTGTTCCGCTGGCTGGCCATCGACGGCTACGGCTTCTACAAGGCGTTCTTCCAGATGCAGCGCTACGTGCGCGACAAGCACGTCGAGACGCGCTATCCCGGCTGGCTCGGCGACCGCGACAACCTGAAGCGCATCGCCGACCAGGGCATGGGCCGCGCGCTGTGGTTCATCGGCGGCGGTAGCCCGGCCGGGGTCGTGCGGCTGATCGGCGAGTTCGAGCCGCGGCGGCACGCGGATCTGTGGAGCGGCGTCGGCATCGCCGTCACCTTCGCGGGTGGCGTGGAAACGGCGGCGATGGAGGAACTCTGGGACGTGGCGGGCGAGTTCCGGCCGCAGCTGTCGCTGGGGTCGGCCATGGTCGCCCGCATCCGGCAGCAGACCAACAGCGTCAACGAGCACAGCGAGGCCGCGGCGCAGGTCTTCTGCGGCGCCGGCGTGGCGAAGACCGACGCGCTGATCGAGAGCTCGCTCGACGGCCTGCCCGACGACGGCAGCTCCGGCACGTATCTGTTGTGGCGGGACCGGATCGCCGAGATCGTCACCGCGAGCCGAGCCTGAGCCGCGATGGGACGGGTCGAGGACTGGGCCGGCAAGCACGTCGTCGTCACCGGCGGATCGGAAGGGATCGGCGCCGCGGTGGCGGAGGCTTTCGCGCGGCGCGGCGCGCAGGTCTCGATCATCGCGCGCCGTGAGCTACCGTTGCGCGACACCGCGAAACGACTGGGCGCGGACTGCGCCGCCGCGGACGTGACGCGGCCGGACCAACTCGCCTCGGCCATCACGGAATTGGAGCAGCGCAACGGGCCGTGCGAGGTCCTCGCCTGTTGTGCGGGGCTCGCGCTGCCCGGGCGGTTCCTCGACGTGGACGCCGATGAGTTCGAGGTGCAGATGTCGGCGAACTATCTCGGCACGGTGTACGCCGTGCGGCAGGTTCTGCCCGGCATGGTGCGGCGGGGCGGCGGGAAGATCCTGCTGGTCAGTTCGACGTCGGCATTCCTCGGAATCACCGGTTACACCGCCTATGGGCCGACCAAGGCGAGCATCCGGCAGCTGGCGTTGTGCCTGCGCTATGAAGTCGAGCCGAAGGGCGTGGACGTCACGGTGATCTATCCGGCCGACACCGACACACCGGGGCTGGCCATGGAGAACCAGCGAAAACCGGTGGAGACCAAGGCCATCACCGGGTCGATCGAGCCGATGTCGGCTCAGCGGGTCGCCGAAGCCGCCGTACGGGGCTTGGCACGCGGACGCCACCACATCGCGCTCGACCCGCTGACGCGGTTCTTCCTGGCCTGGGCGAACCTGCCCGAGGATCTGGCGCGGCCGTTCATGCGGCGCACCATCGCGAAGGCGCTGCGCGGCAACTGAGCACCGAACACGCGAAAGGCCCGCTCGCACATCGAATTCCGATGTGTGAGCGGGCCTTTCGCCATCTCAGCCGACGATGACGATCACGCATGCCGCGATGAAGAGCAGTTGCACCAGCGCCCGCAGCGGCAACGGCATGGTCTTGATGCCCAGTTCGGCGCGGGCGGCGCGGACGTTCGCCGGGAACAGCGCCACCAGCAGCGCGATCAGGCAGGCCGCGGCCAGGTCCGCGGTGGCCGGGATGAGTACGCCCGCCGCACCCGCCAACTCCAGGACGCCGGTCAGCGTCACCAGCGCCGCCGCGTTCGGCAGCCGCGGCGGCACCATGGCGATCAGGGCGTCGCGGCGCGGCTGGAGGAAGTGCGCGCTCGACGTGAGCACGAGCATCGCGGCCAGCCCGAGTGCGGTCGCGTGCGCCCACGAATCGAGCCAGCCGTGACCGATCAGCCGGCCGGCGAGGCGGGCGAGTGCGGTGACGGCGACGAGGACAACCAGCGGTGCCATCGGGATCTCCTGTACATCGAAAGCAAATCTAGACAGTGGAAAGATAGTCCCCGCGTGCTGAACTTGTCAATGTCTAGATGATCGGTCACCATCGAGATATGGCGAAGGACGGCTACCACCATGGAGATCTCCGCGCGGCACTGCTGAGCGCGGCCGCCGAGCGGATCGCCGCCGACGGCGTCGACGCGCTCTCGCTGCGCAACCTGGCCCGGCACGCGGGCGTCTCGCACGCCGCGCCCGCCCACCACTTCGGCGACCGCGCGGGACTGCTCACCGCGTTGGCCACCGAGGGTTTCGAGCTGCTGGCCGCGCAGCTCGCGGAGGCCGGGGAGGATTTCCGCGAGGTCGCGGTGGCCTACATTCGCTTCGCCCGCGAGCACCCCGGGCACTTCGACGTGATGTTCCGGCACAGTCTCTTGCACGCGGAGGACGCGGCGTTGCGCGCCGCCCGGGAACGTTCCGCGACGGCCCTGCGCGCAGGCGTCTCGGACATCCGGCCGGGCGACGGCCACGACCGGCAGCAGGCGACCCAGCTCGCCGCATGGTCGCTGGTACATGGCTTCGCTTCGCTGTGGCGCGAAGGGGCACTGCATAATTCAGCACTGGCCGCCGAATCCGATCCGGAGGTCTTGGCCCGCAAGATGTTGTCCACCATCCGCTTCGACTGACCGGAAACCCGCTTGCGCCGAGCCGCCACCGTGCTATCCAGAGACCCGGAAGGAGCGGGCGGCCATTCCCCGGCCGCCATCGACACATGGACATCCACGCCTACCCGACCGAGGCGACCACACCGGTGGATCTGACCGAGGCGCACCGGATCGCCGACCACCATCTCGCCAACGGCGACTACGCCGACCGCGGAATCGCCTACCAGCTGACCGAATTCGACACCTGCTTCGTCGCCGTCGCCACCTTCCCCCGCCCGCCGCACGCCGAGCCGGACAGCCCGCTGGTGGTAGTCGGCGGTTCCGTCTGCGTCATCGACAAACCCACCGGCGCCGTCTCCTACTGGCCGACCTACCCGGCCGACCTGGTGGCCGACCAGTACGCGGCCGCCCTGCGAGACGGCCGCCTGATCATCGAGGACAGCTGGCCGGAAGACGACGAGCCACCCGCCGCTACCTGAGCCCCGCTTTGCCCGTGCCGAAGTAATTGCGGCCATTGACAATTGGATATCAGCACACCAGCATGAGCAACGGCACCGTCCACTGGCCAGATCAGGCAAACGTCGAGCTTTGGAAACCGATGCGGCTACAGGAGGCAGCTCCATGGGGGACAACGAGCCCGACGCGGACACACGCGAGACAGCGCAACCCCGGCAGCAGGACCCGGCCGAGCGCAAGAGCTGGGTTCGTCGTCACTCCGGGACGATTCTCACCACACTGCTGTTCCCCATCATTTCCGGGTTGATCGTCTTGGCGGTGGAGAAGTTCACCGATGACGACGCCTCCGCGGCGTCGGCCTCGACATCGGCTCAGCAGACCACCCCCAGCGCTGCCGCGGACGACCGCGCGGCCTCCCCCGCGCCCTCCGCCGTGCCGACGACGTCGGCGGCCGCTTCGCCGAACGATGTCCGATGGACCGGCACGATCAACCTCACCTATCTGGATTTGGACTCCGTCCCGCCCCGCGTGCTGGCCAGCAACAACGGCGCCAGCGCATGGGTCAGTTACGACCGCAATTCTTCCGGTGGGTTCGACAAAGCCACCCTGTACGGAGTCGGCGGCGGATTCTTCACGACGAAGCCCACCCTCGCCCTGTGGACCACCCCGGCCGAACCCACCCGACAGCAGTGCTCCGACCTCGTCGCCACCCAGGGCGCCGAAACCCTCCAGGTCACCAAGGACAGCGCCTACTGCGTCAAAACCGCCGCGGGCCGCACCGCTTTCCTCACCGGCATCTCCCTCAACAACGCGATCCACGCCTACACGGCCTCGGTAACCGTCTGGTCGGCCACGCAGTAGCCGACGTCCCCGGCCGCACCAACCGGTAAACGCCGGTCCGCGGGTGGTTGGCCGCGGTTCAGAACGCGGGTTGTGCGGGCAGATCCGGGTCGGGGGCAGGGTCGTCCGGGACAGTTTCGCCCGCGTCGGGGACTTCGGTGCCGCGCAGTGAGGTGCCTGCGGTTTCGCGCAGGTAGTTCCAGGCGAGCAGGCCGATCAGGGACGCGCCGACCATGTAGACGGCGGGGAACAGCGACCAACCGGTGGTCTCGATGACGGCCTCGTTGATCAATGGGGCGGTGCCGCCGAAAACCGCGGTGGAGACGTTGTAGGCCAGCGCGAAACCCGCGTACCGCACATGCGTCGGGAAGATGGCGGGGAAGGTGGAGCTGATGGTGGACAGCTGCGGCACATACAGCAGTCCGAGCACGATGAAGCCGATGATGGCCCACGCGGTGCCCTGGCCCATCAGCCAGTACATCGGCACCGCGAGCACGGCGAGACCCATCAGGGAGAACAACCACATCGGGCGGCGGCCGACACTGTCGGACAGCCGGCCGAAGAAGGGCAGGACCACCATCATCACCACCTGCCCGATCAGCATCATCGCGGTGGTCGCCGATTCACCCATGCCGATCGTGTTCTGCAGATAGGTGGGCTGGTAGGTCAGCAGCGTGTAGTTCACCACGTTGAGCGCGACCACCAATCCGGCCAGCGTGAGCGTCTCACGCCGGTAGGTGGTCAGCACCTCGCGCAAGCCGCCGGGCGGATGCTTGTGCTCGGCGACTTCGGTGAACACCGGGCTCTCGTCCAGCCTGGCCCGCAGGTACCAGCCGGTCAGGCCGAGCGGGATGGCGATCAGGAACGGGATGCGCCAGCCCCACTCGTGCATGGTGTCCGAGCCCAGCGCGAGCTGGCAGGCCAGCACGGTCGCCGAACCGCCGACGAAGCCGGCGAGCGTGCCGAACTCCAGGAAACTGCCGAGGAAACCGCGTTTGCGGTCGGTGGCGCATTCGGCCAGATACGTAGCGGCGCCGCCGTATTCGCCCCCGGTGGAGAAGCCCTGCACCACACGCAGCAGGATGAGCAGGATCGGGGCCAGCACACCGACGGACGCGTGGGTGGGCAGCACGCCGATCGCTCCGGTGGCGGCCGCCATCAGCAGGATCGTGGTGGCCAGCACGGCTTTCCGGCCGATCCGGTCGCCGAGCGGCCCCCACACCATGCCGCCGAGCGGCCGGAGGACGAACGATATGGCGAAGCCGAGCATGGTACCGAGCGTGCCCAGTTCGCCGGGGAAGAAGGCGTCGGTCAGGTACGTCGCCGTGGCGGCGTAGACGCCGTAGTCGAACCATTCGGTCGCGTTGCCCATGGCGGAGGCCGCCACGGAACGCCGCAGCGGGAAACCCTCGGATGTCCGGTCGGTCACGTGCACGTCCTCTCCAGTCCGTCCACGGACCTCGGTTCGTTCCACCTCCGGTCCGAGAACCGAAGGCGTGGCACGAAACAGACCGATACCCAGGATTCCCGCCCGGCAAACAGGCGCACGTCCGCAAACGCGCCGCGAAGTCCGCCGCGACCTGCTGCTACTCGGATAATTGTGATGTCGATCACAGAGATTGCCCATGGCGACGAACTGTCGTCGAGGGCCGAGCTTCACCCCGCCCGAGCATGGCGGCGGCGGCCGCGACAGCAGCGTGCGCAACACGGCACGGCGCCGGCACGTCGAGGTCAAGTCGCTCGCGCACACGGCCGCGATGCAGGCGGCGCTACCCCCTCTGGCGGAGGGCGGCTCGATCACGTTGGTGTCGGCGGCGTCGGCGGGCGGTGTGATGCCCGCCACCGATGGCGGCGCTCGATGATGAGCGCCGAAATAGGCGCTGTTCTACAGCGGCGTCACGTACGCGCCCGCGATGCCACCGTCCACCAGGAACTGCGACGCGGTGATGAACGAGGAATCGTCGCTGGCGAGGAAAGCGACGGCGGCGGCGATCTCCTCCGGTTCGGCGAACCGGCCGAGCGGAACGTGCACCAGACGCCGCGCGGCCCGCTCGGGATCCTTGGCGAACAGTTCCTGGAGCAGGGGCGTGTTGACCGGACCGGGGCACAGCGCGTTCACCCGAATGCCGCTGCGGGCGAACTGGACTCCGAGTTCCCGGCTCATCGCCAGCACACCGCCCTTGGAGGCGGTGTAGGAGATCTGCGAAGTCGCCGCGCCCAGCACCGCGACGAACGAAGCGGTGTTGATCACCGAGCCCTTGCCGCGCTCGAGCATGTGCCCGATGGCGTACTTGCTGCACAGGTACACCGACGTCAGATTGACCTCCTGGACGCGCCGCCACGCGTCGATGCCGGTGGTCAGGATCGAATCGTCCTCCGGCGGCGAGATGCCCGCGTTGTTGAACGCGATGTCCAGCCCGCCGTAGGTATCGACCGCGGTCTGGAACAGGGCCTCGACCTGGGCCTCGTCGGTGACGTCCACCTGGACGTACCGGCCGCCGACCTCCTTGGCGGCCGCCTCGCCGGTCCCGGCGTCGATGTCCGCGACCACCACTTTCGCCCCCTCCGCCGCGAAGCGACGGACCGTGGCCAGACCGATACCGCTCCCGCCGCCGGTGACGACGGCGACTCGATCCTGTAAGCGCTGCAACGTATCTCCTGTCGGATGTGCGGGTATCACTGCGTGGCGAGGAAGACGTTCTTGGTCTCGGTGAAGGCGAGCGCGGCCTCCGGCCCGAGTTCGCGCCCCAGTCCGGACTGTTTGAACCCGCCGAACGGCGTCCAATACCGCACGGACGAATGCGAGTTCACCGACAGGTTGCCCGCCTCCACGCCGCGGGCCACGCGCAGCGCCCGGCCGACATCACGGGTCCAGATCGAGCCGGACAACCCGTAATTCGTGTCGTTGGCGATGCGCAGCGCGTCGGCCTCGTCGTCGAACGGCAGCACGGCGACCACCGGGCCGAACACTTCCTCGGTGAGCACCCGGTCGGTGGGCGCGCCGGGCAGCACCACGGTCGGCGGGTACCAGAATCCGGGCCCGTCGGGCATGCTTCCGGTGAACGCCACCTTGGTCGAGGGCTGCACGAACGCGGCCACCCGCTCCCGGTGCGCCGCCGAGATGAGCGGGCCCATCTCGGTGGCTTCGTCGGACGGGTCGCCCACCCGCACGCCCTGCACCGCCGGTTCCAGCAGTTCGAGAAAGCGGTCGAACACACCGCGCTGCACCAGGATCCGTGAGCGGGCGCAGCAGTCCTGCCCGGCATTGTCGAAGACGCCGTAGGGCGCGGTGGCCGCCGCCTGCTCCAGGTCGGCGTCGGCGAACACGATGTTCGCGCTCTTGCCGCCCAGTTCCAGCGTCACCCGCTTCACCTGCCGCGCGCAGCCCGCCATGATCTGTGTGCCCACCTCGGTGGAACCGGTGAACACGATCTTGCGGACGGCCGGGTGGGTGACGAAGCGCTGCCCCACCACCGATCCTTTTCCGGGCAGCACCTGGAACACGTCCTCGGGCAGTCCCGCCTCGAGCGCGAGTTCACCGAGCCGCAGGGCGGTCAGCGGGGTGACCTCGGCGGGCTTCAGCACCACCGTGTTGCCCGCGGCGAGCGCGGGCGCGAAGCCCCACGCGGCGATCGGCATCGGGAAGTTCCACGGCACGATCACCCCGACGACGCCGAGCGGCTCGTGGAAGGTGATGTCGACGCCGCCCGCGACCGGAATCTGGTGTCCCAGCAGCCGTTCCGGCATCCCGGCCGCGTAGTACAGGACGTCGCGGACGTTGCCCGCCTCCCAGCGCGCGTTGCCGATGGTGTGCCCGGCGTTGGCGACCTCGAGCCGGGCGAGGTGCTCCAGATCCGACTCGACCGCATCGGCGAACCGGCGCAGCAATCGTGCCCGGTCTCCCGGCGTCACTTCGCGCCAGGCAGCCGAGGCATGCTGCGCGCGGGCGATGGCCGCGTCGGTCTCCGCTTCCCCGACGAGTTCGACGGTGCTGACCACCTGTTCGGTCGCCGGGTTGACCACCTGCGCTGTCGTCACCGGTCGCGCTCCCTTCGATAGGTGTCCGCCGCCTCGACCAGTGCCCGGATCAACCGGCGGTCGGTGGCGTCGGCCTCCGGATGCCACTGCACGCCGACCAGGAACGACCCGTCAGTGGACTCCACGGCCTCGATGGTGCCGTCGGCGGCGTACGCGGTGGCGGCCAGGCCCTCCGCGAGCCGATCGACGGCCTGGTGATGGTGGCAATGAACCTTCAGTTCCGCGCCGGCCGAGCGCGCGATCCTGCTACCCGCGATCGTCAGCACCCGGGTGGCGGTGAACCCGCCCTCGACGCCGGAGTGCTCCTCGTGACCGACGACGTCGGGCAGATGCGGGATCAACGTGCCGCCGAGCGCCACGTTCGCCAGTTGCAACCCGCGGCACACCGCGAGTATCGGCATGTCCGCCGCCCGCGCCAGCTCGAACAGGCCGAACTCCGATTCGTCCCGGTCCGGCCTGGTGTAGCCGGGTATCCCGGACGACGGGCCGCCGTAGCGGACCGGATCGACGTCCGCGCCGCCGGTCAGCACCAATCCGTCGAGCCGCCGCACCAGCTCGGGACGCGCGACGCCCGCGGGCGGCAGCAACACCGGGATGCCGCCCGCGGCGGCCACCATCTCGACATAGGCGTGCGGCAGGACCGCGCCCGGCAGATCCCAGGCGTTGAAGCGGACCTGCTCCACGTAGGTGGGCAGGCCGATCACGGGACGGGCTCCCGCGACCTCAGAGTCGTTCGAAACCACGGATACGCTCCCAGTCGGTGACCGCGGCGTCGTAGGCGTCCAGCTCGACCCGCGCCGCGTTGCGGTAGTGCTCCACTACATCATCACCGAAGGCCGCGCGGGCCACCGTGCTGTCGCCGAACAGCTGGGCCGCTTCGCGCAGCGTCCGCGGCACCCGAGGGCGCTCGGAGCGGTAGGCGTTGCCGTGGAATTCCGGCTCCAGCGGCAGCCCGCGATCGATACCGTGCAGTCCCGCCGCGATCAGGGCGGCCACGGCGAGGTACGGGTTCACGTCGCCGCCGGGCACCCGGTTCTCGAACCGCAGCGAATGCTCTTCGCCGACCACGCGGACGGCGCAGGTCCGGTTGTCGCGGCCCCACGCGATCGCGGTCGGGGCGAAGCTCCCGGTGACGAATCGCTTGTAGGAGTTGATGTTCGGCGCCAGCAGGTAGGTGAACTCGCGCAGGCAGTCCAGCTGCCCCGCGATGAACTGCCGCATCAGCGGCGACATGCCGTCCGCTCCGTCGCCCGCGAAAACCGGCTCCCCCGATTCACCGCGCAAGCTCAAGTGGATGTGACACGAATTACCCTCCCGCTCATTGTATTTCGCCATGAACGTGAGGCTGCGCCCTTCCTGGGCGGCGATCTCCTTCGCGCCGGTCTTGTAGATGCTGTGGTTGTCGCAGGTGACCAGCGCTTCGTCGTACCGGAACGCGATCTCGTGCTGGCCTGGGTTGCATTCGCCTTTGGCCGACTCGACGTACATTCCCGCGCCGTCCATCTCCTTACGTATGCGGCGCAGCAACGGTTCGATCCGCCCGGTGCCGAGCATCGAGTAGTCGACGTTGTACTGGTTGGCCGGTGTCAGCCCGCGGTACCCGGCGTTCCAGGCCGCCTCGTAGCTGTCGTCGAACACGAGGAATTCGAGTTCGGTCCCGACGAACGCGCGCAGGCCGCGCTCGGCCAACCGGTCCAGCTGTCTGCGCAGCACCTGGCGCGGCGAGGCGGGCACGGGCCGCCCCTCCGGCACCACGTGCTCGACGTCGCACAACACGAGCGCCGTGCCCGGCCACCACGGCGTCGTCCGCAGGGTGCGCAGATCCGGCCGCAGCACGACGTCCCCGTACCCGGTCTCCCAGGACGACAGCGCGTATCCGTCGACGGTCGTCATATCCACGTCCACGGCGAGCAGGTATCCGCACGCCTCGGTGGCGTGCTGGACCACCTCGTCCAGAAAATATCGCGCGGCGCAGCGTTTGCCTTGCAGTCGCCCCTGCATATCGGTCATGGCGACCAGCACCGTGTCGATCTCACCCGTGTCGACCCGGTCCCGCAATTGCGCCACACTCAACATCCCGCTACGCATCCACGACCCCTCTCGGCACCAACCGTGCTCACGCTAGAGCAAAACGGACACCTTTGTGAGGCGACACCCGAATCTCGTCGGCGCTGCGGGATGGTGTGCGATCAGGCCAGCTCAGACGGCACGTCGGCGGCCGCGCGGCAGGGGTCAGGACAAGGAGTTGCGCAGCGCGGCGGAAAGGATGGACAGCCGTCGCGGGCGGAGCCGCGACGGCTCGGGCGGGCGCGGCGCGCGGATCGGCCGTCCGAACCACATGCGGATGAGCAACGCCGCGAAACCCAGGTGGCCGCGCAACGCCGGACCGGCGAGGGCGAGCGACCATCGCGTCTGCGTACCGGCCGCGGGCAACTCGCGTCCGGCGAAGCGGCCGGCGAGCCAGTCGACCATGACCGGCAGCGCCAGGAACTGCAACAGCAGATGGGTGCTGAGCCGGTCGCGCAGGTAGCGCACGTGCACGCCCGCGTCCACGTAACGGGCGACGTGGCCGTCCACGTCGGCTACCGCGATCACCTCGTCGTGCACGCCTTGCAGCACCAGCATGGGCATGGCGGGCGCGCGGCGGCCCGGGTGGATGTCGTCGAGGATCCGCCGCAACCCGTCCTGGGCGATCATCGCGGCGAGCCCCGCGTCGCTGTGCTTGTCGATGTCGCGCCGGGCGAAGCGATACAGCAGCGGGAAAGTCGCGGTGGTCTCGGTCTCGGCCAGCCAGCCCAGATACCGGGCGTCCAGGTGGGCGCGCAGCATGCGGTCCAGGTCCGGATACCCGCGGCGCAGCCCGGCGGTGAAGACGGCCGCGAACCCCGCGAACAACGTGCCGTTGAGCCGGACGAACGCGGCGGCCGGATCACCCACCGGCGAGCCGGCGACCGCGCCGACCACGTTCAGCTCCGGCGCGTACTCGGCGGCCGCCTCCGCGGCCCAGGCGGTGGCCAATCCCCCGCCGGAATAACCCCACAACCCGACCGGCGTGGCCGGTTCCAGCCCGAGCGGGACGAACGTGAGAGCGGCGCGAACCGCGTCCAGCGCGCGGAATCCCGGCTCCCTGGCCACGCCGAACCGGCCCGCGGTGCCACCGTGATCCGGCACCGACACCGCCCAGCCCCGTGCCAGGGCGCTGACGATCAACGGCAGCTCGAGCTGGGGGATCGATCCGGCGGCCCGCGCCCCGCGCCGTAACGAATAGGAGGGAAGACATTTCGACGCGACCGCGTCGATCGCGCACTGGAACGAGACCAGCGGGCGCGGCTCGGCCGGATCCGCACCCCACGGCAACAGCACGGTGGTCACCGCCACCTCCGGCTCACCGTCCAGATCACAGGTGCGATAGAGCAACTGCCACGCCGAAACGCGCTGCGGCACAAGGGCGAAGAAGCCGATCTCCACGGTCCGCGTGCGGACGATCGCACCGGGACGCAAGCGCCCGACCGCGGGCGGCGGCACGTAGAACGGATCGTCTTCGGGCAGCACCGGCCGACGCGCGAACGCGTCCGGATCGGGCGGCACCGGCCCGCCGTCCCACTCGGGCTCCACGCTCATCCTGTTCTCCCTTTCCGACGGCACGGCCGTGCTGACGGGCACCGTCGCGCCGGTGACGGCGCGAGATGCCCGTATTCCACCCAAGCAATGTCGCGGCCGGAAAAGAATTGTCCCCGGCACCAATTAGACGGTCGCGGATTCTCGCGCCGATGCAGTGACAACGGGGCTCAGAAGCCGCCGTTACCGCCGATCATCCACGGATTGAAAGTGCATTCCAGCGCCGGATGCCCGACCGGATCCAGCGCGTGCAGCACGATCGATGCCGCCCGCGGCGAGTACATCATCGTGAGGTGATCGGACATATCCTGCTCGCACCCGTCCTGCAGCGTGACGTTGTCCACCGTCGCGTCCGGACCCGCCTGCAAGAACGTCCATTGGTACGGGTTGGTGATCTCATCGTGCCGCGAACCGATGGCCGTGTAGGCGACGCCCGGCACCGTGTCGCCCTGCGCGTTCAGGCCGGCGTAGAACGGTGAGCCCGCCGCCTGCTGGATATTCGCGATGCCGACCAGCGGCTCGTAGAACCCGAGGATATTCACGCCGAGGTTGTTGATGATCCGGCCGAGTGTCGCGATGCCCAGCAACGAGGTGCCGTGATGGGTGGCGCCCAAGCTCACCAATTCGCCCACTTTGCCCTGGCCGCCGTCGAATTTCAGATAGTGGTTGGCGATCGTGCCGCCTTGGGAGTGGCCGACGATGTCCACGGCCTGCGCTCCCGTCGCGGCCAGTACCCGGTCGACGAAGTCCCGCAGCTGCCCCGCCGAATCCTCCATCGGCCCGACGCCGAAGCGCCCGGGCAGGATCGGTCCCAGCCCGCCGCCCTCCAGCAGGCCCGATCGCCCGTAGTTGAAGGCGAACACGCAGAACCCGGCGCGCGCCAGGCGCGGCGACAGGGAGGCGAAGGTGTCGTAGGCGTTGAGCCAGGTGCCGTGCAGCAACACCACCGGACGCGGGTGCTCGGCGGTCGGGGCGCAGTTCCAGCGGTTGGCGCCGGGCGGGGCCGCGTCGGGATGGGTCAGCCCGTAGGCGAAGGCGGCCAGATACGCCGACATCTCCGGGCCTTCGCCGGACGCGTCGGAGGCGACGCTGGTCGCCCATCCCGACGAACTGCCGGTGTCCACGATCGCGCGCGGCTGCCTGCCGTCCGGCGCGGGCGTCAAGCCCGCGCTGATGTACTCGGCGAGGGCCTGCTGGGTCGGTTCGATCTCCGCCTGCGCCGCCCCGCCGCCCAGCGCGGTCGCCATGGTCAGGCCCGCGATCATCGCGGCTCCCAGAATCGCCCGCCGAGCGTTGTGCGTCATTGCCAACATCCAGTTCACTTCCATTCGCGCCGAACGAACGCGGCGGGCGGTGAAATCGTGCACCGCCACGAAATGTCTTCCGCGCCACATTTGGAGACAGATGTGATCAGGGCCATATGCGCCAGCCGCTTTCCGAATGTAGAGCGCTCGCCGCAGCGATGTCACTGCACCTCGAGGAGAAGATTTCCGCCGGAATTTTGGCGTGCGAGCCAAAATTCGCGCGGCCGCGCCGACGACCTTGCCCCGGGATTCTGTGGTCGGAAACAATCGGCCCATGTCCGTCGTGTTGTCCCCGGTGACCGGAGACGCCCCGCTCGTCGCCCGGCTGCTCACCCGCTGGCCGCAGATC
This sequence comes from Nocardia sp. NPDC019219, assembly GCF_040632645.1. NCBI lineage: Bacteria > Bacillati > Actinomycetota > Actinomycetes > Mycobacteriales > Nocardiaceae > Nocardia > Nocardia sp. NPDC019219. Next base: position 263,970 of record NZ_JBEYCG010000004.1, on the reverse strand, counting down.
GCCGAGCGCATGCTCGCCGCGGGCCTGGGCACCACCCCGCCCGCCGCCGACCTGCCGGAGGGGCATTTCACCGCCGAGGTGCTTCCGGCGATCTACGCGTGCGGCCGCGCGGTGCTCCAAGCGATCGGGGAACAGCGCAGCTTCACCAAATCCGAGGTCGCGACGTTCGTCGCCCCGGTGGCCGAACGGCACGCCGAGGACCGGTTTCCGTTGCCCCTGCTCATCGAAGCCATTCACGGTTCCGCGCAGTCGGTGCTCCAGGAGGCGGCCGCGCTGGCGTCCCGCGACGAACTCGACGACCTCGTCGTGATCGGCAGCCGCCTGCTCGACCTGCTCATGCAGATCAACATCACGGTCGTGGAGACCTACACCGAGGTCGAGCAGTCCATCTACAACGCCGAGCGGGAAGCGCGCCGCGCGCTGTGCTCCGCGCTGTTGCACGGGCTGCCCGCCGAGGAACTGGCGGCGCGGGCGGACACCACGCTGGCCGAGCACTACACGGTGCTGGCGATCCACATCCGGCCCGATGACCAGCCGAGCACGGTCGCGACACTGGTCGGACGCCGCCGCATCCGCCTTCTGCACCGCGCGTTGGACGCCCTCGCGGGCACCAAAGCATTGGCCACCTTCGACGGCTGGACCGGAATCGCGTTGCTGCCCACGGGTTCCGATACCGAACTCGACGACGCGCGCTATGCGGGACTGGCCGCCGAACTGACCGAGCACTTCGGCATACCGGTGTTCCTCGCCGAATATCCCGCGGTGCCGCAGGACGCCATCGCGCAGACCGCGAAGGAAGCCACCGACCTCGCCGAGCTCGCACGGCTGCTCGGCAGGCCCGCGGGCGTCTACCAGCTCGACGACCTGCTGCTGGAATACCAGCTCACCAGACCGGGCACCGCTCGCGCGCGGCTGGCCGAGCGCATCGCCCCGATCCTGGACAGCCCGCACCTGCTCGACGCGCTCGACGCGCACCTGCGCCACGGCTCCGACCGCAAAGCCGCGGCCGCTGAGATCCACGTGCATCCCAACACCTTCAGCTATCGCCTGCGCCGCATCGCCGAACTCACCGGGGCCGATCCCACCGATCCGCACGACTCGCGGCTGCTGGCGGCCGCGCTGACGATTCAGCGCCTGTATCCGGGCCGACCGACCGGCGGCGGAAAGCCCTAGCGGGAAAACTCGCTCGCCCCGCGCGGCGGTCGCGGTTACCGTCCGACGCATGGGAGACGAGCACGAGTCGATCGACGCGGGCGGCTACTTGCTGACCGGTCGATCGCTGGACGAGTACCGGGTGATGTTCGCGCTCACCGACGACGACTTGCGCGGCGATATCCTCGACTGCCCCGGCGGTGCGGCCAGTTTCGCGGTGGAGGCGGCCGCGCTCGGCGCACGGGTGGTCGCGGTCGATCCGGTCTATCGCCTGCCCGCCGCGGAGCTGACCGCCTTGGCGGCCGCGGAACTCGACCACAGCACGTCGCACACGACAGCCGCCGCCGACCACTACGTCTGGGGTTTCTACGGCGATCTCCACGGCCACCGCGAGATGCGGAAGACCGCCGCGGGCCGGTTCGCCGATGATCTGCGCGTCAACCCGGCGCGCTACCGATTCGGCGCCCTGCCCGCACTCGACTTCCCCGATCGGGCCTTCGATCTGGTGCTGAGCTCGCATCTGCTGTTCACCTACGCCGACCGGTTGGATTTCGACTTCCATGTAGCCGCACTGCGGGAACTGACGCGGCTGAGCCGCCGGGAGGTCCGGGTGTTCCCGCTCGTCGACCATGCCGGCGGACAGCTGGACGACCTGCTGGATCATGTTCGAAACGAGTTGCGCTCCAGCGGAATTCGGTCCGAAGTCGCCGACGTGGAGTTCGAGTTCCAGCGCGGGGCGCGCTCGATGCTGCGCTTGTCGGCAGCCTGACACCCGTTCGCGTCACTCGAGTTCGGCGGCGCGTCCCGGTAGCAGCGATTCGCTCCGGCGAAGCCGCGATCGGTCGGGCGCGTCGCTCGACGCGGTAGGGCACGATCCGATTCCGACGGCCGTCCGGATGTGCTGGACGAACTCGCCGAGACCTCCCCGCCGCCGAAACCGGCGTGACACCCGGCCCGGCATGGCCCAACCTGGCGAATCTGTGTTAACTTAACCGAGAATCGAAGTTAACTTAGCTGATCGGAGAGGGCTATGAGGTCCGCCGTCATCGTCGATGTCGTCCGCACACCGTCCGGTAAAGGCAAGGCAGGCGGCGGCCTGTCGGAGGTGCATCCGGCCACCCTGCTGGCAGGCGTGCTCGCCGAACTCGTCGCCCGCAACGACTTCGATCCCGCCCTCGTGGACGACGTGGTCGGCGGATGCGTCACACAGAGCGGGGAGCAGGCGTTCAACATCAGCAGGACCGCCGCGCTGGCCGCCGGTTTCCCCGAGTCGGTGCCCGCCACCACGGTGGACCGGCAGTGCGGGTCCAGCCAGCAGGCCGCGCACTTCGCGGCGCAAGGCGTTATCGCGGGCGCCTACGACATCGCGATCGCGTGTGGTGTGGAATCCATGAGCCGGGCGCCGATGTTCTCCAACGGCCAAGGCAAAGACGCCAACCGCGGCCCGCTCGCCCACCGTTACCCGGACGGCCTCATCCAGCAGGGCATCGCGGCCGAGGTGATCGCCGCCCGGTGGAAGTTCGACCGCACCGCGCTGGACGAGTTCGCGGCCCGCTCGCATCGGCTCGCCGCCGAGACCGCGGCGCGGGGCGGTTTCGACAACGAACTGGCCGCGGCGGGCACGCTGACCTCCGACGAGACCATCCGGCCCGCCACCACCGGCGAAAGCCTCGCGAAGCTGCGACCGGCCTTCGTCGACGATCAGTACACCGCACGCTTCCCCGAGATAGAGTGGTCGATCACTCCGGGCAATTCCTCGCCGCTCACCGACGGGGCCTCGGCCGCGCTGATCATGAGCGAGGAGGCGGCGGCGAAACTGGGCCTGCGCCCGCGCGCCCGGTTCCACTCGTTCGCCGTGGTGGGTGACGATCCCCTGCTCATGCTCACGGCAGTGATTCCCGCAACCCGCAAAGTGCTCGACCGCGCCGGGCTGAGCATCGATGACATCGACGCCTACGAGGTGAACGAGGCATTCGCGCCCGTGCCGCTGGTCTGGCGGCAGGAAGTGAACGCCGATCCGGAGAAGCTGAACCCGCGCGGCGGCGCGATCGCCCTCGGTCACCCGCTGGGCGCGTCCGGCACCCGCATCCTGGCGACACTGGTCAACCATCTGGAACAGACCGGCGGCCGCTACGGCCTGCAGACGATGTGCGAAGCGGGCGGCCTGGCCAACGCGACGATCATCGAACGCCTCGGATGAGCACCCGTACCGCGCTGGTCACCGGCGGATCCCGCGGCATCGGCGCGGAGGTGGCGCGCCGCCTGGCCGGCGAGGGTTATCACCTGACCCTCGCCGCGCGCACGCCCGACACCCTCGAGCAGACCGCGGCGCGTCTACGTGCCGAAACCGGAGCGGACGTGCAGACGGTGGCCGCGCACATGAACGACCTCGATCAGGTACGCACCCTGGTGCGGGCCCACGAGGAACGCTTCGGCGGGATGAACGCGCTGGTGTTGAGCGCGGGCACCGGCACGGCGGGCGCCGTGGCCGACCTGCCCGCGAAGGCATACGAGCGCATGCTGGACGTGAATTTCCGCGGCCCGCTGACCGTCATCCAGGCGGCGTTGCCGCTGCTGCGCAAGAGCGCGGACGCCGACCGCGAGCGGGGCGCGAAGATCGTCGCGCTCGCTTCGATCACCGGTGTCGCCGGGGAGGCGGGCCTCGCCGCGTACGGAGCCACCAAAGCGGCGCTCATCTCGCTGTGCGAGACGGTCTCCCTGGAGGAGTCCGGCAACGGTGTCAGCGCGACGGCGGTGTCTCCCGGCTATGTCGACACCGACATGACCGCGTGGAAGCGGGATGTCCTCGACCGGTCCGCCATGCTCACCACCGGCGACATCGCCGAGATGGTACTGGCGATCACCCGGTTGTCGCGCAACGCCGTGGTGCCGAACATCGTGCTGTCTCGCGCCGGCGACCAGCTGTGGCGTGCGTGAGCACCGTTACCGCACAGCGACCATCGCGCCGGCTCTCGGTATACGAAACGGAGCCCCGAATCCGCTTTCGGTGAATCGCAATTCGGGACGGATTATCGGATTCCGATGGCCGGCCCCATTGCGGCGATAAACGAATATTCGACGACAGGCCGAGTCGCCGAAAAATAGCACCGGCGCCTACCGCGATTCGCGGTAGGCGCCGGTAGCGCTTAGGCTGTGACGCGTCAGAGGTACGCGCCGCACACGGGCCAGGCGCCCGGACCCTGGGTCGCGAGCACGTTCTCGGCGACGCGGATCTGCTCTTCGCGGCTCGCGTTGGAGGGGCTGCCGGAGCCACCGTTGGCCTCCCAGGTGCTCTGGGTGAACTGCAGGCCGCCGGAGAAGCCGTTGCCGGTGTCGGTGCCCCAGTTGCCACTGCTCTCGCACTGCGCGACGGCGTCCCAGTTGTGGGCCGACGCGGTGGCGGTCGACAGGCCGAACGGCACGGCGACGAAAGCGCCGACAGCCGCGGTGAAGCCGAGAACACGAGTGGTGAATTTACGGTTATGCGACATGAGATTTCCCGCCTGCGCCCACCGGCTCGGCGAATGTTCGCCGCGCCCCTGTCCCCAGGAAGGTCGTGGACACTCGAACCGCGGGACAGGGTTTCCGGCGTTCTGCGATTCGAGCTCGATCTCGGTGTTGCCCCGAGCCGTGACCGACGTTAGCGGAGATTTCGCGGCAGATCACGTTCGAATAACGTCGAAACAGGTTTAACCCCTGGTCGAGACTCTGCGCCATCCACGCAGGTAGCTCGCGGAAAATTGGGCGATACGATTCCGCTGTTATGGCCCCGTGATGTGGCCGAGATCACCGCGAAATGGTGAAGCGGATCGCATTTCCGCAGGTCCACGACTTGCGGTAGTAGGCATCCCGATACCCGCATCGTCGGCTCAGCGGGACGCAGCTACCGAGTCGTTACCTGGACTACGAACCGGAGATAGACCGGTGACCCCGCCCACCGGCGCCGCACGACCCAGGAGTGGTCTCGGCACGGTAACGACCTGGGCGGGACCCCAGGGAGGCCCCGCGCCGGTTCGCCGCTCATGCGGCGCACCGGAGCCGGAGGCGCGTCGATCGACCACCCCCGGCGCCGAGGGGGCTACTTTCCGTGCGCCCGCAACTGGTAGAGGCCCTCGGTTTCCGCCACGACCACACCATCGGCGTCGGTGACCACCGCACGCAGCGTGAAGTCGGCCTTGCCGTTCTCCCCCGCCTCCGCGGCGATGCGCGTGATCTCCTCGTCCGACAGCGACGCCTCCGCCCGCACAGCGGTCTTGGCCGGCTTGCGGAAGGCGATGCGCAGGTCCTTCACCAGCGGATAGAACGCCGAGTTGTCGAAGGTCGCGACCGCGATCGCGCCGCCGAGGATCTCGGCGACGGTGAACAGCACACCGGCGTACATCACACCGAAGTGGTTGCCGTTGCCCTCGACGGGGACCGATGTCGCCGCGAAACCGCGCCGCACCTCCACCGCCTGCACGCCCATCTTGTGTGCGATCGGAATGGTGAATTCCAGTGCTCCGTTGACGATGTCCTTGAACGGAGGAGTCTCGACGTCGCTCATCGCAACCGTCCCTTCACGCCGGGTGGCCGGCACCTCGTTGTCTCTGACCACGACCACCTCGGTGGACGTCACCGAAGCGTAGAGCCTCGGGGCCGCGCGCCGACAGGGTGTTGGCAGTTTGCCAACACCGTCGGCTCCGCGGGTCACAGGCTACGGGCGATGATCTCTTTCATGATCTCGTTGGTGCCGCCGTAGATCTTCTGCACGCGGCTGTCGGTCCACATCCGCGAGATCGGATACTCGGTCATGTAGCCGTAGCCGCCGTGCAGCTGAAGGCATTCGTCGGCCACCGACATGGCGCGATCGGTGGTCCACCACTTGGCCATGGCCACGGTCGGGATGTCCAGTTCCCCGCGCAGATGCCGCATGATGCAGTCGTCCAGGAAGACGCGGGCCACCCGCGTCTCGGTGGCCGCCTCGGCGAGGGTGAACTTGGTGTTCTGGAACGCGAACAGCGGCTTGCCGAAAGCGTGCCGCTCCTTGGTGTAGCGCAGTGTCACCTCCAGCGCGGCTTCCATTCCGGCCACCGACCCGACGGCGATGATCAGCCGCTCCTGCGGAAGCTGCTGCATCAGCTGGACGAATCCCTGGCCTTCCTGGGTACCGAGGAGGTTCGTGACCGGGACCCGGACGTCCTCGAAGAACAGTTCGGAGGTGTCCTGCCCCTTCTGGCCCACCTTGTCCAGCACCCGGCCACGCCGGAAGCCCGCCCGCTCGGCCTCCACCAGGATCAGCGAGATGCCGCTCGCGCCTTCGCTGGTGTCGGTCTTGGCGACGACGATGATGAGGTCGGCCTGGCTACCGTTGGTGATGAAGGTCTTGGAGCCGTTCACCACGTACTCGTCGCCCTCGCGGATCGCCTTGGTCTTCACGTTCTGCAGGTCGGAGCCCGTGCCGGGCTCGGTCATGGCGATCGCGCCGACGACCTCGCCGCTGGCCATCTTCGGCAGCCATTGCCGCTTCTGCTCTTCGGTGCCGTAGTGCAGCAGGTAATGCGCGACGATGCCGCTGTGCAGCGTGGCCCCCCAGGAGGTGTCGAACACCTTGGCCTGCTCCTCGATGAGGACGGCCTCGTGCGCGAAGGTGCCGCCGCCACCGCCGTACTCCTCCGGGATCGACGCGCACAGCAGGCCGAGCGCGCCCGCCTTGTTCCAGAACTCGCGGTCGACGTGGTGCTGCTCGATGAACTTGTCGATGTTCGGCGTCAACTCCTTCGCGAAGAACGAGCGGGCGAGCTCGCGCAGGGCGTCCAGGTCGTCGTCGAGCCAGGCGGACCGGTAGGTCGTCATCGGGTGTCCTTGCGAAAAGTCTGATACCGACAGTTACGGGTACAGTGTGTACCAAGTGCCTGCCGGGTACAAGGTGTACCACGAATTACCGGCCGATACGCTGAGCGCCGTGGCACGACAACCTTGGGTGGACACCGCCGACGCACGGCGTGCCACCAGCACCAGGCCCGGCCGCGAGGAGCGCCGCCGCGCCATCGTGCAAGCCGCGATCGCGGCGATCGAAGAGGACGGGCCGCACGCGCTGACCGGCCGGATCGCCGACCGGGCCGGATTGGCCCGCACGCACGTCTACCGGCACTTCGCCAGCAAGGAAGAACTCGACCTCGCGGTGGCCAGGCACGCGCACCACGATCTGACCGAACGGATTCGCGCGCGACTGGCGGTGGACGGCACGCCGCTGGACATCATCCGCGCGCCCTTGGCCCAGCATGTGCGGTGGGCCGCCGAACATCCCAATCTCTATCGGTTCCTGGTCGGACGCGACTACCGGCGCGGGCGCAACGAGCCGCGCGTCGGCGGGAGCGCTTTCGCCGCCGAGATCTCCGCGGCGGCGGCGCGCTACCTGCCGGAATTCGGGGCCGATCCGCTGGCCGCGGACCGCGTCGTGGTCGCACTGCTCGGCTTGGTCGACGCCTCGGTGCGCTGGTGGCTCGAACACCAGGACACCACCGAGACCGCTCTCGTCGACCGATTGACCACCGAATGCTGGCTGCTCATCGACAACCGGCTCCGCGATCTGGGCATCGCCATCGACCCGCGAAAACCATTGCCGGGCAAGTGAGCGGGCGCGCCCGGCGAGGTCGCCGGGTCACCGCGAGGCAGGGACCACTTCCCGCGTGATGGCGTGCACGAAATCGGGAAGATCGCCCGGGTTGCGCGAGGTGAGCAACGTCCACCCGTCCTCGGTGGACCGGACGGCCGCTTCGTCCACCCACTCGCCACCGGCGTTGACGATGTCGGTCCGCAGCGAGAAGTACGAGGTCAGCGTCTTGCCGGACACGAGTTCGGCGTTCACCAGCAGCCACGGGCCGTGACAGATCGCGGCGATCGGCTTGCCCGCGCCCGCGAATTCCTTGGCCAGTTCGATCGCGCGGTCGGTGACCCGCAGCTTGTCCGCGTTCACCGTGCCGCCGGGCACGACGAGCACGTCGAAATCGTCCGCGGAGACCTCGTGCAACGACGTATCCGGTTGCACCGTGGCGTCCTTCTCCGTGTCGTGCCGGTAGTTCTGCACCGCTTCGCGCTTCGGCGCGGCATGGGTCACCTGCGCGCCGCGATCGCGCAGTTCGTCCCGCGGCACCAGCAATTCGTCCCGCTCCACGCCCGTGTTCGAGGTGATGATCAGCACCCGCGTCCCATCCAGCTGATCGGTCATGAGCTGCTCTCCTTTCGGTCGGGATGGTCCTTTTCCCGGCATGCCGCGCGAGAGCCGGGCTAAACCTCGCCGGAGGCGGGAGCGGCGTCGTCGCCAGGGGGCAACAGCGTGCCGGAGAGGTGCTCCTGAGCCAGCCTGCGCAGCGCGGCGAGCAGGGTGTCGCCCAGAATCGTTCCCACGATGGCGGTTTCGGTCATCCGCTCCAGGCCGCGCTCGTTGCGCACCAAGGCGATATCGGTGGCGGCGATGGCTTCGCTGGCGCCCGCGTAGTCGTCCATCGCGGCGACCACGTCGTCGTGGCCGAGCAGGCGCAGGGCGGCGCAGACGTCGACGAGGGTGTCACGGGCCGGGCTGTCGTCGTGGATGCGCCAGCCGCGCCGGTCCAGCAGTGCCGCGACGTCCGCGGCGGCGGTCTCCCGCTGCTCGGCGCCGATCTGGGACCTCCGCCCGCCCAGGGCGTATTGCACGTGCCCCAGAGAGTCCCGCGCGGACAGCCTGCCGCTGTCGAGCGCCGCGAGCAGTTCCTTCGCCGCGTCGATGGACACGCCGCCGATGTCGACCAGCGCCCGGATCAGTCGCAGCCTGCCGACGTGCGCCTCGCTGTATTCGGCCTGGTTGCGATGGGTTCGCACACCCGAGGGCAGCAGGCCCTCGCGCACGTAGTACTTGATCGTCGCGGGAGCGACGCCGCTGGCGCGGCTGAGTTCGGCGATCCGCATCGGACTCCTCGGGCTCGGTCGGCTGCTTGACAATAGATAGTACAGCTATCCATAATCAGCATTGATAGTACAACTATCGATATCTTCAGTTTCCGAAAGGTCGACCTGTGACCGCCCTCTTCCGGCGCTTCCCCGCCCTCTCCTGGCATCGCCCGCTGATGCTGCTCGCCGTCGCCATGGCGCTCCTGGTCGTCTGGTCGATCGGGGGCATGATCGTCGACGACCGCACCGTGACCGGCCTGCCGATCTGGGCCAAGTCCGCCAAGTTCGCCCTTTCCGTGCTGATCTACGCGGTGACCTGGGCGTGGTTGCTCAACCAGCTCACCCGATGGCGACGCGCCGCGTGGTGGGCGGGGACCGTGGCGGCACTGGGCCTGGCGATAGAACTCGTCGTCATCACCACGCAGATCGTGCGGGGCACCACCAGCCACTTCAATTTCACGACGCCGCTGAACGCGGCGCTGTGGGAGCTCATGGGGTCGTCCATCGTGGTGGTCTGGCTCGCCACCCTGGTCGTGTCGGCCGCGCTGTTCGTTCACCCAACGGTCGATCGCGCCCGCGACGCGGCGATCCGTTACGGCGCCGCGCTCTCGCTCGCGGGCGCCGCACTGGGAATCCTGATGGTGGCGCCGACACCCGAACAGCGGGCGGCCGACAGCGCGATCCGCGGCGCCCACACCGTAGGGGTTTCCGACGGCGGGCCCGGGTTGCCCCTTCTCGGCTGGAGCACGGTCGGCGGCGATCTGCGCATCCCGCATTTCATCGGCATGCATGCGTTGCAAGTGATTCCACTGGTGCTGCTCGCCGTCGAGTACGGGTCGCGGCGGTTCCCGGTCCTGCGCGCGCCGGGCACCAGGCGAAGGCTTGTCGTGATCTCGGCGGCGACGTACGCCGCGCTGCTCGCGGTGCTGACCTGGCAGGCGCTGCGCGGACAGTCGGTGGTCCATCCCGACGCGACCACACTCGCGGCGTTCGCTGCCGTCGCCCTCGCCGCCGCGGTGGCCGCGGTTGTCGCGATCCGGCCGAAAGACGCTGCCGTGCGGCGGTTCCCGATCGGAGCGGGCCGATGACGGAACTGCTGTTCGATGTCACCTTCTGGTTCGCCGCGCCGTTCTGGGCACTGATGATCCTGGCGCCGAAGTGGCGGCGGACCGGGGCGGTCGTCGCCTCACCGCTCATCTGCCTTGCGCCGCTGATCGTCTACGCGGCACTGATCGTGCCCGAGTTCGGCACCTTCGCCGCGGCGCTGATCGACCCCGAACTCTCCGGTCTGCGCGCGGTGCTCGGTTCGAGCTCCGGCGCCGCGGCGGCCTGGGCGCATTTCGTCGCCTTCGACCTGTTCCTCGGCCGCTGGATCTTCCTGGACAGCCGCGCCCGCGGCCTTCCATCGCTGCTGATCAGCCCGCTGCTCGTACTCACCATCCTGTTCGCGCCGATCGGCGTCCTGCTCTACCTGCTCATCCGGCTCACCACCACCCCGGCGCCCGGCCGGTCCGTCCCTACGGAGGCATGATGGAAACCCTCATCGTTCTGCTGACCACCCTGCTCGCGCTGCGCACGGCCGGCGCCCTCGGCGTCCACCGGTTCGCCGCCTGGCCCACCTGCGCCGCCTACGCCCTCGGCGTGATGCTGATCATGACCGGCACCACGCATTTCCTTCCGGCGGCGTTCGCGGACTCGCCCGTGCCCACCCACGCCGATCTGCTGCCGATGGTTCCGCCGTTCGTCCCGTTCCCCGGCGCGATGGTCTACCTGACCGGCGTGGTGGAACTGCTCGGCGCGGCGGGCCTCTTCCGCACGCGCACCCGCCGGGGCGCGGGGCTGGGACTCGCCGCCCTGTTCATCGTGATGCTGCCCGCCAATATCTACGCGGCCGTCTCCGGCATCCCGTTCAACGGCGCGCCCGCGACGCCGCTGTGGGCGCGCATCCCGGAACAGGTGCTGTACCTCGGCGTCGCCCTGTGGGCAGCCGGGATACTGCGGTCCTCGCGGCACCGAGCCGAGCACGGGTGGGCCGCGCGGAGCGTCCGGCACGGCGACGACCGCCGGGATGGAAGCACGCGGACGACTCCCGCGGCGAACCGCACGGCGTCCTGACCACCATCCGAAAGCGGCTGCTTCCATGGGATTTCAGTGCCCGGTTCCGAATCTTCAACAGTCCCAGGCGTACTGGCCCCTAGCGCGGGTACAACGAGATAGTGAGTGCTTCTAGGTATTTGGGCGCGCTCGTCAGCGCGCTCGCGACCGCTGTCGCGGCGTCCGTCCTTTCCGTTCCCCCCGCCGGAGCCGAGCCCGCACGGGCGCACGTGGTCGGGCAAGTTCCGCTCGGCGGCTCGGTGTCCCAGATCGATGTCTATTCACCGTCTATGGATCGGGTGGTCACCAATCGGGTGATCCGCGCGGCGGGTGGCGGTCCCGCGCCCACGCTCTACTTGCTCACCGGCATCGGCGGTGGGGTCGACGGCATCTCGTGGTGGGACGACACGGACGTGCGGGGGTTCTTCGCCGACAAGCACGTCAACGTGGTGATGCCGGTCGGCGGCGCCTTCAGCATGTACACCGACTGGCTCGCCGACGATCCGGCGGTCGGGCGCAACCGGTGGCAGACCTACCTCACCCGGGAACTGCCCGCCACGCTCGACACCGAGCTCGGCGCGACCGGACGCAACGCGATCGCCGGAGTGTCGATGAGCGCGGGCTCCGCGATCGACCTCGCGATCCAGGCGCCCGAGGTGTACGACGCGGTGGCGGCCTACAGCGGCTGTCCGTGGGCGGCGGACGCCGTCGGCGCGGCGATGGTGAGCGCGCAGGTCATCCGGGGCGGGGGCAATCCGGGCAACATGTGGGGCGCGCCGGGTGACGCGATCTGGCGGGCCCACGATGCTTTCGCCAACGCCGGCGCTCTGGCCGGGAAGACCATCTACTTGTCCGCCGCTTCGGGCACGCCGGGCGCGATAGATCGCGGCCTGCCGTTCCCACCGATCGAGGCGATAGCGAGCTCCTGCACGGCGGCCTTCGCCGATCGCCTCGACGAGCTCGGGCTACCGGCGATCCACATCAACCGCTCGGAGGGCTCGCACACCTGGGGGCAGTTCGAGACGGATCTGCACGACTCCTGGCCGCACCTCGCCCGCGCACTCGGCGCATAAGAGTCTCCGATCCATCGAGCGCTCCTCCCGCACACCGTGGGCACGCGGGAGGCGCCTCGGCGAAACGAGTACTGCCGAAGAGCATACGAGGCCGCGCTGGACCGTACCGCGACCTCGACGTGTGTCGGGCGCGGGTGCGCGGTCAGTCCAGCTGGTCGCCGTCGAGTGCTTGGGCACTCGGCCGCCGACGCGGACCCGATCCACCCACCCGTACGGCCAGGACCATCGTGAGCCCGAGGGTGACGAGAAGCGCTGCGACGGCGAAGGTCCACTGTGTACCTCGTGCCACCTGCTCCGGCGCGGCGACGGTGACATCCCCCGCGCCGACCGCGAAAGCGAAGACGGCTCCCATGACCGAGGCTCCCGTGATGAGACCCAGGTTGCGGGAAAGATTCAGCATGCCCGACACCACACCGCGCTGGTGCGGCGCGACGTCTTTCATGACCGTGGTGTTGTTGGCCGCTTGGAACAGCGCGTAGCCGCACGTCGTGATCATCAGCGGCAGGACATATCCGACGACCCCCGCGGCCCCGGGCAGCACCGCGAGCGCGGCCGTGCCGCCGATGACCGCGCCGAGCCCGACGACGACCATCCGCCCGGCGCCGAAGCGATCGGTGGCGCGCCCCGCGGGCACACCGGTGAGGGCGGACACCGCCGGACCGGCCGACATCACCAACCCGACGACCGCCGGAGCGAGATGCAGGGCGCGAGCGAGATGAAAGGGTCCCACCACCAGCGTGGTCATCACCACGGCCGAAACCAGCGCACTCGTCGTGAGACCGGCGGCCAGGACCGGATCACGGAACGTCGCGATGTGCAGCAGCGGGGAGGACACCCGCCGCTCGGCCACGACGAACAGTCCGAGACCCACCGCGCACGCACCGAGCAGTCCGAGACCGAGCGGGCCGAACGAGTTGCCCTGGACCGTCAGGGCCAGCGCGTAGCAGCCGAGGGTGATGGCGAGCAACGAAGTGCCGAGAATATCGAAAGAAGCGCGATCAGAACGGTTTCGCGGTGTGGATGGGGGCAGTGCGCGGGCTGAGAGAGCTAGCGTGAGAAGCCCGGTCGGCACGACGAGCAGGAAGATCGCACGCCAGCCGAAGGCGGCGACGAGAACTCCGCCGAGCGAGGGGCCCAGCGCGGTGCCTACCGCGGACATCGTCCCGAGCAACCCCATGGCGCTGCCGGTGCGGTTCTTCGGAACGGTTTCGCCGACGAGGGCCATCGTCAGCGCCATCATGCAGGCGGCGCCCGCTCCTTGCAGCGCCCGGGCCGCGACCAGGAAGACCAGATCCGGGGCGAGGCCGCACAGCAGCGTCGCGAGCGTGAAAACGCTGATGCCCACGAGCAGCAACCGCCGCCGGCCGACGAGGTCACCGAGCCGCCCCGCACCGACGATCAGTGTCGTGGTGGCCAGCAGATAGGCGAGGACGATCCACTGGACCTCGTGGAAGGAGGCATCGAAAGCCGCCGCCATGGTCGGCAGCGCGACGTTGGCGACGCTGATGCTCAGCGAGGGCAGCAGCATTGTCAGCGACAGCGCGAGCAGCGGCCGGGGGTACGAACGGCGTGCGGGGGTTGTCCGCACGAGTGGTTCTGCTGGTTTCACGGCGATGACCTCTTCCATCGGGGTGTCTCCAAGGACGCTAGGTCTCGCCGTGACCAGGCGGAAGACGCACAGATGGAAAGGTATTTGTGCACCGGACGCCATGCCACCCGCCATCTGTGCGATCGTGTGCGCATGGCGCGGCCCGACCTGAACTTGCTGATCACCTTGGACGTCCTGCTCGAGGAGGGCAGCGTGACGCGGGCCGGCGAACGACTCGCCCTCAGCCCCTCGGCGATGAGCCGCCAGCTCGCGCGGTTGCGCCGGGCCACCGGCGACCCGCTGCTCGTGCGGGCAGGTCGCGGGCTGGCGCCGACGCCGCGCGCCGTGGAACTGCGCGACCGCGTGCGCGATCTCGTCCGCGATGCCGAAGACGTGCTACGTCCGGTCGGCGAGCTGGACCTGGCCGGGCTGGACCGCACTTTCACCGTGCGCAGCACCGACGGATTCGTGGAGAGGTTCGGCCCGGATCTGGTGGCCGAAGCCGGCCGCGCCGCGCCGGGCGTGCGACTGCGGTTCGTCCAGAAGGCCAAGCGCGACCACGGTGCTCTGCGCGACGGCGGTGTCGACCTGGAGATCGGAGTCATCGACCGCGCACTGCCTCCGGACATCGCGAACACGGCGCTGTTCACCGACCGGTTCGTCGGAGTGGTGCGCAGCGCGCATCCGCTGCACACCGGCGCCGTCACGACGGCCCGCTACGCCTCCGCGCGGCATGTCCACGTCGCACGGCGCGGTCTGGACGAGGGCCTGGTCGACGAGGCCATGCGCCCCACCGGCTACCGGCGCGACATCGTGACGGTGGTGGACGGCTTCGGGGCCGCCTTGGCGCTGGCCAGGACCTCGGATCTGGTCGCGACGGTGCCGGAGCGGCACACCGAGGTCTTGCGGCGTGGCATGCGTTCGTTCGCGCTGCCGTTTCGTGCTCCCGAGGTGACGGTGTCGTTGCTGTGGCACGTCCGGCTCCAGGCCGACCCGGCTCACCGATGGCTGCGCGGCCGTGTGCTCGACGTGTGCCGGACGCCGAAGACCGAGTGAGGCTTCACAACCCCGCGTCGTGGGGGTAGCGCGCGGTCAGCCCGGACCGGTCGCCGAGCCCGAAGTTCATGACGAGATCGTCGGCGACCTGGACCAGCACGTCGCGCCCTTCCACCGCGGCCGCCCACTCCATCGGCAGCCCGGACACACCGTGCGCGGCGCCGATCAGATTGCCCGCCACCGCGCCGGTGGAATCGGAATCGCCGGAGTGGTTCACCGACAGCAGCAGCGCCGCGCGCACGTCGCCGGTCCTGGCCGCGTGCAGGGCGCAATACACCGCGATGGCCAGGCACTCTTCGGCGATCCACCCTCCGCCCACCCGCTCGACCTGCTCGGCCGACACCGCTTGCTCGGACACCTCGACGGCGCGTTCCAATGCCGCCACGGTTTCCGCGCTCGCGGGAAACGCGGTGAGCTGAACGACCGTCTCCCGTACCGCCGCCGACAGCTCGGCACCGCTCACCACGCGATCGATCAGTGCCGCGAACGCGCCCGCGGCGAGATAACCCGTGGGATGCCCGTGGGTCAATTGCGCGGCACGCGCGGCCGTGGCGAACGCCTGGTCCGGGCCCATACCGGCCAGTCCGAACGGCGCGGACCGCATGACCGTGCCGCAGCCCTTCGAATGCGCGTTCACCGGTCCGGGTTCACCGAGCGGCACGGGGGCGAGATATCCCCTGGCCTGCTGTCCCAGCCCGGACATGCAGGCGTTTCCCGGCGCGCGCACCGCGTACAGAAACGGCAGGCTCGCCAGCCATCCGTCGGTCGCGGCGGCGGGCCCCTCTTCGCGCTGGGTCTCCAACCAGCGCAGATACGCCCGGCGCAGCGCGGGCACCGGGTCGGCGCCCGGCGCCGCCCGCAGCAGCCCCTCCGCGGTGAACAGCGTCATCTGCGTGTCATCGGTGATCTGCTGCGGCGCGTCCACCGCATGCTGCGGCAGGAAGCCCGTCACCCCCGCGTCGCCATAGCGCTGCCGGATCTGCTCCAGCCGCAGGAATTCGATAGGCCACCCCAGCGCGTCCCCCACCGCCCCGCCCAGCAGGGAGCCACGGACCCGATCGAAGATCGTCGTGTAATCCACCACGCCGCATCATCTTTCCGTATGCGCCGCGTTCGGTGCACGGCGCCTCAGTCCGGCGTCGAATTGGTGCTGCGCAGGAAGGTGAGGGCGGCCAGGACGCGCTGGTTGTAGAGCGAGCCGTGCCGGTTCAGCCCGGTGGTCTCGGACAGCGCCAGTTTGCTGTTGATCGTGGACAATTGCTTCTCCACCGTGCTGATCTTGGTGTGCAGCGTCTGCGCGATGCCGCGGTTGGAGCGACCCTCGGCGACCAGCGCGAGAATGCGCCGCTCGTGCGGCGTCAGCTTCTCCAGCGGATCGGTCACCCGGTGGCGCGACATCAGTTTGCTGATGATGTACGGGTCGATGACCACCTCGCCGCGGACGATCCGGGTGAACGCGTCGATGAGCTCGTCGAGGTTGCCGAGTCGTTCCTTGCCGAGATAGCCGACGGCGCGTGGGATCTCCTCGATGCTGAGCAGACGCTCGGCGTACGCGGCCTCCAAGTAGTCCGAGAGCAGCAGCAGACCGACGTCCGGGTAATTCGCCCGGACGAGTTCGGCGATGTCCAGGCCGTCGGTGTCGTGGAAGGCGGTCAGCCGGATGTCGAGCAGCGCCAGATCGGGTGCGTGCTCGTCGATCAGCGGCAGCGCCTCCGGCCGGGTCGACGCCTGGGCGAGCACATCGATGCCGCGACCGCGCAAGGCGTCGGTGAGCAGATCCAGGAACAGACCGCGATCTTCGACGATGACGATTTTCATGACGTCGCTCCCGTCTCGGGCGCCTCGGGAAGCCGAGCGCGCAATGTCGTTCCGCGACCGGCCTCGCTGTTGATGTCGAGTTCGCCGCCGACGCCCTCGACGCGATGGCGCAATCCGGTCAGGCCGTCGCCCGGGCGGGCGCCGCCGTGGCCGTCGTCGGTGATCTCGATGACCAGATGCCGGTCGTCCCGATGCGCTCGCACGTGCGCAGTGGTCGCCCCGGAGTGCTTGTAGACGTTGGCGAGCGCTTCGCTGATCACGAAATAGGCGGTGATCTCCACGTGTTTCGGCCACCGTTGCTCGGTCAGCTGGAAAGTGACCGGCAGCGGGGCGCGGTCGGCCAGGTTCTCGATCGCGGCACCGAGTCCGTGTGCGATCAGGACGGTCGGATAGATGCCCTGGGTGAGGTCACGCAAGGCGCGGATGGTGTCGGTGAGTTCGGCGTGGGCGGCCGAGACCGCGCGCCGCGCCTTCTCCGGTTCCGCTCCCTCGCCCGAGGCCAGCGCGCGGTGGGCACTGTCGAGCAGCATGAGGATGCGGAAGAAGCGCTGCTGGGAACCGTCGTGCAGATCCCGTTGGATGCGCCTGCGCTCGTCGAAGGCGGTCTGCGCCAACCGCAGCCGCGACAGGCGGAGCTGTTCCAGCTGCGCCTGCTGGGTGGCGTAGAGGCGCGCGTTGTCGATGGCAAGG
Source organism: Nocardia sp. NPDC019219 (assembly GCF_040632645.1). Taxonomy (NCBI): domain Bacteria; kingdom Bacillati; phylum Actinomycetota; class Actinomycetes; order Mycobacteriales; family Nocardiaceae; genus Nocardia; species Nocardia sp. NPDC019219. The sequence continues at coordinate 246,591 of NZ_JBEYCG010000004.1, read as the reverse complement.
GCGACGGCCGTGATCGCCGCGTCGGTGGCCTCCGCCTGCCCGTCGAGCGCGGCGTCGTGCTCGATGACCGCGATGGGGTCGCCGCGGCGCCGGACCATCGTCGCCGAGCGGGCCGGGGTGCGGCCGGTCACGGTCACCGGCTGGCCGTGGATGTCCACGTACCGGCCGTCGCCCAGCACGTAGGCGATGGTCAGCGTGGGATCCCCGAGAGAGCGGCGCAGCGCGGCCTGCAGCGCCCCGGGATCGGAGATCGAGGCCAGGTCGCGTTCGATGTCGTTGAGCAGATCGACCACGCCTTGGTGGCCGAGCTTGCGCACCAGCCAGCGGACCAGATACAGCAGCGGGACGAGCACGATCACCGCGACGGTGAACAACGAAGCGAGCACGGCCTTCGCCTGGATGGGCGCGGGCATCACGGTGACCACCGCTTCCGCGATCTTGATCGCCGCGGTCGCCCCGATCCCGATCCAGACCGGACCGGCGGGCCGGCGGCGCACCGGTGCGGCCACCGCCCAGCGCCGCACCACGATGGCGACGGCCGCGACGCCCATGACGACGCCGAGGACGCTGCCGGTCGCCCCCCAGAAGGTGACCGGGCGGTGGATACCGATCGCCCACGGCGGTTCCGGATGATCGACGAAGTACCGCACGACCTGGGTGCCCGTCGCGATGACATGCGAAGCGATCACGAAACCGCGGTCGAACCTGCTGCCCAATCGGCCGGTGGGCCAAGCCAAGAGGACGTGCGCCGCGATACCCATCCAGCTGTAGGCGAGGCAGAAGCCGATCGCGAACAGCACACCGTCGGTAGCCCTCAGGTACTGGAGGTAATACACGGCGGCGCCGAGCACCATCAACCGTCCGATGCGCGGTGAGGGCAATCGAACCCAGGCGACCACACCGGCTCCGATCACCACCGACCCCGCGCTCCGCGGCGGGATCTCCTGCCACCAGAGCGGCGTCCACACCGACCAGGAGACGGCCATGGTCCAGCACATCACGCCCAGCGCGGCGAGCCCCGCCACGGCCGCGGACGCCCAGCGCGGCACCCGCGCCGGACGCGCATCGCCCTCCGCAACAATGACCGTCACCGCACGATCTCCTCGTTTTCCCCCGCTGGCCCGATCATCCACGACCACACCGCAGACGCAACCAAGGTTTCCACCCGCCCGCTCCCGAGTTTTCCGTCGCGCGGGCGGCGGATCACCGGGACGGCGCGCGCCGCGCGGGCCACGACAATATCCCTGTCGGCACAGCCGATTTCGAGGGGAAGATGCCATGAACGAGTACTGTTCGAGTTTCCGTGCCGTCCGCCGGCTGCCGCGTCCGGTGGACCGCAGACGGTTTCTCACCCGCGCCGCGGCCGCGGGAGCCGGTCTTGCGCTGGGCGCCGCCATGTCGCCGAAAACCGCCTTGGCCGGTTCCAATTCGGGCTTCCGGTGGTGCAGCCGCTGCCAGAACATGTGGTTCGCGTGGGGCGACGACCAGGGCCACTGCCCGGTGTCGCATCTCTGGGACCACAGCCACTACCAGGACGGCAGTGCGGTCTATTGGTTCGTCGACGAACAGCCCGAGGTCGGCCAGGATCGCGCGGGGCTGCTGGGCTTGAAGTGGTGCCGCACCTGCAAAGCGGCGTACTTTTCCTTCGATCGGGGTGTCTGCCCGAACAACTCGGAGGGGCACACACCGTCGGCCGAGACCTATCGCGTCGAAACGGATCTGCAGCCACCGCTGTCGGACTTCCCGAAACAGCCCGGCTGGAACCGTTGCACGAAATGCCAAGTCCTGTACTTCGGTCCGAATTGGATCGACAGCCACTGCCCGGCGGGCGACCCGCACCGCGGAGCGGCGGTCGACTCGGGCGCGGGATGGCGGTTCGAAGGCTACTTCCCGAGGATTCGATGAACCGCCGGACACCACGCGGCGACTCCGGGACCGCTGGCGTGCTGCCTGCCGGATTCTCGGCGGTCGAGCTGCTGGACGACGACGTGGTCGCGACGGTGACAGCGATCGCCGACCGCGACGGCCGCGAGGCCGTGCTGACCCTCGCCAAGGCGCCCGCGCCGGACCAGGGCCGCACGGCGTTCCGGCGGTGGGCGAAGGGGCTGCTCGACATATCCGGTGGCCCGCACGTCGCCCGGATGATCGCCGCCGACATCACGGCGGACGGACGGCCCTTCCTGATCGTCGAGAGCGGGCCTGTGCTCGCCGACCACCTCGACGAACACGGCCCGCTCTCGGTGCGCGCCACCCGCGATCTCGGCATCGCGATCGCGGACGCGCTGGCCGCCGGGCACTCCGTCGACATCCCGCACGGCGCGCTGCAGCCCGCCACGATCCTCCTGGTGAACGATCGGGCGGCACTGGCCGGCTTCGGCATGAACGCCCCGGGCTTGGCGGTGGCCGCGGCCGTCGACGCCTACACCCCGCCCGAGGATCTGCCTGCGGCGCTGGCCGGGCGAATCGTGGCCGGACCGGCCGGTGACGTGTACCGTCTCGGCGTCACGCTCTATGTACTGCTGGGTGGCGAATTGCCCTGGCAGGAAGCGTTGTTCGACCTCGCGGCGCGCAGCGTCGCGCTGCCGGAGATACCCGGTGTCGCCGCCGAATTGGTGGCGCTGCTGCGGGCCGCGACCACGGCCGATCCGCTCGCCCGGCCGAGCGCGGCGCAAATGCGCGACTGGCTGGCGGGGATCGTCGTCGATTCCGAGCCCCGCGCGATCGGCGCCATCCCGCGTGAGCTCCTCACGGGCAGCGGAGTACGCAAGGTCGGACGGCGCAGAGCGGCATTGCTGGGCGCGGCCGGCCTCGGGTCGGGGGCGGTGGCGGGCACCCTCGCCAGGCACGCGAGTCCGGGTATGCCCGCCGCGCCCGCGCCCATCGCGCTGCCGAATCTCGCGCCGGTCCTCCCCGCGGCGGCGACGGCCGCCACCGGTGGGCTGTCGATCATCACCGTCGTGGCGATCACTGTCGTCACGGTGACGGTCGGCGTGGTCGGCGCGGTCACCGCCCCTCGCATCCTGCCCGACGTCTTCGGCGGCGCCCAGGCGTGCGACTCCGTGGTCGGTGACCGTCCCTACGCCGACGTGCTGGCCGACTCGGTGCAGTTCCTGAACGACAACGGCTACAACTTCGTCTTCAAGTTCGCCACCGAGGCCAACGCCCGCGGCTCGGTCGACCTCCCCGCGCGCACCGCCGCCTTCGTTCTCGAACCACCGGGCAGATATCAGGGGGAAGTGCGCGTGGAAGGTGACGACCTCCTGCTCAGCGGACCGGTGGGCGGAACGGCTCCGGGCACCTGGACCCGGCGCTCCGTGGCGACCAACCCCATCGCCCGAGCCGTTCTCGGCGTGCCGGGAATCGCCGCCGAGACACTGCGCACGGCGGATCCCGTCGAGCGCGACGGGTGCGACTTCACCGGACAGGTGGACGTCGGCGCGCTCCGCGCCGCCACCGGGCAACCGGCCGGTACGGGACGGGCCGCCTTCGAAGCTGGAATCCAGGAAGGCACCGGCGAATTGCGCTACTTCAACATCCGTACCGGCAATCCCACGCAGGATATCGAGCTGAAAGTGGAGCGCTCGGCTTCCCCCTCGACGCCGGGTGATCCGGGGCCGGCGAAGTCACGCACCGATCTGTCCGGCCGATGGACCAACAACCAGTACTCGTTCCTCACCAACGGCTCCGTCGCGGGGCTGATGATCGGCGACCAACCCGCGTGCAGGTCGACGGCAGTGCGTTCCACCGGGACCACCATGGACGTCCAGTTCGACTGCCTGCCCGGGACGCAGCTGCCGCGAACCGTCGCCGTGCACGCGGAGCTTCTCGACGACGAGCACCTCGAGCTCACCGGGAACGCGGCGCTCAGCGGCACCTATCGGCTGGCGAGCTGACGATGACGCGGCTTCCCGATCCCCTTCGCTCGCGCGCCGTCCTCGTCGGTGCGAGCAGTTATGCCGACCGCGACCTCGCCGACCTGCCCTCGGTACGCGCCAACGTGACCGACCTCGCGGAGATCCTCACCTCCGATCGCGGCACCGACCTGCCCGCTGAGCACTGCACCGTGATCACCGAGGATCGGCCCATCGCAGACCTCGGCGCCCGAGTGGAGCGGGCGGCCGAGGACGCGGAGGACCTGCTGCTGTTCTACTACGCCGGGCACGGTCTGCCGGACAACTCCGGCGGGCTGTATCTCACGCTGCCGTCCACCCGGCCGGCCACCTTGCGGTGGACGGGGCTGCCGTTCGAAACGATCCGGGAGGCGTTCGCCGAATCGAGGGCGCGCAACCGGGTGGTGATCCTGGACTGCTGCTACTCGGGGCGCGCGATCGGAGGCCGGATGTCCGGCGGCGCGCCGACCTTGGCCGGTCAGCTGGACGTCGACGGCACCTTCACACTGACCTCCACCCCGCGCAACGAGCTGGCGATGGCGCCACCAGGCGCGATCCACACCGCCTTCACCGGTGAATTGATCACGCTGCTGACCGAAGGCGACCCCGAAGGCCCCGAGCTGCTCACCCTCGGCCACATCTACCAGCGGCTCCGGTGGACGATGGACCAGCGCGGCCTGCCCCTGCCCGAACGGTGCGGCACCAGGACGGCCGATCTGCTGGCGCTGGCGCCCAACCGGGGGAATCGCGGCGCGCCGATCTCGGCGTCCGAGCGCTACGCCGAACAGGTCCGGCAGCGGACCGCGGCGCTCGGCCCCGACCACCTCGCGGTGCTGGCGATGCGGGACCGGCACGCCTTCGCGGTGGGCGAATCCGGCGCGGCGGCGCAGGCGGCGCGCCTGTACGCGGGTTTGGCCACCGATTTCGCCCGTCTGCTCGCCGCCGACCACCCGGAGACGCTGCGGGCGCGGGAACAGCACGCCCGGTGGACCGCCGCCGCGGGAGACCAGGCCCGCGCGGCGGAACTGTATGCCGCGCTGCTCACCGATCGCACGGACGTCGGCCGAGCCGTGCGCAGCGGACCCCGGGCGGTCGGCCGGTCCCGCGTATCCCGGAAGGAGACCCCATGACCTCTCCCCTCGCCCATTTGCGGGTCGTCGTCGGCGATTACGACGACCTGCAGTCCCTGCGTTCCTGGCTGAGGGACGAGGACGCCCTGCGCGGTCGGGTGGATCTCGTCCGCGCCGCCGCCGCGCCCGACCGCATGGGCAGCCTGTCCGATGCCTTGATCATCGCGCTCGGCGCGGGCGGCACCCTCACGGTGCTGGCCCGCGCCATTCCCGACTGGCTGCTCCGCCATAAGAATGTCACCATCGAGATCACCGGTCCGGAGGGGAAATCCGTCACGATCTCCGCGACGGGCGTCCGCGACCCGCGTGCGCTGATCCGGGAAGTACTCGCCCGCGACGAAAACGAGTCCGCACGGCAAGGATCGCCGGACGCGGATCAGTGATTCCGAAGTATCGCTGCCGCACGGTCACTGCGTTCGGAACATAAGTCCGGTGGCCGGATTCGGCTCCGCCCACAAATTCACACACCGGCGTCGGGTGGAAAGTTTCCGAAAACTAGCAATGCAAGTTCGACTCACCGTAGGGTAGCTCGACTAGCAGCGCAAGTTTTCTCGCCACGCCTGCGAGAATGCGGGGACCGGAAGGAGACGCCCATGGCCAGACCACGGCGGCCGCTGCTCACCCGCGACCGCATCATCGAGACCGCGCTCGCCCTCGTCGACGCCGAGGGCCTCGCCGCCGTCTCCACGCGGCGGCTGGCCACCGAACTGGGCGTGCAGGGACCGTCGCTGTACAACCACGTCCGCACCAAGGACGACCTCATCGATGCCGTGGTCGACGCCGTCCTCGGCGAAGTCGACATCTCGATGTTCGACGACCTGTCGGCCCGGAATCCGGATTGGTGCTCGTCGCTGCGCGAGTGGGCCCGGTCCTACCGCACCGCGATGGCGGCGCATCCGCACATCGTTCCCGCCCTGGCGTCCGGTCCCGGTCATCGGCCCAACGCGCTGCGTATGGCCGACGCGGTCTTCGGCGGCCTGGTCGCGGCAGGGTGGCCGCGCCGCGAGGCCACCACAGTCGGCACGACCATGCGCTACTTCCTCACCGGAGCGTCGCTGGGATCGTTCGCCGCGGGCTTCCCCGCCGACGCCACGGTGTACGCCGACGCCTATCCGCATCTGAACGAAGCGCACCTGCTGGCCGAGCGGCAGCAGCGGATCGATCGGGACGCCTTCGAAGTGGGTCTGGAAGCGCTGCTGGACGGGCTCGCGAACCGCTACCGGGTGGTCACCGCAGACGCGTAGCCCGATGCCTCACCCTCCAACAGCCGTCCTCGTGCGGCCGCGCGCCGCGAAGATCCGCCGCCCCAGCACGCCGTGCCTGGGTGCGAACAGGTACACGAACGTGAAGACCAGCCCTTGGACGACCACGACCATGCCGCCGGGGGCCGTATCCAGGTGGTAGCTCAGGTACAGGCCCGCCACCGCACAGGTCACCGAGACGGCGGGCGCGATGACCAGCATCCGGCCGAAGCGGTCGGTGAGCAGATAAGCCGTGGCGCCCGGGATGATGAGCATGGCCACCACGAGGACGACACCGACCGCTTGCAAGGCGACCACGGCGGTCAGGGCCAGCAGGCCGAGCAGCGCCGTGCCGAGCAACCGGGGACTGAGCCCGATGGCGTGGGCATGCGTGGGGTCGAAGGCGTAGAGGGTGAAGTCACGGCGCTTGAGCACCAGCGCGGCGAGGGTGATCGCGGCCAGGATCACGACCTGGATCAGCTCGGCGCGGCCGACGCCGAGCAGGTTGCCGAACACGATGTGGTTGAGGTCGGTCTGGCTGGGCGTCACCGAGACCAGCACCAAGCCGAACGCGAACAGCGTCGTGAAGACGATGCCGATGGCCGCGTCCTCCTTGATCCGGCTGGTGTCGCGCACCACGCCGATCAGCGCCACCGCCAGGAACCCGAACACGATCGCGCCCACCGCGAACGGCAGCCCGACGATGTAGGCCAGCACCACCCCGGGCAGCACCGCGTGCGAGACCGCGTCCCCCATCAGCGACCACCCGATGAGCACCAGCCAGCAGGACAGCACCGCGCACACCAGCGCCGCGGTCACGGTGGTGGCCAGCGCGCGCACCATGAACTCGTAGCGCAAGGGGTCGAGGAAGATCTCGGTGAAGCTCATGCGTCCGTCCCACACTCGGCCGGGCTCACACCCGGTTCATCACATCCAGGCCGAACGCCCTGGCCAGATTCTCGGGCCGGAGCACCACGTCGGGGCTGCCCTGGGCGAGCACCGTGCGCATCAGCAGCACCGCCTCGTCGGCGAGGCCGGGCAGGGCGTGCAGATCGTGCGTCGACACCAGGATCGTGGCGCCGTCGCCGGCGAGATCGCGCAGCAACGCGGTGATCGTGGCCTCCGACCGCTTGTCGACACCCGCGAACGGCTCGTCGAGCAGCAGAACCGTCGCGCCCTGCGCGAGACCGCGCGCGACGAAAGCGCGTTTGCGCTGCCCGCCGGACAATCGGCCGATCTGCCGGTCGGCGAGGTCGCTCAACTCGACGCGTTCCAGCGCGTGCGCGACGGCTTCCCGATCGGCCTTGCGCGGACGACGGGTGACACCGAGCCGGCCGTATCGTCCGGTCATCACCACGTCGCGCACCGACAGCGGGAAGGTCCAATCGACGTCCTCGCTCTGCGGGACATAGCCGAGGACGCCCGCCCGGCGCGCCGCGACCGGCGCGCCGCCGTTGATCCGCACCGCTCCCCGATCCGGCCGGACCAGGCCCATGATCGTCTTGAACAACGTCGACTTGCCGGAACCGTTCATCCCGATGAGACCGCACACCCGCCCCGGATCGACGGTGAGATCCACATTGTCCAGGGCGGGCACCTCGCCGTAGCGGACGGTGACGCCGCGCACCTCGATCGCGGGCGCGTTCACGGACGGTGTCCCGTCAGCGCGGAGCCGATCGTCTGCGCGTCGTGCCGCAGCAACGCCAGGTAGGTCGGCACCGCACCGTCGGCCTCCGACAGCGAATCGACGTACAGCACGCCCCCGAACGCCGCGCCCGTGGCCTCGACCACCCGGCGCATCGGCGCGTCCGACACCGTGGACTCACAGAACACCGCGGGCACCCGCTTCTCCCGGACGAAGTCGATGGCCGACGCGATCTGCTGGGGCGTTGCCTGCTGCTCGGCATTGACCGCCCAGATGTACTTCTCGGTGAGCCCGGCGTCGCGCGCCAGGTAGGAGAAGGCGCCCTCGCACGTCACCAACGCGCGCTCGTTCGGCGGCAGAGCGTTCAAGGTGTGCGTCAATTCGTCGTGCACCTTGCGCAGCTCCGACTTGTACCGGTCGCCGTTGGCCCGGAAATCGGCCGCGTGCTCGGGGGCGAGATCACTGAACGCGCGCACCATGTTGTCGACGTAGACCTGCGCGTTCTGCGGCGACATCCACGCGTGCGGGTTCGGTTTGCCTTGGTAGGCGTCCTCGCGGATCGGCAGCGCCGAGACGCCCTCGCTGACCACGACGTGCGGCACCCGCACGTCGGAGACGAACTGGGCGAACCACGCCTCCAAGTTCAGGCCGTTGTCCAGGATGAGATCGGCCTTCGCCGCCTTCTTGATGTCACCGGGAGTCGGCTCGTAGCCGTGGATTTCCGCACCCGCCTTGGTGATCGACTCCACGGTCAGATGCTCGCCCGCGACGTTCCTGGCGATGTCGGCGAGCACCGTGAACGTGGTGAGCACCGTCGGCGTGCCGTCGCGCCCGGCTCCGTTTCCGGCGCAGGCGGTGAGCGTGAACGCCGAGGCGCACACGGCTATCGCCGCCACCCATCGGCGAGGAGACCGGGCGAGCAGCCGGTGGAGCCGAACCTTCATGCAATCAGATGATAAGTTCGGCAATCCTAACTTTCAAGTTCGAGTCGGTGAAACGATCTCGCCCTCGTTACGTCTGCGCCCTACGGCAGCGGCAACGGCGGCGACTCCGGGAAGACGACCGGCAGGGCGGTCAGCGCTCGATGGAACGGACCCGGACGCCAGGTCAGCTCGTCCACCGGAACCGCGAGGCGCAGTTCCGGCAGCGCGTCGAGCAATTGATCGATGGCGTCCTGCGCGATCAGATAGGCCAGCGAATTCGCCGGACATGCGTGCGGGCCGCCGCCGAACGCGAGATGGGCGCGGTTGCCCGCGTAGCGTTCGGCGCGGATCGCGGGGTCGGTGTTGCAGGCGGCGATGCTGATCACGACCGGTTGGTGGGCGGGCAACCAGATGTCGTCGATCAGGATCGGCTGCTTCGGGAAGCTGAAGCAGAAGTTCGCCATCGGCGGATCGTTGAACAGCACTTCGTCCAGCGCGTCCCGGGTCGACAGACTGCCGCCGAGCACACTGCCGCCGAACCGCTCGTCGGTGAGGATCAGCAGCAGCGTGTTGACGATCAGATTCTGCTGCGGCTCGATCCCCGCGCCGTAGAGCGTGCCCAGCTGGTGCACCATCTCGGTGTCGCTCAGCCCGGACGGGTGCCGGAGCATGCGCGTGGTGATGTCGTCACCGGGTTCGGCCCGCTTCAGCACCGTCAGCTCGCCCAGCGAATCGATGAGCATCTTGTTGCCGCGCTCCGCCTCGACGCCCTCGAAGATCGCGGCCATGCCGGTCGCGGCGCGCTGCGCGATCTCGGCCGGGCACCCCAGCATGGCGTTCAGCACCGCGAACGAGAGGGGAAAGGCGTACTGGCGCACCACATCCGCGGAACCGTCCGCGCAGAACGAGTTGATCAGCGGCGTCGCCAGCTGCGCGATGGTGTCGTGCAGACGGTAGAGGTCGACCTTCGCCAGACCCGCGACATTGGCCTGCCGATAGCGGGCATGCTCGGCTCCGGCATTACGCAACGCGTTGGGCCGCCACTGCATCATCGGCAGCACCGGGCAGTCGGCGGGGATGTCCTCCTGCCAGGTACGCGGATCGGCGGGAAAGTGGTCCGGATCGTTCATGATCCGCACGGCCGTGTGATACCCGAGCACCAAGGTGGCCGGGACGCCCGGCGCCAGTTCCACGGGCGCCAGCGATCCGTATCTCGCCCGCATGTCGCGATAGGCACTGTGCGGGTCCGACGCGAATTCGATGGAGTACAAGGGAATCCGCGGGCCGTCGGTGTCGATCGGCGAACCGTGCGGTGCGCGACTGTGTGCGGAGGACGGGGACGTCGTCATCGAGAAAGCTCCAGGCGATCGGGCAGCAAGATTCGTGAGCCTAGGCAGCTTGCCTGCCGCCTGCACCGGAAACGCATCGAAGTGACCGGCCCGCGCTATTTGCTATAGAATTGCCCGAGATTCGACGCGTAGACCTGATCGAAGGCTAATCGCACCCGCTGTGCCGAGTGCGCCGGTCCAGCGCAGGGGACACGGCGGCCGTGCGCAGAACTGCGACCCGAGGACGGCACGCCATGACAGACGTCGACTTTTGCGTAATCGGCGGGGGATTCGCGGGATTGACGGCCGCATTGCGGCTGAAACAGATGGGCCGATCGGTGGCGCTGCTGGAAGCCCGCGACCGGCTCGGCGGACGCACCTTCACCGAAATGCGCGCCGACGGGGCGTGGATCGACCGCGGCGGCGCCTGGATCGGGCCGGGCCAAGACCGCATCCAGGCGCTGATGACCGAGTTCGGAGTGCCGAGCTACAAGCAGTACACCGACGGCGAGGCCATGATGGTGGTCGACGGCAAGCAGCACCGCTACACGGGCACGATTCCCTGGACCATGAGCCCGTGGGCGGCGATGAACCTCGGCGCGGTGTTCCTCGAACTGGGACATATGTGCAAGGCGGTTCCGCTGGAAGCACCGTGGGCGGCGAAGAAGGCCGACAAGTGGGATCAGGTCAGTCTGGCGCACTGGTTGGAAACCAATGTCCTGTCCAAACCCGCGCACGACCTGCTCGAGACCGCCATAGCCGGCTGCTACACCTCGGCGGCTTCGGAGGTGTCGTTGCTTTTCGTGCTGTTCCAGATGGCCTCGGGTGGCGGGCCCAGCTTCGTTCTGGGCGTCAAAGACGCGGCGCAGGACGCCCGGCCGATCGGGGGCATGGGCGCGATCTACCGGCCGATGGCGGCCGAACTAGGCGACTCGATCCACCTCTCCCAGCCCGTCCGCTGCATCCACCAGGACGACGAGGGGGTGATGGTCCGCGCGACCGGCATGACGGTGCGCGCGCGCCGGGCGATCGTGGCCGTTCCCCTCGCGATCGCGGGCCAGATCTCCTACCGGCCGATGTTGCCCGCCGATCGCTCTTTCCTGCACCAGCGTATGCCGAGCGGCTCGATCATCAAGACCTCCGTCGTCTATGACGAGCCGTTCTGGCGCGACGACGGCCTATCGGGACAGTCCGTCGCTCCGGGTTCGCCTGCGACCGTCACCATCGATGCGTGCGGGGACACCGGGCACCCGGGCGTCCTGTGCGTCGTCATCGAGGGACCCATCGCGCGCCAGGTCGGCCGGCTCGACGACACCGAGCGCAGGCGCGCCGTGCTCGACGCACTCGTCGAGCGATTCGGCCGCAAGGCCGGCGCACCCGTCGACTTCGTCGAGCAGAACTGGAGCACCGAGCGTTACTCCGGCGGCGGGATGCTCAGTCACGCGCCGACCGGTGTGCTCACCGAGTTCGGCCATGCGTTGCGCGAGCCGTGCGGCCGCATCCACTGGGCGGGCACGGAGAGCTCCGCGGTCATGTGCGGCTGGATCGACGGGGCCGTCCGCTCCGGCGAACGCGCGGCCAGCGAAGTGATGGAACACGAGACGGCCGTGGTCGGCTGAAGGGCGGTGCGGTGATGCGAACCGAGGGAGACGTGTGGGACATCGTCAGCAGCGTCGGACTCACCGCGTTGGGGGTGGCGACGTTCCGGGCGCTGGAGGCGGCTGCACCCGATCCACTGATCCGGGACGAGTACGCGCCGCTGTTCGTCGCGGCTTCGGGCCATCCGCATTTCACCGAGCTGCTGGCGGACCCCTCCCGGCTCGACGGTATTCCGCTGGTCCCCGGATTCATGGGCTTCCGCACGAAGTTCTTCGACGATTTCTTCTCCTCGGCCGCGGCGGCGGGCATTCGGCAAGCCGTGATCGTCGCCGCGGGATTGGACGCGCGGGCGCATCGTCTCGACTGGCCCGCCGGAACCACCGTGTTCGAGATCGATCAGCCCAAAGTCCTCGAGTTCAAGGAGAAGGTGCTCACCGAGCACGGTGCGCGGCCGAAGGCCGACCGGCGAACGGTGGCCGTCGACCTGCGCGAGGACTGGCCCGCCGCTCTGCGTGCCGCGGGATTCGAGCCCGGCGCACCCACCGCATGGTCGGCGGAGGGGCTGTTGCCCTACCTTCCCGGTGCGGCGCAGGACCGGTTGTTCCAGCACATCGATGAGCTGTCCGCCTCCGGCAGCCGGCTCGCCGTGGAGAGCTTCGTGGCGGGCGTCGACGTCACACGCTTCGCGAGCATCGAGTCGAAGTACTTCGATCGCTACAACCCGTTCGGCGACGTCGATCCGGCCGAGCTGTTCTACGACGACGAGCGGGCCGATCCAGCGCAGTGGCTGGCCGATCACGGCTGGTCGGTGCGGCGCTTCAGCCCGAGCGAGCTGGCCGCGTCCTACGGGCGTTCGGTGGAGGACCTCCCCGACGACCTCGACGACCTGTGGCGGCAGCCCAGGCTGCTGATCGCGGAGCGCTAGCTTTCGCTACATCTTGGCGCTGCGGGCCATGACGAAGCTGTAGAGCCCGTAGGTGATGATGCCCAGCCCGGCGACGAGGAGCAGAGCCATTCCGAAGGGTTGCGCGCCGAGCGTCTTGATGGCTCCGTCCAGTCCGGCGGACTTGTTCGGATCGGATTGCGTCGCGGCGAGGATCACCAGCAGCCCGACCGCGGCGACGGCCAGCCCCTTCGCGATGTATCCCACGGTGCCGAGCCGCCGCACGAAGGCGCCCTGGCTGCCGCGGAGATCGTCGAGGAAGCTCTGGCTCGCGCCCTTGTACACGTGGTAGCCGCCGACCCCGATGATGACCAGCCCGCCCACCACCAGAGCGACCGTTCCCGCCGTGTGCTGCATCAAGCGTGCGGTGAGTCCGACACTCTGGCTGCTGCTGGACTGGCCACTACCCTGGGCGAAACGGAACGCGGTGATCGCCAATCCCAGGTAGACCACGAACAGTGAGAACGCTTTGACCCGGTCGAACGCTTCGGATTTCTTGCTGTCGGAAGCGGGTTTGGACGCGTGGCCCAACATCGTCTCCACCAGTCGCCACAGCGCCATCAGCAGAAACGCGACCGTAGCCACCCAGAGGGTGATGGCGCCGCCGGGCTTGTCGGCGAGTTCGGCCATGGCCCCGGACTGATCCGCGCTGCCCTCGCCGCCGAACGCGAGCCGGATGGCGATATAGCCGATGAGCAGGTGGACGAGCCCGGACATGACATAGCCCGCGCGAGCGAGCCCCGCGAACACGCCGTTCTGCGCGATCCGCTCGGCGGTAGACGAGGCCTGCGGATGATTCGTCTGGGTCATGATGCTTCTCCGTACGGGTGCTTCGGCGGGGCCGCTCTCAGAACATCGAGCGGTTACCCATCTCCGCCGGAAAAGCACACGACTACCGCGTCGCAAATCCCTGGTTGTCGCGGCGGCTGGGCCGCTGTTTCTCCGGGCGCGGCTGACCGAGCAGGTACTCCCGCATGTGCGACGATCCCGTGCGCGCGGTCTCGATGATGGTCACGGCCTCACGCCCGGTCAGCCCGAGGCGCTGAGCCAGCTCGACCGGCACGACGTCGTCGTCACCGACGAGTTCGACGAGCATCCGGTTGCGCGCGCAGGGGCGGAATCTTCACGGGCCGGCCTGGTCGTAGCGGATATCATTTGCATCCTCTGCGACCAGGCCCGGCTTCGAAGCGTCTGGATACTCCTCAGAGTCATCTCTCAGACGGTTCGGGTACCAGTGCCGGCGCTGGGCTTCGCATGGTGCCCGCTGCGATACCCGCGCCCGCGAGGGCGATGACCGCCGCGCCCAGGAAAGCCGCGGAGAAGCCGTCGGTCAGCCTCGGCAGATCACCGAGGTCGTCCGTGCCGTAGGCGGTCGCAACCGCCGTCATCGCGGCCAGACCGAGAGCGGAACCGACCTGGTAGCTCACATTGACGATGCCGGAGGCCAGACCACCCTCCTCCGGTCGCGCCGCGGAGATGGCGGTGCCCAGCGACGGAATGAACGCCAAGGACATGCCTGCGGCGGCGACCAGCGAGGCGGGCAGCACATCAGCCCAGAAGTTGCCGGTCGGACGCACGAGCGCCATGATGCCCAGACCCAGGCCGAGCACCACCAAGCCCGTCACGATCATCGGCTTGGCGCCGAAGCGCTGCATCGCCCGTGGAGCCAGGACGATCATTCCGAGCATGATCAAGGTTGTCATCGGCAGCAGCGCCGCACCGGAGGGAAACGCGCTGTAGCCCAGCACTTGCTGCAGGTACAGATTCAGGAAGAACCACATCGGTACCCACGCCGCGCCCAGTAGCAGCTGAGCGATGTTGGCGGCGGCGAGGTTCGGCGCCGCGAAGATGCCCAGACGCATCAGAGGCTCGGTACGCCGGGACTGAACCCAGACGAAACCGGCGAGCAACGCGGCCGCCGCGCCGAGGACCACCCAGGTCTGTCCGGAATTCCAGCCGACCTCAGGCGCCCGCACTATTCCGTAGACGGCCACAGCCAATCCGGCGGTCACCGAGACCGCTCCGAGCAGATCGACCGACCCCGAACGCGCAGGCGCACTCGGCATCAGGGCGGGGACGGCGATCAGAGCGAGAATCGCGATCGGGATATTGATGTAGAAGACCCAAGGCCAGCTGACGTACTCGGTGATGACACCGCCGAGGAAGACGCCCGCGGTACCGCCGGCCGGGGCCGCCGCGCCGTAGACAGCGAGAGCTTTCGTCAGCTCCTGCGGCGAGGACCCGAACAGCATCATCAGCAATGTCAGCGCCGAGGGCGCGATCAGTGCCGCGCCGGCGCCCTGCACGGCGCGGCCGGCGAGCTCGACGCCCACAGTGCCCGCCGCGCCGGCGATCACCGAACCGGCGAGCAAGACCAGCCAGCCCCCTCCGAACACCCGGCGGGCACCCAGCAGGTCCGATAGTCGTCCTCCGAGCAGCAGCAATCCGCCGAAGGCAACGACGTAGGCATTGAAGACCCAGGTCAAGTTCTCCTGGGAGAACCCGAGTTCGGTCTGCATCTTCGGCAGCGCGATGCCGATGATCGAGGTGTCCATGATGACCATGAACTGAGCAGCGGCAATCACCGCGAGAGCCAGCCACTTTCGCGTGGATGGCGCAGTTCGGACAGACATTTCGGTTCACCTTTCGGTATCGGGAACTCAACAGACTCGTACCATACCCCCCTAGGGTATCTATGTGTCAAGCCCGCGTCATACGCCGAAAAGCGCGACAACTTTCACTTGCCTCATACCCATAGGGGGTATATGGTTCCGATGTCCCGCTGCCGACGACAACAGGAAGATCACGACGATGAGCACCTCGAACCAGCTCCACGCCCTGCACGCCATCCACGGGCACCACCCGGGAGACGGCGGACACGCCGCCGCCCCTGCCGAACATGCCGGTCACAGCTCAGGTCATGCACACAGCGGCCATCACCCGGCCCATGCCACCGGACATTCCCATCACGACGCTTCAGCCGTTCCCGGTGGGCTGCTGATCACCCAGGACGGGTACTCGCTCGAGCTGGAGAACACCGTGCTACAGCCGGGCGAGATCGACTTCCGGTTCCGCATCATCGGTCCGGACGGGCAGCCCGTCACCGACTACACCCCCATCCACGACCGGGACCTGCATCTGATCGTTGTTCGTCGGGAACTGACCGGCTTCTGGCATGTCCATCCGCAGCTCGGCGCCGACGGCACCTGGTCGGTGCGTCTCGACCTGCCCGAGGCAGGCGCCTACCGAGTCTTCACCGATATCGCACCCCGCGACCTCGGCCGCACCATCACCCTCGGAGCGGACCTCGCCCTCGCCGGAACGTACGCCCCGCTCCCGGTTCCCACCCCGGCCCGCATCACCGTCGTGGACGGCTACGAGGTGGAACTGGGCGGCGAACTCACCACGGGCGACGGCGGTCTCCTCACCCTCACCGTCCGCAAGGACGGCGCCCCGGTCACCGACCTGCAGCCCTACCTCGCGGCCTTCGGACACCTCGTGGTCATCCGGGCCGGCGACCTGGCTTACGTCCACGTCCACCCGAATGGCGAGCCCGGCGACGGAGTGACCGCCCCCGGCCCGGATATCGCCTTCCACACCGCCGCCCCCGGACCCGGGACCTACCGCCTGTTCCTCGACTTCAAGCACGAGGGAACCGTCCGCACGGCGGCCTTCACCCTGCCTGCCCACGCACCCCACCAACACTGACATCGGATCGGTTCCCGCCGAAACCCCGACCGTCCGAGGGAGATCCCATGCACGGCCGCTTTCCATCGATTCGCGCCCCACCATGCCTAACCGATCCGAAGAAGTGCTTCCGAGATGATCATTTCGCTGTTCCACCACCGTGACGCGCGTCGAGTCCGCCGTAGATATGGGCCTCCCGGCAGTGCGGCGCGGCCAAGCCGACAGCTTCGCCGCGGTATGGCGCCCGGCCTGGCGTCGGTTCCGGGTTCGGTCTTGACTCCGTACTTCGCGGCCGCCGCGAAATCGGCGATGGTGTCGATCCGCTCGACCGTGACGCCGAGGGCAAGGGCCAGTTCGACGTACCCGCCGCCGTGGGTGTCGATGAAGGCATCGATGCCGCCCGGTGCGGCGGCCTTGATCCGGTCGATGGCGCGGTCACTGTAGGCGACCGGGATCACGCCGTGGCTTCGCAGCCATTCGTGGTTGTGCCGGCTCGCCAAGCCGATGACGGTGGCTCCGGCGACGTAGAGGCCACCCGCCACCTCCAATAAGACGTTCTTCGGTTGGGTGTGAGGTTGTCGACGTCGACCAGGACCAGCTCGGCCTGGGCTGCCCGCTTCTCGGAGAACCCGATCACCTCGTCGCCGACCGAGACTCGGTCGACTCCGGCGCCCACCTCGGCGACGACCCCGGCGAGATCGCTGCCTTGCCCGGACGGAAATGTCGAGGGAAAGATGTCGGCCATCGCGCCGGTGCGGATGGCCGCCTCACCACGGTTGATGCCTGCCGCCTTCACCCGAACCAAGATCTGCCCGTCATCAGGCACGGGGCGGTCGACGTCGTCGACCCGCAAGACCTCGATTCCGCCGAACTCGTCGTATCTGACTGCCTTTGTCATGGTCTTGCTTCTCCTCCGATGCGCGACGCGCGGTGTTCTTGTCACCAGGGCACTGTTCCGGCGTCGTCGAAGAATCCGCCGGTCGGTCCGTCGTCGGGCAGGGTCGCGAGATGAATCGCGATGGCCGCGCCCTGTTGCGGTGTACGGACGCCGCGAAAGCCGTTGAGGTCGGTGGCGGTGAATCCGGGACAGCCGGAGTTGATCAGGATGTTGGTATCACCCAGTTCCTTGACGTATTGGATGGTGAGAGCGTTGAGGAAGGTTTTCGAGGCCAAGTAGGCGGCGGGAACCGGGCCCATGTCGATGCCGGGTGCGGTTTGCAGGGTGAGCGAGCCGACGCTGCTGGACATGTTGACGATCCGCGGTGAGGCCGAGGCGCGCAGCATCGGCAGCATCGCGTTGGTGACCCGGATGACGCCGATCACGTTGGTTTCCACGACGATTCGCACGGTCGCGGGATCGACCGTGGTCGGTGTCTGCGGCATACCGCCGGTGATCGCGGCGTTGTTGACCAGGACGTCGAGCCCTCCGGCATGGTCGGCGATCAATTCGGCCGCCGCGGCCACACTGGCGTCGTCGGTCACGTCGAGCGGCACACCGAACGCATCGGCCCCGGCCGCGCGCAGTTTCTCCACCGCGGTGTCGCGGCGTTGCCGATCGCGCGCGCCCACACCGATTCGCCAGCCGAGCGCGCCCAGGCCCGCGGCGATCTCGTATCCGATTCCCTTGTTCGCGCCGGTCACCAGCGCGATCGTCTGTCCACTCACACCGCCGATCCTGCTGCGGCTCCGGGTGCGGCGTCCAAGACCGATCGGGTGTGCGGCGATACCGCACGGGTATTGATCGTGGTCAGCGCCGGATACCATCACCCGGTGGAGACGCGGGAGATGCGATACTTCGTCGCCGTCGCCGAGGAGTTGCACTTCGGGCGGGCGGCACAACGGCTCGCGATCGCGCAACCGCCACTATCGCGGGCCATCCAGCAGCTCGAACGGCGACTCGGAGTCGTCCTGCTGCACCGCACCGCTCGCGCCATCGCCTTGACCGAGGCCGGGGCGGTGCTGCTGCGGGAGGCCCGGACCGCGCTCGACGCGGTCGAAGCCGCCGAGCGCCGAACCCGGCGCGCCGCGGCCGACCAGCCCGGTGTGGTGCTGGCCACCAAGGCCGGAGCGTCCAGCGAACTGTTGTCGAAGCTGCTGCACGCCTACGCCGCCGAACCGGGCGCCGTGGCGGTCGAGGTGATGCTGTGCGGGCCAGGCCAGCCGGAAGGTCTGCTGCGCACCGGGCGTGCCGACGTTGCTCTGCTCCACCGGCCTTACGACACGACAGCCGGATTCGACGCCGAGGATCTGCACACCGAACAACAGGTCGTGGTCCTGCCCGCGGGTCATCCCCTCGCCAACCGTACGCATCTGTCGTTGGCCGAGGTCAACACCCTGACGAACCTGCCCCTGCCGCGCTGGCCTGGACGGGATGGCAGCTATCCGGACGGCCCAGGCCCGCAGGTGCGCGACCATACCCAACTTTTCCAGCTGATCGCGCTCGGACTGGCCTGCGCGGTCGTGCCCGAGTCGCTGCGAACCCAGCTACGCGACGATCATGCCGTCGTGCCCGTGCCCGACGCACCGCCCGTCACAACCGTCATCGCTTGGCCACCACATAGCAGATCCAAAGCCGTCGCCGACCTCGTCTACACCGCGACACGCCTCTAACCGGCACCACTGTTCGTCCGCCGCGTTCTCCGAACAGTCTCTCCAGGACGTGCAACACCACTGTGAATCCCCTCTCGCTGCGGGCGCGATCACGAGTCGGTCCCGTCGTGGCAAGCGCGACAGTCACTATCGGAGCGTGCCATCGTTCGAGGACCCTGCTGGGAGAGCGGGGGCGGCTGCTCTCAAGCTCCTGCCTGCGTTCCAGCAGTCTCATCGGACGCTGATGTGATAAACCCGCAGCCATTCGGCGAGCTGTAACAGGAACGACAGCGTGTCCGCGGAGCGCCACATGCCCTGCGCGCCGAGCGGCCCGGCCAGCAAGTCGAGCACGGCCTCCCGGCGCACCAGCGGCAGTAGCGGTGAGTCGGGGTCGGCGAGTTCGGCCCGCATCTCCTGACGTAGCGCCTGTTCGTAGGCCGGGTGCTGGCTGACCGGGAACGAGGTCTTCTTCCGGTCCAGCACCGGAGTCGGCAACAGGTCGGCGACCGCGTTACGTAACAGGCCTTTGACCCGCC
This sequence comes from Nocardia sp. NPDC019219, assembly GCF_040632645.1. Lineage (NCBI taxonomy): Bacteria > Bacillati > Actinomycetota > Actinomycetes > Mycobacteriales > Nocardiaceae > Nocardia > Nocardia sp. NPDC019219. The sequence goes on along the minus strand of NZ_JBEYCG010000004.1, from coordinate 227,080 downwards.
CATCGGCGGTCTTGAACGCCCACGGGGTGTTCCACAGGTACTCCACCAGCCGGTGATCACAGAACGGCACTCGGACCTCGAGCCCGACTCGCATGCTCATCCGGTCCTTGAAGTCCAGCAGCATGGTCAGCCATCGAGTCAGGTTGACGTAGAACATTTCCCGGATTCGCGCGTCGGCCGGTACCTCGCCGTCCAGCACCGGTACTTCGGCCATGGTCTGCGCGTAGCGGTCGGCGATGTACTCGTGCGGCCGCAGCAACCGCCACAGCTCGGGATCCAGTATCGGCTCGAACGCCGCCACCGAGACCGCCCACGGGAACGTGGCGGCGTCGAGCATCCGCCGATCGAAAAACCATGGGTAGCCACCGAACACCTCGTCGGCCGACTCGCCGGACAGTGCCACCGTCGAGTGCCTCTTGACCTCGCGGAACAACAGGTATTGGGCGGCGTTGGTGTCGGCGAGGCCGGGCAGGTCGCGGGCACGCAATACCTCGGAACGGGCCTTGATCACCTCGTCGGTGCGCAGCAGCAACTCGGTGTGGTCGCTGCGCACGTGCCGTGCCACCATCCGCGCGAACGGGGTGTCCTGTTCCGGGCGGACCGCGCTGGGCTGGAAGTTGTCCTGGTTGCCCTCGAAGTCGATCGAATACGTCGCGAGCCGGCCGCGCTCGTCCCGGTTCAGCACGCCGGTGGCCAGCGCGGTCACGGCGCTGGAGTCCAACCCGCCGGACAGCAACGTGCCTACCGGCACGTCGGCGATCAGTTGCCGCCGCACGATGTCCTCCAGCAGCTCCCGCACCGCGGCGGTGGTGGTCGGCAGGTCGTCGGGGTGCCCCCCGCTGCCCAGCGCCCAGTACCGTTGCTCCCGGCAGCCCCGTCGGTCGATCCACGCGTAGTGGCCGGGCCGCAGTGCGCGAATATTGCGGAATACCGCGTGACCGGGGGTCTGAGTGAAGCACAGCACCTCGGCCAGGCCCTCGGTATCTACCTCGGCCGGGGCGATCGGGTTGGCCAGCACCGCCTTCAGCTCGGAGCCGAACAGCGCCCCGGTGGTGTAGGACAGGTAGAACAATGGTTTGACGCCCAGCCTGTCGCGGCCCAGCAACAGGGCCTGTCGGTTGGGGTCCCAGATGCCGAACGCGAACATGCCGTTCAACCGGCGCAGGCACTGATCGCCCCATTCCAGATAGCTGTGTAGCAGCACTTCGGTGTCCGAGCGAGTATGGAAGTGGTGGCCCCGTAGCTGTAGCTCGCCGCGCAGTTCCCGGAAGTTGTAGATCTCCCCGCTGAAGGTCAGCACACACGGCTGCTCGCCGTCCCGACCGGCCTGCATCGGTTGCACGCCGCCCTCGATGTCGATCACCGCCAGTCGTCGGTGACCGAGCGCGGCCCGCGGCGAGAGCCACAGGCCGCCCGCGTCGGGACCGCGCGGGATGAGAGTGTCGGTCATCGCCTCCAGCAGGGGACGTTCCTGGGTGAGATTTCGCTCCCAGTCGACCCAGCCCGTGATGCCACACATCGTCGTTTCCTCCTCGTCATAGCAACCGTCGCAACGAGGTTCGCAGTTGAAGTCGACTTCAAGTCAATGGTTGCGTGTGAGACGCGGGATGCGCTTGTCTTGCAGGGTGGACTCGATGCCGATAGGTGCGGCCGCCGAACTGTTGGGCGTAGCGACGTCGACGCTGCGCTGGTGGGAGAAAGCGGGGTTGATCTCGCCGGAAGATCGCCGGGGCGGCCGGCGGTACTACAACCGAGCCGAGGTACGCCGACTGGCGATAATCCAGTACCTGCGGGAAACCGGGCTGATGAGCCTCGACGATATCGCCGCGGTGCTGGCCGGTCGCAGCGCCGACCAGGACTGGCACGACGTAGTGCGCACCCGGATCGAATCGTTCAGCACACAAATCGAACGGCTCACCGCGGCCAGGGCGTATCTCGAGCACACATTGCATTGCCACCGCGACAATCCCGCGACCGAGTGCCCGTATATGGCCGAGTACATCGATGCCCGGCTGGCGCGCGGGCACGCGGAAAACCATTGACCAGCCGCTGCCGAAGTCGCCGCCGTGGATGTCAGCAGCTCACCGCCACCGAATATCGTGTCGACCTGCCCCGCGATCCACCCCGGCCGCCTGACCGCGGAACACGAGGTGGGGCGGAGCCGAACGAGACAGGTCAGGCCCGGTTGAAACCGAGCCTGACCTGATGTTTCTGTGGAGCTAAGGGGACTCGAACCCCTGACCCCCACATAGAGCGTCATGAGCCCATCGGCCCGGACAGGATCGGTGTGGGGAACCCAACCCCAACGATCAGCCCGGCGCGGCGACCACCGTGATCGGGTAGGCAAGTTGTCGAATTCGCGAATCATGCTGGGCTGCAACGGATTTTCGATGCCTGATCGCAACTTTCTGCGGAGGCCGAACCGCGCGGCGCCTCTCCGCGGGTTACCCCGCAGCAGCAGGTACTCGACCCCCGCTGATCGTTGATCAGAACGTCAAATCCCCCGACGGACGACAGGAAAGCGGCCCGGTTCACCGCGCCGAGATGGTCAGGAGCACGGAAAGAGCACTGACCAGCACAAAGGGGGTAACCCGCCGCCGGTGCCGCCTTCAGTTCTCGAACAATCGCCTCTCGGCAAAGCCTGACACCGATGCCACCTCGACGACGAAAGCGCGGGGTTACCGGTGGGCGCCGGATGGTCAGCGGGCGGACGCCGTGATGACGACACTCGAGCGTGCGCAATGGCACCCGGCCGAAGCCGCCCGGCGCCCAAGTCACCCGCGAGATCGCCGAGCGGGATACCCCGGCACCGAACAGCAGGTTCAACGCTGTCTGCGTCGTTACCGCACCACGACCGGCCACATGCCGGTCCCCGCGCCGCGACCGCCGTCGGTCCGCGACATGACCCGATGGATCATGACCGATTCGACCAACCTCACGGCCGACGACACCACCAGCATGCACCGGCTCGGTAAACGCAGCAAAGTCCTGAGCCGGTTGGCGAACCATGTCGAGGACTTTGCGGTCTGCGCCTGAGACCGCAGAAAAATAGCGTGCCAGGCCGTCAACAACAAGCGCGACCGACCGGTCTGTTGCTTGACAGGTGCAGAGAAAGCCTGCGCTACGCACCGACCGGAAGTTCGTGGTTGAACCAGGTGGAATACTAATTGTTGCTGTCCAGGGCGTTCGGGACGACCTAGAGTGCGCGGTCGAGAATCAAGCGGGCTAGGGCGTCGCGGTCCTCGAGCATCGCGATATGCCCCACTCCGCGAAGGTATTCCAGCTTGGCGCCCGGCACCGCCTCATACTGATGCGCCGATGCCGGGTCCCAACGAGGGTCGGAATCCCCGAAGATCACGAGGAGGGGCTTTCCGGCGTCGATGAGGCGCTGGGGCACGGTCCGCTCGGCGATATAGTCGCCGTTGGCGGCGAGGATCGCGCGGAAAGCTCGATAGGACGTCCTTCGCAAGTCGGCCAAAGCCCCGTCGGGCACCGTGATCGGAGCCGCCGCTGTCGCTGCCAGTCCGCGCCGGATCATCGAGTCGGTACGGATCGCCCACACGAGCCGACCGAAGGGCGGCGAGGCGAGTACCCGGATGATCGCCGGCTCGGGGAGAAGCGCTGCGTGACTCGGCCCCGTGCTGAGCAGGACCAGCTCGCCGACCAGGTCTGGACGACGCTCCACGAGGGCGGTAGCGACGTACCCTCCGCTGGAGTGGCCGACCACCTTCAGATTTCGGACGCCGAGCTCGTCCAACACCGTCGCAGTCCGATCCGCCTGCTGCGGAACGGCGTACGTCGACGCCGGCGTGGACTGGCCGCATCCCGGAAGGTCGATCGTGATCACCCGATACTTCGTGGCGAGCGACGGCACCACTGGCGCCCACATCGAACCGGTTGCGCCCGAGCCGTGGATGAGTAACAAGGGCGGTGCCGCCGGGTTCCCGTCGATGACGACGTGCAATCCGCGGACTGTCGTGTCATCGCGTGTCTGGATGGGACTCGATTCGCTCATACCGACAGCTTCGTCGCCGGCTCGTCACGCCGTATTGGACGAATGTCACGTTATCCCGCTCCGGCTAACCTGGGGTGCATGACCGCAACGGGCGGATTGGACTGGAGTCGGGTCGACGTCGCCGTCCCGGTCCGACTACCGACTCCGGGAGTCCGGATGGCGGGTTTCCGGTACCACGACGTTGGTCCCGTTGACATCACGATGATCCCGCATCCCTTGGTTACGCTCCTGCTCGATCTCAGCGAGCACGGAGTCGTCTACGACGTTCTCGGGCGCCCGGTCACGGGGAACGCGATCGTCGGCCTCCATGCCGGCGCCTTACGCATCACCAGCGCAGGGGTCGGCGACGTCCTGCAGATCCGCGTGTCCCCCGTCATCGCCGCAGCGATTCTCCGAGACACCGAGGTCATCGGCGGCGCCGTGACACCGCTGCCGGAACTGTGGGGCAGCTGCGCTGCCATCTTGACCGAGCGACTCCGCTCGACGCCGTCGTGGGACGACCGGTTCGCAATCGCAGCCGCGTTCCTCCGAAGCCGGGTACCTCGCGGATTCGGTGTAGCACCCGAGATCGCGTACGCCTGGGACCAGATCGTCCGCACCAAAGGCCTGCTCCGCATCGAGACCCTTGCCGCAGAGACCGGCTGGACCCGTCAGCGACTCTGGTCTCGCTTCCGGACCCATACCGGGGTCTCGCCCAAGCATGCATCCGAACTCGTCCGCTTCGACCATGCCGCCCATCTCCTAGCGACAGGGCGCTTGCCTGCGGATGCCGCCGTCGAGGCCGGCTACGCCGACCAATCCCATCTTCACCGTCGAACCAAGGCGATTACCGATATGACCCCCACCGTCGTCGCGAGGGCACCGTGGCTCGCGATCGACGAAGTCGCCTGGCCGACAACCTGATCCCCGCAGCCGAACGAAAATCGACGGCCTATCCGACGGGCACATGAGGACCGGGGTGAGCACACTCGTCCCGCGAGGTCAGCATGCGGTCCCGTCAGATCTGCTGGGGTCGCGCCCCGTTGCGAGGCTGCTTCGTTCAGACTGCGCTTCGTGCTGACAACGCCCCAAGTGCACGTATGGCCTCCGCGGTCTCCCGCTGGGCTTCCGCCTGCGCGAGGGCAGCATGTGCCTGCGCCTGAGCGATCACGTTCCGCCGCTCCGCTCCGCTGACCGCCTCCCCGGCGGTGAGGCCACTGAGCAGCGCCTCGGCGCGCTGCTTGTGAGTGGTGTAGTCATCCATCGGGCGATTCTCGCACCCTGCCCCCTCGTGGGCGATCCACCCCCGCACGCTCATCGGAGTACCACCTCGAGCCGACGGCAGCGGTCCCCGGGACTGCGGCGTCGAGTCAAGCCCTTCGTCGACAGCGACAGTCCCGCGCGGCGCAGAGATAGTTCTCGGGGCGAGCGCACGCCGGAGTGACCAACATCTGTGAGATGGCGGCGGGGCTGCCGACAGAAATCCCGGCTGATGAGAGCGCGTTTGGGCGCGGTTTCGCCCGTTTCGAGTCGTGTTCCCAGTTACGCTGGCTTAATGGGGGCCAGCGAATTACCAAGCGCCACAAGTGCGACGGGCCTCAGGCAACCTCGTGCAGGGGACGAGACCGTAAAGGTCATGATCACCGTCAAAACCTACCCGAACCCGAGCGACACATACGGCGAGACCGTCTGCGTGGCGGGCGTCAGGCTCGATCGGGAGCGTCCCGAGTGGATCCGTCTCTACCCGGTGAAGTTCCGCAACGAGGACTTCGACAAACAGTTCAAAAAGTACGAGGTCCTGCGCCTCAACGGCACATACAGACAACCCAACGACAACCGCCCTGAGTCGTTCGCCCGCGCCAGGACGAGCTGGAACACATAGAGCTGCTGGACACGAGCAGCAATTGGCAGCGGCGCAGGATGAACCTCGACGGTCTCATCGGCGCCGCTACCATGTGCCGGCTCCTCGCACAAAACCCTATCGGCGGCATGGGCGCCCCGTCACCGTCGCTCGGACTCGTCAAACCGACCGACGTCGAGGTCAGGGTCGTCGCCGGAGAACCCTGGTCCGCAGCGGAGCGGGCGAAGATCGACAAGTCGTCGGCTCCGGACCTGTTCGGCACCTCGCTCAGACCGCTGGAACCCGCACCATTCGCTGTGCGATACAAGTACCGCTGCGAATCGTCGAAATGCCGCGGCCACGACCAGAAAGTGCTCGACTGGGAGGCAGGCCAAGCCAGCCGACGCTGGCTGAAGTCCCACGGTGCCCTCCGAGCGCACGAGATGCTCCTCCAGAAGTGGCGCGACACAATGCTCTCACCTGACCGCGATGTCCACTTCTACGTCGGCAACCAGAACCAGCACCGCCGATCCTTCTCCGTCCTCGGCGTCTGGTACTCCAAGACCGAACTCGCCTTGTTCTAGACGTGTACCACCGCCGCGTTGGGGCGGGCTTCGAGCAGTCGATGCACCACCATGTCACGATGGCACTCGGCATGGTCGTGCTCAAAGCACAGCAACGCCACCACACCACCATCGAGAAGCTCGGACACGTGCGCAAGAGCGTCAGTCGCAGCGGCACTATCGAGTAAGTCGTGATACCGGGCGCGGGATTCTGGCTCACCGGCGCGGAAACCATCCCGATTGCTCTTCGGATTGCCGAGTGCACGGTGGTGGACGTAACCGATGCCCACCGCAGCAAGAGCCTCGGCGAGCTTCGTCTTCGACAACCCAGGTTTGCGGCTCAGCGGAGTCAGGCGTACATCGACGAGCACTTGGACGTCTTGTTCAACGAGCTGGGCGACGAGATCGTCGATGGTTTTCCCCTCATAGCCGATACTGACGAGGGTTCCTTCGGCGGCGTCGTAATCGGCGGCAGTTTCAGAGGCTCCCATAGGTTCCTATGGTGCACCAGCCACTGCGATGTAGCGCGATGGACCCAAAATCGCGCGCCCGAATCACGACCACCGACCTGCCACAATGACTCCCGGTCCCGGCCTACACCCGGATCAGGTCCCACCGTTCCGCTGGTAGCACAACGGCAGAGCCATCATCAACAAAATTGCAGGGCCAAACCGGGGGGTAAATGGGGGCCAGGTCCAATAGAAAAAGGTCAGGCCCGGTCATTGACCGGGCCTGACCTGCTATTTCTGTGGAGCTAAGGGGACTCGAACCCCTGACCCCCACACTGCCAGTGTGGTGCGCTACCAGCTGCGCCATAGCCCCTGGTTGGTTGCGCTCCGGGTGTCCCCGCCGCGCTTGAATGAAGTTACACCAACCGTGTGTCGCCGACCAAATCGCCTCGATTCGGGGGTGACAAGACGGAGTGGAAGAGCCTACTATCGAACATGTGTTCGAGTGAAGTCGGTAGCGCGGGGTGAGGGGCGAGAGCCGGTGGACGCTCGGGACGGGCGGAGCAGATGGGGTTGCTGGTTTGCCCGTTCCGGGTGTCCGGCGGTCACGTGGAGTGAGCCAGCGTGCGGAAGTGAGACCTCTCGAGGTGCGGTCTAGGGACAGGGGGCCGGATCGCGCTGTCGAGTGCGCGGGCCGGGTAGCGGCAGGTGGAGCCGCTGCCCGGCCCCAAGCCAACTGAAAACTCGGCGAGCGGCGATCTCGGGGGCTGGGGATGTCGGGTCGCGCCGTCGAGTGGGCCGGGGCGTCGATTTGGTGGAGTCGGCGTTCCGGCCCTTCCGTTCACCGAGCGCCCCGATCTTGTGGTGCGACCGGAGGCGAATCCCACCGGACCCGTGAGCTTTTGAAACCCCGAACAGCACTGCTCACTTGGTGAGCGAGACCACCCAGTTCTCGTCGTTGGTGTCGATCTTCGTCGCCCCGTCGAACACGGCGGGCGTGGCTGCCGAGCCGCCCAGGGCCTCGCCGAGCGCCGCCGTCTGCGCCATGGCGCTGCTGCGGGCGGAGTCGACCTTGGCTCCGGTCGCGATGCACTGCCGGACCGATTCGGCGGCCCCGGCGTCGCCCGCGATCGCGGCGAGTTCCTCGTTGCTCAGGTCGGCGCCGCCTTCGCTGGGGCGCTTGGTGGTGAACAGCTCGGTGTGGAACTTCGAGTAGACCGGACCTGAACCCGCTTCGGCAACACACTGGTTCGCGGCGACGGCGCGGGTCGAATAGTCCTTGCTGCGGGAGCGCGCGTCGAGGAAGTTCACCAGGCGATAACGCACCGCCAGCGCGCCCTCATCGATCTTCTGCGCGATCTCCTGGCCGTAGATGCGCTCCAAGCTGCCGCAGCCAGGGCACAGCGGGTCCTCGAAGACATCGATGGTCTTCTTCGCGTCCGGGCGGCCGAGCAGAATCGAGCCGTTCTGCTCGAGCACCGAGTGCGCCGTCTCGTTGCGCGCCGACCCGTAGCCGTCGTTCCGGACAGCCGCGTCGTCCCGCCCCCAGCGGATCGCCGCGATGACGATCAACACGATCAACACGAGAGCGACCGCACCGAGCGCATAGGTGGTCGCACTGGACATCGGCCGGGGCGTGTACTTCGAACGCGATTCGCTCACATTCACACTTTGCCGCACCCAACCACCATCCCCACCGCCGGGCCACCGATCCGACCCACGCCCACGCACAGCGAGCGCACCTACACAGCAGGGTTCCGACACCGGCCGAGCAGTCGGGGTCCGGTCCTCAGTATCTCCGCGCGTCCGCCGGGCAACGCACGGAGACAGCAGCCGCGACCACCCGCGCCGACTTCGCACCACCCCGGCAACAGTGGATTCAGCCCCTCCTGACCGGCGCTCACCGCCGCGACAGTCTTCGCCGCCTATCAGTTGCGTCTAGGCTCGAACTGCGCCAGGTCCACCGAGCACCATCGGCACCCATCCGCGCCGACTTCGCACCCGCCCGGCAACAGTGGATTCAGCCCCTCCGGGCACGGCGCTCACCGCCGCGACAGTCTTCCGCCGCCTGCCAGCCGCGTCTGAGCGCAGGCCGTGGCAAGTTCGCCGAACGAATCGGCGACTGTCCGGCGTGGACTCGGGAGACACATCCCCGCCGTCCAACGCCTGTCCCGTCCAGCCGCGACCGATCGGGTGCGATCTGTGTCCTCGTCACCGCCTGCGGCGGACACGCCGCTCCGGCCGACGACGTTTGCCGTGAGACATCGGGCGCCCCGGCGGATTTTCCACGTCCGAGTCGACGACCGCGGTCCCCGGCGCAGGCGTCACCGGCCGGGAATCCGCTGAGATACCTGAGCGATCGCCGCGCACGGCCGGGGCACGACGTACCAGCCCGTCGAACTCCGCCGGCGCCCCGGCGCCCTCCGGCACCGATTCGGGACGGCCGACGTGGGTAGGCGAATCTTCCACGCCGTCTCCACGCGGAGCCGCCCCGGAGGAGGCCACCACCGGCACTGCGCTGTCGGCTACCGGCGCACCGGACACGTCACTCAGCGCGCGATCGATCCCGGCCGCTTGCCGTTCGGTGTCGTCCGCTCCGCCGGATCGATCGGAGGCAATCTCCGATCGAACGGCCCTCCCCCGCCGCAACGGCTCGGGCACGACGGCCCAGACGAGCGCGGCGACGGCGAGCAGCGCGCCGGTCACTGTGAGGGCCAGACCGTAGGACACCTGCTGGGCCAGGGCGCCCACGGCGACCGGCCCGATGACGGTGCCGAGGTCGGCGGCCATCTGGAAGCCGGCCAGCACCGGCCCGCCGCGCGCCTTGGGTCCGATGACGTCGGCGACGGCGGCCTGCAGAGCGGGCGTGAACAGGCCGGAGCCCAGCCCGGCCAGGAACGAGGTGGCGAGCAGCCAGGGCAGGTCGCTCGCCAGGCCGAGCCCCGCCGTTCCCGCCGCGCACACCAGCGAGCCGACGATGACGAACGGTTTGCGTCCCCATCGGTCGGACAGTCGCCCGGAGGCGAACAGCACCGCGACGTTGCCCGCGGCGAAGACCGTCAACGCGACACCGGCCATCCCCGGCGCTTGGTGCAACACCTCGACGACGAGCAACGGCACCAACGCCATCCGGACGCCGAACACGGCGGCGCCGTTGGCGAAGTTCGACAGCAGCACCGCCCGGTACTCCGGCCGTGCCCAACCCTCCCGGAAGGACATCATGCGCACCCCACCGGCCGGCTCCGGCGCGGCCAGTTCCGAATGCCGCAGGCTCAGGTGCACCACCACGCTGACCAGGAACAGCGCCACGGCGTAGATCACGAACGGCCAGCGCAGCCCGAGCCCGGACAACCCGCCACCGACCAGCGGCCCGCTCACCGAACCGACCAGGAAGCTGGTCGACCACAGCCCGGAGACCCGGCCGCGCTGTTCGGGCGGCGACATCCGGATGACCAGCGCCAGCGACGACACGGTGAACATCGTCGAGCCGATGCCGCCGAGCGACCGCAACACCATGAGCTGCCAGTAACTCTGGGCCAGCGCGCTGGCGCCGGTGGACGCCGCGACGATCAGCAGCCCGCCGAGATAGACCGACCGCTCCCCCAGCCGCTGCACCAACCGCCCGCTCACCGGCGCGAACAGCAACCTCATCAGGGCGAACGCGGAGACGATGGCGGATGCGGCCGCGACGCCGACGCCGAACCCGCGCGCGAACTGCGGCAGCACCGGGGCGACCAAGCCGAACCCGATGGCGATGACGAAAGCGCCCCCGACCAGCACCCAGATCTCGGTGGGCAGGGGCTTGGTTCTACCGGTCACCGGTCAGCGCCTGTCCCACCAATTCCTCCGCGGCCGTCTGCACCTCGGCGAGGTGCTCGGGGCCGTGGAACGACTCCGCGTAGATCTTGTACTTGTCCTCGGTACCGGAGGGGCGAGCGACGAACCACGCGTTCTCGGTGGTCACCTTGAGGCCGCCCAGCGGCGCGCCGTTGCCCCGCGCCCTGGTGAGCACGGCGGTGACCGGTTCCCCGGCGATCTCCTTCGTGGTGATCATGTCCGGAGTCAACTTCGCGAGCAGCTCTTTCTGTTCCGCGGTGGCGGGCGCGTCGATCCGCGCGTAGGCGGGACTGCCGTAGCGGCGCTCGAGCTCGACGTAGCGCGCCGACGGGCTCTGGCCGGTGACCGCGGCGATCTCGCCCGCGAGCAGCGCGAGCAGGATGCCGTCCTTGTCGGTGGTCCAGACCGTGCCGTCCATCCGCAGGAACGACGCGCCCGCGCTCTCCTCGCCGCCGAAGGCCAGGCTGCCGCTGAACAATCCGGGCACGAAGAACTTGAATCCGACCGGCACCTCGTGCACGTCGCGGCCGAGCACGGAGACCACCCGGTCGATCATGGACGAGGTCACGGCGGTCTTGCCGATCTTGGTCAGCGCGTCCCAGCCCATCCGGTTGGCGACCAGGTATTCGATGGCCACCGCCAGGAAGTGGTTCGGGTTCATCAACCCGCCGTCGGGTGTGACGATGCCGTGCCGGTCGGCGTCGGCGTCGTTGCCGGTGGAGATGTCGTAGTCGTCCTTGATCGCGACCAGCCCGGCCATCGCGTAGCGGGAGGACGGGTCCATCCGGATCTTGCCGTCGCTGTCGAGCGTCATGAACCGCCAAGTGGGATCCACGAACGGATTGACCACCTCGAGTTCGAGGTCGTAGCGCTGGCCGATCTCCTCCCAGTAGTCGACGCTGGCGCCGCCCATCGGGTCGGCGCCGAGCCGGATGCCCGCGCCGCGGATCGCGTCCAGGTTCAGCACGTTGGGCAGGTCCTCGATGTAGTGGTCGAGGTAGTCGTACCGTTCCACACCGGTGGCCAGCGCGCGCTCCAGCGTGGTGCGCTTGACGCCGGTGAGCCCGTCACGCAGCAGCTCGTTCGCGCGGGCGGCGATGGCGTCGGTGGCCGTGTTGTCGGCCGGGCCGCCGTGCGGCGGGTTGTATTTGAATCCGCCGTCGCACGGCGGATTGTGCGAGGGGGTGACCACGATGCCGTCGGCCTGGTGCTTGGCGCCGCCCCGATTGTGGCGCAGCACAGCGTGACTGAGTGCGGGCGTGGGGGTGTAGCGGTCGCGCGCGTCGATCACCGCGGTGACGTCGTTGGCGGCGAGCACCTCGAGCGCGGTGGTCCAGGCGGGCTCGGACAGGGCGTGCGTGTCCCTGGCGAGATAGACCGGCCCGGTGATGCCCCGGGTGGCGCGATACTCCACGATCGATTGGGTGATCGCCAGGATGTGCGCTTCGTTGAAGGCACCGTCCAGGCTGGAGCCGCGATGTCCCGACGTGCCGAACGCCACTCGCTGAGCCGGATCCCGCGCATCCGGTACCCGGCTGTAGTACGCCGTCACCAGATGGGCGATGTCTTCCAGATCGGTGGGACGTGCGGGACGCCCGGCTCGATCGTGGGCCATGCTCGGGTCTCCCTTCCGTATCGGCTGCGCCCGGCTCGTCATCAGGATCATGTCCACGACCACCCGGTCACCGCCGACCCCACGGCCACGTCGTCCATCTCGGCCACCAGCCGGAACGTCTCGCAGCCGTACATGCTGAACGTGGTCGGCACGGTGCGGAAGCCCGCTTCCGCGGCGGCGAGCGGCCGAGCACCCGCCGACGCGCCGCTCAGATCGCCGAGCCGCGCCGGACCGACAATGGTAACGGCCGCCCCGTGCGGCGGCATCGGCGAGGCGAAAACGGCTGGTGCCGTACGGTCCGTGGAAGATCGGCGGGCATCGGGCTTTCCGCGCGGTCTTCTCATCGCTCACCTTCCTGCCACTGGTCCACCGGCGACAGAGTGACGTTGACCGAGGTGAACAGTTCGGCATTCCCTTCGACGAAGGCGCGCAGGCGTTCCGGCTCGTCGACCAGTATCAGCAGCAACGGAAGGTGGTCGGCGACATCCAGAATGCGAGTGGTGTGCACGTGCGAGGACGCGCCGTAACCCTCGATGCCGCGCCACACGCTGGCGCCCGCCAAGCCGGTATCCCTGGCCCGGCGCACGATCTCGTGATACAGGGGCGCGTGCCGCCACTTGTCGTCCTCGTCGAGCAGCACGGTGAGCCGCGCCGCGGGGCGCCATCGTCCCGCCGTGGCGGTGCCCGCTTGCGAACCACTCATTGCCTGCCCCCTTCCGTGTGCCGTTCCCGTCGATCGCCGAGCCGAACCAGGTATCCACCGTGCCATGCCCGCGCCGGGCTCCGCCGCCCCGGGCTACGCCGACCGCCACTCCCCGAGGCGGACGGGCGCGGGAGTGCCGCGCCCGGTCCGAGGAGTCTACGAACCTCGCGGACGGGGTGGAGAGGGTGGTGCGACCGCCGGGTACGCCGATGCCGAGAAGGGTGCGCAGCAGTCTCTTGGCTACCCACGCCGAAGCGGCCGGAATCATCGGGATTCCGAGTGCCGGGCATCCCATGACAGGTACCGCGTCGGCCGGACAGGGAACCGCTCACCTCTGCACGAGACCGGATCGAGCACAATGCCGATGGCGTTCAGCGAAGCCCACCACCGCTACTTACCTCGTATTTTGCACCAATAGTGGTGATTCGGGAGCGCTTTGCCGCGCATGGCGGACGGGTACCGCGTGTCATGCACGACGCCGATCGGACTTCGATTCGCACCGCTTCCTACCACGGAAAGGTTCGCCTCCACACGGAATCGGCCTCTCCCAGCGGCTGACCGGCAATCACAATGCCACGGTTTCGATCGACCCGCGAGGCAGACATCACGACGGCCGCCGGCCCCGCGACGGAGTCGCGGGAGCGGCGGCCGCTGTGCAGTGCACCGGATCGGCAGGGGCGCACTCGGATCAGTGCGCGAGCACCGGCTCTCCCTCGGCGGGCACCGGCGCCGTGCTCGGCATGAGCACCGCGGTGAGGATGCCGCCCGCCACGAAGATCGCCGTGGCCCACCAGAAGCTGGTGGTGTAGCTCTCGATCGCGGACTGGGCGATGGTGAGCGGGTCCGGGGTGCGAGTGGACAGGTAATCGGTGGCCGCGGACGCCGCGATGGTGCTCAGCAGCGCCGTGCCGATCGATCCGCCGACCTGCTGGCTGGTATTGATCATGGCCGAGGCCACGCCGGCGTCCTCGTGCTGCACGCCCGAGGTGGCGCCCTGGAAGGCGGTCGACATCGCTCCGCCGAGGCCGAGACCCAGCAGGATCAGGGCGGGCAGGATGTGGGTGACGTAGCCGGTGTCCAAGCCGATCCGGGTCAGCCAGGCCATGCCCGCCGCCGCGATCAGGAAGCCGCCGCTGACCACGATCTTCGGGCCGAGCTTCGGCAGCAGCAACGACGGCGCGGTAGTCGAGGAGACCACCATGGCGGCGACCATCGGCAGGAACGCCACGCCGGTCATGATCGGCGAGTAGCGCAGGGTCAGCTGCATGTAGTAGGTGAGGAAAAGGAAGATCGCGAACATCCCGATGCCCATGACGAAAACCGTCAGGTAGGAGGTGCCGCGCATCCGGTCGAGCACGATCCGCATCGGCAGCAGCGGGTGCGCGACCCGGGTCTCCAGCCAGGCGAACACCGCGATCAGCGCCGCGCCGCCGAGCAGGAAGGCGAGGGTGACGCCGTTGGTCCAGCCGTCCGATTCCGCGTGCGAGAACCCGTAGACGATGCCGAACAGGCCCGCGGTGACCACCACCGTGCCGGGGATGTCGAGCTTGGGTCGCTCGGTGGCGGCATGCTTAGCCAGCAGCAGCACCGCACCCACCAGGGCGACGGCGGCGAAGGCCAGGTTCACGAACATCACCCAGCGCCACGAGGCCCACTCGGTGAGCGCGCCGCCCAGCAGCAGGCCGATCGCGCCGCCGGTGCCCGCGACGGCGCCGAAGATGCCGAACGCCTTCGCCCGCTCGGACGGTTCGGTGAAGGTGACGGTCAGCAGCGAGAGCGCGGCGGGCGCCAGCAGCGCGCCGAAGACGCCTTGCCCGACCCGGGCCGCGACGAGCATCTCGAAGCTGGTGGCCGCGCCACCGATGGCGGAGGCCACCGCGAAGCCGACCAGGCCGACGATGAAGGTGTTGCGCCTGCCGAACAGGTCGCTGAGGCGTCCACCGAGCAGCAGCAGGCTGCCGAACGCCAGTGCGTAGCCGGTCACCACCCAGGAGCGGTCGCCGTCGCTGAAGCCGAGGTCCTGCTGCGCGGCGGGCAGCGCGATGTTCACCACGGTCGCGTCGAGCACGACCATGAGCTGGGCGACGCCGAGGACGGCGAGCACCCACCAGCGCAGGGCGTGCGAGCCGCGCCGCCCACTTCCCGTCTGCTCGGGGGCGGGGGCCCCACGGTCGATGGCGGTAGTCATGTGTCCCCTTTGTCTCGAGCTTTGATCCGGAGGTATATCCTCCGTTTGTCTGAAGAAGTTACCACCATAACGGAGACAACGCCTCCGGTTAATCCCCGAGCTTGATAGAATGAGGGTGTGAATCACGCCACGGTCGCCTCCCCTCCCCGGCGCCTGCGGGCCGATGCCGCGCGTAACCAGCAGCGGATCATCGCCGCGGCACGGGAACTGTTCGCCGATCACGGACTCGAGATCACCCTCGACGACGTGGCCGAGCGCGCTGGCGTGGGCGTCGGCACGGTGTACCGCCGCTTCGCGAACAAGAAGGAACTGATCGTCGAGGTCTTCGATCAGAACCTGAACGATTTCGCCGACGCGGCCGACGCCGCCCACCGGCACCCCGACCCCTGGTTCGGACTCGTCGAGTTCTTCGAGTACGCCTGTCGGCACTTGGCCACCAACCGCGGGTTCAGCGAAGTCATGCTCGAACTCGAAGACGACGAAACCGACCGATTCACGGTCGTGCGCGATCGCATCAAGCCCACCGTGACCGCCATCTGCGCGCGTGCGCGCGACGCAGGCGTCCTCGCCGACGGCATCGAGCCCTCGGACTTCTTCGCGCTGGTGCACATGGTCGACGCCCTCGCCGAGTTCGCCAAGCCGGTCAATCCCGACGTGTGGCAACGCTATATGGCCATCATGCTGAACGGCGTCCGCGGCGACGGCACACCGCGCCAGCATCTCGTCGTCCCCCCGCTCACCGACGACGAGGTGGAGCAGGCCAAGCAGCAGCTGACCTGCGGGTGGCGCAAGCGGTAGCGAAATCGCACCGTAAGTAGCGCGTGTCACGCCCGCTCCCGTAAAGTTGGTCACATGACCAATTCGTGGGTGAACTGGGCGGGCGATCAACGGTGCGCGCCCGCGCTCATCGCCACGCCGCGCTCCGTCGACGAGGTGGCCGGCCTGCTCGCCGAAGCCGAAGCCGAAGGTCGCAGCGTGCGCGTCGCGGGCACCGGCCATTCGTTCACCGACGCCGTCCTGACCGACGGCACGCTGCTGAGCCTGGCGGCAATGAACCGGGTGCTCGACGTCGACCGAGCCGAGGGCCTGGTCCGGGTGGAGGCGGGCATCAGCCTGAACGCGGCCAGCACCGCCCTGCACGAGCACGGCCTCGCCTTCCCGAACCTGGGCGACATCGACGTGCAGACCGTCGCGGGCGCCATCGCCACCGCCACCCACGGCACCGGCGCGACCTTGCAGAACCTCTCCGCCGCAGCGCATTCGGTGGAACTGATGCTCGCCGACGGAAGCCTGGTCGAACTGAACGAGCACACCGATCCCGACGGCTGGCGGGCGGCGCGGGTCGGCATCGGCGCGCTCGGCGTCGTCACCGCCGTGACGCTGCGCGTGGTGCCGTCCTTCGTGCTGGAGGGCATCGAGCGACCGATCCCGGTGGAAGAGGTCCTGGCCGACCTGGATTCGTTCGTCGACGGCAACGATCATTTCGAGTTCTACATGTTCGCGCACAGCCCGCTGGCCATGACCAAGCGCAACAATCGCGTCACCCTGCCCGAGCAGCCGCGCCCCAAGGCGGTGGACTGGTTCGCCGACATCCTGATGTCCAACTACGTGTTCGACGCGCTGTGCCGAGTGAGCCGCAGGCAGCCGCGCCTGGTCCCCTTCATCCAGCGCAGCGCCGCCTACGCGGGCAGCTACCGGCGCCAGGTCGACCGCTCCTACCGGGTGTTCGCGTCGCCGCGCCTGATCCGCTTCACCGAGATGGAGTACGCCATCCCGCGCGAGCACTCCGTCGACGCGATTCGCGAGATCAAGGAGCTGAGCACTCGATTCCACACCCCGATGCCCATCGAGGTGCGGTGGGTCGCGCCCGACGACGCGTTCCTGTCCCCGGCGGGCGGTCGCGACACCTGCTACATCGCGGTGCACCAGTACCGTGGCATGGATTTCGAGCCGTACTTCCGCGCCTGCGAAGCGGTGTTCGACCGCTATCAGGGCCGCCCGCACTGGGGCAAACGTCACTTCCAGACCGCCGCGACCCTGCGGAGCCGCTATCCCGAGTGGGATCGGTTCGCCGAGGTGCGACGTCGCTTCGACCCGAAGGGGCGTTTCGCCAACCCCTACCTCGAAAGGGTGCTCGGCCCGGCCGGCTGAGCCCTGGGCTCAGGCGGCGAGGATTTCGGCGACCAGGCGAGGCACGGCCGTGCCGATGGGCTCGCGGATGATTTCGGTGGCCATGGCGTCGTACGGCGTCGGCTCGGCGTTCACGATGACCAGATCGGCGCCGGCGCGCACCGCGATCGAGCACATCGAGGCGGCGGGCTCGACCTGCAACGACGTGCCGATGGCCAGGAAGATGTCGCTCGTCTCGGCGGTGAGCGCGGCCTTGGTCATGGTGCGCCGGTCCATCTGCTGTCCGAACATCACGGTGGCGGCTTTGAGGATGCCACCGCAGCCGGGACACGGCGGGTCGGGTTCGCCCGCGGCCACCCGCTCCAGGGTCGCGGACATCGAGGTCTGGTAGTCGCATTCGATGCAGACGACCTCGAACATGTTGCCGTGGATCTCGATCACCCGATCCGGCGACGACCCCGCCCGCTGATGCAGGCGATCGATGTTCTGGGTGATGATGGTGACCGCCCGCCCGGCGCGCTCCAGGTCGGCGAGGGCCTTGTGGGCGGCGTTGGGCACCGCCTGCCACGCCGGATTGTCCCGCCGCGCGAGCCAGGAGCGTTCCCGCAGGCCCGCGTCGGCCACATAATTCTGATAGGTCGACAGCAGTTCGGCGATCGGATCCTTGGTCCACACACCACGCGGCCCGCGGAAATCGGGGATGCCGGAATCGGTGGAGATGCCCGCGCCCGTGAGCACCCCGATCCGGCCGGTACGACTGCGCCACTCGGTCGTCATATCCGCACAGCCTAGGGGCACCGGCGCGATGGCCGATCACCGATAGACGATGAGAGATTTGTAGGGTTATCATCTCATTGTATTGAGTTCGGCCGATCAAGGGAGATCACGATGACCGTGTCCGTCGCACGCGAATCCACCGGCGCGCGCACGCTGCCGCCTCGCCGCCCGATCGAACCGGGCACGCAGATGTGGGAACAGACCGGCCTGGTCACCTTCTCCCTCACGGCGGGCTCGGCCTTCCTGCTGCAGACCATGGAGCCGACCATCTCCGCCGTGGTGGACGAGTACTCCACCTTCCGCACCGATCCGATGGGCCGCGCCATGCGCAGCCTGGCATCGGTGATGATGTGGGTCTACGGCGGCGAGGAGGCGCTCGCCGAAGCCGACCGGCTGCGCGAGTTGCACGCGTCGCTGAACACCACCGACGCCAACGGCGTGCGGCACACCGCGCTGTCCAGCGCTCCGTGGGCCTGGGTGCTGCACACCGGGACGTTCGCCTTCACCGAGAGCGCCAAGTACTTCGCCAAGCGCCCGCTCACCGCGGCGGACAAGGAGGCGTATTTCCAGGAGACGCTGCAGCTGCTGCGCAACTTCTCGGTGGCGCCCAAGGAGATCCCCGCGAACTACACCGAGTTCGAGAAGTTCTTCGACGACACCGTCGCCAACCACCTGGTCGCCACCGACACCGCGCGCGACTACCTGCGGGTGATCCGCTCCGTCGCTCCGCCGAAGCAACTGCCGCGCGCGCTGCATCCCGTCTGGAAGGCGGCGGTGGCGCCGATCGGCCGGCTGCAGTACTTCGTGACGGTCGGCACCACGCCCGAGGTCGCGCGGCAGAAGCTCGGGCTGACCTGGACTGCGGCGGACGAACGCAAACTGCGCGTGCTCGGCTGGCTGATCGCGCGACTGGTCCCGCTGCTGCCGGAGCGGTTGCGCTACTTCCCGATCGCCTACGAAGCGCGCCGCCTCGAACGCGACCGGCAGCGGCTGCGCAAGATGATCGACCTGCGTCCGATCTGATCCCGCCCGGGAATCCGTTCCCCCGGCCCACCGGATCCACCTTCGCCGACGCGTACCCGTACCCCGGTCGACCCACGTCGACCGGGGTACCGGTGTTTGCAGGCCCGACACTCCGGCGCTACCGTCCAGTCCGCTCCGGCGCTCCGGCGTCCGAGGACGCCGCGGAAGCTGTGCGGTAACGGATTCGGGCCGCTGACCTGCGGGCGCCGCACCCGCGCGCACGCTCGAGCACCGCGCGCCGTAACGATTCACGGCGCGCTGGTATACGTATCTCGTACGCTGCGAAAGCGTTTCGCTAACAACAGCCGGACGGCCGGTCCGGTGGCCAGCACACTATGCTCCACCTTGCACATCGAAAGGCGTTCCCATGTCCCACAAGCCCAGTGTGCTGTTCGTCTGCGAGCACAACGCGGGCCGCTCGCAAATGGCTGCCGGGTTCCTCACCGCCCTCGCGGGTGAACGGTTCGACGTACGGTCGGCGGGCAGCGCGCCGGCCGAGACCCTGAACACCACGGTGGTGGACGCCATGGCCGAAATCGGCATCGACATCTCCGGCCATACCCCCAAGCCGCTCACCATGGACGCGATCGGCATCTCCGACGTGGTGGTCACCATGGGCGCGGGCGACGCCTGCCCGTTCTTCCCCGGCATCAGCTACCGCGACTGGATGCTGCCCGATCCCGCGGACCAGACCATCGACGTGGTCCGCACCATCCGCGACCGCATCCGCATCCTGGTCGAGAACCTGATCGCCGAACTGGTGCCCGCGCCCGCGCGCTAGGCGCTTGTCCGATTCGTTCAAGACGGTCCACCACGCCCCTGCCTACGCTACCGGTATGACACCACAATTCGACGTCGTCGGCATCGTCGTCAGCGATATGGCCGCCGCGGTGGCCTTCTACCGCCGCCTCGGACTGAACTTTCCGGAAGGGGCGGAACAGGAAGGACACGCCGAGGCCGCCCTGCCCAACGGCATGCGGCTCACGCTGGACACCGAAGCGGTCATCCGGTCGTTCCACGCCGATTGGACGCCCCCGACCGGTGGGGGCCGGATCGGGCTCGCCTTCCGCTGCGCCGATCCCGCGGAGGTCGACACCCTCTACGCCGAACTGGTGGACGCCGGATACCATGGCGAGCTGAAGCCGTGGGACGCGTTCTGGGGGCAGCGCTACGCGGCGGTGCAGGACCCGGACGGCAACGGCGTCGACCTGTACGCCGCTCTTCCGTCCACGAGCGAGTAGCGGCACCGCGCCATCGACGGTCGGCGCGCTAGGGCCGGGCGAGCAACTCGCCCAGTGGGATTCCCGCCAGCGCGCGCACCTCACGGGAGAGGTGTGCCTGGTCGGCGAAACCGGCCCGCAACGCGGTGTCGGCGAGCGGTACGCCGCGGCGTGCCGTGGCCAGCGCGCGTTGCAGGCGCAGCACCCGCGCCAGGGTTTTCGGGCCGTAGCCGAAGGCGTCCAGACAGCGGCGGCGCAAGGTGCGCTCATTCAGCCCGGCCGCGTCGGCTACCGCCGCCACCGGCCATCCGGCGTCCAGCGCGCCGACCACCTTCCGCAGGAGCGGGTCGGCCGGTTCGGTCTCGGCCGCGCGCCACCGCACGATGTGTTCCAGCACGGCCGCCTGATCGTCGGTGGCCGCGATTCGATCGACCAGCGGCCGGACCACCGCCGAGGGCCACACCTGGGCCAGATCGATCCGCAGGTTGCGCAACTCGCGCGCGGGGACGCCGAGTAAGGCGGGCGCCGTACCGGGAAAGAACCGGATGCCGACATACCGATCACCGGACGACCCACCGGGCTGGTGGGCTCGGGTGTCCGGCCCCGCGACGATCAATCGGCCGTTCATCCAGATCAGATCCATGCAGCCGTCGGGAAGAACCGGCGGTAGCGGGCGCCGGCCGTCGACGGTCTTGGTCCACAACACGGCGCCCTCGTACCGCGACGGCCGCTCGCGGTAGACGGCGGCATCGTCCATGACGCCGACGCTACTCCCGGCGTCCGACGGTACTGCGAGCGCAGCGCTCGGTGCGCGCGAGCAGTTCCATGCTGATCCCGGCCACCGGCGGCCACATCTGGCTGCGCAACCAGCTGACCCGCCTCATGGTGTTGCAGACACTGGCGTCCCGGGTCTACCGGCCGGTCGCGGTGCGCGCCGCCTGAGCCGGGCGCCGGACCGCGGGGTCAGCGCTGCGGTGCGGCGATCGGGACGATCGCACGCGGCACCACACGCAGGTACGGATCTCGCTGGGCCGCGGCGATTTTCGATTCCGGGTCGCGGCAGCCGACGGTGACATCGGTGTTCGGCACGGAGGAGAACGTCCACACCGTCACCCATTCCGTCCCCCCGAACGCGTCGGTCTTCTTGGCGTCCGACGAACGCAGATCTTCATTCCGACCGGAACTATCGGTCACCGTGCAGCGAATGCCGTCGGCGGCCGGGCCCCACGCGGCGGGCGCCCGGATATCGAGGACGACATCGGCGGGTACCGGCACCTTTTTCGCTTCACCCAGCAAAATGCGAATACCGCCGTCGGCCACCTCCTCGTCGCGCGCTCCCGTCGTCGTCGCCGGAGCGCTCGGGGCGGCAGCGGCACTCGTCGAGGTCGCCGCCTCGCTCGCCGAGGTGTCGTCGGAACACCCGGCCACGGCGGCGGCGACCAGCGCGATAGTCGCCATCCAGCTCAGTCTCACAGTCGAAACCTCTCGTCGCGCCCACTCCTCAGGCGGTTGGTTCGGATCAGCCAGGCACTGAGCATGGCAACGGGAGACAGGAAAATCTCGGATACACGCCGATCGACTGGCAATTGGACCGCAATTCCAGGAAACAGTCCCACAGAGAAAGCAGGAAGGTTGAATTGCCGACCTTCTCAAGTGGTTCTCGATGGTGCACAGCAATCATGGTGTAGCCGAAGGATTCTTCCTGCGGCGCGGGTGCCGCGCTTCGGGGGTCCGGCCGCCATCGCACCGGTCGCCCACCGCGAGCGGAGCCTCGAGGCCGCTGACCACGCCCGTGACGTTCGCGTCGACCGATCTCGCGCTGCCCGACGGCGTCGCCGACGTTACTGCGCTCGCCCGCACGACGGGCATGGCGGACGGCTCGCACCGCGCACCGCGGCGGCCGTCACCGCGGAACTGTTCGTTCGGCGAAGGAATAAAACAAGATTCATCCGATGTTTGCCCCGTGGGTCACCCTCGTCCGTGGCAGGTCTCGATTCGTGCCGCCCACCGGGTGGTTCGAAAAGGCGTTTCCCCTCGACCGGTGGTGCCGCATAGTGTGTTCGGTAGGCGATCATCTGGAGGGCCACCATGGCGAGACTGTCGTGGGTAACGGAGCGCGAGGGCAGGGCGGAGCCCGGTCGTGCCTGACGGTCAGGAAACCTCCGGCTCCCGTACGCTGCGCGCCGCCTCACTCGGCGGCTACCGCGCGGCCGCCCTCACCACCACGCCGGGTACGCGCGCTGTGCTGGTCAGCGTGGCGCTGCTGATCGCGGTGACCTCGACCTACGAAGCCGACCTGACCGCGCACGAGGGCGCCGCCCACGGCTGGTTGGTGGGGCTCGCACTGTCCGGGGTGTTCGTCGCGCGCGGGCTGCATCTGCGCAGGCCGATCACGCTTCCGCATGCCACCGCCGCGGTGCTGGTGCTGGCCGTCGCGCATCTGACCTACCGCGCCGAGCATCCCGACGCCGGTTTCGTGCTGCTGGCGGCCGCCGGCTTCGTCCTGGTGCTGCCCACAGCCAGCAAACCGCAGCCCGACCAGCTGTACCGGGTGGCCGAGCTGGTCGGCCGCACCGAGGGCGATCCGCTGGCGCCGTTCGCCTTGCACTCGTCCAAGACCTACTTCTTCAACGCGTCGTCGACCGCCGCGATCGGTTACCGCGCTCGCTTCGGCATCGCCGCCGTAGCGGGCGACCCGATCGGCGATCGCGCGGCATTCCCCGAACTGGTCGCGGCGTTCTCCGACTTCGCGGTCAACCGTGGCTGGCGCGTCGCCGTCCTGGGCGCGAGCCGGGAAATGGCCGAGTTGTGGCAGGTGTGGGCACTGGAGCATCGCGGCCTGCACGCGGTGCCGATCGGCCGCGACGTGGTGCTCGACGTGGGCGAGTTCGACCTGGTCGGACGCAAGTTCCGTAATCTGCGCCAAGCCGTGAGCCGGACCAGGAATTTCGGCGTCACCACCGAGGTGGTGTACGAGTCGGCGCTGACCGAGGCGCGGCGCGAGGAGTTGCTGGCCATCGTCGACGAGTGGCGGCGGGGCAGGCAGACTCGCGGCTTCTCGATGATCCTGGACCACCTGCTCGACGGGCGGAATCCGAACATGCTGGTGGTCATCGCCAGCGACGCGGACGGCAATCCCGTCGGCTTCCAGCGCTACGGCATTTCCGGGCGCGGGCGGGAACTCAGCCTGGACGTCCCGTGGCGGCGCAAGGACGCGCCCAACGGCCTGGACGAACGCATGATCATCGATCTGGTGGACTATGCCGCGGCGCACGGCATCCATCGGATTTCGCTCGCCTTCGCCCCGTTCCCGGAACTATTCGCCGAGAAGGAGAGATCACGCACGGCCACGCTGCTCTACCTGCTGGTGCACCTCGCCGATCCGCTGATCCGGCTGGAATCGCTCTACCGCTTCCTGCGGAAGTTCCACGCGCTGTCGGATCAGCGCTATGCCTTGATCCGCTGGCGCGAAGTGGTGATCGCGGCCGCCGCTCTGCTCACCTTGGAGTTCGTGCCACACCGCCGCGAGCACTGAGCGGCGCGGCACGGTAGACGAGGAACTCGATGGAACTGACTCACAGCGACGTGAAGGCTGCCGCCGAGCGGGTGCGCGGCCTGGTCAGGCCGGTGACCGTGGCGCAGGCCGACCATACGGGCCACCTGTGGTTCGCACTGGAATTCCTGCAGCACACCGGAAGCTTCAAGGCACGCGGTGCGGTGAACTTCTTGCTCGCGCACCGGGAGAACGGCACGCTCCCGGAGGTGGGGGTGACGATCGCCTCGGGCGGTAACGCCGGTCTGGCCTGTGCGTGGGCGGCCCGCAGTCAGGGGATCCCCGCCACGGTGTTTCTGCCGGCCACCGCCCCCCGGGTGAAAGTGGACCGGCTCACCTCCTATGGCGCGGACGTCCGCCTGGTCGGGACACAGTACGCCGACGCGCTGGCGGCCAGTCGTGAATTCGCCGACGCCACCGGCGCCCTGCTCTCCCACGCTTACGA
The DNA here is from genome assembly GCF_040632645.1 of Nocardia sp. NPDC019219. Lineage (NCBI taxonomy): Bacteria > Bacillati > Actinomycetota > Actinomycetes > Mycobacteriales > Nocardiaceae > Nocardia > Nocardia sp. NPDC019219. The sequence goes on along the minus strand of NZ_JBEYCG010000004.1, from coordinate 202,743 downwards.
CAACCCGCTCATCGCCGCGGGAGCGGGCACGCTCATGACGGAGATCCACGAGCGGATTCCAGATCTCGGTGCCGTCGTGGTCGCCGTAGGCGGCGGCGGGCTGTTCTCGGGTGTGGCCACCACGGCGGAGCACTACGGCGTCCGGACCGTCGCCGTGGAGCCCGCCCGGTGCCGCGCGCTGCATGCCGCGATCGCGGCCGGAGAGGTCGTGGACGTGGAGGTCGACTCGGTCGCCGCGGACTCGCTCGGCGCCCGGCGTGCGTCGGAGATGGCGCTGACGGCCGCACGGCAGTACGACGTGGAGTCCGTGCTGGTCGACGACGCCGCGATCGTCGCGGCGCGCGGCGCCCTGTGGGCGCGGCGGCGGATCGCCGTCGAGCACGGCGCGGCGACCGCCCTCGCGGCGATACTCGGCGACGAGCCCGCGTTCCGGCCCGATCCGGGCCAACGGGTGTGCGTGGTGCTGTGCGGAGCGAACACCGATCCGTCGGATCTGGCCAGCTGGGACGGCCGCCACGCCGACTGACGGCTCATCAGCGTATTTCCGACGAATCGGACGACGCGGGGTTAGGCTCCCGCTGTCCTCTGCGATCCCGACGGAAGGCACACCATGGCGCATACCTCACACATGGTTCCCATCGGCACCCCGCTACCCGACTTCTCTCTTCCCGACCTCGACCAGCGGATCTACTCCCGGGACGACTTCGCGGACGGGCCCGGTCTGCTGGTCGTCTTCGCCTGCAATCACTGCCCCTACGTCAAGCACATCGAGGCGGCGCTCGGCGAACTGGTCGACTCGCTGCCGTCCATGCCGACCGTGGCGATCTGCACCAACGACGCCACCGCCTACCCGGACGACGCCCCCCTGCGGCTGCGCGACCAAGCGATCCGCGCAGGCTGGACCTTCCCCTATCTCGTCGATGAGCAGCAGCACGTCGGGCGGGCCTTCCGCGCCGCGTGCACCCCTGATTTCTTCCTCTACGACGCGGATCTGCGACTCGCCTACCGCGGCGCGTTCGACGAATCCACACCCGGCAACGGGAAGCCGCTGACCGGAGACGACTTGCGCACGGCTGTCGAAGCCGTGCTGGCGGGCGCGCCCGCCCCCGAACCGCACCGGCCGAGCATGGGTTGCTCGATCAAGTGGCGGGACGCCTGAGACCTTTGCCCCGTTCGCGCACGCGACGGATCGCGCTGCGCCACGCCAGCCGCGGCACGGCCGCCGACAGCCTGGCGAACTCCCCGAGATTGCCCGGTTCGAGCACCGTCCTGGCCTGCTGGGCGGTGGCGGCCAGCCGCACGGCACGGGATGCCTTGCCGACATGACCCGCGTCGTACGGCGGTTGCGGGTCGTATTCGATGATCAATTGCGCGGTTTGCGCCTGCTCCGCGCCGAAGATCTCCCCGACCAGCCACAGCGCCAAGTCGATGCCCGCGGAGACCCCCGCGGCCGTGAGGATCTTCCCGTCGCGCACGACTCGCTCGTCCGGGCGAGCGTCCGCTCCGAGTGCCCGTAAGGCCGACTGCGCCAGCCAATGCGTGGTGGCCGGGCGTCCGCGCAACAGTCCGGCCGCGGCCAGCACCAGCGAACCCGTGCACACCGACGTCGTCCACAGGGTGCCGTGATGTGCTCGACGCAGCCAGGCCAAGAGCGCGTCGTCGACGGCGGCCGCCGCCGAACCGGGTCCACCGGGGACGAGCACGATGTCGGGCGCGGGCGTCTCGTCGAACGAATGCGTGGCGCCGAGCAGCAGCACACCGCTGTCGGTCGTGATCGGCCCGGGCTCGTGCCAGACGAAGCGGATTTCCACCCCCGGCGCGAATCGCAGCACCTCGTACGGGCCGATCGCGTCGAGCGCGGTCATCCCCGGATAGGTCACGATCGCGATCCGCACCGTCTTGCCCGGTGCGCGCTCCTCGAATCCGGTCATCATCGACCCCGTTCCGGCACTCATGAGTCAAAGCAAGAACTAGCGTTTCATTGTGTCGAACGTGTGTCAATCGCCGCTCCGAGCGCCATGATGGGCGCAGCGGAACAAAGCGCCGCTGCGCAACGGCGAAAGGACTATCGGTGACCAACCCAGGGGACCCGGGCGCGGTCGCGCGTCGTTATGTCGAGGCGATCGGCGAGCAGGACTGGCAGACCGCCGCCGACTGCTGGCGGCCCGGTGCCGTCGATGTGTTCGTCGGCGTCGCCGACTTGCGCGCTCCGGAAGAGATCGTGGCCTTCTTCCGCGACGTGCACGCCGCAATTCCCGACTTGGCGGTGGACATCCTCTCGGTCACGGCGCAGGACGACCGCGCCGTGGTGCACTGGCGGATGCGGGGCCGGTTCGACGGCACCGCCAGGCTGATCGGACTGGCGCCGAACGGAAGGCGCCTCGATCTCCTCGGCACCGACGTGTTCGTCGTGCGGGACGGGCTGATCGAGTCGAACACCGCGATCGTCAACGGACTCGACCTCGCCCGGCAGCTCGCCGTCCTGCCCGCGCAGCACTCGATCGCCGAGCGTGTGCTGTTCGGCCTCGCGAATTCGATTGCGCCACTAGGCAAAGCGATCCGCACGCGAAACCGCCCCGGACGGTGATCCACGCTGCCGAGGCGGCCCCGATGGGGGACACTGTTCCCGACACCGGGGATCGGAAGGGGTGGGACGTTGGCGACGATCGTCCTCGTACACGGCATCGCGCAGGAACAGGAATCGGCCGACACATTGGAGGCGCGCTGGCTGCCCGGCCTCGCGGGGGGCGTCCGCAACCACGGTGCGCCGGAACTCGCGGACCGCTTGTGGCGCAACGGCACTCCCGGCGGCTTGTCCACCCGGATGGCCTTCTACGGCAATCGCTTCCTGGTCGAGGGCGCTCAAGGTACCGGGACCGAACTGGACGAGACCCAGCTCGATCTGATGGAGCAGATCGCCGCCGAATGGCTCGCGACGGCCGCCGCGCACGCCGGCGACGAGCGTGACCGCGCGACGGCCCGCAGGCTCGGTACTCCGCCACCACCGGACGCGGTGGCGCAGGGAGCCCACGCGCGACTGCGGCCCGCGCTCAACGCGCTGATGCGGTTGCGCTGGTTCGCGCCGTTCGGCTTCGGGTTGGCGCAGAAGTTCGTCATCCGCGCGCTGTCCCAGGTGGCCCGGTACTTCACCGAGGACGAGGTGCGGGAGTACGCCCAGCGGCAGGTGCTCGACCACATCGGTCCCGACACCCGCCTGGTCATCGCGCACTCCCTCGGCAGCGTGGTGGCCTATGAGGCGCTGCACCGCACCGACCAACCGGTGACCTTGCTGACCATGGGCTCGCCGCTCGGTTTGCGCACGGTCGTGTACGACAGGCTGCGACCCCAGCCGAGCAGCGTGCCGAAATCCGTGACGAACTGGCACAACCTGGTCGACGAGGACGACCTCGTGGCGGCCCACCTCGACCTCACTCCGTTCTTTCCGCCGTATCCCGGCAGGGCCGTCGTTCCGGTCACCGAGCAGTATTTCGACAACGGCGCGGCGCCGCACGACTCCACCAATTACCTCATCAAAGCGGTGACCGGGGGCATCGTCGCGAAAGCGCTCGGACATTAGATTTTGTCGAATTCCGCCGGGCGAGAGCACTTCTGCGCGTTCGCTCGAATCCGGCGGTCGCGCCAGAGCAGGTAGGCCGCCAGCGCGACCCCGAGAGCGGTGAGCGCCGCACCGACCGGATAGAGCGACGGCAGACCCGACCCGTCGCCGAGGACCGCGCCGCCGATCCGCCCCGCGCCCGCCGCGGCGAGCTGATAGCCCGACGCGTTCACCGCGACGGCCAGGGTCGGAGCCGCCGTCGCCGCCGCGATCACCCTGGCCTGCATACCCGGGATGATCGCGAAGGCGAGCGCACCGAGCAGGAAGAGCAACGGCACCACGAGGATCCGGACGTCACCGGCCAGTCGCAGCAGCACCAGCACGACGGCGAGCGCGGCCAACAGCGCGGTCACCGAGGGCAGCAACGCCCGGTCTGCGAGCTTGCCGCCGAGCTGGTTGCCGACCACCGCGCCCAGACCGTAGACCAAGAGCAGGACGGGCACCGCGGCCGCGGGAAACCTGCCGACCTCGGTGAGCAGCGGTGCGATGTAGGTGAACACCATGACGGCGCCGAGGTTTCCGACGGCGGTGAGCGCCAAGGCCCAGAGCACAGCGCGATCGGTGAACACGCGCAGCTCCCCCGTGATCGAGCCCGCCGCCGATCCCGGCATGTCCGGCATGAACCGCAGGACCAGCGGAAGCGCCGCCGCCACGCACAACGCTACGGTCGCGAAAGTCGCTCGCCAGGTGAGATTTTGGCCGATGGCCGCGCCGAGTGGAGTGCCGAGCACGATGCCCAGGTTCATCCCGAGGGCCACCCGCGCCACCGCCGCCGCTTCGAAGCCCGGTTGCGCGGTCGAGACCGCGGTGGCGATCGCGACCGCGAAGAAGGTGGCTACCACGGAGCCCGCGGCGCACCGGGTCGCCACCAGCACAACGTAATTCGGCGCGAGCGCCGAGCCCAGGTTCGCCAGTATCGACACCAGCATCAATCCGATGACCAAAGGCTTGCGCGCCACTCGCGCGGTCAGCACCGTGACCACCGGTCCACCGCCGATCATGCCGACGGCATAGGCCGTCACCAGCGCACCCGCCGCGCCCACCGAGACGCCCAGACCGTCCGCGACCTCGGGCAGGATGCCCGCGATCACGAACTCGCCGGTGGTCAGGCAGAACACCACGAACCCGAGAGAGAACACCGAGGACCGCATCCCACGCCTTCCGCATAATTCGAGCTGAAATGATTTGAACTAGAACTATCACAGTTCGAATCGAAAGCGCTAGACTCGGTGCAATGACGCGGCAGCCGAATCCCGTGGTGGACACCGAACTCGACCGCGACGTCTGCAAGCTGGTGCATCGGTTCACCCACCGGCTCGACGTGCACGTCCGCCGCGTCGCCGAGCAGCTCGGCCTCACCCCGTCGCAGGTGATCGCCCTGCGCGAGTTGTCCGAGCCGATCACCGCCAGGGAGCTGGCGGCGCGGATGTCGTGTGAGCCGTCCAACGCGACCTTCGTGCTGGACCGGCTGGAGCAGCAGGGCTTGGTCCGCCGCGAGCCGCACCCCACCGACCGGCGCGCCAAACAAATCGTGCTGACACCGACCGGCCTGCGACGCCGAGACGACGCCGTGGAATTGCTCGGCGCGAACTCACCCTTGACCTCGCTGACCGAAGCTCAGCAGCAGACCCTGCGCGACCTCTTGCTCACCATGGCCGCGGATTCCCCGAGCTGACCGCCCTACTGGACCCCTTGGGACAGATGGACTTTCGCCTCCTCATAGGTGCCGGTGAGCGCGGCCTCGTCCCGGGTGTAGACCAGATGCAGCACGCCGGTGTCGAAGGTCTCCGAGGACAGCAGGCGCAGCGGGATCGTGGCCGCGCCGTCTTCGAACAGGCGCTCGCCCCTGCCGACCGCGATCGGGTGCACCAGCAGGTGCAGTTCGTCCAACAGCCCGGCGGCCAGCAACTGACGGACGACCGAGACCGAACCGCTCATGCCGATGTCGCCGCCCGGCTGATTCTTCAACGCCGTCACGGCCTCGATCAGGTCGCCGTCGAGCACTTCGGAGTTGCGCCAAGGGAAGTCGCGGTGCTGCCGGGTCACCACGATCTTGCGCGCGTCGCCCAGCTTCTTCGCGAACGCCGCGTCCGGGCCGCCCGCTGCTTCACGCTCCGGCCACGCGCCCGCGAAACCGTCATAAGTCCTGCGGCCGAGCAGCAGGGTGTCGGCGGCGCCGAGCTGGGCGTCGACCGCCGCGCCCATGGCGTCGTCGAAATAGGGGAAATGCCAGTCCTGCGGGTCCTCGATGACGCCGTCGAGGGCGATGAACAGACCGGCGGTGATTTTCCTCATGTGCGTGGCTCCTGGATCGGTGTTCGCGGGTTGTCGCTTGATCCGACGGGGCGACGCGCGAGAACTCATCGGCCGGCCCGGCACGCCCCCGGGCTAGCCGAGCCGACTCGGGCCGGAGCCGTGGAAAGCCGCCCGGTAGCTGTGCGGGCTCGTCCCGACCACTCGCTTGAAGCGGTCGCGGAACGCGGTGGGCGACCCGAAACCGACCTGGCCCGCGATCCGGTCGACCGAGTGGCTGGTGGCTTCGAGCAGATGCTGGGCCTGCCGGATCCGGGCGCGCAGCAGCCACTGCAAGGGGGTGGTTCCGGTGTGCTCGCGAAACCGCCGGTTGAGCGTGCGGGTGCTCATCCCGGCGTGGGCGGCGATGTCGTCGAGGGAGAGATCCCGTGCGGAGTTGTCCTGGATCCACCGCAGCACCGGCTCCAGCGCGGAGCCGCGCGGCGTCGGCGGCAGGTCGTGCACGATGAACTGCGCCTGCCCGCCTTCCCGCTCCAACGGGACGACCGACTTCCTGGCCGCGTCGGCAGCGACCGCCGATCCGTAGTCCCGACGGACCATGTGCAGGCACAGGTCGATCCCGGCCGCGGCACCCGCGGAGGTGAGCAGGGCGCCGTTGTCCACATACAGCACGTCGGGGTCCACCTCGATATCCGGATAGCGAGCCGCGAGTTCGGCGGCGGCGAGCCAATGCGTGGTAGCGCGGTGGCCGTCGAGCAATCCGGTAGCCGCCAGGATGAACGCGCCGGAGCAGATCGACGCGATACGGGTGCCCGCGGCCGCGGCCCGGCGCAGCGCGTCGACCACCTCGTCCGGCACCGGCAGGGTCGGGTCGGCGCAGCCCGGCAGCACGATCGTGTCGGCTTCGCCCAGTGCTTCGAGCCCGCGCGGCGCGTGCATAGTGAACACTCCGGCGTCGACCGTCGGCGTGCCCGCGCAGACCAGCACGCGATAGGCGGGCCTGCCATCGGGGAGACAGGTCCGCCCGAACACCTCCACCGGCGTGGCCAGATCGAACGCGACCACCTGGTCCAACGCCAGGACGACCACGGTGTGCATGGCAATAGAGTAGACATCCGGTCGAATCCAGCCAAGCAGCTATTGCTGGCTGTCCACCACATATCCACAGTTCATCGTCTTGGCTGGAATCAAACGGTATATGGCACTTTCGCCAATTCCGTCGGCCCGCCTCCGTCGTTAGTGTCGACCGCCGTGACGAAGTTCCTGCTCTCGGTCCACGTGCTCGCCGTGATCATCGCCGTCGGCCCGGTGACGGTGGCGGCCAGCATGTTCCCCGCCACCACCCGCCGCGCCCTCGCCGTCCCCGCGACCGGCCACGACCCCGCCGTTCTCGGCACGTTGCATCGCATCTGCCGGGTCTATGCCCTGCTCGGCGTCGTGGTCCCGGCCTTCGGCCTGCTCACCGCGCTGAGCCTGGGCGTGCTCGGAGACGTCTGGCTGGTGGTGTCGATCGGATTGACCGCGGCCGCGGCGGGTGTGCTGGCCCTGCTCGTGCTGCCCGGCCAGCAGAAGATCCTCGCCGACCTGACGGGGACCACCCCGGCGCTGATCCGCCGCCTGGCCATGGACACGGGGGTGTTCAACCTGCTGTGGGCGGCGGTCACCATCCTGATGATCGTCCGGCCGGGCTCTACGACGGGAGCATGACGCTCACTCGGGCAGATAGCGCACCGCCATCGAGACATCGCGAACGACCATGATCGGGCACGCCACCGACAGCAGCAGTGCCTGACTGGTCGAGCCGAGCAGCATGCCGGCGAAACCGCCCCGGCCCCGGCTGCCGACCACGAGCAGCTGAGCCTGTCCGGAGCGTTCGAGCAGACAGCGTTCGGGCCGGTCGGTCACGATCTCGCGCCGGATCTCGACATCGGGAAAGCGCTCCTGCCATCCGGCGAGACTTTCCGCCAGCACGATCTGCTTCTCGGTATCCACCGCGAGTTCGGCGCTCACGGAAGGCATTTCGACGCCGGTCCAGACGTGCAGGGCCAGCAGCGGCGCACCCCGCGCCGAGGCCTCGTGCAGCGCCGCTTCGATGGCGGGTTCGCTGATCTCCGTGCCGTCCACCCCCACGACGATCAGCCGCTTCCTGGCTTCCGCGGTGAGCGGCGCGCCTTCCCGGACCACGACCATAGGACAGCGGGCGCGCCGTGCCAGTGCGGCACTGACCGATCCCAGCAGAGCGCGCCGCACGGTCCCGCGCTCGCGGGTGCCGACCACCATCATCCGCGCCGCGCCGGTCCGGTCCAGCAGCGCGGGACCCACCGGCTCGTGCACCAGCTCGGTGCTGATCTCGATGTCCCGCAGCGCCCGGACCGCGATCCGCGCCTCCTCGGCCGCGGTGTTCAGCACCCAGCGACCGTGATCCTCCAACCGGGCGTAGTCGGTGCTGGTGAGCGGTTCGGTGACGCCGGGTCCGTAGTCGGCGACCGGATCCAGCACGTGCACGAGGCGCAGCGGCGCCCGATGCTGCGCGGCGGTCTGCGCTCCCCACGCGACCGCCGCCCCCGAACCGGCGGACCCGTCCACACCGACCACGATCGGCCCGTTGCTTCGCATGCCGACTCCCTTCCCTACCGAAAGATCGAGCTCAGCAGCGCCGATTCGACACTACCGGCGCGGTGGTACGGCGAGCTTCGCCGTCAACCGCCCTGGACGACGCACGCGTAACCCAGATGGACGCCTTCGCCGACCCGGAGGTCGATACCCGCCACATACGGCGTGTACGGCTCCTGCACCGCACTGACGGTGTGCGGCCCCGGCGTGGCGGGCACCCAGTCGATCAGCGCGACGCCGCCGGAAGGGCGGACCACCCCGAACGGAATACCGTTGTCGTAGAACGTCACCGGTGCGACAGTGTCGGTCACGGTGGCGCGCGCGGTGTAGGTGCAGCCCGTCCCGTAGTTCGTCACCAACCCGAAGTTGATGCCGGGATACATCCCTACCTGGGTCACCGTGGCTCCGGCCGAGACGGCCGAGACGACTGCCGCGCCGGCTCCGATCGCCGCCGCCGAAGCGGCCACTCGTTTTCGCATGCGGTGGTCCTATCGCTCGTGAGTCGCTCTTCGTCGAACGGACGCCGGCCGCGCACCGGCGCGATAACTAGATACTCACTCCCCCGCGGCCTCGACGGGGTGCGAACCGCCGAATCTCGATCGGACCGCCGCCCCGGTCCCGTCCCGGCATCGTCGTACGGCGTCACTGCAGCATCGCTGGACTGCGTGTATTCCCCGGCGAGGCTGCCTTGCCGCACGACCCCACCACCGCTGCTCGCCCGTCGACCTCATGAGCCTGCTCGATGCGAGATCCGAACAGTGCGGCAACCTCCTGGCGCGCAGGTTCACGGCGGCACGACCAGGGCTGTTCGCGCTCGATCCCGCGCCCGCGCTGCCGCTTATCGACATCCATACCGTGCCGCCGGGAGGTCATGTCACCCCCGCGTGATTGTGTGTCCGAAGGTCTTCCCGAGAACGACGGAGGTGCGGCGTGGTGGCGATCGACTTCGAGCGGATGGTGCGCGGAGCGAGGCCGGTGTCGGTCTGGCGTTCGATCGCCGCTCAGGGGCTCGGTGGCGTACCGCCGACGGCGCTCGTGCTGGCGGGCATCGTCAGCGTGCAAGTGGGCGCGGCGGTGGCGAAGCAGCTGTTCGCGGCGACCGGCGCCGCCGGGGCGGTCACGCTGCGGCTGGTCTTCGCCGGAATCGTCCTGCTGGTGATCTGGCGATCCGCGCTTCGGGTGGCGCGCGGCGCCCTGCCGGTCGTGCTCGGGTACGGGGCGGTGCTCGCGCTGATGAATCTTTCGTTCTACGAGGCGATCGATCGGATTCCGCTCGGGATGGCGGTGACCATCGAGTTCCTGGGCCCGCTGACCGTCGCGCTGGCCGGATCACGCCGCTGGATCGACCCGCTGTGGGCGTTGCTCGCCGGCGCGGGCGTGCTGCTGCTGACCCGGGCGGACGGCGAGGTGAACTGGGCCGGTGTGCTGTTCGCGCTGGCCGCGGCGGCGTGCTGGGCGGGCTACATCCTGCTCAGCGCCGCACTCGGCGAACAGACCAGTGGCGGCGGCGGGCTGGCGCTGGCCATGGCGTTCGGCGGACTGGTCATGCTGCCGGTCGGCGTCGTCGACGCGGGCGCGGCGCTGCTGGAGCCGACCGTGCTCGCCGCCGGATTCGCGGTGGCGATGCTGTCGTCGGTGCTGCCGTATTCGGTGGAGCTGGAAGCGCTGCGGCGGATTCCGCCCCGCGTCTTCGGTGTACTGATGAGCTTGGAGCCCGCGGTCGCGGCGATCGCGGGCCTGGTCGTCCTCGGTCAGGTCATGAATCTCGGGCAATGGGCGGGCGTCGCGTGTGTGGTCGCGGCGTCGGCGGGGGCCACACGGACCGAAGCGAAGGATTGAGTCGGCGAGCGCTGCTCGACTCGTTCGCGCTCAGCCGTTTTGCCGAGACGCCCCCGGTTGCCCGGCGTCACGGCGCTGTTCCCCAGTCGTCTCGGGATCGTCCGCGATCAGGCTGCCGAGCAGGGCCAGCGACCGCTCCGAGGGCGAGCCCGGTTCCGCGTGGTAGGCGATGAGCATCTGACCCGGCGCGCCGTTGACGCTGAACGTCTCATACGACAAAGTGAGGTCCCCGACCATGGGGTTGCGGAACTGTTTGACGCCCGCGGTCTTCACCCGCACGTCGTGGCGCGCCCACAGCTGCCGGAACTCCTCGCTCTTCAGCGAAAGCTCCCCGACCAGTTCGGTCAAGCGGGGATCGTCCAGGTCCCCGCCCGCGGTCGCGCGCAGGCTGGCGACGGTGTCCGCCGCGATGGTCGGCCAATCCTGGTAGACGTCGCGCGCCTCGGGATCGAGAAAGATCATCCGCACCTGATTGACCCCGGGGACAGAGCACGAGTTGACGGCGACCGCCAAGGGATTCGCCGCCAGCACGTCCAGGTATCTGCCCAGCACCAGCGCCGGAGTGTGCGGCCAGGCGTCCATCAGGCGCAGCAACCCCGGGGCGACGCGTTCGGGCCTGCGCGGAGCCCTCGATCGCTTGACGGTCGGCCGGGCCAGTTCCCGCAGATGCGCCGTACCCTCCTCGTCCAGCGCGAACACCCGCGCCAGCGACGCGATGACCTGCTCGGAGGGGTGCCGGTCGCGTCCTTGCTCCAGCCGCACGTAATAGTCGGCGCTCACCCCCGCGAGTAAGGCGATCTCCTCCCGGCGCAGCCCCGCCACCCGCCGCTGGCCGCCACCCGACATCCCGAAATCCTCCGGTCGGACCAGCTCGCGGCGCGCGCGCAGGAAGGCGCCCAGTCGATTGTCGGAATCCATGAACCGAGCGTAGGTCAGCCGCGCCTGCCCTGGGTGGCCCCGCGACTACCAGGAAGTCCGCAGCCTGTCAGGCGCGCTCGCCGGGACGGAAGGTAGTGGACATGACGAACAACCTCACCGGCCGCGTCGCGGTCGTCACCGGAGCATCGAGTGGAATCGGCGCCGCCACCGCGCGGCGGCTGGCAGCCGAGGGCGCCAAGGTCGCCCTGCTGGGCAGGCGCAAGGATCGCATCGAGGAACTCGCCGCCGAGATCGGCGCGGACGCGCTCGCGGTGGTCGCCGACGTCGGCGACCAGCTGTCCCTGCGTGACGCCGCCGCCACGGTACGGGCGGCGTTCGGACCCGTCGACCTGGTCGTAGCGAACGCGGGCGTCATGCTCGCCGCGCCGTTCGAGTCGGCGCTCACCGACGAGTGGGACCAGATGGTCGGCACCAACATCACCGGCCTGCTCTACACCGGAAGAGCTTTCATCGATGACCTGCTGGCCGCCGCGACCGAGGGCGGGAAAGCGGATCTGGTTCTGGTCGGCTCGATCGGTGGCCACACGGTCTTCCCCAATTACGCCGTCTACACCGCCACCAAGGCAGCGGTCGCGCATCTGACTCGCAATCTGCGGGCCGAGTTCGGGCCGCGCGGCGTCCGGGTGAAGAACATCGAACCCGGTTTCGTCGGCACCGAACTCGGCGCCGGGATGCAGGATGAGCAGCAGCGCGCCGGGCTGGAGCAGTGGCGCACGGCGATCGAGATCCTGACACCCGGCGACATCGCCGACGCGATCGCCTACTCCGTCGCCGTACCGCAGCACGTGAACATCGCCGAGCTCGTCGTCGTCCCTACCCAGCAAGGCTGAGACCCGGCACGTTCGCTGCTACAGTCCGGCGGATGACGGACGTTGCCCCGGTTCTGCGCCCGCGCCCGGCCCGAGGTCGCCGAGCCCTCGGCTGGCGCGACGCGCACCTGGGCAACGTCCCCGACACCCTCCTCTCCGTCCGTCCCCGCGACTCGTTCGACGTCCGCGCGGCGAGACTGTCGACGGGCTGATGGGCTTCGTCATGGTCGACCGGGACGAGGTCCACCAGGTCGATGTCAGCGCCAACCGATTCGTCTGTGTAGGGGGCGCGGCCGACAGCGTGGTGCTGATGCGGCCCCGCCGCGCAGTCCGTGGCACCAGCCTGGCCGCCCTGGTGCTCGCTGCCGCGGAACAGCGCGGACGAGCCGACGGCCACGACCGCGCGGGCCGGTCGTCACCATCAACACCCGGCGCTTGTACGCGAACCAGGGTCGACGAAGGCGCGTTGATGCATGCATCCGGCTACCCGAACCGGGCACGACGTAGGGCGACCCGGTGCCGCCAGGTGTCGAAGTCCGTCTCCATAATCTGCTGCGCGGCAGGCCGGGTGCCCGGTGTCGGCTCCCGGCTTATCGGCCCCGTTGTGGGCCCGGCCCCCGCTACACCGAACTGCTGCTCCGACGCGGTGTGCACTATGCGGGCACGCGATCCAGAAGCTGCCGATAGGAGCGCCTAGTCGAGGTCCGCCCACCCGGGCCAGGGCCGCATGCCCTCGTCACCGCGGATGTAAGCGAGGCGGCGCAGTGCCTGCCGCTGGTAGGCGGGATCGACGGCGGCGGCCCGCATCGACGCCAAGGCCATGCGGAACTCCTGGATATCGCGCAGCAGGTAGAAACCGTCCCAGCGCATCACGTCGCGTCCGTAACCGGCGCAGAACTCGGCGTACTGCGCGGCGGTGATCTTCGCGGCGGTCCAGCACTCGATCGCCGTGTACACCAGATCCCACTCCGGTGGACCGATCATCGCCCGTCCGAATCCGGCCAGGATCACTTCGCCGTCGTCGCCGACCACCACGCCGTCGTCCCCACCCTGCACCACCGACCACGGCAGACCCCGCGGCAGCGCCTTCCAGCGGCCACGTAATTCCTCCAGGTGCTTGTGCAGCCACCGCCGGTCGTCCTCGGTCACCGTCCGCGCGGCGTCGATCTCGTCCGCTATCCGAGCCAGGGGCGACATCCTACGTAGCTCGAACCCGGGCAGGGGCAGCCGATGCAGCTGGGCGAGCGCCCTGGCGACCTCGCCGGGTTCACCGGGATGATGTGGCGGCAACTCCTGCCAAAAGGTCACCGGACGGCCGTCGACCACGACCGGCTGCGGAATATCCGGGACGACGCGCGCCGCGGGCACCCCACAGCTCTCCAGCCATTGCGCCACGGCGACTTCCCGCGCGGTCGCGAGCTTCTGTCCCCGCGCACCGATCCGCACGACGATCCCGCCGCGCAACCGGTAGACGCCCGGCACCTCGACCGGCTCGGCATCGCTCGCATCGATCCCGACGCTCACACATGCGGCACGCAGGATCGACCGCATGCCGTTACCCGCCACCCCGGCGGTCATGTCAGACCCCCGAGCCCTCTGTTCCCGCTCCGGGAGCAGAGGTACCGCATCTCGGCTTCGAGCATCATGGCAGCCATCCAGATACCGGGGGGCTAACACCCCATTTTCCCTGCTCAGTGGACATTACCCCCGGCATTCCACCACAGTCAGCAACCAAACAGAATCCGCCCGATTCGCCGCAATTAACCCTTTCCGGGCCGCCTCGAAAGGGCCGCCGGAACGCGGAGTTCCCGGGCATGGCGCTCGACAGGCAGCGGTCACCGATGAGTTCTGCTCGTGAGCCCGGTCTACACCTGTGCAACCCGCACCTCGTGAATACGGCCAGGGAGGACCCCATGAGCACTACGGCACTGCCGCCCGTCGTCGACGCCGACACCTGGCAGCGCGGACTCGAAGCGCTGCGCGTCCGCGAGAAGGCCGCGACCCGGGAACTCGACGCGATCGCCGCCCAGCGCCGCCGCCTGCCGATGGTCCGGATGCCCGACTACACCCTCGAAGGCGAGGAGGGGCCGGTCCGGCTGGTGGATCTCTTCCGCGGCATGTCCCAGCTGATCGTCTACCACCACATGTGGTTCCCGGGCGAGCAGTGGCAGTGCGGGGGGTGCACCGGCTTCACCTCGCAATTCACCCGATTGGAGTTCCTGAACAACTACGACGCCCGCTTCGTCATCGTCACCCAGGGACCGATCGAGGAGGCACTCGCCTACAAGCGGCGGGTCGGAAACAAGATGACCTGGTACTCCACGGCCAACAGTTCATTCGGCGCCGATGTCGGCGCACCGCCCGGCGGCGGCTTCGCGGTCAACGTCTTCCTTCGCGACGGCGACACCGTCTACCGCACCTGGCACACCAGCGGCCGCGGCACCGAACAACTCAGCCACTCCTTCGCCCTGATCGACCTGCTGCCCTACGGCCGCCAAGAGGAATGGCAGGACTCCCCCGCCGGCTGGCCCCAATCCCCCACCTACAGCCGCTGGAGCAGCTCCCAGGACATCGCCGCAGCCTACGGCGACCCGAATGCGTGAAGTCGGCAGAACAGCGCCGCTCGCGGGAACTTACGTGAACAACTGACAGAACCCCCGCACCACCACCCGACGCAACCACCGACCCGGGGGTCCGGGGGCGAAGCCCGCCGGGCGGGGCGTGGGGGTTGCACCCCCACAAAACACTCAGCTCCACCAAAAAGGCGAGTGCTCTCCACGAGCACTCGCCTCCATTGGTGGAGCTGCCGGGAATCGAACCCGGGTCCTCCGCCGCGTCTTCAGGGCTTCTCCGTGTGCAGTCCGCTGTGTCTCTACTCGGATCTCCGGGTCCCGCGAACAAGCCCGGATGACGATCCCAGTCGCTGTTCGATGTCCCGCCCTACTCCGCGACCGAGTAGGACGGTGAGCCCTCTAGCTGATGCCGGCACCGGAGCCGAGGGCATGCCCCGGGCCGACAGAGACGCTTCGCTGGTTAGGCAGCGAGAGCGTACTCGCGCTGATGAGAATCGGCGCTTAATTGGTTGCAACGACGCTTACGGTGGTCTCTTGCCTGCACCGACACGCTTCCCCTGAATCAACGTACGCAGTCGAAACCGTTCAGCCCCGTACGCCCCGGCGCCTTGCCGGGCTGTTCATGTTAACACCGCCGAGAGCGGGGATCATCCCGATAAAAGGCGGTGGCGTCGGCCACACCCGCGACCGTCCCGAACAGCGGCCGTCTGAGGTCGATCGCGCAGGTCAGTGGGGTGATACTGGTCGCCACCGGTAGGGCGCTGCCGATCCAGGGCGTGCGTAGTCCAGCGCCGCGGCGGGATCGTGCAGGGAGCACGGGCCGACGATCAGCGTCAAGCGATCATCCGCGCGGTTCAGCGGTCCGCCCGGCCGGACCAGGTTTTCATCGAGATCGCACGAGCAGCGCACCGTCGGCCGGGCGCCCGAGCCGACACTAGGACCCCTGGCGATGACATCCGACGCCGCACACCCCACGCATCGGCACACTCGCGCTGTGCGTGCCCTACTACGACGGAGCACGCAGATGCTCGCCGCGTAGACCAGCGGCGGCCGGGCGCTCGGCGATCTCACCGCAGGCAGGCCCAGCAGCCGACATCGCACGATCGTGCCCGGGTCACAGCGCCGCCATCCCCTCGAGAGAACCGCGCCTTGGAGCACTCCCACCCTTCCCGGATGCTGGTAGTCGATTCCCCGGGCCAGGCGACGAACCCGACTTACACTGCACGAGCCGTACGATCGGCTCTGAGCAGCGGATCTCGATTTCAGACTAAGGAAACACTTTGGCAGTTCGCACCATTCGGGACAGGTTGCTGCGCCTGTCCGCCCTCACCGTCATCGCCGGGCTCGTCCTGACCGGATGTTCCGCCCTGCGCGACAAGTCGACCGAAGCGATCGAACCGGGCGTCACCGCGGACCCGTGTCCGAACGCCGTGGACGCCCGCAAGGGGTGTATCTATCTCGGCGTATTGTCCGATCTGACGAGTGGGCCGTTCGCCGCGCTGGGCAAGGACATTCACAACGGCCAGCTGGCGTTCTGGCGGGCGGTGAACGAAGCGGGCGGAATCGGCGGCAAATACGAGGTGGACATCGCCACCTACACCGAGGACACGAACTACGATCTGCAGAAGCACGCCGAGGCTTACCGGCGGATCGAGCCGCACGTCCTCGCGCTCTCGATGAGCTTCGGCACCGTGCAGACGCAGAAGGTACTTCCCGAGATGGACGCGGCGAACATGACCGCCATTGCCGGAACCCTGTGGTCGGGGTGGCAATTCGAGAACAGCGACAAGGGTCTGCTGCTGGAGTCCGGCTATTCCTACTGTTCCGAGGCGATCATCGCCCTGGACTGGATCGCCGAGAACGAGGCGAAGCCGAACTCGATCGCCACGGTCAGCTATCAGGGCGATTACGGCGGCGACTACGCCACCGGCGCCAAGAAGTGGGCCTCCGCCAACCGTGTCGACATGGTGGCGCAGATCGACACCGAGCCGAACACCCAGATCGGCAACCAGGATGCCGCGGTCGCCAAGATCCTCAATGCCCGTGCGGACCTCGTGCTGCTGGCCACGGGCCCCGCGGAGGCGGGTGAGATCATGGGCAAGGCGGCGCTGGCCGGCTTCCCGGGCAGGTTCCTCGGCTCGGGCCCGACCTGGAACGGCGGGCTGCTGAAAAGCCCCGCCGCATCGGCGATCACCGCTCGCTACAACATGACTTCGCCGCTGGACGGCTGGGACGGCACCAGCGCCGGCGCCAAGAAGGCCAGGGCCTCGGCGACCAGGGAGCCCTCCACCTGGGGCTACAGCGCGGGCTGGATGTTCTCGTATCCGTTGAAGGCGCTGCTCACCCGAGCGGTCAACGAGGGCAAGCTCACCCGCAAAGGCGTCCGTCAAGCCGTGCACGGCCTGCGCGTCGACTACGAGGGCGCGATTCCCGAACACATCTACGGCACGGCGAAACCCGACCTCGCCCGGCAGCGGGCGGTCATCGAAGCGCCGGATCAGACCGCGCCGCTGGGCGCGAAGACCCTGGCCACCAATTACCACGGCCCGACCCAGGACCGCATCACCCTCACCGAGCCCTGCGTGCAGCCGTAAGCGAGCGAGATATGCCTTTTCACCGTAATTTTCGTCGGTTGCTCCGTGTCGTAGCCGCTCCCCTCGCGCTCGGGCTGGTCCTGACCGGCGGCTGTTCGACCTCCTCGTCCCCCGCCGCCCCCGGCGTCACCCGGGAAGCGTGCCCCCACGCGATCCACCCCGGCAAGGGCTGTATCTATCTGGGCGTCCTGTCGGACCTGAACAACGGCCCCTTCGCTCCGCTCGGGAAGTCATTGCAGGAAGGGCAACTCGCGTTCTGGAACGAAGTAAACAAGCAGGGCGGTATCGGCGGCTACGAGATCGACATCGCGACCTACAGTCGCGACACCGCTTACGACCCGCGCAGGCACGTCACGGAATTCGAGAACGTGGCGCCCCATGTGCTGGCGCTCGCGATGAGTTTCGGCACCGCGCAGACGCTGGCCGTGCTGCACGAGATGGACGAGGCGGACCTGGTGACCGGGGCGGGCACGCTCTGGTCGGGTTGGCAGTACCGCTCCACCGACCGCGATCTGGTGCTGGACGACGGGTTCTCCTACTGTACGGAAGCCGTGCTCGGCCTGGACTGGTTCGCGCAGAGCTACTACCAGCCACGCACGCTGGGTGTGGTCGCCTACCGCGGCAATTACGGCGGCGACTACGCCAGCGGAGCGCTCAAGTGGGCATTGGACAACGGCGCGACGATCACCGCGCGGATCGACACCGGACCGAATCCCGAAGTCGGCAACCAGGATTACCCGGTCGCGGAGATCATGGCCGACCCGCCCGACGTGGTCCTGTTGGCCACCGGCCCGGCCGAAGCCGCCGAAATCGTCGGCAAATTGGCGAGATCCGGCTATACCGGCCGGTTCCTCGGGTCCACTCCGACCTGGAACAGCGCCCTGCTCAAGACGCCGGCCGCACCCGCGCTCACGGCGCTCTACAACTACACCTCGCCGTTCGACGGCTGGGACGGCACGAGCACCGGCGCCCAGCGCGCCAGGAACGCCGCGCCGAGCGAACCGACGAATTTCGGCTACAACCTGGGCTGGGCCATCTCGTATCCGATGAAAGCGCTGCTCACCAAGGCAGCCGAGACGGGCGGCCTCGACCGGCCGACCCTACGCAAAGCCCTGGCCGGGCTCACCGTCGATTCCGAGGGGATGGCCGCACCGCAGATCTACGGGCGGGAAGAACCCGACGTCGCGGCGCAGCGCGCGGTGGTCAACGTTCCGGACCCCTCCACGTCATTGGGTTCGCGCACCGTGGTCGCCGATTACCGCAGTCCCACCCTCAAGCGGATAGCGATGCGCGAGCCGTGCACGCGGTGATCCGCGGACTCGGCTCGCGCCGCCGACGACTCGAGCTGGCGGATTGGCTCTCGGGTCGGCAGGGGAACTCGGGCGGCGGCGATTCGCGGCCGTCGCCTGGGTGCCCGGCCTGCGATCCGGCCCGGTCCCGGGCGACGGCGCTCACCCTCGATGATGCGGGCCTAAGCTGCGGCGATGAGCGCGACCGCGGCCAGCGCCAGCACCAGACCGGCCTGCTGCAGCCGGTGGACCCGCTCGCCGAGCAGCACCATCGCCATCAGCACGGTCACGGCCGGATAGAGCGAGCCGATCACGCTCACCAGCGACAGCAGCGATCCGTGGAACGCGTACAGCAGCGCCGCGTTGCTGATCACGTCCAAGGCGCTGATGTAGCAGGCCAGGCGCAGCGGTTCGCCGCGCAGCCGCCCGAGATCCCGGGCCGTCAAAGCGGTCAGCCATACCACCGCGGTAGCCGCGAGGCGCTGCATGAGCAGCGGCCACAGTCCCGAGTCCGCCGAAGTCTCGTGCAAGAAGACGAAGGCCAACCCGTACGCGGCGCCGGAGCCCACGGTCAGCGCGGCGACCTTGCGGGTGAATCGCAGTTCGCGGCCGCCGGTGATCTCCTCCGTCACGTCGTCCGGTGACTCCCGGCTCACCAGGAGCACCGCGACCAGCGCGAACACGATGCCTCCGAAGGCGAGCGGACCGGGGCGCTCGCCGGTCACCAGTCCGGCGAGTACCGGGATGCCCGCGACCAGCACCGCGGTCAGCGGAGACACCACCGCCATCGGACCGTTGGCCAGCGCGGCGTAGAACCACCACACCGCGACGCCGCTCGCGACACCCGTGGCCACACCCCACCACAGCGACGCGGCGTCCACGCTCCCCGGCACGAACGGAAGCAGCGCGAGAACCAGCAGCACCGAGAACGGATAGGAGTAGATGACGACGCGCAGCGCGGTCACCCGCCGCGACGCCACCCCGCCGTAGAAATCGCTCACGCCGTAGCCCACCGCGGCTGCCAGCGCGAGCAGGACGGCCGTCACCGCATGCCTTTGACCCGCCGTCCTAGTTCACGGGTGACCTCTCGCTCGGCGGTGCGCCGGGCCAAGTCCTGGCGCTTGTCGTAGTCCTGCTTGCCCCTGGCCAGCGCCAGCTCGACCTTCACCTTGCCGTCGGAGAAGTACATCGACAGCGGCACCAGCGTCTGATTTCCCTCCCGCGACTTGCCGACCAACCGCTCGATCTCGCGCTTGTGCAGCAGCAGCTTGCGCACCCGGCGCGGCGCGTGGTTGGTCCAGGTGCCGTGGCTGAACTCGGGGATGTGCAGCCCACGTAGCCACACTTCGCCGTTATCCACCGTCGCGAACGCGTCCACCAGCGAGGCCTTGCCCTCACGCAGGCTCTTCACCTCGGTGCCGACCAACGCGATCCCGGCCTCGTAGATGTCCAGGATCGTGTAGTTGTGCCGCGCTCGGCGGTTGGTCGCGATGACCTTGCGCCCCTTCTCCTTCATAACGGTCCACTTTAAGTGACCCGGCAACCGGATTATTCCCGCAGGTCGCGGACGCCCTAGCCGCCCTGGTGCAGCACGACGTAGAGCGCGAGGACGGCGAGGAACGCGACGAGCAGCGCCACGGTCGACAGCCGCGGTACGCCGGGACGCGGCGGCGGCGGACTGCGGCGCAGCCACACGTTCTCGACCGCCGGATCGGTCCTGCCGCGCACAAACGGCGGCGCGTCCGGGGTCTCACCTCCCACCGAGCCGATGGAGACATCGTCGCCCGCGTCGCTGGAACCCTCACCCGGTGCCATAGCCAGAACGGTAGCCGCCGCGAGGGCGCTGCGGCGCAATTCGGGCGCGGCGCAACACAGTTGGAACTCAGGCCAGACGCCGCCGGAACGCCTCGGCGGACGCGCCGGTCGCCAGGTCGACCGTGTGCACCTCGAGATCGACTCCGTCCTCGGTGAGCTCGAGGACCATGAAGCCCAGTTCGTGGTAGTTCTCGTAGAGCGCGCTGTGGCCCGCGCTCGCCGTGAGCCGTGGTTCGGCACCGACCGTCTTCGCGGCCGCGCCGGACACGATCTGCCTGGTCCCCTTCGAGGTCGCCGTGGGCTCGAGCACCTGCAGCGAGTGATCGTGCCCGGACAGGAGGAACTGGCACCGGCCGATCACATGGTCTTCGATGAAGCGCCGCACGTGCACGCCGTTGATCGGCTCCAGTGACACGCCCTCGTAGCGGCCCGCGTCCCCGTGCGGACCGTTGTTCAGGTAGGGGTGATGGGTGCAGGCGATCTTCCACGTGGCGGGCGACTCGGCGAGGGCGCGATCGAGCCAGGCGCGCTGCTCGTTCATGAACTGACCGTCGACCGCCCAGTAGGGCGAGAAGACCGGCGGCAGGTAGGCGGCCAACGGGTTGACGTCGAGGACGAAGAATTCGACGACCGGGTTGCGCTCGGGGATCCGCACCGAGTAGTAGCGGCTCGGCATCCACCAGCGGCGGGAGTTGGCGTGGTACTCCACCTCGGCGTTGCCGCGCAGCAGCCACCCCCCGTCACCGCCGAGCACCGAACTGTTGTCGTGATTGCCCAGCACCATCAGCCAGGGGAAATCCAGCCCGGCGTTGGGATTCTCGAATTTGTCCGCGAATTGGACGTCGGCCGCGCCGTCGGGCCCGTGCTCGTAGATGTTGTCGCCGAGCCCCAGTGCCAGCGAGACGGGGTCGCGGCCGTGGAGGGCGCGCATGGCGTCGGCGACCGCCCATTGGGTGCGGGTGCCGGTGCCCGCGTCACCGGTCACGAGCACCCGCACCCGGCGCTCGGCCGGGAAAGGGAACTTGGCGACCCCCTCGGCGACGGGCACCGCGTGCGCGGGCGTGCGCCCGGCCACTGTCGCCCCGGCCGCGAGAGTGGCAGCACCGGTCAGGAACGCCCGGCGTCCGATCGTCTCGCTCCGACTCACGTTGTCCTCCACAGTCTTCGACGGCCGTGACCGCCGACCATCCTCGCCCACCGGTGACCCGCGTGACGGTAGCGCCTCATCCGGCGGCGAGCACTTCGAGCACCTGTTCGCCATATTTCGCGAGCTTGTTCTCGCCGACACCGCTGACGCCGCCCAGCTGGGCGAGGCTCGTGGGCTTGCACGCCGCGATCTCGCGCAGGGTGGCGTCGTGGAAGACGACATAGGCCGGCACGCCCTGTTCCTTCGCGGTGGCCGCGCGCCATTCGCGCAACTTCTCGAACAGCGGCAGGTCGGTGGGTGTCAGGTCTACGGAAGCCGCCTTGGCGGCCTTCGCTGCCCGCGCGGGCTTGGTCGCGCGCTCGGGCTCGCGGCGCAGCAGTACTTGCCGTCCGTCGAACAGCACCTCGCTGCTTGCCTCGGTGAGCGTCAGCACGCCGTAGTCGCCGTGGACGGCCAGCAGCCCGTGCGCCAGCAGTTGCCGCACCACCCCGCGCCACTCCGTGTCGCGCAGGTCGGTACCGACACCGAACACCTTCAGCTCATGGTGGTCGTGCTGCAGGACCTTGGGGTTCTTCTTCCCGAGCAGGATGTCCACGATGTGCCCTGCCCCGAAGCTCTGGCCGCGTTCGCGCTTCAGCCGCAGCACCGTGGACAGCAACTTCTGCGCGGCCACGGTGCCGTCCCAGGATTGCGGTGGGGACAGGCAGGTGTCGCAGTTGCCACAGGGCAAGCCGGGCTCACCGAAGTAGGCGAGTAGCTGGGTGCGCCGGCAGCCGACCGTCTCGCACAGCGCGAGCATCGCGTCCAGGTGCAGCTGGAGCTGGCGGCGGTGCGCGGCGTCGCCTTCGGAGGAGTCGATCAGCTTGCGCTGCTGCACCACGTCGCTGAGGCCGTAGACCATCCACGCCGTGGAGGGCAGCCCGTCGCGGCCGGCGCGGCCGGTCTCCTGGTAATACCCTTCGACCGATTTCGGCAGGTCGAGGTGGGCGACGAAACGTACATCGGGTTTGTCGATGCCCATGCCGAAGGCGATGGTCGCCACGACCACCAAACCGTCTTCGCGCAGGAAGCGCGACTGGTTCTCCGCGCGGGTGCGATTGTCCAACCCCGCGTGGTAGGGCACCGCGGTGACGCCGTTCTCGGTGAGGAACGCCGCGGTCTTCTCCACCGAGTTGCGCGAGAGGCAGTAGACGATGCCCGCGTCGCCGGGGTGTTCGGCGCGGATGAATTCCAGCAACTGACGCTCGGGGCGGTTCTTCGGCTCGATCCGGTACTGGATGTTGGGGCGGTCGAAGCTGGAGACGAACCGGCGGGCGGCACCCAGATCGAGCCGCTGGATGATCTCGTCGCGCGTCTTCTCGGTGGCGGTCGCGGTCAGCGCGATCCGCGGTACGTCCGGCCACCGTTCGTGCAGCAGGGAAAGACCCAGGTAATCGGGCCGGAAGTCGTGACCCCACTGGGACACGCAGTGCGCCTCATCGATGGCGAACAGCGCGACCTTGCCACGATCCAGCAGCTGCGCGGTGGACTCCAGCCGCAACCGCTCCGGCGCGAGATAGAGCAGATCGAGTTCCCCCGCGACGAATTGCGCCTCGATGGTCCGGCGCTCGTCGGGGTACTGGGTGGAGTTGAGGAAGCCCGCGCGCACGCCCAGCGCGCTGAGCGCGTCCACTTGGTCCTGCATGAGGGCGATCAACGGGGAGACCACCACCCCGACGCCGGGACGCACCAGCGCGGGGACTTGATAGCACAGCGACTTGCCGCCGCCGGTCGGCATGAGCACCAGCGCGTCGCCGCCGTCGATCACGTGCTGCACGATCGCCTGCTGGTCGCCACGGAAGCTGTCGTAACCGAAGACTCGGCGTAGAACCTCTTGCGCCGCAACGGATCCGGCGTCCGAACCGGACGCGACTTCGGTCGCTACAGCCGCGAAATCATCGGGGGGAGTCACCCGGCCCATCCTACGAGCGCTCGGATGACCGGTACCCGTTCGGCCGGGCGTTCGCCCTGCTGAGCCACCGAGTTGTCCACATGGGGACAACCCGAAACCGCAGCTTCCGGCCGCAGCGCGCTGACCTGGGGTTTCCCGTCAATTGGGTGTGAGTTCCACGGCTTCCCGACCGATTCCGCGCTGTTATGTTGTCGCTCATGGCGAAAGGGATAGGGATCCGGGCATACGCGGCGGCGCTGAGCGCTGTCGCCGTGGTCGCCGGAGTCACCGCGGCGATGCCGGCGGCGTGGGCGGAGACGTTTCCCGCCCGGTGCTCGGACGGCTGGGAGACCACGACCGTCGTCGAAGGAGTCGGCAATCTGGAGAATCTGGATTCCGACGGGCGAGGCGGGTTCTACGTGACCGGGCTCATGGACGGCTACCTGGCGCGCGTCGATCGCGCGGGACGGATGGAGAAGCTGGTCACCGACCTGCATCGCCCGGCGGGCGTGCGCGTCGCCGGGCGCTACGTCTACTTCCTCACCGGGGACGGGCTCAGCGAACCGCCGGGCACGTTGCAGCGCTACGACATCGAGACCGGCGCGGTGCGCGTCCTGCTGACCGGGCTGAACGGGCCCAACGGCCTGTTGTCGCTGCCGGACGGCAGCCTGCTGTTCACCACCATCGGCCTCAGCGGTCCGAGCGGGATCTCGCGCTACTGGCCCGAGACCGGCGAATACGAGCGGGATTGGTCGACGCTGCCGCCCTCCAACGGCCTCGCCCTGGCCGCGGACGGCGAATCCGTCTACGTCGACACCATGACGCTGCAGATCCTGCGCGTCCGGCTGGACGATCCGGCTCATCCCACCGTCGTCTCCGGGATCCCGGACCTCGTCGCGCTGCCCGACGACATGGAGGCCACCCGGGCGGGGGCGCTTTTCGTCGCCGATCACGTGCTCGGCGCCGTCTATCAAGTCGATACGACGACCGGCGCCACCTGCGCGATCATCACGGGCTTGATCAAACCCGGCCCGATGCGCAACCCGCCGGACGGCGCCACGTCGGTGCGCATCGACCGCGACGGAGACTCCTGGGCGCTGTTCGTCACCAGCATGGACGGCACCCTGCGCCGCCTGCGCCCGCCGGCGGGGATGGATCTCACTCCCGCGACTCCGGCCCGTGCCGGATAGATCGGAACAGCTGGCGGAAGCCGGAGTCGCCGGGTTGCACGCATCCGGCGAAAGTGGTCGAAACGCACCCGTCGTGGCGGCTGCCACTATTCGGCGCGCACCCGCTCGGCGCGGTACTCGCCGTCGCGTGCACGGCCATGACCGCGAACGCCGACCACCTCGCGCCTGCGTGATCGGCCGATGAAGGTTTCCCCGGAGCGCAGGATCGGCGAAACGGAGCGCTCAGCCGCGCAGGCGGTCGAGGACCTCGTCGTGCAACAGGCCGTTGGTGGCGATGGCGTCGCCACCGTGCGGCCCTGGCTTGCCGTCCAGCGAGGAGAAACGTCCGCCCGCTTCGCGGACCAGGATGTCCAGGGCGGCCAGATCCCAGAGGGAGACCTCCGGTTCGGAGGCGATGTCGACGGCGCCTTCGGCGAGCAGGCAGTAACTGAAGAAATCGCCGTAGCCGCGCACGCGCCACACGTCGTCGGTCAAGGTGATGAACTGCTCGCGCAAGCCGCGCTCGCGCCAGCCGGACAGACTGGAGAACGCCAGGCTGGCCGAGCCCAGCTCACCGACGGCGGAGACCGAGATCCGCTCGCTCGCCTGCCCTTCGAAGCTCGACCAAGCCCCTGATCCCGCGGCTGCCCACCAGCGCCGGACCAGCGCCGGCGCGCTCACCACGCCCACGACCGGTTCGCCGTCCTCCAGCAGCGCGATCAGCGTCGCCCAGATGGGCACGCCGCGCACGAAGTTCTTCGTGCCGTCGATCGGGTCGATCACCCATTGCCTTCCGCTGAATTCGGCGGCGCCGCCGAATTCCTCACCCAGCACCGCGTCGTCCGGCCGGGCTTCGGCCAGCACCTGCCGGACCGCCTGTTCCACGGCGAGATCGGCGTCCGACACCGGAGTCAGGTCCGGCTTAGCGTCGACCTTCAGATCCAGCGCACCGAAGCGAGCCCGGGTGATCGCGTCGGCGGCATCGGCCAGTCGCAGGGCGAGTTCGAGATCGGAGGAGTACACAGCCACGCCCCGCACCCTATCGGTCCGCCTGGTCACGCCATTCCGTACCGGTGTGGGGCAGGTCACGACCCAACGGCAACGGAGGCGGACGCAACGTGCGTCCGAGGCCCGGGCAGGCCTCGGTGTGCCTGGCGTCATACCGCCACCTCATCGGCTCGCTGCCCACAGTCGCTGACCGAGGCGGCAGCGCACGACGACTGTCCGTACTGCGCCCGCTACCGCAATCGGCGGCTGTACCGGCTTCGCGCCGTCACCCCACAGTCTCCAGCGACCGCGCCGCTGCCAGCGCGCTCGCCCACCAGTGCAACTGGTCGAGCATCGCCGTCGCGGCGGCCGCCGGCTCCTCGGGCTCCCGCAACTTGCCCTCCTCGTCGAAAAGCAGGTAGTACCGCGGGAACGACACATAGTTGCGGACGGTGTGCGCGTTGAGTTCGTTGAAGATCTGCCGCATGTGCTCGATGGCGAGCAGGCCACCGGAGGCTCCGCTGTAGCCGACGAAGCCGATCGCCTTCGCGTCCCACTGCGTGAAATGCCAGTCGATGACGGCCTTGAGCGACGCGGGGATGCTGCGGTTGTAGTCGGGCGTGACGATGACGAAGGCATCGGCGGCCGTGAGCCGCCGCGTGAGGTCGGCCATGCCGTCGGGGCGCTGAGGGTTCGGATCCATCGCGGGCGGCACGGCGGGCAACTCCAACGGAATGTCCGCCTCGGCCACATCGATGACGTCCACCTCGAACAGACCGTGCCGGCGTGCCTGCTCGGTGAACCACGAGGCGACGACGGGCCCGAAGCGACCTTCCCGGACGCTGCCGATGATCACCGCGAGCTTCAGTGGGGCGTTGGACATGCTGTTCCTCCTCAGGTGTCAACGGCCCGGCCGGGCCGCTCACTCAATCTGCTGCCCCGCGGGCCGCCCAGGGAGACCGCCGTAAGAGTGGTAGTGGCAGGGACACCCTGAGGGCGTTTCGTCTTGTTAGGTTCGGACTGTGAGCGACAACGAACTAGGGCTCTTCCTGCGCACCCGCCGCGAAGCGGTGACGCCCGCCCAGGTGGGCTTGCCCACCGGTGCGCGGCGACGCACCCCGGGATTGCGCCGCGCCGAGCTGGCCACCTTGGCCGGAGTGAGCGTCGAGTACGTCACGCGCCTCGAGCAGGGGCGCGACCGGCGGCCCTCGCCCCCGGTGCTGTCCGCGCTCGCGGACGCCTTGCGGTTGAGTCCCGCCGAGCGCGTCCACCTGCACCGGTTGAGCAAGTCGGTGGACAGCGGGTTCACCTGCATGGGCGACGCGCAGCCGCTGCGCGAGGTGCGACCGACGGTGCGGGCGATCCTGGACCGGCTCGAACCCGCGCCCGCCGTGGTGGTCAACCGCCTGACCGAAGTGCTCGCCCACACCGACGGTTACCACCGGCTGATGGCGCCGACCGGGCTGTTCGACGGACCTGGCACCCCGCCCAACCTGGCGCGTTTCGTCTTCTGCCGACCCGGCGCACGGGATCTCTACGCGGATTGGGACCACGTCGCCGATGAGATGGTCGCCACATTGAAGCAGGGCCCGTTCCGCGCCGACGCGCACATCGCCGCCTTGGCCGACGAGCTCACCGTCACCGTGGGCCCGGCCTTCGCCGACCGGGTGGACACCGTGCCGAGTTTGGCCGCCGCCACCGGCGTCACCCGTCTCGCCCATCCGGAGGCCGGATCGCTGCGCCTGGCCTACGAGTCCCTCGAGCTCTCCGCGGACGACGACCAGCGCGTCATCGTCTATCTCCCGGCCGACGACGCCACCGCCGCGGCCCTCGACGCGCTCGCCGGTCGCCGCCCCGGCGGTTTGCGCGCGGTCTCGGGCTGAGCGGAGGTATCGCGAGACTCGCTCGGCAGACCCACAACCCACGGTCGAGGTCGGGGGGCGCATATCGACTGGCCGCAACCCCGGCGGACGACTGGATCGATTGGCATGGTGTCCCAGTGCCGAGCCGATCGCCGCGCAATAGAGAACAGTCGTCTCAGACGCTCCGCCGGTCCTGCGAATGGTGACTTGCTCTCGCCTGTTCCCCGATACCGGTTCCGACCGCTCGGCACCGCGAGAGCGGCTGCCGGTCGAGATCGACATTCCGATCCCCCAGCCGAACGCGAACGTGAGCGGCGTCGCGCGACTCGCTTGCCGGCGACCAGTCGCACGGACTCCGCTCACGGCGAACACGCGGCGGAAAGAGTGCGGTTCGACACACCGCCCCCGCCCGGTACCCGCGCGATCGGCGAGACGACGGATGCGCCCGACCGGAATCCCTCGGGCGGAGGAGCGGTCACCTCCGCCGCGAAATCCAAACCCGAACTGCGCCAAGCACCGTCGCCGTTTAGGGTAGGAACTCATGAGGCGTACGTCACAGCACAGCCACCCGGCGGCGGCCGGGAAGCGAGTGCACGACGTCCCGGCGATCCGCCGTTTCGGCCAGCGCCCGGCGCAGGCCACCCGCGCCGACGCCGCCCCCGGTCATCCCGCGTGCACTCGTGTGCTGCCGTCACGGAGAGGCAGCTAGGCTTGACGATCGTGCATCCTGACGTTTCCGCTGATCTCGCCGAACTCGACGCCACCCTGAAGACGGTCGAATCGGTCCTCGACATCGACGAGCTCCGCCGTCGTATCGACGAGCTCGAACATCAGGCCGCCGACCCCGACCTGTGGAACGACCAGGACCACGCCCAGCGGGTGACCAGTGAGCTGTCGCACGCCCAGGGTGAACTGCGCCGGGTGGAGGAGCTGCGCCAGCGGCTCGACGACATGCCGGTGCTCTACGAGCTGGCCGAGGAGGAAGAGGGCGAGGCCAAGGCCACCGCGCTCGCCGAGGCCGACGCCGAGCGCGCCGCGCTGCGCAGCGACGTGGAGGCGATGGAGGTCCGCACGCTGCTGTCGGGCGAGTACGACAAGCGCGACGCGCTGGTGAACATCCGCTCCGGCGCCGGTGGCGTGGACGCCGCCGACTGGGCCGAGATGCTGATGCGCATGTACATCCGCTGGGCGGACCGGCACAAGTACGGCGTCGAGGTCTACGACACCTCCTACGCCGAGGAAGCGGGCATCAAGAGCGCCACCTTCGCGGTGAAGACGCCTTACGCCTACGGCACGCTGTCGGTCGAGATGGGCACGCACCGGCTGGTTCGCATCAGCCCGTTCGACAACCAGGGCCGCCGCCAGACCTCCTTCGCGGAGGTCGAGGTGCTACCCGTGGTCGAGACCACCGACCATATCGAGGTGCCCGAGACGGAGATCCGCGTCGACGTGTACCGCTCGTCGGGCCCCGGTGGCCAGAGCGTCAACACGACCGACTCCGCGGTCCGCATCACCCACCTGCCCACCGGCATCGTGGTCACCTGCCAGAACGAGAAATCCCAGCTGCAGAACAAGATCTCGGCCATGCGCGTGCTGCAGGCCAAGCTCTTGGAGCGCAAGCGGCAGGAAGAGCGCGCGGAGATGGACGCGCTGAAGACCAACGAGGGCGCGTCCTGGGGCAACCAGATGCGCTCCTACGTGCTGCACCCCTACCAGATGGTCAAGGACCTGCGGACGAACTACGAGGTCAACAATCCGTCGGCGGTGCTCGACGGCGACATCGACGGGTTCATCGAGTCGGGTATCCGCTGGCGAATGCGAGAGCAGGGAA
Source organism: Nocardia sp. NPDC019219 (assembly GCF_040632645.1). Taxonomy (NCBI): domain Bacteria; kingdom Bacillati; phylum Actinomycetota; class Actinomycetes; order Mycobacteriales; family Nocardiaceae; genus Nocardia; species Nocardia sp. NPDC019219. The sequence continues at coordinate 173,477 of NZ_JBEYCG010000004.1, read as the reverse complement.
GCTAGATGAATGTCGCGGGAATCCAGGCGATCGCTTCCACCGGTTTCACCACGTGGCTACGCGGTTCGGGCCTGGAGATCGTGCTGCTCATCCTCGGCGCCATCCTGTTCAGCCGGCTCGCCACGTACCTGCGCGACCGGGTCACCCGCCGGATCGACGCCGGATTCCGCAGCAGCGACGCGCTGGTGCGCACCGAGGCTGCCAAACATCGGCACGCGCTGGCCCAGGTGATCACGTGGGTGGTGCTGACCATCGTCTACGTGCTGATCACCATGGAGGTGCTGCGGCGGCTCGGCTTCGCCGTCACCGGGTTGGTCGCGCCCGCCGCGGTGCTCGGCGCCGCGCTCGGTTTCGGCGCGCAGCGCATCGTGCAGGACATCCTCGCCGGGTTCTTCCTGATCACGGAGCGGCAGTACGGGTTCGGCGATGTGGTCCGGATCGCGGTGACTGGAGCCGCGGAGCAGGCGGAAGGTACGGTCGAGGACGTCACGCTGCGGATCACTACGCTGCGCAACGCGGACGGTGAGGTGATCACGGTGCCCAACGGGCAGATCGTGAAAGTGACGAACCTGTCCAAGGACTGGGCGCGCGCCGCGATCGACGTGCCGGTGGCCGCCAGCGCTGACATCACCAGGGTCAACGAGATCCTGCACGAGGTCGGTACAAAGGCGTACGAGGATGCTCGGTTGAAGCCGTTGCTGCTCGACGAGCCCACCGTCATGGGTGTGGAAGACCTCACCGTCGACCAGATGAACATCCGAATGGTTGCCCGAACGTTGCCGGGTAAACAGTTCGACGTCGGACGCGAGCTGCGGGTGCGAGTCGCCGCGGCGCTGCGCCGGGAGGGAATCAGTGAGACCACGTAGATCCACGGCGATCCTGATGGCAACCTGGGTCGCCACGTTCGTGCTGTACGTCTTCGTCAAACCCGAGGAGACCACCACCGCTCCGGCCACCCTGGTCAACGCTGTTCCGGCAGCGGTGTTCACTGACCCGCCGGCCCGCTGAGCCGAGCGGACGGACCGCCGCCGCGCTGTCTCCCACGGTTGACGACGCAGGCCGCGACCGGTTGCTGGTTACACTGGCTCCCCGTGATCACCATGCGGAACGTGACCAAGTCGTACAAGACCTCGACGCGACCCGCGCTGGACAACATCACCGTCGATGTGGGCAAGGGCGAGTTCGTCTTCATCATCGGACCGTCCGGCTCGGGCAAGTCGACCTTCATGCGCTTGCTGCTGAAAGAGGAGACGCCCACGGCGGGCGAGATCCGGGTGTCCGATTTCCGGGTCGACCGGTTGCCCGGCCGCAAGGTGCCCAAGTTGCGCCAGCGCATCGGGTGCGTCTTCCAGGACTTCCGGCTGTTGCAGCAGAAAACCGTGTACCAGAACGTCGCGTTCGCGCTGGAGGTCATCGGCAAACGGCGCCAAGTCATCGACCGCACCGTCCCCGAGGTGCTCGACATGGTCGGCCTCGGCGGCAAGGCCGACCGGTTGCCGACCGAGCTCTCCGGTGGTGAGCAGCAGCGAGTCGCGATCGCGCGGGCTTTCGTGAACCGGCCGCTGGTGCTGCTGGCCGACGAGCCGACCGGCAACCTCGATCCCGACACCAGCGCGGACATCATGATGCTGCTGGAGCGGATCAACCGCATCGGCACCACGGTGGTGATGGCCACCCACGACAATCACATCGTCGACGCGATGCGCAGGCGGGTGGTGGAACTCGACCACGGGCGCCTGGTCCGGGACGAGGCGACGGGCGTGTACGGGGTGGGCCGGTAATGCGCGCGAGCTTCCTGTTCGGCGAGGTCGCCGCCGGCCTGCGCCGCAATGTCACGATGACCATCGCGATGATCCTGACCACCGCGGTCTCGCTCACCATGCTCGGTGGGGGCCTGCTGGCGGTGCGGATCGCGGACAAGACCGAGCAGTACTTCCTGGATCGGCTGGAGGTGCGGCTGTACCTCACCGAGGACGTGTCGGCCAACGACCCGGACTGCTCGCAGGACCCGTGCCGGGCGCTCATGGCGGATCTGAAGGCGACCAGCGGCGTGGAGTCGGTCCAGTTCCTCAACCGGGAGGAAGCGGTCCGGGAGGCCAAGGAGAAGACCTTCAAGGACCAGCCCGAGCTGGCCAAGTACGTCAGCGAGACACCGCTGCCCGCGTCGCTGCGGGTGAAGATGGCGGATGCGGAGCTCTACCCCACCATCTACGAGAAGTACTACGACCGCCCTGGCGTCGGCATGGTGCGCAACGACAAGGACATCGTGGACCGGTTGGTCAGCCTGTTCGACGGATTGCGCAACGCGGCGTTCGGTCTGGCCGTGCTGCAAGCGCTGGCGGCGGTGATGCTGATCGCGAACATGGTGCAGATCGCCGCGTTCACCCGGCGCACCGAGGTCGGCATCATGCGATTGGTCGGCGCGACCCGCTGGTACACCCAGTTGCCGTTCCTGCTCGAGGCCGTGGTCGCCGCGCTGGCCGGTTCGGTACTCGCCATGCTGGGCTTGCTCATCGCCCGCCCGCTGGTGATCGACCGGGCCCTCGGCGACCTGTTCGCCAGCAAGGTGTTCCCCCGCATCACCGGCGACGACATCGCGATGACCGCGCTGGTCATCGCCCCGGTCGGCGTCGTCTTCGCGGCCATCACGGCCTACGCGACGCTGCGGTACTACGTGCGCGAGTGATCGGCCGGGCCGGTGGCCCCAGTGCCACCGGCCCGCCCGCACAGCGGCCGACCCGATGGCGACTCACAACACAAGGTCGGTCAGTTCGTCCCAATCGAGTTGAATTCGGATCGGCAGGTCGACGGCGAACGCCGTCTGCGGCTTCAGGACACGGGCGAGCCGGTAGTGACCGACGCTGTGGTCGAGGCCGTAGGTCTCGATGACGGTCACCTCGGTGTCCGACACACTGACCAGCCAGTACCACGGAATTCCGGCCGCCGCGTATTCGCTCATCTTCTCGAGCCGGTCGGTTTTGACATGACTGGGCGAGATGATCTCGACAGCGATCTTCAAATGGCGCGCGGGCATCGGCCGGACATCCGCAGGCACGCACTCGAACAGTGCGATGTCGGGGCGACGAATAGTCGCCCGGGGCACTTCCCAGAGCACCACGTCGAAGTCATGGTTGGCGTCCAGGCATGCCGACGGATCTTCGGCCATGTATTCGCGAGCGGCCGATTCCAGCATTGCCAGTAGTCGGTGGACGGCTTTCTGATGTGCCCTGCTCGGAGACTCGCAACGGACCGCATCCCCGTTCACCACCTCGACCAAGCGGCAGAACTCTTCGGGCAGCTCGCGCCAGATGTCGACTGTGATCGGCTCGGGCTGTACGTTGTCCGGCCTGGCCCAGTCGAAGATCGCTGACATGCGTCGGATTGTAATCACGGCAACACCGCCACCCGGCCTCCGTCGGCATCCCTGTCGCCACCATGCGCGACCGCGCCGCTGCCCATGGCACCGGCGCCGTGTTCGAGCCTGCGCCGGGCCGGGCCGCATCGTTCACAGCCCATTCGTGGGACGGGATCTGCCCCTGCCGGATCCATAACGGTTCTGCATCGATCACCGCCATAGCCTTGGAGCGAGGCGAACATGCGGCGGTGAATCCGGCTATCCGGCCCGACACGTTCGTCCGTTTTCCCGAAAGCGCAGCTCATCGCGACGGGAGGCATAGCACGACGCGCGGCGGGGAAGCCTACCGACCCCGGGACGCAACTTTGGGCACTTGTCCAGCAAGGTGTGGATTCCGGGCGTATGCTGCACCTCGACGCGCTTCTTACTCGGCAGTAAGATAGCCTTACTCCGGAGTAAGATAGCTGGGGACAGACCGCACCAACCCATCCGAGAAAACAGGTGATGATGAGCACTCGAGACAGCGCGACGAAGCGACGTCCAGATACGTCCGCGGTCGGCCTGAACCAACCCAAGCGGGATTGGATGGGCGCGGCGATGCGGGTCATGACGACTCTCACCGGGTCGGAACTGGCCGAGAAATACAACCTGCGCAAGCCGATCGAGCGCGTCACCTACGAGGGCACGAAGACCGGCTTCCGCACGCTCGGCGCGGCGACCCGCGCGTTCGCGAAGGTCGCGGGCACCGGCGCCCCCAAGCGCCTGGCGGCCAACGAGGCGAAGAACAAGGACTTCTTCGACCTGACGCCGACCGACGAGCAGCAGATGATCGTCGAGACGGTGAAGGAATTCGCCGCCGAGATCCTGCGTCCGGCTGCCTACGAGGCCGACAACGCCGCCAAGGCGCCGCGCGACCTGCTCGAGCGCGCCGCCGAACTCGGCATCACCTTGATCAACGTGCCCGAGGAACTCGAGGGTGCGGCCTCCGAGCGTGGTGCGGTGACCAACTCGCTGGTCGCCGAGGCGCTGGCGCACGGTGACATGGGCTTGGCCCTGCCCATCCTGGCGCCCAGCGGCGTCGCGGTCGCGCTCTCGCAATGGGGCAGCGACGCACAGCAGAAGACCTACCTGCCCTCCTTCACCGGCGAGAACGTGCCGCAGGCCTCGGTCGTGATCAGCGAGCCGCGCGCGCTGTTCGACCCGTTCGCCCTGGAGACCAAGGCGGTGCGCTCGCCGAGCGGCTACCGCATCTCGGGCGTCAAGAGCCTGGTGCCCGCCGCGGCCGACGCCGAGCTGTTCCTGATCGCCGCCGAGCTCGATGGCCGTCCGGCGCTGTTCATCGTGGAGTCGGACGCGCCCGGCCTGGTCGTGGAGGCCGACCCGAGCATGGGTCTGCGCGCCGCCGGCCTCGGCCGGCTGATCCTGGACAACGTCGCGGTCGGCGCCGACGCCGTCCTGGGCGACGGTGACGCGGCGACCCGCGCCGAGGAGTACGCCGATGCCGTGCGCTTGGCCCGCCTCGGGTGGGCTTCCCTGGCGGCGGGCACCAGCCGGGCGGTGCTGGACTACGTGATCCCCTACGTCAACGAGCGTGAAGCGTTCGGTGAGCCGATCTCGCACCGCCAGGCGGTGGCGTTCATGGTCGCCAACATCGCGATCGAACTCGACGGCCTGCGGCTGGTCACGCTGCGCGGCGCTTCGCGCGCGGAGCAGGGCCTGTCCTTCGGCCGGGAGGCTGCGCTGGCCCGCAAGCTCGCCACCGACAAGGGCATGCAGATCGGCCTCGACGGCGTGCAGTTGCTCGGCGGTCACGGCTTCACCAAGGAACACCCGGTCGAGCGCTGGTACCGCGACCTGCGGGCGATCGGCGTCGCCGAAGGTGTCGTGCTCATCTAAACCGGCTCGTTCCGTTCTCCAGGAGACCTTCCCCATGATCAACCTCGAACTCCCCAAGAAGCTGCGGGCCAGCGCGAATCAGGCGCACCAGGTCGCGCAGGAGATCTTCCGCCCGATCTCGCGCAAGTACGACCTCGCCGAACACGACTACCCGGTCGAGCTGGACACCATGGCCGCCATGGTCGAGGGCCTGGCCGACTCCGGCACCCAGAAGATCGGCGGCGCCGCCGGTGGCCGCTCCGACGACGGTGACGCCGACCGCCACGCCACCGAGCTGCTCGGCAACACCAACGGCGGCAACATGTCCGCACTGCTGAACGCGCTGGAGACCTCCTGGGGCGATGTCGGCCTCATGCTGTCGATCCCCTACCAGGGCCTGGGCAACGCGGCCATCGCCGCCGTGGCCACCGACGAGCAGCTGAAGCGCTTCGGCAAGGTGTGGGCCTCGATGGCCATCACCGAGCCGTCCTTCGGCTCCGACTCCGCCGCCGTGTCCACCACCGCCGTGCTCGACGGCGACGAGTGGGTGCTCAACGGCGAGAAGATCTTCGTCACCGCCGGTCAGCGCTCGACCCACATCGTGGTGTGGGCGACGGTGGACAAGAGCCTCGGCCGCGCGGCGATCAAGTCGTTCGTCGTGCCGCGCGACGCGCCCGGCCTGTCGGTGGCGCGGCTCGAGCACAAGCTCGGCATCAAGGCCTCCGACACCGCCGTGCTGCTGCTGCAGGACTGCCGGATCCCGAAGGACAACATCCTCGGCAGCCCGGAAGTCAACGTGGAGAAGGGTTTCGCCGGGGTCATGCAGACCTTCGACAACACCCGTCCGCTCGTCGCCGCGATGGCGATCGGCGTCGCGCGCGCCGCGCTCGAAGAGCTGCGCTCGATCCTGACCGCTTCGGGCGTGGACATCTCCTACGACGTCCCGGCCAACAATCAGCACGCCGCCGCCGCCGAATTCCTGCGGATGGAAGCCGATTACGAGTCCGCCTACCTGCTCGCCCTGCGCGCCGCGTGGATGGCCGACAACAAGAAGCCGAACTCGCTCGAGGCGTCCATGTCCAAGGCGAAGGCGGGCCGCACCGGCACCGACGTCACCTTGAAGGCCGTCGAACTGGCCGGCGCCATCGGCTACTCCCAGCGCACCTTGCTGGAGAAGTGGGGTCGCGACTCGAAGATCCTGGACATCTTCGAAGGCACCCAGCAGATCCAGCAGCTCATCGTCGCCCGCCGCATCCTGGGCAAGACCAGCGCCGAACTGAAGTGACGCTGCGTTAGACGATCGACGACGAAATCCGGTGCGAGCTTCTCGGTCTCGCACCGGATTTCGTTTCCGCACCCGGCGACGAAACGAATGACGTGTCCTGAAACACATTCGGCGAGAATGGGCTATGGATTTCGTACCGGATGTTCCGTACCCTTCGCGCACATGTGGAGCATTGTTCTCATTTCGGTTGTCAGTTGTTTCGTGATCGCGGCCGGATTCGCGTGGGGGTTGCCAGGCGACTGAGGAAGCCTCCTCCGCGCCCTCCGAATAGTTCAGTTCGGCGGGGTCGACGTCCGGCGGGCGAGCCGGGCGGCGGTGACGTCGGCCGTCCACAGCGGCTGGAGCATGTGCCAGTCGGCGGGGTGGGCGGCGATGCCCGCGGCGAATCGGTCGGCCAGCGCCTGGGTGGTCTCGCGCACGCCACGGCTGGTGTCGACGGGGGGACTCACGTGAAATCCCCAGCCGTCGGGGGTGTACCAGCAGTGCACGGGAAGAAGTGGCGCGCCGGTGTCGATCGACAGGCGAGCCGGACCGGCGGGCAGCCGAGCGGGCTCACCGAAGAAGGTCACCGGTACGCCTGTGCCGGACAAGTCGCGTTCACCGAGCAGCCCGACTATCCGTCCCTGCCGGATCCGGGCGACCAGCTGGGGGAACGGCGGCGTCGCGGTACCGGTGAGCGGGATGATCTCGAATCCCAACCGTTCACGGAAACGGACGAAGCGCCGGAACAACGATTCCGGTGCGAGCCGCTCCGCGACGACCGTCGGCGAGCCCACGCGCTGCACCAGCCAGACGCCCGCCAGGTCCCAATTACCGCTGTGCGGTAGGGCGAGCACCGCACCGGTGCCGCGTTCGACCGCCTGGTGGATGTGTTCGAGCCCGGTCGCCACGGATTCGATGGTGTCGGCCAGTCGCACCGGATCCATCGACGGCAGCCGGAAGGCTTCGCGCCAGTAGCGGGCATAGGAGCGCAAACTCTCCCGGATCAGCGTCTGCGGCACCTGGTCCGGCGCTGTGCCCAATACTCGAGACAGGTTCCGGCGCAATTGATTCGGACCGCCGTTGCGGGCCGCTCGTTCGGCGCCCGCGTCGAAGAGGCGGACCGCCAACGGTTCCGGCAAGGCGCGGACCAGCCGCCAACCGGCGGCGTAACCCAGGTCCCATACCCGGCCGGAGGGGTGCACTAATCGCCGCCGGACTCGACCGGTCCCGCTTCGTCGGTCACCGCGGACGGCGTCGCGACGACGAGGTCACTGAATACGGGCGTGCGAACCACTCCGACCGCGGGTGCGCCGACCTCGGAGGGTTCATTCGGATGGCTGAACAACGGGGACCGGTCACTTCGATGCATTTCTGGATTCTCCGCTCACTCGCGATCGATGACGCCCGAATGGGTGGCGCACCGTATAGATACGGTCACCGCCGCCGCGGATTCGGCGGTCGCCTCGAGACCCACACTACCCTCGACCGGACCATACGGAACGGTTTATCGAGAAAGCGCTGTTCAGGGCCACGGTCGGCAGCCCGACGCTTGCGCCGGGACCTGACAAGCACGCCGTTGCATCGATGAGTCAACGACACGATCACGCCATTCGGCGTTCCCCTCTGGACAGGCGCGTAACTGACCGGGCAGCCTATCGCCCTGTCGCTGGATCGACCAATCAGCGGACGTATTTCACTCGCGCAGTACCAGAGAACTTCGAGGAGAACTGGTTATGCAACGACTGAGTCTTACGCGTCGCCTCGCCACCGCCGTCGCCGCCTCCGCGGTGTTCGTAGCACCGTTCGCCGGGCACGCCGCCGCGCAGCCGGCCGCGGTGGACTGGACCGCCGCCGCGCAGCAATTGCGTGCCGCCGCGGCCGGGAATCCGGCAGCCGAGCAGGCCGTGGATCGCCTGATCGCCTCCGGGCAGCTCGCGAAGGCCGAGCAGGTGGCCTTGCCCGCGCAACCGTTCCAGATCCCGGCGCAGTCGGACATCGGACGCGGTGAGGGCCCGGGCGTGTACGGGTCCGGAATCGCCCTGGGCATGGACGGATTCCGCCTCGGGTTCTTCGGCGGGCCGGGCACCATCTCGCCCAACCAGGGCGGCGCGAAGCTCGAGGTGCTCTGGATCAACCTGGCCAATGGGCGCAGTGGCACCGAGCTGCTCTACGAGCACAACGACGTTCCGGTGGACACCACCATTCGCACACGCGCCCTGGACACCGGCGCGGGCCCGGTGGTCGCCGCCGTGTACGGGTCGCTGTGGCACCGCTGGTCGGTGCCCGTCAGCGACGAGAACCCGGACGGGTACGCCTACCGGCTTGGCACCATCTCGGTGCCGTCGTTCGGCGCGGTCTACAACTGAGGGCGGCGGCTCCGGCTCCCGCCGCCACGGAGCCGGAGCCGTCGGTTTGTCGGACATTACGTAGTTCCGTAGCTTGGGGATTCGTGAGTCTGGAAGACCGAGTCGCCGAGTTGGAGCGGCGGCTCAGCGCGCTCGAAGAGAACCTACGGCCCGAGAGTCTCCCGCCGGGCACCGACGAGTGGGCGGTCGAGCGCCTGCGGGAGGAGTTCGCGGCGGCCGACGAGCCCAACGGCGGCGTCGTCTTCGCCGGGTCGGTCCGCTTGCCCAACGACCAGCAGCGCGAGTGGCAGGCCCGGTTCACCACCGGCGACCTCATCGAGGACGACTGGGCCGAGACCGCGGAATGCCTTGCGGCGCTGGGAAGTCCCGTCCGGTTGCGGCTGCTGCGCGAGATCATGGGCGGGCGCAGGACCGCGGCCGAGCTGGCCGGGGTGGACGGTGTCGGCAGCTCCGGCCAGATCTATCACCACCTGCGCCAGCTGGCCGCGGTGGGCTGGCTGCACACCGCGGGCCGCGGCCGGTTCGAGGTTCCCGCCGCCAGGGTGGTTCCGCTACTGGTCGCTCTGGCCAGCGCCCGGCGCTGATTCGGGGGGCACGCCGGCGGCCACGTATCCCGCGGTGGCGAGCATGCCACCGATCTGCTCGTACGTCGCCCGCTCCCGGGGCGCGACCGTCGCCAGGCCGTCCACATAGCGGTTGAACATGCAGAACGCCGCGGCGACGAGGACGGCGTCGTGGATGTCCTCGTCCTTGGCGCCCGCGGCACGTGCGTCCTCCACGTCCTCGGCGGTCACTTCGAGCCCCGACCGGCGCACCTTGTCCGCGATGCGCAGCAGCGCACGCAGTTTCGGCTCGATCGCGGCGGACTCCACGTCCTCGATGACGGCGTCGATCACGTCGCGGCCGCCGTCCACCAGCACCGCCGCGGTCGCCGCGTGCGACTGCGTGCAGAAATACGTTTCGTTGCGCGAGGAGACGTAGGCGGCTATCGTCTCGCGCTCCCCCGGCGTCAGTGGAGAAGTCCCGCGCAACAGGGTCTGCGCGAATTCGCTGAGCGCGGCTCCGGTTTCGGGCTTGAAAGCGAACAAACCCCGGATGCCGGGCAGATCGCCGGGAATGTCGATGAACGGTGCACGGTCCTTCGGATCGGACATCGGCCGCGTCTCCCTTCGAGCGGTCTCGAGACGCTGCGAGGATAACCCTACCGACCGGTAGCCGAGAGCGGAAAGGCCGGAATCGGCCCGCGGACGGTCTCGACCTGGGGCGGACGCAACCGAACCGAGACTGATTTGTCCGTTTCAACTGTGACCTGTCACACTCCGCACTGCTACGGTGGCAAGTCAACACGCCGTACCGGTTCGCTAGGTCGAGGACCGACGCGAGGGTTTTGTGGAGGTAATTCGACATGAACTTGGCCCACACGCTGGAGGCCGTCAAGGCGCTAGGGGTGCTGCGCAGCCGGGGTGTCACCGACCCCAAGAAGCCGCTGGAGACGCTGCGGACGATGAAGGAGTCGCGCATCCTCGGCCCCCAGGCGACCCTGATCCGGCACTCCGCGCGCGTGGCGCCGGACGCTCCGGGCATCGTGGACGAGGCGGGCGAGCTGACCTACCGCGAACTGGACGACCGGTCGACGGCCGTCGCGCGCGGCCTGCAAGCGGCGGGCATCACCGAAGGCCAGGTGATCGGGTTGCTGGCGCGCGACCACCGCGGGCTGATCATCGCCATGGCCGCCGCGGGCAAGCTCGGCGTGCGAGTGGCGCTGATGAACACCGGGTTCGCCAAACCGCAGTTCGCCGAGGTGTGCCAGCGCGAGAAGGTCAAGGCGGTGCTGCACGACAGCGAGTTCCTCGGCCTGCTCGACGCGCTGCCCACCGACCTGCCGCGCTACCTCACCTGGGTCGACGAGGGGACCGCGCTGCCGGAGGGGGCGCAGACGCTCGACGACCTGGTCGCCGCGAACTCCACCGAGCCGCTGCCCGCACCGAGCAAGCCGGGTGGCTTCATCATCCTGACCAGCGGCACCACCGGCCTGCCCAAGGGCGCCCCGCGCACCAAGGTCACTCCGCTGTCGACGGCGCAGATGGTCGACCGGATCCCGTTCCCGCGGCGCGGCACCCAGGTGATCGTCTCGCCGATCTTCCACAGCACCGGCCTGGCCACCTGGCTGGTCGGCGCGGCCCTGTCCAACAAGGTGGTGGTGCGCCGCCGGTTCGACGCCGAGGCGACGCTCGCGCTGGTGGCCGAGCACAAGGCCGACATGCTGGTGGCGGTGCCCACGATGCTGCACCGGATGGTCGAGCTGGATCCGGCGATCCGGGCGAAGTACGACACGTCCTCCCTGAAGGCGATCGTGCTGGCCGGTTCGGCGCTGTCGCCGGAGCTGACGATCAAGGCCACCGAGGCGTTCGGCCCGGTGCTCTACAACCTCTACGGCTCCACCGAATGCGCCGTCGCGACCGTGGCGAACCCGGAGGACCTCGCGCTCGCGCCCGGCACCGTCGGGCGCGCGCCGATCACCTGCGAAGTGCGGCTCTACGACGAGAACGACCAGCGCGTCACCGCGATCAACACCACCGGGCGCATCTTCATCCGCAGCGGCGCGCCGTTCGAGGGCTACACCGACGGCAGGCACAAGCAGATCATCGACGGCTACATGTCCAGCGGCGACGTCGGCCACTTCGACGAGAACGGCCTGCTCATGGTGGACGGCCGCGATGACGACATGATCGTGTCCGGCGGCGAGAACGTCTTCCCGCAAGAGGTGGAGAACCTGCTGCTGGAGCGGCCCGACGTCTTCGACGTGGCGGTTGTCGGCGTGGACGACGTGGAATTCGGTAAGCGCCTGCGCGCCTTCGTCGTTCCGGAGCCGGGTCACTCGCCCGACGGCGAGGAGCTCAAGGCGTACGTGAAGAACAACTTGGCGCGCTACAAGGTGCCGCGCGAGGTGGTCTTCCTCGACGACCTGCCGCGCAACGCGACCGGCAAACTGCTGCGCCGCGTGCTGGTGGAGTACGAGGTCAAGGCCTGATCGACGGCGGGCCGGGCCCTCGTGCCCGGCCCATTACCAGCGGGTATGGACCCGATGAGATACGTGACACAACCAGTTACACACGCTTGCTAGTGTTAGCACCAGCACTGGGTATATCGAGTTGCGGTCCGCACCACCCGGAGGATCACCGGGTGACACCGCCGGAAGGTTGTCGTCGATGTCTCTTTCCCTCCCCGCGCTGGGCGGTACCGCCCGCAAGGCGGGCGATCTGGCCCTTGGCGTGAACGTGATGGTCAAGCGGCGGCTGTTCAATCCGCTGCGGCCCGACCATGCGGCACGGTCTGCCTTCAATATCTTGAAGTTCGGCCCGTTCGCGGGTGTCGTCATGCACGCCGCGCAGACCAGGCCGCACGCCGTGGCGATCGTCGACGAACGCGGGGAGTTGACCTTCGGCCAGCTCAACGAGCAGTCCAACGCTCTGGCGCGGGGCTTGCAGAGCAGTGGCGTCGATCCCGGTGATGTGGTGGCGATCCTGGCCCGCGATCATCGCGGCATGGTGCTGAGCCTGCTGGCCACGGGCAAGCTCGGCGTGCGCGGGGTGCTGATGAACACCGGGTTCGCCAAGCCGCAGTTCGCCGACGTGGCCGAGCGGGAGAACGTCAAGGCGGTGCTGCACGACAGCGAGTTCATCGACTTGATGAGCGCCATCCCCGCCGCGATCCCGCGCATTCTCACCTGGGTGGACGAGAAGGACGGCGCCGATCCCGCGATCCCGACCGTCGACTCGCTGATCAGCGGACAGTCCGGTGCCGCGCTGCCCGCCCCGGCCAAGCCGGGCGGCATCGTCATCCTGACCAGCGGCACCACCGGCACCCCGAAGGGCGCCCCGCGCGACCGGGTGAGCCCCTTCGCGTCGGCCCAGTTCATCGACCGGGTGCCGCTGCCCAACAACGGCACCATGATCATGGCCGCGCCGATCTTCCACGGCACCGGCCTGTCGCAGTTCACCCTCGGTCTCGCGCTGGGCAACCGGGTGGTCTTCCAGCAGCGCCGGTTCAACCCCGAGCAGACGCTGGCGAACATCCAGAAGTACCGGGCGGATTCCCTGGTGGTCGTCCCGACCATGCTGCAACGCATCCTCGACCTGGACGCGGACGTGCTGGCGAAGTACGACGTCAGCAGCATCAAGGTGATCTTCGCGGCGGGCTCGGCCATCGCGCCCGACGTGGTGACCCGCACGCTGGATCACTTCAACGACAGCCTTTACAACCTCTACGGCTCCACCGAGTGCGCCGTGATGACCGTGGCGACCCCCGAGGATCTGCGTAAGGCCCCGACCACCGCGGGCAAGGCTCCGGTCGGCATCCGGATCGTGCTGCTGGACGAGAACCGCAAGCCGATCACCGAGCCGAACGTCACCGGAACCATCTTCGTGGACAACGGTTTCGCCTTCACCGGCTACACCGACGGCCGCACCAAGGAAATGGTCGACGGCATGATGTCCAGCGGCGACGTGGGGCATTTCGACGCCGACGGCCTGCTCTACATCGACGGCCGCGACGACGACATGATCGTCTCCGGCGGCGAGAACGTCTTCCCGCTCGAGGTGGAGAACCTCATCGCCGGCCGCGACGACATCTTCGAAGCCGCTGTCGTCGGCGTGGACGACCGTGAGTACGGCAAGCGGCTGCGCGCGTTCGTGGTGCCCGGTCCCGAGTGCAAGCGCGACCCGCAGGAGATCAAGGACTACGTCAAGGCGAACCTCGCCCGCTACAAGGTCCCGCGCGAGGTGATCTTCCTGGACGAGCTGCCGCGCAACGCGACCGGCAAGCTGCTGCGCAAGCCGCTGATCGAGATGGAGATCGACGCGGGCTGAGCGGTTCGCGTCCCGGGCCTGCCGGGCGGTGCGCCTGCCGCCCGCCCCGGGAGGCCGAAGTGAATTCCGGTCCGAAGCTGCGGCTTCGGTGCGATCCGATGCGGTCGGACCCGTGCAATCGGTCCGCTATCATCAGCGGGTGAGTTACGAGTTCGACCGGTCTGCCGCGGGACGTCGCGGCGCCGTCGCGCGGGTGCGCGGTGGCTCGGCCGGTGCGATCTCGGGGGCTATTTCGGTCGCGGCGCACGGCTGGGCCTCCGGCGGCATGCTGCCGGACACCACCGCGCTGGCGCTGCTGGCCGCCGCGTCCGCCGTGCTCGGCGCGTCGGTGTCGGGTCTGGCTCCGCTGCGCAAGACGTCGTCCGGGCTGGTCGCGGCGCTGGTCGCCGGGCAGCTGCTCGGGCACTTCACCATGGGGATCGGCTCGGGACACCTGCATCACGGTGACGCCCAGCTGACTCCGGCCATGCTCGTCGCGCACGTGTGCGCCGCGTTCGCGGCGGCCGTCGTGATCCGCGGCGCGGAAGCCGCGTACCGGATCGGAACCGCGGTGCTGCACCGCGTGCTCCCGCTGCGGCACACCCCGCCCGTAGTCGCGGACCGCGCTCCCCTGCGAACGCTCCACCGCGACCGGGTCGTCCTCCGTGTGTTCGCCGCCGAGGCGCTGCGCACCCGGGCCCCGCCTCTCGCGGTCGTTCTCTGAATTCTTCCTACACCCGGTGCACCCGCGCTGTGGCGTGAGTTGTCGCTCAGCGTCACGGTTTTCCGTGCAGCGCGGTGTCGCCGCGCACTCTCGTGCCCACGCCTGAGCGTGCCGACGCGACGCCGTCGTCCGGGTCGCAAACCCATCCTTCGGCGGTGTGATCGCCTTCGTGACGGGGACGGTCGACGCTCCGTGGCGAACGTCCCCGCGCGAGGTAGGTGCTTGTCGCCCGTGCCCTTCGGGACGTGGTTTGTGCCCCATCCGGGTTTCCGCCGTCAGAAACGAAACGACCGTGAGTACAACAGAAACCATTCCCGACGCCGACTTATCGGAGCCGTCGGACTCCCCCGGCCCACGCCGGACCACCGCGCGGAACAGCCTGTACGCGCTGGCCATGCGGCTGCACTTCTACGCCGGAGTGTTCGTGGGGCCGTTCATCCTCATAGCGGCCGTCACCGGCGCGCTCTACGCGATCTCGCCGACGTTGGAGTCGATCGCGTCGCGTGACCTGTTGACGGTCACGCAGAGCGGAACGCCGAAGCCGCTGTCGGAGCAGGTCGGCGCGGCCGTCGCCACCCGCCCGGACCTGTCGCTCGTCGCCGTCGCCCCGGCCGCGGGCGCCGAAGACACCACCCGGGTGCTGTTCAGTGACCCGTCGCTGGGCGAATCCGAGCGGCTGGCGGTGTTCGTGAACCCGTACACCGCGCAGCCGGTGGGCGATGCCGTCGTGTACGGCAGCTCGGGGGCGCTGCCGATGCGCACTTGGATCGATCGGTTGCACCGGGATCTGCACCTGGGCGAGCCCGGCCGGCTCTACAGCGAACTCGCCGCGTCCTGGCTGTGGATCGTCGCGCTGGCCGGACTCGTGATCTGGGTGCGCCGGGTGCGCAGCCGCCGGGGCCGCAACGGCTGGGGCTGGCTGTGGGCGGCCGATCGGTCGCAGCGCGCACGGGGCCGCACCCTGAACTGGCACGGCGCGGTCGGTATGTGGGTGCTTCCGCTGGCGCTGCTGCTGTCGGCTACCGGCATGACCTGGTCGACCTACGCGGGCGAAAACATCACCGCGTTGCGTGAGCAACTGAGCTGGACCACACCGGCGGTCAGCACAGCCCTGCCCGGAACCGCTGCCCCGAGCCACGATTCGAGTTCCGATCACCATGGCGGCGGCCATACGGAGCACGCGCCCGCGGACCCGGCCGACCGGATCGCCCAGTTGGATCGGGTGTATGCGACCGCCCGCGCCGAAGGCATCACGCAGGCGGCGGAGATCGCCGTCCCGGCCGCGCCGGGCACAGCGTTCGCGGTGAAGGAACGCCGGATGCCCGGCACCTACACCGTCGACTCCGTCGCCGTCGACGGTGCGACCGGCGCGGTCACCGACCGGCTCGCCTACGCCGACTGGCCGCTGATGGCCAAGCTCACCAACTGGGGCATCCAGTTCCACATGGGCCTGATGTTCGGGCTGCTCAACCAGTTGCTGCTGCTCGCGGCGATGATCGGCCTGATCACCGTGATCGTGCGCGGCTACCTCATGTGGTGGCGCAGGCGACCCACCCGGGGCGCGGGCCGGTTCGTTCTCGGCCGGGCTCCCCGGCGCGGCGCGTTGCGTAAGACCTCGCTGTGGCTGGTCGTGCCGTTGGTGGCCGCCGCGCTGGGGGTGGGCTGGTTCGTCCCGCTGGTCGGGGTGAGTCTGCTCGTCTTCCTCGCGATCGACGTGCTGCTCGGGCTCGCCGGACGGTTCCGCGCGGCCGCTTAACCACACATCCACGGGCGAAGGCCCGTTACTTCCACGACCTACCGAACGTCACTGGTATGGCCGTCGCTCCGCCATGCCTCGAAAACCAAGGATTCTCCATGCAGATCACGAAACTAGCCCTGGCCGCCGCGTTCACCACCGCTGCCGTGAGCATCGCCGCGGGCACGAGTTCCGCCGCTCCCGATGTCGCTACGGCGGACAGCACGTCCGTCGAAGCCACGTCCACGGAGGCCGCCGAGGCCATCGGTTTCACCACCCACGCCACCGAGACCGCCAGCATCATCACGATCGATTCCGGTTCGCTGGTGGTCGAGGACCAGGTGCTGAAGATCAAGGCCACCGACGGCACCGTCGTCGCGGGCACGCCGCTGACCTTCCTGGTCGACGAGTTCGAATTCCCCATCACCGCGGAGATCTCCGAGCGCACCGCGACGCTGACCCCGCAGTTCGACCTGGCGCACGCGACCTACAAGCCGGTCGCCCTGCCGTTCGAGGACAAGGCGCCATGGAAGACGGAGTACGACCGTGAACAGGCCGCTTGGTCCCGGATGACCAGCACCCTCTCCATGGGCGCCACCATCGGCACCCTGGTCGGCGGCATCGGCGGCGCGGCGGTCGGCTGCGTCCTCGGCGGCATCGCCGGAGCCACCGTCGCCGCCGCCACCATCGTCGGCATGTTCGGCCCGTTCATCCCGGCCGCCGCCGTCGGCTGCCTCGGCGGCATCGTCGCCGTCGGCGCCCTCGGCACGGTAGCGGGCCAGATCCTGGTGACCGCCCCGGTCGCCATCGGGGCGGCGATCATGTACTTCTCCACGATCAACTCGCCCATGCCCACTCCGCAGAAGTGATTCCAGGCCCGGCATCGGGAGCGGCTACCCGATGCCGGGCTTCCTCGGCGGTGTGAGCCGACAGGTGAGCCAGCTGTTGCGGCAGCAACCCGTTGTCGAGTGCGTGCTCCACGCTGCCGATCCTGTTATCCGGGCTGCTCCCTGCCCGCGTCGGTCCGCCGCGCGACGCGAACCGCATCACTAATGAGGGGCCGACCGCACTGGGAACGAGCGCGGGCGGTCATCGGTCGCGGGCTACTCCCCGTGAGCGGCCTTGTCCTCGTCCGGTGCCGCCACGCTCAACGCTCGGCGCATGACCAGGCAGCTCTCGCACGGCCGCTTGCGGGTGGGTCGCCTGGCCCAACCACACGAGTCTTTCCACCTCGGACAGACGCCCTTTCTCGTCCAACTCCTTGAACGCGGCGTCCCGCGCCTGGTCCTGCACTTTGATCGCGGCCTCTCGCTCCTTCTCGGCCGCTGCGCCGGCCGCTTGTTCCCCGGTGTCGGCGGTTTCGCGTTCCTGATACTGGCTGGGCATCGGGAATTCCTGCGCCACTCGTTCGGCGGCCTCTCGTTCGATCCGCGCACGTTCGGTTTCCGGCGTCTGGTGTGCTTGCCTGGCTCCCTCGGCCTCTGCTCGGACCTGCCATTCGCGTTCGATCTTCTGTGGCGCATCTGCCCGGCCACGTGCGACGGCTTCCCGGAATTTCTGCATCTTCCGGAACTTCTCGGCTCGGTCGCGTGCCTTCGCCAGCTCTGCGATCTTCTCCTGCCGCTTCGCCTTCTCCTGCTGTCGCTGCTGACGAGCCTTTTCGCCGACGCCGGGCAATTCGAGTTGTTGGCCCTGCTCCAACGCGCGCCCTCGCGCCCAAATCTCGCGGGCATCGGCTCGCGCTATGACTTGGTGTATGAACTGATCCGGGAAGTCTCGAAGCAATCCGACGATGAGTTCCTGCGCTTCCTTCGATATCGACTCACCTTGCACGGATCGCAATACATGCTGGTGGTTCTTATTCTTATCAAGAAGCTCTCGCACCGCTCTGAGTTGCTTTTCGTCTTTTCCTCCCCGGATTCTGCCCGACTTTTCTTCGATGGTGTAGGTGATACCGCGATCTTCCTTGATCTTGTCGAATTGAATCCGATCTTGCCCGACTTCGTAAGTTCGAGAGTGGATGACGTACCCATTCTCCCGGTCGCGGAAGAATCGATCGGCACCATTCTCGAAGATTCGCCCCCGTTCATTGTTATCGAATCCGTTGCGATCACTGTCATAGCCGTCACCAGGCAATCCCGCCCCCGAACTTACGAAGCAAATATCAATGTGTGGGTCACATGAAAGGAGGATGGCCCGAGAAGTTGGTGCTCAACTCGGACAACAATGGGGTGCTGCCCTTACGCAGTCTCCAGAACGCAACGGACACCAGTTCGATTATGTCTATGAACTCATGTTCTATAACGAAGTTCACAAGCAGTTCCGCGGTGCAGGTCTTCCAGTGCTGAAATTTGAAAGCTATACCCGGCTTGATGTCGTCGTATATGGAGAAATCTTCGCAGTCGTTGTAGCCGGGCGGCATATCGGCCAGGTCGAGCCATCGCGCATCGAGATACCGGATGAACCATTCTCCAATGAAGCACACCAGTTGATCGACGTTGTCTGCATTTTCGGGGAGCGTTACAGCCTTCACATCCGGAAACAGCTCCGCGATCTTATCGCTGATCTGGTCTGCTTCGTCCGATTCGAAGTCCCATGGTTCTTGCGGCAATGCAGGCAATCCGGCGCGATCGAGAAATTTCCGCACCTGTGCCGCATGCCGGTCAGGGGCAACCCATATACCCCACTTAGTCTGCTCGACGGGTACGCCGAGATCCATGATCATCTGCTCGTCATTCCCCACGTCTACCTCCTTCTCGTCATGATCGAAGCACTACAGTTTCGCGCCCCCGGACGACGGCCACAGGCGGCATGTCGCGATCGTGGGATGTCCTCCGGAATCATCATCGCTCTACATACAGCCGTTCACCGGGCAATCTCGGTAGGCGGTCGGATGCGTCACCAGCCACCGACACCCCGTCTGTGCGGTGCCGTACCCCTTCGTCCTGGACGAAGATCAAAGCGGCAGTGAGGCATGCCGCATAGTGCAGGTGGTAGCCGCGCAGCCGCACGACCAGGTGCACATCCGGCTCGTTCGGTAGCGGGGATGTCATCACATACCCCGCTTCGTACTGGGAGTGTGCATAGGCGGACCTTCCGCGAAAGGTAGTCACGCGGATAGCGATCGTTTTGTCGCTCAGTGTGTTTGAGGCGGATCGGGGGAAGGCTGGCGGCGCGTTCGGTTGGGCATACCGATGCGGAGTCCCGTTCGCGCAGCCTTCCCCCTTTCGGGTGCCCCGGCATGTGGGTGCTTCCCTGTGGCGCAAAGGGGGACCAGGGGCGCGTGGCGTGCCGGGGCGGTCTGTCGAGGTCGTTGTCAGGTGCCGATGATGTGCTGGCCGATGATCGCGGGTATCAGCAAGTCGAGAAGGGTGATGTCGTCAGCGGCGGGGATGTTCTCGATGATCGGATCGAGCACCGGCGCGGCATACAAGCGGCCGGTGTGCGGCGCCGCGGCATTGCGGGCGCTGCTGATCAGTTCATAGATCACCATCGCCATCACGCGAACACGGGTGGTGTCGCTCATTCCGTCCCGCACCGCGTCCGCGGTGGCGGCCACGAGGGTGCCGATCACATCGGTGAGGACGTCGAACTCGGCGTCGGCGCGCTCGGCGTCCTGGTCCCCGGTCACCGACCAGCCTGCGGCGGCGGGGCAGGCTGGGCGGCGAGGTCGGGATAGCGGGTGGGGTCGAACACGACGCGGATACCGATCCACGGGCATTTCTGGCCACCGAGCGCGATATCCATCGGGGAATCGTGGTCGGCCATGCGACCACGAACCACCTTCACCATCTGCCCGAAGCAATTCATCGACGGGCATTTGACCGACAGCACGTCCCCGGTCTGCTGGTCGAAGGTGAACAGACCGCACTGCTCGACGGTGATCCACGGCCCACACGCCGGACCACACCCGAACGGCACCACAGCGTTGGGTTGTTCAGGCATACGCCATCACCCGCCCTCGC
The DNA here is from genome assembly GCF_040632645.1 of Nocardia sp. NPDC019219. Lineage (NCBI taxonomy): Bacteria > Bacillati > Actinomycetota > Actinomycetes > Mycobacteriales > Nocardiaceae > Nocardia > Nocardia sp. NPDC019219. The sequence goes on along the minus strand of NZ_JBEYCG010000004.1, from coordinate 153,343 downwards.
TGCCGCACACGCTCTGCGACGCAGCCCCGGATCGCCTCGACCACCACCCGTCCCGAGGGCCGGTAGGCATCGCGAGGCGGATGCACCCACGCCCGGAACAAACCAGGCCGCTGACCCGGACCGGGCAACGCGATCTCCCCCGCACGAAGGATCGACACACCCAACCGCGACATCTCCGCGAACAACCGAATGTCCTCCGGCAGATCCGGCCCGGTCAGGAACGTCCAACGCTGCGAACGCGGATGCGTCAGAACCGGCCCGGACTGCTGACCGGTGCGGTGCATCCAGGCTTTGACTTCCGAGCCGATGAACGCGGGCATCATGACCCCGCACACCCGGCCCGCGCGTAGCGTTATGCGGCCTAGATGCGGTGGGTGAACTTCGGCGGGCAGGTCACACACGTGGCGGTAGAAGTGGCACAACGACAACGGCGTGTGCCCAACGTGTTTCGATGAATCCACAAGCGTCTCCCCTCGCTCGAACGATTGGCGTGCACCCGACGTCGAGGCTCAACCGCCGGCCGTCCATCATCGGGCGACCAGCAGGGCCGGGATGAGGAACTGGCGGCACCCGGCGTCGGGGCTGTCTATGAGCGTGGTTCATGGCCAATGCGATCGGAACACGCGGAGTGCTACGGAAGCGCTACGCTCGTCTCCACCAGGGACCGGTGTGCACGATTGGACGGATGCGATGATCGTGACCAGGTGGACGGGTGTTGAAGTGCAGCTGCTGCGTACTGAAGCGCTTCGTCTCACGCAGAAGGAGCTTGCGGCACTGTCCGGGTTCTCTCTAGCTGCCGTTCGAAAGTGGGAGCGTCGCGGACCAACCATCACGCTTGCGAGTGAGTTCGCCGAGGGGATGGACACCTTGCTGCAACGTCTCGATGACCGGCAGCGGGCGCGCTTTCTGTCTGCGCTCGCCAACGTGCGAGACGGCAATCGACCCGCGGTGAGTTCGGGCGACGAAAGTGACAGCGTGCACCGCACTGCTTCTGCCGAGAAATTCGATGTGACCACCATCGAGCTTATCCGAGGTCACATCTACGATCTCAACGCGTCCTATGACATCGAGCCTTCGACATCTCTTCTCGGGCAAGCTGGACAACATCTCGGACATGTCAGATTCTTGCACAATCAGGTGACCACTGAATCTGCCCGGAAGAAGTTACTTGCCGTGGAAGCGCAGGGCGCGACACTCATGAGCCGTCTTGTCTGGGATGCTTCTCAGCGACGGGACAATGCGACGGCGAACTATTACCTCGACCAATCAATCGCGGCAGCGCAGGAGTTGGGCGATCCCATTACGGAAGGGCAAGCGCTTCTGCGGAAGATCTACGTATCGCTCTACGGCGAAAAGAACCCTTCCCGTGCATTGAGCTTGACGATAAGGCTCCTCGCTACAGTGGAGAAGTTCAGTCGAGAGCTGGCGTTTGTAGCGTTGCTTCATCAAGCCGAAGCCTTCGCGATGATGGGTAGGAAGATCGACTGCGAACAGGCTTTGAGTCGTGCCGATGGTGTGCATCGTGCAGTTTATGAAGAGGAAGTGATCCTTGGTATAGATTTCGTGGCGGAATACAACAGACTTGCTGGATCATGCTATCTCTTCCTTGGGCAGCAGAAGCGTGCTCAGGCAATTCTAGAGGAAGTGCCGTGCATGGTTGGGAAGAAGCCCAAGACCGATGCCATCGTCATGGGAAATCTGAGCCTGGCCCAAATTCGGCAACATAAATTTGAAGAAGGTGCACACTTCCTCAATAAAGCAATTGATTCCGTGGAAAAGGCCCGTGGCGGCGCGGGGCTGAACATCGTGTTCAACGCATGTCGGGAGCTTAGGCCTTACCGTAATTCTGCGGTTTTGCGTGAAGTGTACGATCGCGTTCTCGAGCTGATGACGAGATAGGAGTGGGCGCAGTGACTACCGAGCAGCGGAAGCAGGCATTCCGCGAACAAGTCTGGGATTTGCTCGAACGCGAAGGAGTCACGCGCCAGGGCGCACCTCGCCACATTCCCGCATTCTCCGGCGCAGAGGCTGCCGCTGAACGCTTGGCCGGTCTGGACGAGTGGAAGTGCGCCAACGTCATCAAAACAGTTCCAGACACCGCACAATTACCGGTGCGAGTTCGCGCGCTCAGCGAGGGGAAAATAGTATATATGGCCGTCCCGCGCCTGAATGCGCCGAAGCCTTTCTACTTTCTCGATCCCGCCACGTTGGATGAGCCCCCCGAACGCGCGGCTCAGAAGGAAATCGCATCCGTGATCGGCCGAAACGTTGAAGTTGATGAGATACGCCCGGTCGACATGGTAGTAATCGGCAGCGTTGCAGTGAACCGCAGTGGCGCTCGCTTGGGTAAGGGCGCAGGATATTCCGACATTGAGCTTGCACTTCTGCAAGAAGGTGGCCGCATCGGTCCAGACACAGTGATCGCGACAACCGTACACCGACTGCAAGTGCTCAGTGAGTCACTTCCCGAGGGCGAGCACGACTTCCGCGTCGACTTGATCGTCACGCCGGAGGATGCGATCTGGTGCGACGAACGTCGCCGTCCCGCTGGAATTATCTGGGACTCACTGCCACAAGGAAAAATCGCGGCGATCCCAGCTCTCGCGGCCCGACAGTCGGCGGGGGCGAGGCTGGATTGAGGCTTGAACACGTGGGCACATGAGCGGTTCATGTCGAAACCTTTGAGTACGCCGTCCCACTGATGGACGAGATCGTGGGGTGAAGGGCTGAGCCGATGGAAGAGACGAACGCACACCGCAGCCCGGTACTGTACGCGCTCGTGACGGGTTCACCCGCTGCGCGCGATGTCGGCAAACTGGTCGAATTGGCTCAACGTGACGGCTGGGATGTCTGCGTCATCGCCTCCCCGGACGGTCGGCGATTCATCGACGCTGATGGACTGGCCGCACTGACCGGTCACACAGTTCGCAGCGAGTACAAAGACCCCGACGCGCCAGACGTGCTGCCACCTCCAGACGCGATGATCGTCGCTCCGATCACCTGCAACTCGCTGGCCAAATGGGCCGCAGGGATCTCGGACACACTGCCGCTGGGGCTGCTGGTCGAAGGTGTGGGCAAGCAGCTGCCCATCGTCGCAATGCCGTTCTCGAACTGGGCACAGATCAGGTTTCCTGCGGTACAGGAAGCGATGGCAAAGCTCGAACGATGGGGTGTAACCGTTCTCGTCGGCGACAACGTATACCGCCAGCACGATCCTGGGACGGGAGAACGGTACATCGACCAGTTCCCTTGGGCGCTCGCATGGAAGACCCTCGTCGACAGGTGGTCGCGGACACGCTGACTGCCCGCCACTGTTGACGAGCGGGGGCCTGTTCGCGATGCGAGTCCCCGATCGATCCGTCGGATTCCGGTCGGTGATGTGGACCCGCTCTAAATGCCTGTTCACCCGCACGGTGCATCCATGCCATACCGGCTGTAGCTGGCGCTAATCCTTCCACGCTCTGCCGAGCCGGGAGATGATCGCGGTATGGGTGTGGGCGAGTTGATCCGTGAGCTTCGGAAGGCTCGGGGATGGTCGCAGGGGCGGCTGGCGGACGAGCTGGCCGCCCACTCGGGGGCGAGTATTTCTCGGGGGTACATCTCGAGGCGTTGGGAGAACGGAGACACGGTGCCCAGCCGGTTCTGGCTACGCCATCTCTCGGCCGTGCTGGACGTGCCTCTGGCTGTCTTCGAGGACGATGGCATGAACAGACGGAAGTTCTTGGCTCAGGTTGCCGCGACCAGCATCGCGCCGGTGGTGGCATCCGATCTGCTGGCGGCTGGATTCTCGGCGCGGTTGGCTCATGCCGGGCCGAATGTCGAGGCGTGGCAGGCGAAGCTCAGCGCCTATGGCACAGACTACATGTCGTTGGGTGCGGCGGATATCCAACGACGCCTGGCCATCGACCTGGCGATCCTGCAACAGCAGTTGGACAACCCGCGGATGTGGGCTGCGGCAGCGCGGCTGATGACTCTGTATGCGAAAACGTTTCCGGGGTCGGACGGCACGAAGGCGGTCACCTGGTATCGCATGGCCGCTGAGGCCGCAGACCGCTCCGAGGACGAGCAGACACGAGTATGGGTGCACGGGCGTGCCGCCATTGCCCTCGGTTACGAAGGTGCGGCGCTGCGGGTCGCGGATGTCTTCGCTGACCAAGCACTAGCACTGTCGGACAAGCCGAGCCTGGGGCGTCTCAACGCGATTATGGGCAAGGCGCATGCGGCAGTGCTGCGCGGAGACCACGGGGCGGGGCGTGCTCTCGTGGAAGAGGGACGCCGGGTGTTCGACAAGTCCGGCTCGTATGAGCAAACCTCCGACTACGCCGTCCCCTGGTGGCGCATGAACGTGTTCCTCTCCTTGCTGGCCGCACGGCTCGGGGACGAGAAAGCAGCGGTGGCAGCGCAAGAGCAAGCGCGAAGAGAACTTCCGGCCGAACTGCCGCGCTTCGCGACACATCTGGAGATGCATCGGGGTCTGATGCTGGTGAGAGCCGGTGATCGAGCCGAGGGTGTCCGAGCGGCGCGTAATGCGTTGGACGCGCTTCCGCCCGAGAAGCACTCACTCACGCTGCGGATGTTGATGGACGAGATCTCCGGAACAAAGGACACAGTAGCCGGTGTCACGCGCGGGTAGCCCATGCACTAGCTAACGCATGGTGCGGGCTTGGGCTCCCGGGGAGGTTGCTGTGCGGCGCTGAGGATATTCCCCTATAGATAACCATCTATGTCACATTGACAGGTTAGATTTATGCGGACACCCTTAACCACTGAAAGATGTTTGAAGGGTTATAGGAGGGACATGAGGCGCGAAGCCGGGTCGGCGACATCCGCTGCCACGACCGACCCCGAGTGTCCGTTCGATGAACACGACCAGGAGAAACACGATGAACGCAGTGCGTCACAACACCGTCGAGGTCCAAGGGCTGCCGGTCTTCTACCGGGAGGCGGGAGATCCGAGCAAGCCGACGCTTGTGCTGCTGCACGGCTTTCCGACGAGTTCGGCGATGTTCCGCAATCTGCTGCCGGAGCTGGCCGCAGACTATCACCTGATCGCGCCGGACCATATCGGGTTCGGGCAGTCGGCCATGCCGTCCGTGCTCGCCTTCGACTACAGCTTCGAGAAGCTCACCGAGGTCACCTCGGAACTGTTGGACGTCTTGGGCGTGCAGCGGTTCGCCCTCTACATCCAGGATTACGGTGCACCGATCGGGTTGCGCATCGCCTCCCGCAATCCGGACCGTGTCACCGCGATCATCACCCAGAGCGGCAACGCATACCTGGAGGGCTTCACCCCCTTCTGGGAGGTGCTGTTCGCACATGCCAACGACCGGGCGGCACACGAGCCCGAGGTGCGTAAGCTGCTCGAACTCGACGCCACGAAATGGCAGTACACCCACGGCGTCCCGGCCGACCGGCGGACGCGGATCAGCCCCGACACCTGGACCTTGGATCAGCACTACCTGGACCGGCCAGGCAACAAGGAGATCCAACTCCAGCTCTTCGCCGACTACAAACTGAACCTCGATCGCTACCCCGAGTTCCAGAAGTACTTCGCTGAGCACCGGCCTCCCGTCCTGATCACCTGGGGCGAGCACGATGAGATCTTCGGAGCCGACGGCGCGCGCGCCTACCTGCGCGATCTGCCGGACGCCGAACTGCACCTGCTGAACACGGGCCACTTCGCCCTGGAAACGCACGGCACCGAGATCGCCGCACTAATCCGCGACTTCCTCACCCGCACGCTCGGCTGACCGGCCCAAGGCCGAGCCGGGCCGACAGCGCGCTGGAGCGAAACCGCACTGAGCCTCGAAAAGCGGACGGGGTATGCCCGGGACCGGACATACCCCGTCCCGCGCCGGGGTCCACGTCCAGCTCGTCGAACCGATGGCATCATCGGTTGCCGATTCTGTCGGGCCTGGCCGACGAGGGTTGGACCGTCGGCATGCGGTGAGATCCGGTGAAACAGCCCGGCGACGCGACGAAGCGCTGCCGATGGTGTCGGACACTGGTGCCAGACTCGGGGACGTGAGGTGGGCGGTGGCGGAATCGGGCGAGGGGGGCGCGTATCTGTGTCCACTCGATCCGGACGGCCGGCCCGCTGGGGCGGTGGTCTACGAGCCGTCGATCGCCGAGGCAGTGCGTTCCCGCCCCGAGGTCGAGCGGTGGGTGTGGCGGTCCACCGCCGAGATCTACCGACGCCTGCTGGCGGCGGGCGTGCGGGTCGAGCGCTGCTACGACGTGGAGGCCGCGGAGGCATTGCTGATCGGGTATGAGGAGGGGCAGTCGGGTCAGCCTCGTTCGCTGGCGGCCGCTTGGGCTCGCCTGCACAACCTGCCCGTTCCGCCGGATGCCCCCGCACGGGCCGCCGAGAGCCAGCCGTCGTTGTTCGAGTCGGGCCCGGTGCCGCTGCCGGCCGGTACGAATGAATTCACCGCCCTGTTGCAGGTCTACGCGGGTCAGATCGCCCGGACGGCGGCCACCGAGCATCCGGAGCGGATGCGACTGCTGCTCGCCGCCGAATCGGCGGGCATGCTGGTTGCCGCGGAGATGTCGCGGTCGGGGATCCCGTGGCGCGCGGACGTCCACCGCGAGTTGCTGGACACACTGCTTGGTGAGCGCTACCCGGGCGGGTCGGAACCGCGCCGGATGGCGGAGTTGGCCGAAGAAGTGTCGCGGGCTTTCGGCAACGGAGTGCGGGTCCGTCCGGACTTGCCCAACGACATCATCAAGGCCTTCGCCCGCGCCGGAATCGAGTTGTCTTCCACGCGGAAATGGGAACTCCAACGCATCGATCACCCCGCGGTAGCGCCACTGCTGGCCTACAAGTCGCTGTATCGCTTGTATACCGCCCACGGCTGGTCCTGGCTCGAACAGTGGGTGCACGGCGGACGCTTTCGTCCCGAATACCTGCCCGGCGGCACGGTTTCCGGTCGCTGGACCACCAATGGTGGTGGAGCACTTCAGATCCCGAAAGTGATCCGCCGGGCGATACGTGCCGATCCGGGCTGGCGCCTTGTGGTCGCCGACGCCGATCAAATGGAGCCACGGATACTCGCCGCCGTCTCGCGGGATCCAGGGCTGATGGAGGTGGCCGGTCGAGGTGAGGACCTGTACGCGGATCTGGCGGCCCGTGGCTTCGGCGGCGACCGCGCGCAAGCCAAACTCGCCCTCTTGGGCGCCATCTACGGTCAGACCTCCGGCGATGCGCTGACCCACTTGGCCGGTCTGCGTCGCCGATATCCGGCCGCGGTGGCCTATGTCGACGACGCGGCGCGCGCCGGTGAGGAGGGTCGTCTGGTACGCACGTGGCTGGGGCGGACGTGCCCGCCGGTATCGGCCGCGCCGCCCGACCATCAGGACCTGTCCGGGGAGAAACCCGGCGAGTACGGCAGTACCTCGGCGGCGCGTGCCCGTGGCCGCTTCACTCGTAACTTCGTGGTGCAGGGTAGCGCCGCCGACTGGGCCCTGCTGGTCCTGGCGGCCCTGCGTCAGGCGATGGCTCGTGCCGGGCTCCGTGCCGAGCTGGTCTTCTTCCAGCATGACGAGGTGATGGTGCACTGCCCGTCGGAGGAGGCGACGACGGTCGCCGAGATGATCGCCACCGCGGCCGATACCGCGGGCCGGCTGGCCTTCGGACCGACACCGGTTCGGTTTCCTTGCACCACGGCGGTGGTGGAATGCTACGGGGACGCCAAATAGGGGCTCGAGCCCGACGGGGGTGAGACGTGACGGTACTTCCTGTGCCACTGGGGTTCACACCGAGTCGTCACAGTGACTCGCGGCATTTCGGCCCCGGCATCGAGGTCGACTCGATGCCGGGCCGTCGATTGCGGGTGGGCTCGACCAACGGATTCGCTGCGGTAGCAGGAGCTCGGCTGTCGACGAGGGCCGTGCGGACGCCCGAGGGCACAGTCGGGGACGTGCTCCGCACGATGCCGAAATCAGGTGCCGTGGATCTCGAACTCACTTCGGCAGGGCGGTGACGCATTCGTACATGTGGCCGTCGAAGGAGCCCAGCGGGGCCACGCTCCAGAGCATTCCGGTTTCCTCCATGCTAGGCGTATAGATTTCGCTGCCTGCGCTGTTGAAGTAGCCGAATGAGGTTCCGGGGAAATTCTTGCCGGAAGAGTTCAGGTATCGCGACATCGAGTCGACGAACGTGGCGAATCGCGCCGAGTCGGTGGATTCCTCTTCCGCTACCGCGGCGGCGTTCTGCGACCAATCGTCGTACTGCTCCATCATCGAACCGGACGGCGCCGGTGTGCCGGACGGAAAGGCGATGGCCTCGTAGATTCGGGAACGGTCCCGGAACCCGGACAAGGTCCAATAGATCGACGACGCGTCGCCCCGATCGGTGCTGTCGACATCCGACATGTGGCAGACGCCGTACGCGTGGACGTCCAGTTTCAAGCCGAGACGGCTCAACCAGCCGGGTAGCGCGTCTTCGAACTGGCTGAGGCAGGACTCGTCGTCGCTTCCGTCCTCTTCCGCCTCGGTGGCGGCCATCAGGCAGGCGAGCTGATACGCGCCGTAGGCGTCGTCCCGGCCGCCGTTGGAGGCCGCTATGCGCTTCTTCACCGCCTCGGGATCGCGCATCTCGCTTCGGGTGGGCATCTCGAAAATTCCGACCTTCTTCATTTCGGACCCTCCTTCACTCGATGGTCAGGTGCGGTCACCATGACGAAAGTGTGATTGCCGCAGCAGCAAGAATGTCGCGACGCGTCGGCGGATGTCCTCGCACGTTTCGGGTGGTCCTCGCATTCGAGGGCGAAGGCACGAGGACCGGATTCGGCGGATCGACCGGCGGCGCCGAGCGTGGGTAGCGGGACCGCCGCCTGTTTGCCCCCCAACGCCCCGGGTAAGCGATCAATGTCCCGAGTCGCCCCACAAGGGAGCGCTTGTCAACCGAGAGACGCCGGCCCGCGAATGGTGCGGGCAGGCGAGGAAAGGGGTAGCAAGTGAGCACAATGGCCGCCACGGTGGACGTCGAGGTTCCGGTTCGCACCGCCTACAACCAGTGGACGCAGTTCGAGTCGTTTCCGCAGTTCATGGAGGGTGTCGAAGCGGTACAGCAGATCGATGACCGGCATATGCACTGGCGTGTCCATGTCGGCCCGTCGACGCGGGAGTTCGACGCGACCATCACCGAGCAGCATCCCGACGAACGCGTCGCCTGGAAGTCCGACAGCGGGCCCAAGCACGCGGGCGTCGTCACGTTCCATCGGCTCGACGACACCCACACCAGGGTGACCGCGCAGATGGACGTCGACCCCGAAGGCTTCGTGGAGAACGTCGCCGACAAGCTCGGCGTGCTGAAGCACCGGGTGAACGGTGACCTGGAGCGCTTCAAGCACTTCATCGAGCACCAAGGCCGCGAGACCGGCGCTTGGCGCGGTGACATTCCGCGGCCGGACGCCGGTAGCACCGCCACGGAGCGCGGCGCGACCGGCACTCCGGGCGCAGGCACGACCGGCACGCCTGGCGCAGGCGGAACCGGCATGCCGGGTGTCGGCGGGACCGGCACCCCGGGTGTCGGCGGAACCGGCACCGGCGGAACGGGCACCTGGCCCGGCGGAACCGGTACTCCCGGCGTCTGACCCGTGTGACAACCGGCGCCCCCTGGGAATCTCCCAGGGGGCGCCGGGCGTGTCAGGCGGAGCCGGACTCCTCATCGGCGTGCTCCGCCGGGTGCGACTCCGGCGGCACCTGGACCGGACGCCACAGCGCCCATGCCACGAAGACCAACGCGACCACGCCCATGCCGAGCCCGGCCCAGAGGTTCACGTTCACCCCGCCGGTCTTGGCCTGCTCGGCGGCGGTGTCGTGCACCAACCCGGTGATCACGAGGACGATCGCGTAGCAGCCGAGCAAGCCGCCGACGATGGTGCGGATATCGAAAAGCATGGCGGCGGTTCCTTATCCGACGACGATGTTGAGCAGGATGACGAGCACGAACGCGATGCCCGCCAGCAGGACCGGGCGCTGGTACCAGGGCAGCGTGCCCGCCTCCGGGTCGGTGCGCACTTCCTTCGGCGTCTCCGAGTACACCAGCCCGACCAGTTCCGCCGCCGGTTTCGGCCGAGTGACCTGGGTGACGGCGACGCTGACGACGATGTCGACGACGAAGGCGACCCCGGCGGCGACGAAACTGGCGCCCTGGCCGGACAATTCGAAGACCTTCGTCTCGTGCAGGATGAAAACGAAGATGGCCGAAGCGGTTCCGCAAACCAGCCCCATCCAGCCCGCGGTGGGCGTCATCCGTTTCCAGAACATACCGAGGATGAACGTGGCGAACAGCGGCGCGTTGAAGAAGCTGAACAGGGTTTGCAGGTAGTCCATCATGTTGCTGAACCCGGAGGCGATGAACGCGGTGAAGATCGCGGCCACGGTCGCGCCGACGGTGGCCAGCCTGCCCACGCCGAGGTAGTAGCCGTCCGGGCGCTCCCGCCGCACGTACTGCTGCCACAGGTCGTAGCTGAAGACGGTGTTGAACGCCGAGATGTTGGCCGCCATGCCCGCCATGAAGGCCGCCAGCAGACCGGCCAGCCCCACCCCCAGCAGGCCGTTGGGCAGGACGTCCTTCATGAGGTACAGCAGCGCCTGGTTGTAGGTGGTGTCGCTCTCGAAGTCCGGATTCGCGGTCACCGCCGCCTTGTACTCCGCCATCTGCGGCACCAGCACGGCGCTGATCATGCCGGGGATCACCACGATCAGCGGGATGAACACCTTCGGGTAGGCGCCGATGATCGGGGTGCGCCGCGCCGCCGAGATGGAGTGCGTCGCCATCGCGCGCTGTACCTCGACGAAGTTCGTGGTCCAGTACCCGAAGGAGAGCACGAACCCCAGGCCGAACACGATGCCGAGGATCGAGAGGAAGTCGTTGCCGAATCCGCTGAGCGCATTGCCCGGCCAGGACTCCAGCTGTTGCGCACCACCCGGCGAGGCGGAGACACGGTCGCGCAGCCCCTCCCAGCCGCCGATCTTGTGCAAGCCGACCAGGGTGAGCGGCAGCAGCGCGGCCACGATGACGAAGAACTGGAGCACCTCGTTGTAGATCGCGGCCGACAGACCGCCGAGGGTGATGTAGGACAGCACGATCACCGCGGCCACGATCACCGAGACCCACAGCGGCCACCCCAGCAGCACGTTCACGATCGAGCCGAGCAGGTACAGGTTGACCCCCGCGATGAGGATCTGCGCGATGGCGAAACTCAGCGCGTTCACCAGATGGGCTCCGGTGCCGAAGCGGCGGCGCATGAACTCCGGCACGCTGCGCACCTTGGAGCCGTAGTAGAACGGCATCATCACCACGCCGAGGAACAGCATGGCGGGCACCGCGCCGATCCAGAAGTAGTGGAAGGTCGGGAACCCGTACTCCGCGCCGTTGGCGGACATGCCCATGATCTCCACCGCGCCGAGGTTGGCGGAGATGAACGCCAGACCGGTCACCCACGCGGGCAGCGAGCGCCCCGACAGGAAGAAGTCGATGCTGGAGGACACCCGCTGCCTGGCCAGCAGGCCGATGCCGAGCACGAACACGAAATACAGCGCGACCAGCGCGTAATCGACGGGCTGAGCGTCCAGCCGGAGGGTCTCGGCGGCTACCAGCTGCGGCGGCGGGGCGGCCGGGTGCAGTCCGGGCACGGCGGCGAGAACGGACGGATCGGCGAGCGGCACAGCGTTCCTCCTGGCGGGTACAACCGGGGCGGCGAGCGGGATCGCTCGTCGTGCGACAGCGTGCGTCGTGCTGGGCCTGCCCGGCGCGCGCGACCTCTTCGTCGCCCGCCGAATGGTGTCGGCAGACACCACTCTGCGCGATCATGCCCTACCGGCGGGGCACATTCGCGCACAAATCCGGCCGGGCACTCAGCCGATCCGATGCGCTCCGGCGGCGGGGACCACCACGAACGTGCGCGGACCGGGAAGACCCGCGGCGGCGAAGCGCCGCCGGACCGCCTCGACCACCGTCGCGGTGCGGTCCTGGTCGACCAGCGCGACGACGCTTCCGCCGAACCCGCCGCCGACCATCCGCGCGCCGTGCGCCCCCGCGGCCAGCGCGGCGTCGACCGCCGCGTCCAGGGCCGGGGTGGACACCTCGAAGTCATCCCGCAGCGACGCGTGCCCCGCCGTCAGGATCGGGCCGATGCCCCGTGGATCGGCGCCTTCTCGCAATTTCTCGGCAACCGCGAGCACCCTGGCGTTCTCCGTCACCACGTGCCTGGCGCGGCGGCGCAGCACGTCGTCGGCGATCCGGCCTGTGTCGGTCGTCGTCACATCCCGCAAGGTGCCTGCGCCGAGCGCCGCGGCGGCCGCGGCGCATTCGTCGCGCCGCTCGCCGTAGCGGCCGTCGACCAGTTCGTGCGGCTGGCCGGTATTGATCACGAGTAGTTCGAGTCCGAAGGCGGCGAGGTCGAAGGGGATCTGCTCGTGCCCGGTACCGCGCGGCGCGGTGGTGTCGGCGGCGAAGGCCCGCACGTCCAGCAGCAGCGCGTGCCCGGCAGTGCACAGCAGCGCGGCCGATTGGTCCAGTAAGCCGGTCGGCGCGCCGACGTAGTCGTTCTCTGCGGTGCGGGCCACGTCGATCAACGATCGGTCGGTCAGGCCGGGGGCGAACAGATCACGCAGCGCGACCGCCACCGCGCAGGACAGCGCCGCCGAGGACGACAGGCCCGCGCCGATCGGCACCTCACCGTCGAGGTCGAGATCCACGCCGGGAATCCGATGCCCGCGCCGGGTGAACTCCGCGACCACCCCGAGCGGATAACGCGCCCACCCGGGCATCCGGGCCCGCTCCGCGGCGAGGTCGGACACCGCGACCAGCACCGGCTCGCCGGGCCGCTGCCGCGAGCCGACTCGCACCGCCCCGTCGGCGCGCGCCGCCGCCGTACATCGCATCACCAGCGGCAACGCGATCGGCAGGACGTAGCCGTCGTTGTAATCGGTGTGCTCGCCGATGATGTTGACCCGGCCCGGCGCCACCCATGTCCGCACACTCGCTCCTCGCTGTCTCGGTCGGTGCAAGGGTACGAGACACGCGCGCGAGCATTCTGTCCGCGCGCTCGGCCGCGTGATCGGCGTTCGTGGACGCACCATCGATTGCGGCGGAAGACCGGCCTGCGATATCTCGTGCCGCGTCCGTGCCCCCACCCGCGCGAAGACATTCGGGCCGCGGGCGAATGCCGTCGCCCGGCAGGTAGCGCATGCCGCGGAGTTCCGGGCGGGATGGCCGACCCCGCCTGCGGAAGTCACGGCGCACGTCGACGGGTTTCACCCTTGTTGCGCAACTGCCCGCGAAGAAGCGGCATTCCATGCCATGATCAAATCAGTTGTCCAGGTATTGGTTGCCGAGCGCGCAGCGGTCGGTTGGGACATCTGCTCGTACAACAACACTCGGTTAGCGTTCGCCGACAGCATCCGGGCGGTGCTCGGCGAACAGGCGAACGTCGAAGTCGCGGTGGAGGATTCCCAGATCTGTTACGCGGCCCGGTGCACCGGGGACGGAGCGACCAAGGGGGGCTGATGACACCCAGTGAACAGCCACAGACCAACTGTCGGCGCAGTATCGGAACGGGCTGGTACGCGGTGCTTCTGGGGGGAAGCGGGGCCGCGATCGCGGTCCACCTGGCGCTCGACTCGCAACTGGTGGCGTTCGTGACGATGGTGGTCATCGTCGGCGAGACCGTAGCCATGGTCGCCGTCGGGATGCGTACGCACCGGCCCGCGCATCCGCTGCCGTGGTATCTGCTGTCCGGTTCGGCGGTGCTGTTCGCCACCGGCACCACGCTGCGTGACGTCGGCGACCACGCGGTGCACCCGCTCGACGACGCGTTCAGCCTGCTCGGTTATCTCGGTGTCGGGTTCGCCGCGCTGATCTGGCTGTGGCCGCGCCAAGTGCACGGCAATTACGACCTGATGCTGGACTCGGCCCTCATCGGACTCGGCGCGCTGCTCGCCTCCTGGACCTTCCTCATCTCACCGATCCTGCAGTCCACCGTGACCGGACTGGACGCGCTGGTGGCGGCGGCCTACCCGGTGCTCGACGCGCTGCTGCTCACCTTGGTGGCGCACTCGATGGCCACCTCCACGCGCGCGGAGACTTCACTGTGGCTGTTGCACGCCGGATTGATCGCGGTGCTGCTCGGCGACCTGGGCTACACCTTGGAGACCGCGGGCGCGACCGCGCTCGGGCGCGAGGTGCTGCTGGCTCCCCTGCTCGCCGCCTATGCCACCGTGGGCGTCGCGGCGCTGCACCCGACCATGGCCACGCTGGGCACGCCGCGGCGCATCCACCCGCACCATTCCAGACAGCGCGCCAGCCTCATCGCGATCGCGCTGATCGTGGCCTCGCTGGTCCCGGTGGTCGGATCCAGCCTGCGGCCGCTCGACCGCGTGGTGGTGTCGTCGCTGTTCGCGCTGCTGCTGATCGGCATGCTGGTGCGCAGCGAGCGCGCGATCGTGCGCAGCGCGCGCAGCGAGCGGCGCGCGCAGTACCAGGCCGACCACGACATGCTCACCGGTTTGCTGAACCGGGCCGCGCTGCTGCGCGCCCTGCGCCAGCGCGGGGAGCAGTGGGCCGAGCAGCCGATCTGTCTGCTGTTCATCGATCTCGACGGCTTCAAGCGGGTCAACGACAGCTACGGCCACGCCGTCGGCGACGAGCTGATCGCGACAGCGGCGAGCCGGATCCGGCGGGTGGTGCGCCGCGAGGACGTGGTGACCCGCTACGGCGGCGACGAATTCGTCGTGCTCGCCCCGCTCGCCCGGCCGGACGCCGCCGTGCTGGCCGAACGGCTGCTCGGCGCGTTCGTCCGGCCGTTCGGGCTGAGCGCGGGCGAGATCCCGATCACCGCGAGCGTCGGCGTGGCATGCGCCGGTCCGCGCAGCTCGGACACCGACATGCACCGCCTCCTGCGCGACGCGGACGCGGCCATGTACCACGCGAAGCAGCACTCGCTCGGCTACGCGTTCCACGACGACGTGCGGCGCGCGTCGCCCGACACCGAACGCCGGATCTGGCGCGCCGCCGCCCGATCCGCCAGTCCGGCGGTGTGACTCAGTCGCTCAGCTCGTCGAGCAGGCGCCTGGCTTCCTCGAGCTCGGCCTGTAACTGCTGCACCTTGGCCTCCTGCACCCCGCGCAACGCCTCCAAGACCCCGGAGACCACCTCGGCGACCTCGGGATGCAGGATCTTCGCCGCCTGCGCCACGGCGGAGCCGGCCACCGGGATACCGCGCAGGGTGCGCTTCTTTCCGCTGACCACGTCGATCGTCCACTCGCCGTCGGCGGTGCCGGTGAGCGTCACGGTGACCTCGGGCGCCTTGGCCTTGCGGGCGGCGGCGGTCTTGGCGGGCTTGGGCGCGGGCGCCGCCGGGGCTTGCTTGCCCGCGCGGCCCGCTTCCCCGGACGCCTCGGCCGGCTTCGGGGCGGCCGGAGGCTCGGGTGCGCTCGCCGGTTCGGGTCGCGCGGTGGTGTTCGTCGTGGTCGACGACTGGGTCACAGAAGATTCCTTCCTGGTCGACTTCGGCTGGGCGGTAGCGCCCGCCGCCCCTCGCGGCGGCTTGGTCAAGGTCACCTCGATGGGAGAGAAGGACAGTACATCCTTCGATCCGGTCGGCCGGACCTGCAGGAAGTCACCGTCGGCCGGATCGCCGAGCGCGATCACCTTGCCCGAGCGCCCTTCCGGAACGCCGACCGCGGCGGCGGTGAACCACACCATGGGCGGACGGCCACCGGCTATGTCCGTGGCGATCTGCTGAATCTCGCTGTCCGACAAAGGTTGCGGCTTGGTTCGTGGGGACGGCATGGTGACTCCGAGCGATTCGTGGTTGGCTGCGTGCACAGATGATGCCCCACGACGCCGACAGATTTGCGGGCCACCGTCGAATCCGGCCTGCGGACACCTCGGTTCGCGCATTCAGCGAATATCTGGCAATAGCCCCGAAGTCCCCGCGTCGGCACGAGCGTCGTCACCGCGTCGGCCGCCGGTGTGCTCGCGATCAGGATGATCGCCGGAACACCTGAGGCGCGATCGCCTTTCGACAGCGCACGGCCGCTCCGATTCCCACGCCGCCACCGGTTCACGCGGGATAGGCGCAGCGATGCCTAGCGGGCGACCAGGCGCGATCAGCTCGTCGTCGGCGCGCGCAGAGCGGGAAACCAGATGTCGGTGAGCACCTCGACGGCTTGGTCCACCGAGACGTCGATGGTGCCCTGCATCGCCCAGCGGGTGAAGAACCTTTCCAGTTGAGCGACAAGCAATTCCACGCGCAGCCGCGCCTCGTCGCGCCGGTCGGCGGGCCACCCGGCGAGATAGGCGGTCATCGCGTTGGGCAAGGCGAGGATGCCGGTGCGCGCGATCTCGCGGAACTCCGGTTCCAGTGCGGTCGCCTCGTCCCAGGCGGGCAGCAGGTCCTTGTACTCGTGAAACCACTCGATCGCTCGGGCCACCCAGCCCGCGAACTCGGCGCGCGAACCGGTCTCCAGCACCCGGTCGAGGTCCTGATAGAAGTGCAGCGCGGTGGGCACGGTGCCCTGTTCGGCGATCGCGCGCAAGATCTCCTGCTTCCCCGCGAAGTGCAGGTAGAACGTGGCCCGGCTGCAACCGACCGCGGCGGCGATGTCGTCCACGCGCACGGCCGCGTAGCCGCGGGCGGCGAACAGCTCCTTGGCGGCCTCCGTCAGCCGGGCCCTGGTCTGCTGCTTCTGCTCGTCCCGCAGGTTCGTGTTCGCGTTCGTCCGCATGGTGGACAAGTACCTCGAATTCGTAAAAGCCGTCCTGACGTGCTGCTTCCGTTAAGGGAGTCTACGCATCGAAGGCTTGGATGGACAGCTCGTCACTCACTAGACAGTATGTCTAGTGAGTGTTAGTTTGTTGCCTACGTCACTCCGGTGCGGGTTCCGCGCCGGACGGTTCGGCCGTCGTCGAGGACGGCCCTCCAGCACGAGGACAGTGAATGACGTCAACCGCACTCCCCCGCGTCTGCGTGATCGGGGCGGGCCCTTCCGGGATCACCGCCGCCAAACGCCTGAACGACCACGGCATCCCCTTCGACTGCTACGAGGCGTCCGACGAAGTAGGGGGCAACTGGTACTACAAGAACCCGAACGGCATGTCGGCTTGTTACCAGAGCCTGCACATCGACACGTCCAAGTTCCGCTTGGCCTTCGAGGACTATCCCGCGCCCGACGAGTGGCCGGACTTCCCGCACCATTCCCAGCTGTTCCAGTACTTCCGCGACTACGTGGACCATTTCGGCATCCGCGACCGGATCGTGTTCGACACCGAGGTGACCGCCGCCGAACGCGCGGCCGACGGCCGCTGGCTGATCACCACGAGCGAGGGACGCACCAAGGACTACGACGCGCTCGTGGTCTGCAACGGGCATCACTGGGACCCCCGCCTTCCGGACTATCCCGGGACATTCGACGGCACGCTGCTGCACAGCCACGCCTACAACGACCCGTTCGACCCCGTCGACATGCGCGGCAAGCGCGTCGTGGTGGTCGGCATGGGCAACTCGGGCCTGGACATCGCCTCCGAGCTGTCGCAGCGGTTCATCGCCGCGAAGCTCTTCGTCTCCGCCCGGCGCGGGGTGTGGGTGCTGCCGAAGTACGTCAACGGCAAGGTGGGCGACAAACGTTCGATGCCGCGCTGGATGCCGCCGAAGCTGGGGCTGAAACTCAAGCAGCGCTTCGTCCGGAAGTTCCGCGGCAACATGGAGGACTACGGCCTGCCCAAACCCGACCATCTGCCCTTCGAGGCGCATCCCTCGGCGAGCGAGGAGTTCCTGCATCGCGCGGGCTGCGGCGACGTCACGTTCAAGCCCGCGATCACCGCGCTGGAGGGGCCGCGGGTGCGCTTCGCCGACGGCAGCGTCGAAGAGGTGGACGTGATCGTCTGCGCCACCGGTTACCGTATCTCCTTCCCGTTCTTCTCCGATCCCGAACTGCTGCCCGACGCCGACAACCGCTTCCCGCTGTTCAAGCAGATGATCAAGCCCGGCGTCGACAATCTGTTCTTCCTCGGTCTGGCTCAGCCGCTGCCCACGCTGGTGAACTTCGCCGAGCAGCAGAGCAAGCTGGTCGCCGCCTACCTGACCGGGCGCTATCACCTGCCGTCGGCGGAGGAGATGCGGGCGGCCATCCGGTCCGCGGAGTCGGCCCGGACGGGCCGCTACTACGACTCGCCCAGGCACACCATCCAGATCGAATTCGAACCGTATGTGCGGGACATGCAGCGGGAATTGGCGCGCGGTGCGAAACGCGCGGCCGCGGCGGGGAACGCGCTGCCGGTTCCGGCCCGCACGCTCGAACGCGTGTGAGGCGGCGATGACCACTACCACGGGAACCGCCACGTCGGGATTCTGCGCGGAGCGATTCGAGCAGGTCCGAGCGGAACTGGAGACCCGGCTCGCCTCCGGGGACGAACTGGGCGCGTCGATCTGCGTCACGGTCGACGGCGAACCGGTCGTCGATCTCTGGGGCGGCTACCGCGATCCGGGACGCACCGCGCCATGGACCGAGGACACCTTGGTCAACGTCTTCTCCCTCACCAAGACCATGACCGCGCTGAGCGCGCTGCTGCTGGTCGAGCGCGGCGAACTGGACGTGCACGCGAAGGTCACCAGGTACTGGCCGGAGTTCGCGGCGAACGGCAAGGGGGACATCGAGATTCGTCATCTTCTCGCGCACACCTCCGGAGTCTCGGGCTGGCAGCCGCCGATCGAGCTGGCCGACATCTACGACGCGGAAGCCTCCGCCGCCCGCCTCGCGAGCCAACCGCCGTGGTGGGAGCCGGGCACCGCGTCGGGGTATCACGCGCTGGCCTACGGCCACCTGATCGGCGCGGTGGTCCGCCGCGTCACCGGACGCTCGCTGGGCGAGTTCTTCGCCGAAGAACTCGCCGGGCCGCTGGGCGCGGACTTCCACATCGGCACCGCGCCCGAGCACCACGGGCGCATCGCCACCTTGATCCCGCCCGCCGTGCCGGAATTCGACCTGGCCGCCCTCGACCAGGACAGCGTGCTGGTCAAGACGCTCACCAGCCCGCTGCTCGACATCGCCGAGACCGCGAGCGCGGGCTGGCGGCAGGCCGAGATCGGCGCGGTGAACGGCCACGGCAACGCCCGCTCGGTGGCGCGGGTGCAATCCCTGGTGTCCTGCGGCGGCGAGCTGGACGGGCGGCGGCTGCTGTCGGAGAAGACGATCGACCTGATCTTCCAGCAGCAGTCCGACGGCGTGGATCTCGCGCTCGCGGTGCCGCTGCGGTTCGGCATCGGTTACGGTCTGCCGCAGCGGCAGACCGCCCCGGAAGTGCCCGACGGCCGGGTGTGCTGGTGGGCCGGGTACGGAGGCGCGATGGTGGTCAACGACCTCGAGCACCGCACCACGTTCGCCTACACCATGAACCGGATGGCCCCCGGCCTCATCGGCTCCGACCGCGCCGACGCCTACCTGCGCGCGACGTTCGCGGCGGTACGCGGATGATGCGGGCACTGCAGCTCACCGCGCCCGGGGTGCTGGAACTGCGCGAAGTACCGATCCCACGGATCGGACCCACCGACCTGCTGCTGCGCGTGGGCGCGGCGGGCATCTGCCATTCCGACCTGCACGTGCTGCACATCCCCTTCCGGATGCGCGAGGAGCCGCTGACCCTCGGCCACGAGATCGCGGGCACCATCGAGGCCGTCGGCGACGCGGTGGACGGCCGCCGGGCAGGTGAGCGCGGCATCGTGTATCTGTGCTGGTCGTGCGGGGTCTGCCGGGAGTGCACCGGCGGTAACGAGAACGTCTGCCGCGCCGCGGGCCGCACCGCCATGCCGCCGTGCCCCGGTCTCGGGCCGGACGGCGGAATGGCCGACTACGTCCGGGTGCCCGCGAGTTCGTTCGTGCCGATCGGCGACCTGGATCTCACCGAAGCCGCGCCGCTGGCCGACGCCGCGCTGTCGAGCTATCACGCCATCCGCGGCGCGCGCGAGCAGCTCGGGCCGGGATCGGTGGCGGTGGTGATCGGGATCGGCGGGCTCGGTCACGTCGCGGTGCAGATTCTCGCCGCGACCACGGCGGCCCGGGTGCTGGCGGTGGACGTCAGCACCGACAAACTGGAACTCGCCGCGCGCTGCGGTGCGGCGGAAGGACTCCTGGCGGGCGACGACACCGCCCGCGAGATCCTCGACCGGACCCAGGGCCGCGGCGCGGACGCGGTGTTCGACTTCGTCGGCGTCGACGCGACCGCACGACTCGCGGTGGAGTCGGTGGCGCCCAACGGGGCGTACCGCATGATCGGCCTGGGCGGCGGCGCGCCGGAGATCACGGCGGCGCCGGCCGGTGGCGCGGGCTGGCCGTGGGGCGCGTCGGTGCGCAAGTCCTACGGCGGCACCAAGTCCGACCTGATCGACTCCGTGGCGCTGGCCGCGGCGGGAAAGCTCCGCGTCGAGGTGGAGCGTTATCCGCTGGCCGAGGGCCGCGCCGCCCTCGACCGGCTGGAACGCGGCCTGATCACCGGCCGCGCGGTCCTGGTCCCGGAACCGTGATGAATCGACCCCGCGCAGTGACGAGGAAGTACCCGATATGACGAAACCCTTCGACCCGCAGGCGTACGTGGCGGAAGCCGCGGCCCGGCTCACCGGACCCGGCGGCCGATTCGAGATGGTGGTCGAGGACGTGCTCGGCGCGCCCATGCCGGTGGTGCGCCACCGCAAGTCCTCGCTGCGCGAGATGCTCGTCGCCGCGGCCGAGCACGGCGACCGGGACTACCTGGTCACCGCCGAGCGCAAGATGTCCTTCGCCGAGCACGCCGCCGCGGTCGCGGCACTGGCCACGGCCCTGCGTGACCGATGCGGAGTCCGCAAGGGCGACCGGGTCGGCATTCTCGCGGCGAACACACCCGAATGGGTGCTCACGTTCTGGGCGGCCCAAGCGCTCGGCGCGATCGCGGTGGGCTACAACGCGTGGTGGGCGCCGCGCGAGATCGCTTACGGCGTCGAGCACACCGCACCGGCCGTGCTCGTCGTCGACGCCAAACGCGCCGCGCTGGTGGCGGAGCTGGACATCCGGATCCCGGTCCTCACGATGGAGCACGACGTATCCGCGCTCATCACCGAATACCGGACCGACGAGCTGCCCTACGCCGAGATCGACGAAGACGATCCCGCGGTGATCCTGTACACCAGCGGCACCAGCGGACGGCCCAAGGGGGCGGTGCACTCCCACCGGAATCTGGTGGCCGTCACCGACTATCACGTGTTCAACGACGCACTGGCCGCCGCGCTGACCGGGGCGACCGAACTGCCCAGCGGGCGACGCTTCCTGCTCACCTCACCGCTGTTCCATATCGCCAGCCTGCACAACCTCGTGGTCCCCCGGTTGGTCACCGGCGACGCGGCGGTGATCCACCAGGGGTCGTTCGACGCCGATCGGGTGCTGCGTTTGATCGAGGCCGAACGCGTCACCAACTGGGGCGCGATGCCGACCATGGCGACCAGGATGCTCGAACTGGACCTGTCCGGCTACGACCTGTCCTCGCTGGCCGCCTTCTCGCTGAACTCGGCGCCGTCCTCGGCCGCGCTGCAACAGAAGTTGCGCGATCAGCTGCCCGTCGCGCGCAACGCGCTGGTCACCAGCTACGGTCTCACCGAATGCAGCACCGCCGCGACGCTGGCGAGCCCGGCCGAGCTGGCGGCGTTCCCGGACACCGTGGGACGCCCGGTCGTCGGGGTCACGCTGGAGATCCGCGACAGCGCGGGCAACGCGGTCCCCGACGGCGCCGAAGGCGAGATCTGGGTGCGCAGCCCGTATGTGATGCTCGGGTACTGGCAGGACGATGCCGCCACCGCCGCGGCGATCACCCCGGACCGCTGGCTGCGCACCGGCGACATCGGGGTGCTGGAGGACGGGCGACTGCGTTTGTCCGGGCGCCGCTCGGATCTCATCCTGCGCGGTGGGGAGAACGTCTACCCCACCGAGATCGAGCAGTGCCTCGAGGAGCATCCCGCGGTGCGCGAATGCGCGGTCCTCGGCGTGCCCGACGCCGACCTCGGCCAGCAGGTCGCCGCCCTGGTGGTGGTCGAAAGCGGCACGGCCACCAGCGAAGCGGAGCTGCGCGCGTTCACCGCCGAGCGGCTCGCCTACTACAAGGTGCCCGCCCGCTGGCGGCTCACCACCACCGCCCTCCCGCGCAATGCGACCGGCAAGGTCGTGCGGGCCGATCTCGAGGTGTAGACCCATGTACGACACGATCATCGCGAACGGCCGCTGGTTCGACGGCACCGGCGCGCCGTCCGCGATCCGCCACCTCGGCATCCACGACGGGCGGATCACGACCATCTCGGCGGAGCCCATCGACGACCCCGCCTGTCCGAATGTCGTGGATGCCACCGGGAAGTGGGTGATCCCGGGCATGCTCGACATCCACACCCATTACGACGTGGAGGTGCTGCAACATCCGGCGCTGACCGAATCGGTCCGCCACGGCATCACCACGGTGCTGCTCGGCTCGTGCTCGTTGTCCACCGTGCACGTCGACGCCTCCGACGCGGGCGACCTGTTCGCGCGGGTGGAGGCGATCCCGCGCAAGCACGTCGTCGCGGCGGTGGGCGAGCACAAGACCTGGCGCTCGGCGCACGAGTACGCGGACGCGCTGGAGCGACTGCCGTTGGGCCCGAACGTCGCCGCGTTCATCGGGCACTCCGACATCCGCGCCGCCGAAATGGGCCTGGACCGCGCGACGCGCAAGGATGTCCGTCCCGACACCGCCGAACTGGCCGGGATGGAAGCGAAACTGACCGAGGCGCTGGACGCGGGGTTCGTCGGCATGTCCTCCCAGCAACTGTTGTTCGACAAACTGGACGGCCAGGTGTGCCGCTCCCGCACACTGCCGTCCACCTACGCGACGGCCAGGGAACGGCGCCGGCTCAATTCCGTGCTGCGCCGGCGCGGCGGGGCGTTGCAGGGCGGACCCGACGTATCCCGGCCGCACAGCCTGGTCACGATGGCGGCAGGCAGCCTCGGCCTGTTCCGCAGGCCGCTGAAGGTCAGCCTGCTCTCGGCCGCCGACATCAAAGCGATTCCCGGTGTGGTGCACGTGTTTCCGCTGATCGCGCGGGTCCTGAACGCGCTCGGCGCCGACTTCCGCTGGCAGCATCTTCCGGTGCCCTTCGAGGTCTACGCCGACGGCATCGACCTGGTGGTCTTCGAAGAGTTCGGCTCCGGCGCCGAGGCGCTGCACCTGGCCGATCAGGTGGACCGACGCCGCGAACTGCTGCGCGACGAACGCTATCGGCGCCGCTTCCGCGCGGACTACGACAAGAAATTCGGTCCACGGGTCTGGCACCGCGACTTCTTCGACGCGCGGATCGTCGAATGCCCCGACCCAGCGGTGATCGGCAAGACCTTCGGTCAAGTGGGCCTGGACCGCGGCGGCGCGCATCCGGTGGACGCCTTCCTCGATCTGGTGGTGGAGCACGGCAACAAGGTCCGTTGGCGGACAACGATTTCCAATCATCGACCCGCGGTCCTCGATCGGCTCGCCGCCGACCCCGGCGTGCAGCTGGGCTTCTCCGACGCGGGGGCGCACCTGCGCAACATGGCGTTCTACAACTTCGGGCTCCGCTTCCTGCGCCGGGTGCGCGACGCCGCGGATGCCGGTCGTCCGTTCCTCTCGGTGGAACAGGCGGTGCACCGGCTCACCGGCGAACTCGCGGACTGGTACGGCCTGGACGCCGGGCACCTGCGGGTGGGCGACCGAGCCGATGCCGTGGTGCTGGACCCGGCCCGCCTGGACGACTCGCTCGACGCCTATCACGAATCCCCGATCGCCCCGTTCGACAACCTGCCGCGCATGGTGAATCGCAACGACGAAGCGGTCACCGCGGTGTTCGTCGGCGGGGTGCCGGTCTTCGGCGACGGCACTCCCGCCCCGGCGCTCGGCAGCCGCCGGACCGGCCGGTTCCTTCGCGCGGCGACCGCGGTCCGCTGATCCGATCGGCCCTGCCCGGGCGGACGGCCACGTAGAATCGCGGGATATCGCCGGCTCGCTCGCCGACGGTTCGTAGGAGTCGGCGTGGACGTTTTCCAACATCGGGGCAGGGCCGTGGTCTTCGACCGCACCGGCAGCGGATCCCCGGTCGTGTTCCTGCACAACGCCGGCACGCAACGCCGCATCTGGGACGACCAGGTCGCCGCGTTACGGGACGACCACGAGGTCTACGCGCTCGATCTGCCCGGCTACGGGCAATCCGACCAGCCCGCCACGGGCTACCGCCTCACCGATTACGTCGACATGCTCACCGCGTTCCTCGACGCATACCGCCTCACCGACGTGGTGCTGATCGGCAACTGCCTCGGCAGCGCCACCTCGCTGCGCTACGCCATGGGCCACGCGCCGCGGGTGCGCGCGCTCGTGCTGCTCAATCCACTCACGCTGGACACCGTCAGCTCCGGGCAGTCGGCGGGCCTGGCCTGGCTGGACGCGCGGCTGCCGCTGGCGCCGCTGGCCCGCCGGATCACGCTGCCGAGCCCGGTCGTCTCCCTGATCGTCGGCAATCAGCTCGGCCCCCGCGGACGGGCCCGCAAGAACCAGCACGAGCCGCGCGTGCGGGCGCACTGGACCGATCGGGGCAGGCTGCAAGCCCTGCACGGCCTGGTGCAGGATTTCCCGTCCTACCGCACGCTGGACACGTTCGATCCGCCCGAAGGATTCCCGCCGATCTGCACCATCTGGGGGCGGCGCAATCGCATTCTGTCGGCGAAGGCGGGCGGGCGGCTCAACCGCAGGCTGCGCCCGCATACGGCGGTGGAACTCCCGGACTGCGGTCATCTTCCGATGGTGGAGGCCCCCGAGCGGGTCACGTCGATCATCACCGATTTTCTCGCCGCCACGGACGTGCTCGTGCCGAAGCAGTCCGGCGGCCACTGAACCGCCCTCACAGCGGAGCCGCGGTCGGGCAGAGCTCGGCGAAACTGGCCGAGTGCACGCCGCAGCCGGTGCATTCGAACACCACGCCGATATCGAGCATCCAGTGGATGCGGGTATGGCAGGTTTCGCACAGGAAATCCACGCCCGCAGGGTGGCAGCAGGATCGTTTACGGATGAACCATTCCGCGCGATGACGGCAGGGCACCGAATCGAACCGGAACGTGCAGGTCGGCGCGGCGGGCAACTCGGCGACGACGGCGTCGAAAGCCGTTGTGGCCGTACGGGTGTTCACAGCAGATACCTTCCGGCGGGACAGGGCGGGAGGCGAGAGCGCAGGCCGGTGCGGGCCGCGGTGCCTTTCCCCCTGGATCGATCTCTCTCCATTAGCTGTTACCCGGATGAGGTGGCTTTCACACGGCGGCGGACCGGCTTGTTTGGTCACGAATCGCGCGGGAATCCGAAACATGACGACATCAAGGGAAGGGGTTCTGTCATGTTGTTGCGCCGACTCGCCCGGCCGCTACTGGCCACCGCGTTCGTAGTGGACGGGGTCGATACGCTGCGGCGCCCGGACGAGCGGGTCAAGGCCGCGAACGCACTACTGGAACGGGGGCACCGGCAGCTCCCCGAAGAAATCGCCACGAAGTTGCCGTCGAATCCCACGACCGTCGTGCAGGTCAACGCCCTCGCCCAGGTGAGCGGCGGTGTCCTGCTGGCCCTGGGAAAGGCGCCGCGCCTGGCCGCCCTGGTGCTCGCGGCGACCGTCGTGCCCGCGGCCGTCACCGAGCAGGACTTCTGGAACGAACAGGACCCCGCCCGCAAGTCGGCGAAGCGGAACGCGTTCCTCAAGGATCTCGGGCTGCTCGGCGGCCTGATGATCGCCGCGGCCGACACCGAGGGCAAGCCGTCGCTGGGCTGGCGCGGCCGCCGGGCCGCACGCGACGCCGCCGCCGCGGTCACCGCCGCGCTGCCGTTCGGCGCTGCCTCGGACACCAACACCGGCGCGGGGTTGCGCAAGCACGCGCACGAGGCCGCCGAGCGAGCGCGCGCGCTCGGCGCGGTGGCCGCGAGCAAGGGCTCCGAGCTCGCCGAATCGGCCCAGCGTCACGGCCCGGGGTGGGCGGAAGCGGCCAAGGAACACGGCGGCGACCTGGCCGAGACCGCCAAGGCACACGGGTCGGAGTGGGCCGAGATCGCCAAAGAGCGCGGCAGCGACTGGGCCGAAGTCGCCAAAGAGCGCGGCAGCGACTGGGCCGAAGTCGCCAAGGAACGCGGCGCGGAGTTGGCTGAGATCGCTAAAGAGCGCGGCGCGGAGTGGGCCGAAATCGCCAAAGAGCGGAGTGCACAACTCGCGGATCTGGCCAAGCAGCGCGGGACCGAATGGGCGGAGATCGCCAAAGAGCGCGGACCGGAGATCGCCGACGCCGCGCGGGAACGCGGCGCGCACACCGCGCAGCTGGCCCGCGAGCGTGGAGCACAGACGGCACACGCGGCCCGCGAGGCGATCGAATCGCGTCGCCACTGACCCTCGGGACGCCGCCTCGCTCCGGCGCGGCGGCGAACCCAGGCGCTACGGCGGTCCACCGGGTCGCCGTAGCGTTCTGCTGGTTCACCGACGTGCGGCGGTCGATCCGACGGTTCGCGGCACCGGTCGCACCGGACGCGTGACGTAAGCACTCGGCGGGGTCACCGACGTGCGGCAGTCCATCGGACGGTTCGCGGCACCGGTCGCCGCCGGTCTCGTGCGTAGCGTTCTGCCTCCCCGCTGAGGCGCTCCCTTCGGCACTCGGCCCGCCGACCCTGACGGACCGGACAGTCGCTGTGAGCCCCTGCGCCTTCCGTATCGCCGACTCCTGGCACGGCACGTCGGGAAGGACCCCCGGGTCAGGCGGTCTCGTCGTAGCCGGGTCCCAGAACCACGAGGGCGGCGTCGAGTGAGGCCACCCGTTGGAACCGGTCGGCGAGGCCGGTGACGTCGATGGCGCGGTCCACCGGTCGCACGGTGGTGATCAGCAGCATCCGGCGGCGTGCGCGCGTGGCTTCGGCCTGCGCCTCGACCAGAACGCTCAAGCCCGCCGCCGCGAGGAAGGTGACCGGAGAGAGGTCGAGCACGAGCGTGGCCGCGTGGCGCACGTATGCGCACGAGAGTTCGGCACGGAAGCTCGGCGCGGTCGCCGCATCGATATCGCCCGCGATCATCAGCATGGTGACGTCGCGCCGCGGGCGGCACACCGAAAACTGCAGCGGAACAGCCCATTCGGCGTGACGTGACATGCGCTGACTCCTGGCCGGAAGCTGGCAGTGCACAGACGTTGCGCTTCCAGTGAAGCACGGTGCCGCAGGTCTGTACAGGCGCGAACCGCGTTCGGCGACCGCGCTTTCCGGGCCATGACTCGCGGCTCTAGGACGTGCCGGCGCTCCCGCCGCAGGAGATGGTGACAGCCTCTCCGTTGAAATGGCGGCCGTGCTCGGAGACCAGCAGCAACACCGCCTCGGCCACCTCGGCGGGCTGGATGAGATCGCCGTTCGGCGGGCCGGATTCGATGATCGCCATCCAGTCCTCCTTGGTCGGGTTCTCCTTGTCCGGCACCATGAGCCGCCAAGTCGCCGGATTCTGGATCATGTCGGTGTCCACGCCGGACGGCAGCAGGGCGTTCACGGTGATCCCATACTCGGCCACCTCCAGCGACAGCGACTTCACCAAGCCGAGCACACCCCATTTGCTCGCGGCGTAATGGGCCGCGTTGCGCACGCCCATCTTCGCCACGATGGACGAGGTGGCCACCACACGGCCCCAGCGGCGTTCGATCATGTGCGGCACGACCGCACGGAAGCTGTGGAAGACGCCGGTCAGGTTGGTGTCGATCATGTCCCGCCACAACTGCTCGTCCATCTCGGCGACGGGCGAGTTGGACGCGATGCCCGCGTTGGCGATGAGGATGTCGATGCGGTCGAATTCCTCGAGCGCGCGCTCGGCGACCATCCGCATCTGCTCCAGGCTGCGCACGTCGGCCTGGACGGCGACGCAGCGGCGGCCGGTCCGCTCGACGAGGGCGGCGGTCTCGGCCAGGTCGTCGGGAGTGCTCAACTCGTAGGGAAGACCGGGCAGGGGTGCGGCGATATCGCACACCACGATGTCCGCACCCGCGTTCGCCAGCGCCACGGCATGCGCGCGCCCCTGTCCGCGGGCACCACCGGTGATCACGGCTACCCGGTCGTCGAGGTTTCCCATGACTGGCCTCTCCTCGGTCGGTCCCTGCTTCGGCCGCCACCATCGTGTCATGCGCGGCCGACGTGAGCTCGCGTTTTTCCGGTGGGCCGGGCCGTCGGCGGGCGATTTCCCAGAGCTGGGGACGGGCCGGCGGTGATACATTTCGGCGCGCACAGCGGTGGACCGCGCGTCCGCGACCTACGCCGACGGGGTCCTTTTCCGAATTCCGCAGGGAGAGTGGAACAATGAGTGCGGTCTCGGCACCGGAGCGGGCACGGCCACGGCACGGACGAACCGACCCGACTGCGGCACGGAGGCCACCTGTAACCATTCCGACCCGGTCCAGCGACCAATTGTGCGCGATGTACGCTGCGCCCCGGAACGATCCCGCCCGTGCCCACGCGTCGTTCCGGGTGCGGACGGCGCATCGACAATGGTTTCTGGGGGCCCGATGACCGATTGTGAGTACCTTCCCGTGAATCTCGACCGACAGCTCGACGCCGAACCGACCGAGCACGACAGCACCGTGGCCGACCGGCTCACCAGCCCGCGGTTGCGCAGGCTGCTACACACGGCCATCGGCCTCTCCGAGGATTCCGTCGATCTGCTGACGACCATGACCACGCGCCTGCGCGCCGCCGAGGGCATGATCCTGCGCGACCCGCTCGACGACTGCTGACCCGCGCGCGGGCGGGTAGGGGCCGCGCGGGACGAGCACCGACGCCGGTGCGGTTGCCGGATCGGCAACGATATTTGCCGATCCGGCCAAGTCGATGGATGGTGGGACACATGAGCGCCACACACCACCACGCCGATCGGACGACGCCCACGACGGTCGAATACTGGGAGTCCTTCTACCAGGAGCGCGAGCAGGTCTGGTCGGGCCGGCCGAACTTCCTGCTGGTGCGGGAAATCGAAGCGGTCGCGCCGGGCCGGGCACTGGACCTGGGCTGCGCCGAGGGCGCCGACGCGATCTGGCTGGCCGAACGCGGCTGGCGGGTCACGGCGGTGGACGTCTCGGAGACCGCGCTGGCTCGCGCCAGGGCCCACGCCGAACGACAGGAACTTTCCGGCGAAATAGATTGGCAGCGGCACGATCTCGACCACACCTTCCCGGCCGGACGATTCGACCTCGTCTCGGCGCAATTTCTGCACTCGCCGCTCGCCCGGGACGGCGAACGGACGCGGATCCTGCGCCGGGCCGCCGAGGCGGTGGCGCCCGGCGGGCTGTTGCTGATCGTCGGGCATGCGGAATGGCCGACCTGGGTCGCGGAACCACCCGCCGACGTACACTTTCCGACCACCGCCGAGGTGCGTGCCGATCTCGCGCTCGACCCGACCGAATGGCGGGTGGAAGTCGAGGAGGTCGTCGAGCGCGAGCATCCGGGCCCCGAAGGGCAACCGGGCACGCGAAAGGACAACATCCTACGAATTCGCCGCGACTGACCGGGGCGCAAATAACGGGCGAATCTCCTTGCACTCGAGGAGAATTCGAATAACCACCGCATGGAATTAACTCCGATATTACCCAGGATTCATGGCGGCGATACCGATTTCTCGCTACTGTGGACGGTGCCTACAGCGCGGTGGGAATCGAGAATCTCACGTCGGTCGGGGGGATAGTCGCCCGTAGGAGAGTTCCCAGTGAAGTATCCAGTTTGCGCTCGCGTGTTAGGCCCGTTGACGCTTGCTCTGAACAATCACAACGCGACGCCGACTGCGCAGAAGCAGCGGCAGTTGCTGGCCCTACTGTTGGTCCGGCACGACACCGTTGTTCCGGTCACGACCCTCATCGAAGAACTGTGGAACGACGATCCGCCGCGCAGCGCGGTGACCGTCGTGCAGACCTATGTACTCGGAATTCGCAAGAAGATAGCGGAGCGACTCGGGGTGGGGCAGGCCGAGGTGGCCGAGCGCTTTCTGCGCACGCGCAGCAAAGGCTATTCCTTCGACGTCAAGGACTGCGTGTTCGATCTCCGCGATTACCAGTCCATGTCCGAGGCCGCCCGGTGCGCCGCCAAGACCGGCGACGACCAGCGGGCGGTGGATCTGTTCAGCGCCGCGGAGGCGCTGTGGAGCGGTCCGGCGCTGGTCGACGTGGAGGGCGGCATTCCGCTCGCCGCCGAGATCTCGCATCTGGACCACCTGCGGCTGACCAACATCGAACTGCGCGTGGAGGCGGAGTTGCGGCTGGGCAGGCACCGCGAGGTGTGTCCCGATCTCGCGCGGCTGACCATGCAGCATCCGCTGCACGAGCGACTCCAGGCGTACTACATGTTCGCCTTGTGCCGGTCGGGCCGGCGCGACCGCGCCCTGACCTCGTATCAGCGGTTCAGCAAGTCCATGCAGGCCGAACTGGGGCTCGACCCGTGCCAGAAGCTGCAGAAACTGCACCGGGACATCCTGGCCGCCTCCGACGTCTCGGTGAGCGCGATGCTCAACAGCCGCCACGCCCGTTACCTGATCGGGTGGCACTCGCCCGAATTCAGCGCGGCGGCCGCCGAGCCCGCCTGACCGGCTCCGAAATGCGGGGCGGCCGGGCGCACGGGCCGCGGGCTCACTCCCGTCCGAGGAGTTCATCGACCAACCCGGTGGTGTGCGTCGCGGCGCGCATGGCCGGATGGTCGAGCACCTCGCGCAGGAAATCCCGGGTGGTCGCGACGCGGGCGCCGGAGATCCGGAATTCCTCCAGTGCCCGCCGCATCCGGGCGAGCGCCCGATCGCGGTCCGGCGCCCACACCACCAGTTTGGCCAGCAGCGAATCATAGTGCGGAGGTATCGAATAACCGGCGTGCGCGTGGGTGTCGACGCGCACGAACGGCCCGCCTGGCGGGGTGAATTCCGCCAGGATTCCCGGGGCGGGCGCGAACTCTGCGGCGGGATCTTCGGCATTGATGCGGCATTCGATCGCCGCGCCGTGTGCAATGATGTCTTCTTGCGTAATGCCGAGAGGTTGCCCCGCCGCGATACGGATCTGTTCGGCGATCAAATCTATGCCGGTCACCATTTCCGTGACCGGATGTTCCACTTGAATACGGCAGTTCACCTCCATGAAATAGTGGTTACCGTCCCGGTCGACCAAGAATTCCACGGTTCCGGCGCCGACATAGCCGGCCTCCAGCACACCGTGCACAGCGGATGCGCCCATTCGCGCGGCAAGCCCTTCGGGCAGCAGCGGAGCCGGTGATTCCTCGATCAATTTCTGATGCCTGCGCTGCACCGAGCAATCGCGTTCGCCCAGGTGCACGCCCGTGCCGTGTCCGTCGCACAGCACCTGGATCTCGACGTGCCTGGCCGCGGCGAGATATTTCTCCAGGTACACCCGGCTGTCGCCGAACAGCATCCGCGCCGTCGCCCTGGTCTCCTGATAGGCGCGCGGGAACGCCGCGCTCGCGTGCACCACCTGCATGCCGCGCCCGCCGCCGCCCGCGGCCGCCTTGATGATCACCGGGAAGCCGATCGAATCCGCGAGCGCGTGCGCCTCGTCGAGCTCGAGCGGATCGAGGCTGCCCGGCAGTAGCGGCAGTCCCGCCTTCGCCATCAGCGTGCGCGCCGACTGTTTGTCGCCCAACTGGGCCATCACGTCGGCGGGCGGGCCGATCAGCGTTATGCCCGCCGCACGGCACGCGTCGGCGAAATCCGGTGACTCCGAGAGGAATCCGTATCCGGGATGAATCGCGTCCGCGCCGGTGAGCTCGGCGGCGGCCAGGATCGCCGCGGCGTTCAGGTAACTGCGCTTGGCCGCGGACGGGCCGATCTGCACCGCCTCGTCGGCGAAGCGGACCACCGCCGACTCGGCGTCGGCGACCGAGTGCACCGCCACCGTGCGCACGCCGAGTTCACGGCAGGTGCGCGCGACGCGCAGCGCGATCTCGCCGCGGTTGGCGATCAGGATCTTTTCGAACATTCCGCCACCCTCACGCGACCGACCGGACCAGGACCTGCTGCCGCGCGCCGAAGCGCCGGAAACGAGCGCGGCGCTCCTCGGCCAGCTCCGCGCCGCCGCGCTCGGCGAGCTCACCGAGGGTCGCGGCCAGGGCGCGGCGCAGCTGCTCGGCCGCGGCCATCGGCGCGGCGCCCACGTCGTCGCCCGGCTCGGGCAGCACCGCGTCGACCACTCCGAGACGCAGCAGGTCCCGCGCGGTGAGCGCCAGCGCGGCGGCGGCCTCGGGCGCGGCGGCCGGGTCGTTCCACACGATCGCCGCGCAGCCCTCCGGGCTGATCACCGAGTACGTGCCGTTGGCGAACATCAGCACCCGGTTGGCGACGCCGAGCGCCAGGGCTCCGCCGCTGCCGCCCTCGCCGATCACCACGCTGACCACCGGCACCCGCAGCGCGGACATCAACCGGATGTTCTCCGCGATGACGATCGCCTGCCCCTGCTCCTCGGCGGTGGCGCCCGGGTACGCGCCGGGCGTGTCGATCAAGGTGACGATCGGCAACCCGAGCTTCTCGGCCAGCCGCATGAGCCGTGCCGCCTTGCGATAGCCGGCCGGGGTCGGCATGCCGAAGTTGCGCTCCATCAACTCCTTCGGATCGTGGCCCTTCTGGTGGCCGATCACCATCACCGGGCGCCCGCCGAGCCACGCCGTTCCGCCCACCACGGCGGCGCAGTCGCCCGAGACCCGGTCGCCGCGCAGTTCGCGGAACTCGTCGAAAGCGAGGGCGAAATAGTCGAGCGCGGTCGGCCGCTGCGGAGAGCGGGCCCGGCGCACCTGCGTCCAGGGATCGGTCGCGGGGATGCGGTCCGGATCGGTGATCGCTCCGGCGTCCGCGGGGACGAAGGTCCCGGCGGGATCGACCGGTCCCGCGGCCCGCAGCAGCGCGCCGAGCGCCTGGCGCAGGCCCGCGCGGGGCACGATCATGTCGATGAGCCCACGTTCCAGCAGGAATTCGGCGGTCTGGAACTTCGGCGGCAATTGCTGCCGGATGGTCTGCTCGATCACCCGGCGTCCGGCGAAGCCGAGGCGCGCGCCCGGCTCGGCGATCAGCACGTCGGCGAGGGTGGCGAAGGAGGCCGCCACGCCGCCGTAGGTGGGGTCGGTGATCAGGCTGACGGTGAGGATGCCCGCCCGGTCCAGTTGCTCCAGGGCCGCGCTGGTCTTGGCCATCTGCATCAGCGACAGCGGGCCCTCCTGCATCCGCGCGCCGCCCGACGCGGTGACGACGATCAGCGGAAGACGCCGCGCCAGCGCGGTCTCGGCGGCGGCGGTGATCATCTCGCCCACCGCGGTGCCGAGGCTGCCGCCCAGGAAACGGAAGTCCATGGCGGCGATCAGCACCGGCCTGCCCTCGATCGCGGCCTGCGCGCACAGCACCGCGTCGTGCATGCCGGTGCGGGCGCGGGCGGCCGCCAGCCGGTCCGGATAGGACTTGGTGTCGGTGAAGGTCAGCGGGTCGTCGTCGGTGGCGGCGATCGGCAGCGGCTCGAAGCGTCCGTCGTCGGCGAGTTGCTCGATGCGCTGCCGCGCGGTGATCGGGGTGTGCCTGCCGCACTCGCCGCAGACACCGAGATCGCGGGCGAACCGCTTGCCGTACAGCGGGATCAGGCAGGCCGGGCAGAGCACCCAGTCCGCGGCGCCGTCCTGGCCGTGTGGTGACTTCATCACGCGTGTCTCCTGTGCTCGGGAACGGGTGATCGGTCCGGACGGCGCCGGCCGGGCGATCACAGCGTCAGCCTGCGCCGCGCCGCTCGAGAACAACTCGACCCGCTCGCTCGAGCGAGGTTCGAGGGTCGTCCCCGATGCTCGATCGCACCATCGAAGGGAGAACGCCATGAACACCAATGCATCCGGTGGTCCGCGATGAGCCGCCGCGTTGTCGTCACCGGGCTCGGCGTCCGCGCGCCCGGCGGGTCGGGCAAGGACGAGTTCTGGAAGCTGCTGTCCGAGGGCCGCACCGCGACGCGGCGGATCTCGTTCTTCGACGCCTCGCCCTACCGGTCCCAGGTGGCCGGCGAGGCGGACTTCGACCCGGCGCGGGAGGGTCTGTCCCCCAGGGAGATTCGGCGCATGGACCGCGCGGTGCAGTTCGCCGTGGTCTGCGCGCGGGAGGCGGTGGCCGACAGCGGGCTCGACCTCGCGGCGGTCGATCCGCACCGGCTCGGCGTGAGCCTCGGTAGTGCGGTCGCTGCGGCCACCAGCCTGGAGCGCGAGTACTTGGTGCTGTCGGACTCCGGGAAGAACTGGCTGGTCGACGAGACGTATCTCTCCCCGCACATGTTCGACTACATGATCCCCAGCGTGATGCCCGCGGAAGTGGCCTGGAGCGTGGGCGCCGAGGGACCCGTGGCGATGGTCTCCAACGGGTGCACGTCGGGTCTGGACTCGGTGGGCCACGCGGTGCAGCTGATCCGCGAGGGCTCCGCCGACGTCATGGTGGCGGGGGCGTCCGACACGCCCATCACGCCGATCGTGGTGGCCTGCTTCGACGCGATCAAGGCGACGACGCCGCGCAACGACGAGGCGGAGGTCGCCTCACGGCCGTTCGACAACTCGCGCAACGGGTTCGTGCTCGCCGAGGGCGCCGCGATGTTCGTGCTGGAGGAGTACGAGAGCGCGCGCAAGCGGGGTGCGCACGTCTACGCCGAGATCACCGGCTACGCGACCCGGTGCAACGCCTACCACATGACGGGGCTCAAAGCGGACGGCCGCGAGATGGCCGAGGCGATCCGGGTGGCGCTCGACGAATCCAGGATCGACCCGACCGGCGTGGACTACATCAACGCGCACGGCTCCGGTACCAGGCAGAACGACCGGCACGAGACCGCCGCGGTGAAGCGCAGTCTCGGCGCACACGCCTACGCCACGCCGATGAGTTCGATCAAGTCGATGGTCGGACACTCGCTCGGGGCGATCGGCTCGGTCGAGATAGCCGCCTCACTGCTGGCGCTGGAGTACCAAGTGGTGCCGCCGACGGCGAACCTGCACGAACCCGACCCCGAATGCGATCTGGACTACGTGCCGCTGGTCGCCCGCGACCATCGGATGGACACCGTGCTCACCGTAGGCAGCGGGTTCGGCGGCTTCCAGAGCGCGATGGTGCTGCGCAAGGCGGAAGCGGTGGCGGCATGATCCTCGTGACCGGAATGGGCGTGCTCGCGCCGAACGGTGCCGGCGTGGAACGTTTCTGGGACGCCGTGCTGGCCGGCCGCGGCGGGATCGCGCCGCTCACCCGATTCGACGCTTCCCGTTCGGCGGCCCGCCTGGCCGGCCAGGTGACCGATTTCGACGCCGGTGAACACCTGCCGAGCCGGCTGCTGCCGCAGACGGATATCTCCACGCGAATGGCGCTGGTCGCCGCGCAGTGGGCGCTGGACGACGCCAAGGTCGACACCACGACGATGACCGACTACGACATGGGCGTGGTCACCGGAAACGCCTCTGGCGGTTTCGAATTCACCCATCGGGAGTTCAACAAGCTGTGGTCGCTCGGTTCCGAGCACGTCAGCGTGTACGAGTCCTTCGCGTGGTTCTACGCGGTCAACACCGGCCAGATCTCCATCCGGCACGGCATGCGCGGGCCGAGCAGCGCCTTGGTCGCCGAGCAGGCAGGCGGCTTGGACGCGATCGGCCACGCGCGGCGCACCGTGCGGCGCGGGACGCCGCTGGTGGTCACCGGAGGCGTCGACTCGGCACTGGATCCGTGGGGCTGGGCCTCGCATCTGTCCAGCGGCGGGGTGAGCACCGCGACCGACCCCGACCGCGCCTATCTGCCGTTCGACGCCGCAGCGGCGGGATACGTGCCGGGTGAGGGCGGTGCCATGCTGGTCGTCGAGGACGCCGCCGCCGCGCGCGCCCGCGGTGTGCCCAAGGTGCACGGCGAGATCGCGGGCTACGCCTCGACCTTCGACCCGCCGCCCGGTTCCGGCCGGCCCTCGGGCCTGCGCCGCGCCGCCGAACTGGCGCTGGCCGACGCCGGGATGACACCGGCCGACATCGATGTGGTGTTCGCCGACGCCTCCGGCATCCCCGACCGCGACCGCGACGAAGCCGCCGCCATCGAGGCGCTGTTCGGGCCCGGCGGCGTTCCGGTCACCGCGTCGAAAGCGCTGACCGGGCGGCTGTTCTCCGGCGCGGGCCCGCTCGACGTCGTCACCGCGCTGCTGACGATGCGGGACTCGGTGATCCCGCCGACCGCCCGCACCACCGCGCTCGCCGAGGACTGCCGGATCGACCTGGTCCTCGGCGCCCCGCGCACCGCCACCGTCGGCGGCGCGCTCGTCCTGGCTCGCGGACGCTGGGGTTTCAACTCCGCGGTCGTCGTGCGCGCCGTGTCCGACCGAGATCTGCCGAGGAGCGACTCATGACCATGACCATCACCGAACTACGCCGGATTCTCGTGGACTGCGCGGGCGGCGAGGACCTCGCCGAACTCGACGGCGACATCGCCGCCGTGGAATTCGAGGAGCTGGGCTACGACTCGCTCGCGCTCATCGAAACCGCCGCGCGCATCCAGCGCGACTTCGGCGTCACCATCCCGGAGGAACAGCTCGTCGAGGTGAAGACGCCGCAAGAGCTGGTCGACATCGTCAACACCCAGCTGCAAGGTGCGGCATGAGCGGTCAGGCCCGGAGGCGGCAGCGCAGCGTAACCACGGAGGGCCCCGCTCATGCCGGAATCGGACACGGCATGAGCGGTCAGGCCCGGAGGCGGCAGCGCAGCGTGACCACGCAGGGCCCCGCTCATGCCGACAACAGACACAGCATGAGCGGTCAGGCCCGGAGGCGGCAGCGCAGCGTGACCACGGAGGGCCCCGCTCATGCCGGAGAGGACAGAGCATGAGCGCCGAAGTGATGACCCACACCACAGTGGTGCAAGCCGCGCCCGAGGTCGTCTACGACCTGGTCGCCGACGTGACCAGGTGGCCGGTGATCTTCGAGCCGAGCGTGCTGGTGCGCCACCTGCACCGCGGACCGGACGAGGAGCGCTTCCGGCTGTGGGCGACCGTCGGTGGTGCGGTGCGGAACTGGACGTCGCGGCGGGTGCTGGACGCCGGGCAGCGCCGCATCGGCTTCGAGCAGGAGCGCAGCCAGGCGCCGATCGCGTCGATGGGCGGCGCCTGGTCGTTCCGTGCGATCGGTCCGGGCAGCACCGAAGTCACCCTGGATCACCACTTCACGGTGGTGGACGGGGTCGATCCCGGGCAGGTGGCCGCGGCGGTGGACCGCAACAGCGAAACCGAGCTCGCCGCGCTGGCCCGCATCGCCGAACTCGGTCACCCGGTGGACGAGGTGATCCACACCTTCGCGGACACGGTGACGCTGAACTGCTCGGCCGCCGAGGCGTACGACTTCGTCTACCACAGCGAACGGTGGCCCGAGCAGGTGCCGCACGTCGGCCGCATCGAGCTCACCGAGGACGCCGAGGGCGTGCAGCTGATGGAGATGGACACGGTGACCGCGGGCGGGATTCCGCACACCACCAAGTCGATCCGGGTGTGCTTCCCGGGCGAGCGGATCGAGTACAAGCAGCTGGTGCCGCCCGCGATACTGTTCGGCCACAGCGGTGGGTGGGAGTTCGCGGACGGACCCGACGGCGCGGTCGTGACCGCACGGCACACGGTCGCGATCAATCCCTCCGCCGCGCGCGAGATCCTCGGCGCGAACACCGATCTCGCCGACGCCCGCGCGTACCTGACCGACGCGCTGTCCAGCAACAGCCGCAACACGCTGCGGTGCGCCGAGCGCTACGCCGCCACGACGAAGTCGCCGACATGACCGCCACCGAGACGGCCGCCGCCCCGCGCGTCCAGGAGCTCGCCGACGGCGTCTACGCCTACACGCACAGCCGCGGCGGCTGGTGCGTCAGCAACGCCGGGGTGCTGACCGCGCCGGGCGGCGCGGTGGTCATCGACACGCTGGCGACCGAGGGACGCACCCGCGCCCTCGTCGAGTTCGTCGACGGGCTCGGTACCGGCCCCGCCCGCACCATCGTGAACACCCATCACCATGGCGACCACAATTTCGGCAATCACCTGTTCGGACCGGCCGCCGTCGTCGTCGGCCACGACCGGATCCGGCCGGAGATGATCGAGACCGGCCTGGCACTGACCAAGCTGTGGCCGGACGTGGAATGGGGTGACGTGCGAGTCACGCTGCCGAGCATCACGTTCAGCTACCACCTGACTCTGCACCGGGGCGAGCGCCGGGTGGAGCTCATCCACTTCGGGACCGCCGCGCACACCACCAACGACGTGGTGGCGTGGCTGCCCGAGGAACGCGTGCTGTTCGCCGGCGACCTGGTGATGGCGGGCGCGGCGCCGTTCTGCCTGATGGGTTCGGTCAGCGGTTCGATCACCGCGGTCCGGCGGCTGGCCGCGCTGGGCGCGGAGACGGTGGTCGCGGGGCACGGCCCGGTCACCGGGCCGGAGATCTTCGACCAGACGCTGCGGTATCTGCGCTGGGTGCAGGAGCTGGCCGCGGAGGGACGCGCGCTCGGGCTGACGCCGCTGGCGATCGCGCTGGAGGCCGACCACGGCGAGTTCACCGAGCTGGTCGACCAGGAGCGGCTGGTGGGCAACCTCTATCGCGCGGACGCGGAACTGACCGGCGGCCCGCCCGGTGAACCGCTGGACGTGCTGGCGATCTTCGACGAGATGGTGCTCTACAACGGCGGGCAGGTGCCGACATGCCTGGCGTGAGGACCGAATCGGTACGGGTCTGCGTGATCGGCGGCGGCCCCGCCGGACTGATGACGGGGTTGCTGCTGGCCCGCTCCGGCGTGGAAGTTCTCGTGCTGGAGAAGCATCCGGATTTCCTGCGGGATTTTCGCGGCGACACCGTGCACACCTCGACGCTGCTGGCGATGAACGAACTCGGCCTGGCCGAGGAGTTCCTCGCGCTGCCGCACGTCGAACTGCCTCGATTGCCGATGGCGACCGCGACCGGTCCGGTGGTGTTCGCGGATTTCAGTGCCCTGCCCGGACCTTTCCCGTTCGTGGCGTTCATGCCGCAGTGGGATGTGCTGAACTTCCTCGCCGAGGCGGGCCGCCGCTACCCCGGCTTCCGGCTGGTGCAGGAAGCCGAGGTCACCGAACTGATCCAGCGCGACGGCGCGGTGACCGGCGTCCGCGCCACGACGGCCGGCGGACCGCTGGAGGTCACCGCCGACCTGGTCATCGCGGCCGACGGGCGGCATTCGATCGTGCGCCGGTCGGGGCTGCTCGAGGTCGCCGCCAGCGCGGCGCCGATGGACGTGCTCTGGTTCCGGGTCGGCAAGCCGGAGGGCGAACGGCTGCCCACCGTGCGCAGCGGGAAGGGGTTCTTCATCGTCTGCATCGACCGCGGAGACTATCTCCAGGTCGCGTACATGATCCCGAAGGGTGGCTTCGCGACGATCCGGGAGGCGGGGCCCGCACGGTTCCGCGCGGATCTGGCCGCCATCTATCCCGTGCTCGCGCCGTATCTGGAGGCGGAGATCCTGGGCTGGGACGACGTGAAGCCGCTCGACGTCCGGGTGGACCGGCTGCGCCGCTGGTACCGGCCGGGGCTGGTGGCGATCGGGGACGCGGCGCACGCGATGTCCCCGGCGGGCGGGGTCGGGATCAATCTGGCGGTGCAGGATGCGATCGCCGCCGCCCGGCTGCTCGCGCCGATCCTCACCGCGGGCGCGACGCCGACCACGGCCCAGCTGCGCGCCATCCAGCGCCGCCGCGAGTTCCCTATGCGCGTGGTGCAATTCGCGCAATTGCGCCTGCTGGCCGACCTCTACCCCAGCGCGGGACGCCCGGGGACCGACAACCCGCTGCTGGTCCGGCTGCTCCGCCGTTTCCCGCGGCTGCCCCGCCTGGTCGCCCGGGTGATCGGCGTCGGCATCCGCCCCGAACCCGTGCCGCCCGCCGCGTCGAACCAAACCGGCACGGCACTGACGAAACTCAGGGAGAACTGATCGTGTCGACCTACCTGCTCATCCACGGCGCCTTCCACGGCGGCTGGGTCTGGCAGCGGGTGACCCCGCTGCTGGAAGACGCGGGCCACCGCGTCCTGGCTCCTTCGCTGGTCGGCCTCGGCGACCGCGCGCATCTACTGACCGCCGACGTGGGCCTCGACACCCATGTCCAGGATCTGGTCGACCTGGTCACCGCCGAGGACCTGACCGACATCGTCCTGGTGGGTCACAGCTATGCGGGCATCGTCGTCACCGCCCTGGCCGACGCCGTGCCGGAGCGCATCGCCGGCCTCGTCTACCTCGACACCTTCGTGCCGCGTGACGGCGAGGCGGTGGCCGACATCATGCCGGGCATGGTCCAGGCGTTCGCCGCCGCGGCGGCCGCCACCGGCGACGGCTGGCGGGTGCCGCCGCAAACCGAACCGACCGGCGACGGCGGACTGTACGGCGTCACCGAGGAACCCGATCTCAGCTGGCTGGCGTCCATGCAGACGCCGCAATCGCTGAAGACCTTCCAGCAGCCCGTGCGATTGACGAATCCGGAAGCGCTGGAGGCGATTCCGGTGACGCACGTGCACTGCAGCGAAGGCGGCGAGGACTTCAAGGCGATGCGCGCGGCCATGCCGCGCACCCTGCCGCCCGCGGACCTGCCCGCCGACCGCCTCCACGTGCTACCCACCGGGCACGACTGCATGATCACGATGCCGCGCGAGCTGGCCGGATGCCTGATCACGTCGGCGTCGCATCCAGCGTCCGCCCGATGATCTCGGGTCCCGTGGCCACGGGTCAGCTCGCGCGCTCCCCCGCGTCGTAGGCGGCGCGGGCCGCGAGAACCTCGCCGAGGTGTTCGGCGGACCAGTCCACGATGCTGCCGAACACCGGCGTCAGCGTCCTGGCCAGCGCGGTCGCCTCGTATTCGACCCGGGGCGGCACCTCTGGGTGGTAGGTGCGCGCGACCAGGCCGTCGCGTTCCAGCTGACGCAGGCGCTGGGTGAGGACCTTGGGCGTCAGGCCGGGGATGCGCTGTTGCAGTTCGGTGAACCGAAGCCGGCCGTCGTGGGTGAGCACCCAGAGCACCTGGGTGGACCAGCGGCCGAACACCAGGTCGATGACCGGCGTGATCGGACAGGGATCGATGGGCGTCTCGGGCCCGGCGGTCATACATCCTCCCGGGTAAGTCACTTTCCCCTTGGTTACTACTATACTTTGGAAAGTAACGTGGTCCCAAGGGTCGCCAGAATGCGAAATCCGAAGGGAGCACAGTCATGACGACGACAACACCGGACGGGCGCCTGGAGCTGCCGCCTCGCTCCGGCGACCGGCCGCGCACCCGGGAACACAATCCGCACCAGCAGCTCAGCCAGACCGCGCCACCCGAGCTGCAAGAGGAACTGTGGTCGCGGATGACCACGCTCGACGGCGTCCTGCCCGGTCGCAGCGGGGTGTCTGTGCCCGACACCCGCGCCCTGCACCTGCGGCCGACGATCGCCCACGGGCCCGCCGAGGCGTATCTCGTCGGCACCGAATTCGCCCACCTGCACGGGCACGGCGACGGCAGTCTGCACATGTGCCTGCCGAAAGGCGTTGTCGCCGAGGCCGTCCGGCAGGGCTGGGCGGAACCGCATCCGATGGCTCGGCAGGGGTACCTGCCCGGGACGCTGGTGATGATCTACGGGCCGCGCGATCACGCGGAGCTGGACATCGTCTGGCGACTGGTGCGGGTCAGTCACCGGTTCGCCCGGCAACCGGCTACAGCGTGATCAGAGCGGCGGCCGCCATGAACGCAAGCGATCTCGTGGGTACTTGGGAACTGGTGTCCTACTACGACCTCGATGAGCAGAACGGCACCAGCCAGGGCCCGCTCGGCGACGCCCCCCGCGGCCTGCTGATCTACGGCGCGCACGGCTACATGTCGGTGAGCATGATGCGCACGGACAGCGCCGCGGGAGCCAACCCGTTCATGGGTTACGCGGGCACCTGGCGATTGACCGGCGCGGAGGTGGTGCACGCGATCAGCGTGTGCTCCAACCCGGCGTGGGCGCAGACCGAGCAGGTGCGGCGAATGTCGCTGGACGGAGACGTGCTGACGCTGATCGGCGCCGCACAGGTCGGCGGGCGGACGCAACGCCGGGTGCTCACCTGGCGCCGCAGCCGCCCGCCCCAACCGAACCGTCATTCCGGGGAGTACGAGAACAACGGCTCGTCGAACTGAACCGGCTCACCGTCTTCTTTGAGAATCCCGGTGATCACGCCCGCCTGGGCCGTCACCGGGATCATCAGCTTCATCGCCTCGACGATGCCGACCTGCTGCCCGGCGCTCACGCGGTCGCCTACCTCCACGAACGGGTCCGCGCCCGGCTCGGGGCATCGATAGAACACGCCGACGCTGGGAGCGCGCACCACGGCGCCGAGCGCCGGAACCTCCGGCGCGGCAACGCCTTCCACCGGAGCAGCCGCGTGCGCGGCCGGGGCGGCTGCTTGCCACTCGGCCTCGACGGTCACCTCCCCCACCTGGAAGCGCAACGCGCTCGGCTGCTGCGGGAACCCCGCGAGCAACTGCAGCGCACCGGTCTGGATCGCTTCCAGCACCCGGAGATAGTCCTCGTGCCCGGTGGCGGGGGCATTTTCCTCTACTGCGGTCATCGCCGTCCCTCCTCGTCAGTAGTTGCCCAGTCCGCCACAGACGTTCAGCGCCTGCGCGGTGACCGCCCCCGCCCCGGGGCCGATCAGGTAGTCGACCATCGCCGCCACCTCGAACGGCTGCACGTAGCGGCCGATGGGCACCCGCGCGCTGACCCTGGCGTGCACCTCGTCGGTGTCCACGCCCCACAGCCCGGAATACACCTCGCGGACCCGCTCGGCCATCGGCGTCTCCACGAATCCGGGGCAGACGGCGTTCACGGTGATTCCCGTCTTGGCCAGTTCGAGGCCCAGCGCCTTGGTGAAACCCACGACGCCGTGCTTGGACGCGGAGTACGGAGCGCCGTGCACCACGCCCTGTTTGCCGCCGGTGGAGGCGATGTTGACGATGCGGCCGCTGCCGCGTTCCAGCATGCCGC
The DNA here is from genome assembly GCF_040632645.1 of Nocardia sp. NPDC019219. Taxonomy (NCBI): domain Bacteria; kingdom Bacillati; phylum Actinomycetota; class Actinomycetes; order Mycobacteriales; family Nocardiaceae; genus Nocardia; species Nocardia sp. NPDC019219. The sequence goes on along the minus strand of NZ_JBEYCG010000004.1, from coordinate 110,272 downwards.
CCGCGTTCAGCACCGCCTTCGTCATCAGGAACACGCTGTTGAGGTTGGTGTTGATCACGTCGAACCACAGGTCGTCGGGCACCTGCGCGGTGACGCCGCCGCCGCTGCGGCCCGCGTTGTTGATCAGGATGTCGATGGGGCCGTAGCGCCGCACACCCGCGTCGACGTACTCGCGCACCTGCGCGGCGTCGGCGACGTCGCAGACGGTGCCGTCCACCTCGTGACCGTCGTCCTGCAGGCTCTTCACCGTGTCGGTCACCCGCTGCTGATCGCGAGCGCACAGGAACACCGCGATTCCCTGCGCGGCAAGGTTTTTCGTGATCTCCAGGCCCATTCCACTGGTCGCTCCGGTGACCAGCGCGACGCGCCGATTCTCCGCCATGACTCCTCCATCGGTCGAACTTCCGAACTCGCCCTTCTCGACCACCAGGGTCGACCCGCGTCCTATAGATCCGGTCAACCGCCGGTCGCCGGATTCGGCTCGACCGAAGCTCTAGCGGCGTCGGTCAACCTGGCGTGCGACCCGAACCCCGCCGCGACCACAGGAGCAACCATGACGACCGTCGCCAGCCGCACCGAGTTGTACGCCGAGGTCCAGCAGTTCTACGCCGAGCAGATGCAGCGCCTGGACAACCGCGACATTCCCGGTTACGCCGCGACTTTCACCGAAGACGCGGAATTCGAGCACACCCCCGGCATCCCGCCCGCCCGCACCAGGGCGGGCATCATCGCCGACCTGGTCGAGTTCCACAAGCGTTTCGAGCACGACCCGATGCAGCGCAGGCACTGGTTCAACATGATCAACCTGCAGCCGCAGGACGACGGGACCATCGTGTCCACCGCCTACTGCCTGGTGGTGAAGATCCGCCCGAACAGCAAGCCGGAGATCGCGCCGAGCTGCGTCGTGCACGACGTGCTCATCCGCGCCGACGGCGCGTTGCTGACCCGCTCGCGGCGCGTCGTCCACGACTGAGCCGAGGCCCGCCCGGCCCGCACAGCGCACTCCCAGCTTTGCCCCAGGTTGTGGGCAGCCGGCCTTCCTAGCCTTCGAAAGAGGTGCACACGAGAAGGAAGGCGAACATCCATGGCGTCGATTACGACCGTCCCGCCGGGCGTGGAGGCCGTCGCGAGACCCGTCGGCGCCCATCGCGCCCCGGCCTCCCGGCGATCCCGGGCGGATCGCGTGTTCTTCGGGCCGTCGACCCAACCGCGGTGGGCGCGTCCGGCGTTGCTCGCGCTGCTCGTCGCGACCGCGGTGCTGTATCTGTGGAATCTGACGGTATCCGGGTGGGCGAACGAGTATTACGCCGCCGCGGCGCAGGCGGGCACGCAGAGCTGGAAGGCACTGCTGTTCGGCGCGCACGACGCGGGCAACGCGATCACGGTGGACAAGCCGCCCGCGGCCCTGTGGGTGATGGGGCTGTCGGGGCGGCTGTTCGGCTTCGGCTCGTGGTCGCTGCTGGCGCCCCAAGCCTTGATAGGCGTCGGCTCGGTGGCCCTGCTGTATGCCGCGGTGCGGCGATGGAGCGGGCCCGGCGCGGGCCTGCTGGCCGGTGCGGCATTGGCGGCGACTCCCGTCGCCGCGTTGATGTTCCGCTTCGACAACCCGGACGCGCTGCTGACAGTGCTGCTGGTCGCGGCGGCGTACTGCACGGTGCGAGCGATCGACGCGCCCGGCCCGCGCTTGCGGGCGGCGAGTACCGGCTGGCTGGCGCTGGCCGGTGTCGCCATCGGTTTCGCGTTCCTGACCAAGATGATGCAGGCGTTCCTTGTCCTCCCCGCGCTCGGGTTGGTGTTCCTGGTCGCCGGGGCGGGGGGCTTCTGGTCCCGGATCGTCAAATTGGTCACCGCCTGCGCGGCCATGGTGGTGGCGGGCGGGTGGTATGTGCTGCTGGTCGAACTGTGGCCCGCGGATTCGCGCCCCTACATCGGCGGGTCGACCGACAACAGCCTGTGGGAACTGGCACTCGGCTACAACGGCATGGGCCGCTTGCTGGGCGGCAGCGGCAACCCGAGCGGTGGATCCGGCGGACCGGGCGGCGGCGGCATGGGCGGCGCGTTCGGCGGCGACACCGGGTTGGCCCGGCTGTTCAGCGGCACCATGGCCACCGAGGTGTCCTGGCTGCTGCCGGTGGCGCTGATCGGCTTGGTCGCCGGGCTCTGGCTCAGTGGACGCGCGCCGCGCACCGATCGAGTGCGGGCGGCGATGATCCTCTGGGGTGGCTGGCTGCTCGGCACCGGCCTGGTCTTCAGCTACATGAGCGGCATCATCCACCCGTACTACACGGTGGCCTTGGCGCCGGCCGTCGCCGGTGTCGCCGCGGTCGCGGTGACGCAGTTGTGGCGGCGGCGCGGGCACGTGGCGGCCCGGCTCACCTTGGCGCTGCTGTCGGCGGCCACCGGCGCGTGGGCTTTCGTCCTGCTGCATCGCACGCCGGACTGGCTGCCCTGGCTGCGCTGGACCGTGCTGATCGTGACCGCGATCGCCGCGATCGCGCTGGTCATCGGCGCGCATCGGTCGCGCCGGATCGCCGTCGTGATCGCGGCCACGGCGTTGGTGGCCGGGTTCGCCGGATCGACGGCCTACGCGGTCGAAACGGTCACGCACGCGCACAGCGGCGGCATCCCGGCCTCCGGACCCGCGCAGGCGGGTTCTATGGGCGGCCCCGGCGCGGGCGGGCGCGGTGGACCCGGCCAGGGCGCGGCGGCGGACGACGGCCGCGCCGACGCCGCCGACGGAGCGTCCGGCACAACCGGAGACGCGGCTACCACCGGCACCGAACCGCTGACCAGCGATGCGGCTCCCACCGGCACCGAACCGCCCACCGAAGACGGAGTTCCTGCGGGTGGCGCTCCCGGCGGCGGACCGGGCGGCAGCGCGGACAACGCCGAACTGGACGCCCTGCTGGAGAACACCGACAGCCGGTGGTCGGCGGCGAGCATCGGCTCCGGCACCGCGTCGAGCCTGGAATTGCGCACCGGCACGTCGGTGATCGCGATCGGCGGTTTCAGCGGCGGCGACGACGCGCCGACGCTGGCTCAGTTCCAGCGATATGTGGCGAATGGCGAGGTGCACTACTTCATCGCGCAGGGGCAGGGCATGCGGCCCGGCTCCGGTGGCGAGAGGTCGGCGGCGGACGAGATCACCGAGTGGGTCAAGGCCCACTACACCGCGAAGACGGTCGGCAACGTCACGGTCTACGACCTGACCGCGCCGATCAGCTGACCGATCCGGTCCGCGATATCGCCGCGTCCCACGACGCGGCGATATCGCGTGCGCGGTTCGGGGACCGTGCGGCGTCACGACCGCTCAACAATGCCGCTGGCAGGAACGTCGGCACACGGCCACCGTCCGGGGCATGGCCTGCGACGCCGACACCCATCGACGCTCCGCTGGGGGCCGCCCTGACGCCGAGCACCGACATCCGCCGGGGCATTGCTGTCGGTCTGTGACCGAGCCGTTCAGACGGACCACCCCGCTCGGCGCGCGTAGCCGGTTGTGCATCATGGGTGGCAGCGGCAGCAGCAAGCCGCGCTGCCCGGGCCGCAGCACACGCGACGGTCGACGCGTTCACAGGAAACATCCAGCTTGCTCGCAGATTGCTCAGGGCTCGCAGCGTAACCATGGGTGCATGACCGGTACCGAACCCGAAGCCCGCGTCCTCATCGTGGACGACGAACCCATGATCATCGAACTGCTCGCGGTCAGCCTGCGGTTCCAGGGATTCGAAGTGGCCACGGCGCTCAGCGGAACCGAGGCGCTGGACCGGGTGCGCGGATTCCGGCCGGACGCGCTGATCGTGGACGTGATGATGCCCGGCATGGACGGATTCGGGATGCTGCGGCGGCTGCGCGCCGACGGGGTCACCGCGCCCGTGCTGTTCCTCACCGCCCGCGACGACGTCGACGACAAGCTCACCGGGCTCACCCTCGGTGCGGACGACTACGTCACCAAGCCGTTCAGCCTGGAGGAGGTCATCGCGCGCCTGCGGGTCATCTTGCGCCGCAGCGGAAGACAGTCCGCCGAGGCGGGCGTCAACCGGATGACGGTCGGCGATCTGGTGCTCGACGACGACAGCCACGAGGTGTGGAAGGCGGGCGTGCCGGTGTCGCTGTCGCCGACCGAGTTCACCCTGCTGCGGTACTTCATGGTCAACGCGGGCAAGGTGCTGAGTAAGCCGAAGATCCTCGACCACGTGTGGCGCTACGACTTCGGCGGCGACGCGGGCGTCGTCGAGTCGTACGTGTCGTATCTGCGGCGCAAGGTCGACACCACCGAACCGAAACTGCTGCACACGCTCCGCGGCGTGGGATACGTGCTGCGTGAACCACAGGCGAGCCGGGCGTGAGCGTACGGGAGAAACTCGCGCGGCGGATCTCGGCGGTCCCGCTGCGGGTAGGGCTGGTGATCGTGCTGCTGCTGCTGACGACAGCGGCGCTGTTCGCGTCGGGCGCGGCGGTGACCTCGGCGCTGAGCCGGTCGCTGACCCAACGCACCGACGAGCAACTCTACGACGCGGCCCGGTCCTGGGCGGAGCCGCGGCCGATGCGGCAGGTGACGACCAGTGACGGCCGCACGCAATGGATTCCGGCCGATTTGCCGGCCGCGCCCGTACCGCCGAGGTCGCCGGGCGAGCAGCCGCGCCGGTTCTTCGAACTGCGCACCGGAGCCGACGGGCAGGTGTATCAAGACCTACCCGGCGCCGGCAGCGCGGCGGGGACCCCGGATCTCGACGGCGCGAACGCGCATACCCCGCGCACGGTGGATTCCTCGGACGGTTCCCCGGTGCGCTGGCGCGTTTTGACCACCACCAACCAGTACGGTTCCACCACGGTCGGCCTGCCGCTGACCGACAACCAGGAGACGGTCTCGCGGCTGATCTTCTTCGAGATCGGCACCGGAGCCGCGGCTCTGCTGGCCCTGGGCGCCATCGGCTACCTGGTGATCCGGCGCAGCCTGCGGCCGCTGCGCGAGGTGGAGCAGACCGCCGCGGCGATCGCGGGCGGCGATCTGCACCGGCGGGTCCCGGTGCGCGGCGTCGACACCGAGGTCGACCATCTGGCGCGGTCGCTGAACGAGATGCTCGCGCAGATCCAGCACGGCGTCGCGGCGACCGAGGCCTCGGAGGAGGCGGCCCGCCGTTCGGAGGCGCGGATGCGCCGCTTCGTCGCCGATGCCAGCCATGAGCTGCGCACGCCGCTGACCACTATCCGCGGGTTCGCCGAGCTGTACCGGCAGGGCGCCAGCACCGACGCGGGAATGGTGGTGGGCCGGATCGAGGCCGAGGCCGAGCGGATGGGCCTGCTGGTCGAAGATCTGCTGCTGCTCGCGCGACTGGACGAGAAGCGGCCGCTGGAGCGCAGACCCGTCGACCTGCTCGCGCTCGCCGGTGACGCCGTGCACAACGCCCGGGCCATCGCCGCCCGCCAGAAACCCGCACCCGACGCGCCGGACCGGCCGATCACGCTGGTGGTGGGCGACGGCTCGGGCACCATGGACGTCGTCGGCGACGAGGCCCGCCTGCGCCAGGTGCTGGGCAACCTGCTCGGCAACGCCCTCACCCACACCCCACGCGAAGCGGCGATCACCGTGCGACTCACACCCGCGCCCGATCGCGTCCGCATCGATGTCATCGACGCGGGACCCGGCCTGTCACCCGAGGCCGCCGCCCGGGTGTTCGAACGCTTCTATCGCGCGGACGCCTCCCGCACCCGGGCCAGCGGCGGTACCGGCCTCGGCCTGTCCATCGTCCAAGCGCTGGTCACCGCCCACGGCGGACGGGTATCGGTCGACAGCGAACCCGGGAGTGGGGCGACCTTCACGGTGGTGTTGCCGCGCGAGCGCGCCGATCCGCAGCCCCGGGTCGACCGAACACCATCCGGGTAGCCGGTGTATCCGGCCATCGCCGACCCAGCGGCGGAACCGCTCAACGGGACGCGGGCCGGAAGATGTCGTCGAGCGGGACCGCCGGTGCGGAAATGACGCCTTCTTCGGCATACCATTCCCAGCGCATCACCCGGGCGAGAAGTGGGGTGGGCATGCGCAGGAGCACCTTCGCGATGGTGGCGAAGCGGCTGGAGCCCTCGAGGATCGAGCGGTGCGCCGCCAGTGCGGTCTTCCGTTGCGCGGCGTGAGCGCCGACGTCGACGCGGTGCGTGATCGCCGAGCGTGGGCTGTACAGCGAGTCGAGGACCGACGGGTCGTAGTTCACCGGGACCCGCAACCGCCGCGACAGATGAACCAGGCGCGTATAACCCTCACGCGGCAGGGTCGCGTCCAGGACGCGCGACACTCCTGCGAGTTCGGCCGCGCGCTTGCCCACTTCGTGCACGCGGACGTGGTCGCGGTGCCCGTACCCGCCGTTGCGGTCGTAGCTGAGCAGAATCTCGGCGCGCTCCTCGCGCAGGATCGCGGCCAACCGCCGAGCCGCCTCCTCCGGGTCCGCGCGGGCGAACCGCATCCGGTCCGGCGGGTCGGCGTACAGCACCGCACCGTGTCCGCTGTCGGCGTAGCCGAGGTGCACCACTCGGTGCACGCCGAGCGCTGCCGCGCTCGCCTCCAGCTCGCTGAGCCGCAGCGGTTCGCGGCCGTCCAGATCGGCCATGTGGCCGTCGGTGGCCACCACGATCACGGTCCGGTGCCCGGCGGCGGACAGCCTCGCCAGCGTCCCGCCGGTCAGCAGCGTCTCGTCGTCGGGGTGCGCGTGGAATGCCACAACGGTCGCCATCGCACCAGTGTGCCAAAGACTTTCACCACAGGTCCGTGGCCAGCCGGGTCGCGCCGACGAGCATGTAACCGCCGGTCAGAGCGACCAGCGCGACGGCGGTCGGCCGGGGGACGTCGCTGCGCAGGATCCGCACCCCGCCGTGTGTGGTGTCCAGGATGTCCACCAGCAACGCCAGGCGCTGCCAGCGCGGCAGCTCCTCGGCCGGCGCCGTCAGATATCCCAGGCCCAGCGCGATCGCCCGCGCGCCGAAGATCCGGGTCATGTACTCGAGTTCGGGTGTGGGGCGCACACCCAATCTTTTGCTCAACGTTCGCGGGGCCAGGACAGCGGCCGACCCCAGCGCGATCCGTCCGACCGCGAGGCCGCGCAGCGCACCAGCCAAGGGGGAGCGGGTTTGCCGCATGTTGTTCGTCGCCATGCCCCGAGCCTCGCCCAGAACGCCGCTCAGGTCGATTACCTGCGAGGTAATCGACCTGACAGCGGTGTGCCCGGGAAGACACCTGCATACCTGCCTTCATCCGGCCCGTCGGGCCCTCGGCCGCACTTCGACCGCGGAAACGATCCTCGACGCGGGATCTCGAGACAGCCCGATACCCTGCTGGGAAACTCCTGGCAACTGAATCGGTATCCGTATCGGCACGTGCTACTCCAACCGGCAGGTGCTCGATACCGCGCGGGAAATCACCGGCCACGACTTCCCGTGCACTACGGCTCGCGCAGGCGGGGGATCCGGCCGCGAGCGGCAAGGCGGGCAGCAGGCTCGGCTGGAAGACGCGGCGCCCGGGCTTGGCCGACACCGTCTCCGACGCAGGGGAATTCCACCGGTCGGTGTCCGGCGACTGATCGACCGAAGAATAATTCGAGGTATTCGGTGATTCTCGGGCAACCTTCGTCAGGGCGCCCGGCTTCCCGAGTCGATCAGAGAATGAGCAGGATCAGCGCCTTCTGCAGCGTGTCCACGATGCGGCCGATGGTGATCGCGATTTCGACGGTGCCCATGACAGGCCCCTTTCCTCGGGCGTGGCAGATCCTCGACATATCAATTCAAGCGCGCCCGAACGGGATTCGGAAGCTCACGCCCGGGTGGATCCACGAGATTTCATCCGCGGTGTCTCGCTCTTCGAATCATCTGTGTCGCGGCGCCGGTCGCGGCCGTGGAATCCCCACACCACGCAGACATCTCGATCCACCGTCAGGAGTATCTGTGGCGTCATCGCAACCGTTGATCCGGGAGGACTCGCACGACTGTTTCCGGTCCGTGGCGGGCACGGTCGGGCAAGCCGCGGCGATACTCGGCATGCTGTGTCGCGACCCCGCAGACCTCGCGGCGGCGCACGCGCGGCTCGTGGTGGTCGCCGATCGCAGCGACGCACTCGTGTGCGAACTGTTCGGCGTGCCGGATGCGGCTGGCCGGTGCGCGCTCGGCCGGGCGTTGCACAGCGTCGTCGTCCACCTGCGCACGGCGGCCGAGCGCGCGAGCGGGCACCGCGCGACGACGCTCGTGGACGAACTCACCGAGGTGATCGGCATCGTCGAGGAATGCGGGCAGCACACGGCCCGGTCACTGACTGCCCCGCTGAATTCCATCGAGGCGCAGAGATATCGAGCGGAGATCCGGCGGCTGGCGGACGACGCCGACGACGCTTTCCGCCGCCTGTTCGCGCGATGGTACTTCGACACCGACGACCTCATGGCGGTCGCCGAGATGCGTGACCTCGGCGACGAACTGGAGAACGTGGTGCAGGCCTTCGAGTCGGTCGCCGACGCAATGCTCGTCACGGACCGTCGACCCGGGTGAACCGCTACATTCCGACGAAGTCGATGATCGGCGCCGGATAGTCCGCCGGACCGACGTGTTCGCGCCACGGCCGGTGGATACGTCCGCCGGGCAGGTGCGCCAGCTCGGGAACCCAGCGCCGGACGTACTCGCCGTCCGGGTCGTAACGCTCCGCTTGGCGCAGCGGGTTGAGCACCCGATTCGGCCTGGTGTCGGTCCCCGTGCCGGCCACCCACTGCCAGTTGAGCTGGTTGTTCGCCAGGTCGCCGTCCACCAGCCAGCGCAAGAAGTGCTCCGCCCCCACCCGCCAGTCGACGCGCAGCGACTTGGTGAGGAAGCTGGCCGTGATCAGCCGCGCGCGGTTGTGCATCCACCCCTCCGCGCGCAACTGCCGCATACCGGCGTCCACGATCGGATGCCCCGTGCGGCCTTCGCGCCAGGCGTCGACGGCCCGCTCGTCGTCACGCGGGCGAACCGAGCGGGGCCGATAGTCCGACCAGGCCGACGACGGGCGGGCGGCCAGCAACTGGTGGTGGAAGTCGCGCCAGGCCAGCTGGCGGGCGAACGCGTGCCCGCCCGCGGTGGACAGGTCGAGCCGGTGCACCAGCTCCACCGGCGACACGCAACCGAAATGCAGATACGGCGACAGCCGCGAGGTGTCGTCGGCGGCGAGGTCGTCGTTGTCGCGCGCGTACTGCTCGACCGGCCCGGACAGCCGATCGCGCACGATTTCTCGCCCGGTCGTCTCACCGCCCACGGCAAGCTGCGGCGACGTCGGTCCCGGGCACAGCTCGCCCGCGTCCGGCAGAGGCAGGCTCGGCACCCGCGGCACCATGAGGCTGCGCGGTTTGCCCAGCGGCTTGCGCTGCGGCGCGTCGGACCAACGCCGGAAATACGGGCTGAAGACCGCGAAGTGGTCACGCCCGGTTGCGGGCAGCAGCGTCGCCGGATCGGCGACGGTGACGGTGGCGGAATGGGTGTGCAGCAGGCAGCCGCGCCGCGCGAGACGCTCCCGCAGCGCCCGTTCGCGCCGCCGGCTGTAGCCACTGACGTCGGCCGCCACGTGCACGCTCTCGGCGTGCACCTGCGCGGCCACGCGGTCGACCTCCGCGGCCACGTCGCCGCGGCGCAGCACCAGGCCGCCTCCGAGGGCGCGCAGTTCGACGTCGAGTTCGGCGAGGGCGGCGACGAGGAACCGGGCGCGGTTCGGCGCGGCGAAGCGCCCGGAGAGGATGGCATCGTCGAGCACGAACAACGGCAACACCGCGGCGCCTTCCCGGTGGGCGGCGGTCAGCACCGGGTTGTCTCGCACCCGCAGGTCCCGGGTGAACAGAGCGATCGTGACGGTCATCGCGCACGCTCAGGCTGTGTGGCAGTGACAGTCATCGAGCCTCCTTGTCGAACGAGCGCGGTCGTGCTCGGCGCCCGTGAGGGTTCGCGCCGGCGCGGCGTCGGGCGGCTCAGCCCCACCGCCGCCGACGCGACACTCGCGAGCGCCGAACATGCCGGATCACCCCGCGCACAGCGGGACGATGCGCGACTCACCGCCCGTCGTCGGCGAGGTCAGGTACAGGCACGGGTTCTGGCCCGCCGCGACGATCGCGGCGCGCACCTGCTGCCAGGCATTCGCGTCCAATGACGCGGCGCGCGCCAGGACGAATCCGGATATCCGGCTCGGGTCGGTGACCACCGCCCACGAATAGTCCGGGCCGAGCGCCGTGACGATGTAGTTGGTCGGCCCGTCCAGGCGATCCTGGGTCGGCACGCCGGGGAAGCTGACGTGCAGCTGGGCGCCGGTCTCCCGGTCGTTGACCGTCGCGGTGCCGTTGATCTCGTTCTGCGTGCCGGTCCACGTGGTGCAGGTGTTGCGCACCGCGATGTCGCCCGCCGCGTCGAGTGCGTAATTCGCCTGGGTATCACGCGCGCAGGCGAGGTTGAAGTACTGCGGGACGGCCGCGAGCTGACGCCACGTCCCCGTGTACCGCTCCAGTTCCAGCCGCGGCACCGGCGCGGGGCCGCCGAGCGGGTTCGGAGCCGCGGAGGCGCCACCCGCCGCCAGAGCGGTCGCGGACAGCGCCGACACCAGCCCGGCGAGCAGGCGGGTCGACGTACGCAGCAAGTTGCGACGGTGCACGCTAACTCCTCGGAAATCGGCGATGCCGACCACTCTAGCATAGAACGATGCACAATTGATGCAACGCATTCGCATCCCGGAGGAGCAATGACGCGGAGGACAGCGCCGAGCATCGAGGGCCCCACGCCTGCCGGAAACCGGTTCGCACACGCCCCGGGAACCAGCTGCGCGCCCGGCCGCACGACACCCACCCCGGCGCTGCCGCAGCATCACGCTTTCCAGAACTCGCACCGATGAGCCCACACACGCGAGCAGCCCTGGCGGTCGGCCGACGCGAGAGGCCGCCCAGCCGGCGGATCGCCCCTCTGCCCGTGGCAGTGGGGCCGTGCGGATGGGCCAGGCCGTCGCACCGGCCCGCCGCCGCTGCTCACCCTCCCGAACGGCGGCGGCCGACCTGCACGCGTCCGGGCAAGCACCGCCGGGGTGGCCCGCATGAACGCCCCGGCACGAAATCGACGGTGACCTGATGCCGCCGCGCGGACCCACCGATCAGCCGGGTGGAGCGGATCCCGTCGGCGGCGGCGGGCAGAATGGGGCGATGCCCACCGGTCCCGTCCCCGTGTCCGACGCGGCGGGATACACGGTGCGCGCGGTCGCCGAGCGTCTCGGTATCCCGACCGCCACGCTGCGCAGCTGGAACCGCCGCTACGACATCGGCCCGCCGCAGCACCGCCCGGGTCGGCACCGCCTGTACACCGAGGCCGACATCGCCATGCTCGAACGGATGCTGGCGCTGATCCGCGCGGGCGCGAGCCCGGCGGGCGCGGCGGCCGCGGTGCGCGGGCCCGCGCCCACGCTCGGCCGCCGGGAGGCGCTGCTGGCCGCGGCCTTCGCGCTGGACACCACCGCGGTGTCGAACCAGATCGAAGCGCACGTCCGCGCGTTCGGCGTGGTGGACACCTGGAATCTGCTGTGCCGCCCCGCGTTCGCCGACATCGTCGATCGGCAGCTCGGCGGCGAGGGATGCATCGATGTGGAGCACTTGCTTTCCTGGTGCGTCGTCTCGGTGCTGCACCGGACGAACCCGCCGCCGGTCCCGGACGGCATGGCGCCGGTGGTGCTCGCCTGCACCAGCGGGGAGACGCACTCGCTGCCGCTGGAGGTGCTGCGCGCGGCACTCGCCGAACGCGGCGCCGGGGCGCGGATGCTGGGCGCCGACGTGCCCGCCGCCGCGCTCGCCGACACCCTCGCCCGGTTCGACCGCCCCGCCGCCGTACTGCTGTGGTCGCAGCAGGAGTCCACGGCGTTGACCTCCGCGGTGCGCGCCTGCCTCGGCGCGGGCGCCCGCGTGCTGGTCGGCGGCCCGGGGTGGGAGGCGGTCTTCCTCCCCGAGGACGTGGAACGGGTCGAGAGCCTGGTCGACGCCGCCGACCGGCTCGCCTGAGCACCCCCGGGCGAATCCCGCCGAACCGCCCCTATCAACGGACACGCCGCGATCCCGCGTCGGCACACCGTCCCGGCTCGGATCGGCGACCCGCAGCCGCCACGACCTTGGGGTCTACCAGGCCGGTCGGCCGGACGCCTTCGGGCCGGGCGAGTACGCGCTGAGCGAACTGGCCGTCATGGAACTCGACAAACCCCGAGGCGGCGATGGCCGCCCTCGGGGGTTCATTTCCGGGCACAGCGAAGGCGGCGTGGCGCGACTTCACACTGTGCCGTCACGTCCGTTCAGCGCGGTGGGCTGGGGGCCGACCACCTCGGTTGGCCACCCTTTCCACCCAGTCGGCAGTACGATGCAAAATCGATGCATCATGGGATCTCGGCACCGGCGCATCAGCAACGCCCAGCGGTAGCGGACCTCGTCGTGCGGCAAAGCTCCGCACCGGTCACCGGTGAGCGCTGTGCACACACCGCGCCTGCGATTCTCCGGCCGCACCGACCATGCCGCCCCGGCTCGGCCGGGTTCGATCATCCGGCGGGCGGCGGCATCTCGCGCACGCCGATTCAGCGGCTGCCCGTGCCTGACAGATCCTTCCGCGCTCGGGCCGCATCCTGGCACAGCGTGCAGCCGGATCGCTGCGTCGCGGGCGCGGACCGCCGGCCGCATCGATCGGGCCCCACGCGAGCACACGCCGCCGGACTCGGCACGCCCGTTCGCCCACCGAAGCACACGCCCCCGGGCTCAGTCCGCGAGCCTGCCGAGCAGGTGCCGTAACGCCGGTTCCAGGGCGGGGGTGCGGAACTGATGCCCGGCCTCCGCCAGCCGCGCGGGAACGACGCGTTGGTTCGCGGACGCCACCTCCCGATTGCCTTCGCGGCCCAGTAGCAGAGCGGGACCGAATGCGGGCACCGGGAACAGGGTGGGCCTGTGCAGCACGCTCGCGAGGATCTTGGTGTATTCCGCGTTCCGGACCGGTTGCGGCGCAACGGCATTGACCGCGCCGGACAGGCCCGCATCCCAGAGCGCCCGGTGATAGATGTCGATCAGGTCATCGATCCCGATCCACGACAGCCATTGCCTGCCGTTGCCGATGCGCCCGCCCAGCCCGGCGGTGAACAGCGGGCGCAACAACCGCAGCGTGCCGCCGCGCGGGGACTGCACGATGCCCGTACGCACGCGCACCACTCGCACACCGGCTTCGGCGGCGGGAGCCGTCGCGTCCTCCCACTCCTCGACCACATCGGCGAGGAAACCGGCACCGCGCATCGACCGCTCGGTCAGCGCCTCGTCGCCGCGATCGGCGCCGTAGTAGCCGATCGCGGAGGCGCACACGAAGACCGGCACCGCCGCGCGCGCCGCCACCTCGGCGAGTTTCCGGGTCGGCCCGATCCGGCTGCCCGCGATCGCGCGCTTGTGCCCCTCGGTGAACCGGCCTGCGATGGAGGCCCCCGCCAGATGCACTACGGCGTCCACACCGTCCAGCAGGTCCGGCGCGGGGTCGGCGGTGTCCCAGAGCCTTTCGTCGGCGGCGCGCGGCGCGTGCCGGACCAGCCGCACGACACGGTGCCCGCCGGTGGACAGGAACGCGGTCAGCGCCGAACCGACCAGGCCGGACGCTCCGGTCACCGCGACGGTCCTGGACACGAAGCCCGCTCCGGCCGCCCGCGCATGGGCCGCGAGATCGTCGGCGAGCTGCCGGTGCCGGTAGGCGAACATGGGGCGCAGCACCGTGGCGGGAACCGGCGCGTCCACCCGGTCCACCACCCGCGTACGCGTCTCGTCGACGACCTCGAAGTCGTGGGTGTGCCGCCACGGCAGCAGTCCGGCAGGCAGCGAGCCGATTCCGTCGACGGTGACCGCGTCCACGAACCGGCGCGGCGGGTCGTACTCGCCCGGATCGTGCCGCGCCACCCAGCGCAGGCCACCGGGCAGTCCGAGCACCGCCTGCCCGTCGCAGAGCGAGTCCGATTCGGCGCGGGGCGACACCGGCTGCCAGGGCGGCGCCAGGCGGGCCAGCGCGCCGGGGCGACCGTGCCAGGCGAACACCTCGGACCGGGGTAGATCGATGACGCTCGCGTACTCGATACCCATGACCCGACTCTAGTCCGAAACCGACGGAGTGCATCGGTTATGCATCGGTCATTGGCACACAGTTTCAAACACCAGATATTTGCCTGCTACTAGTAGTTATTCCGATGCAAATCGATGACTCGATCGTTGGGCAATCGATGGATAGACGACCCCGGTTCGGCAAGGAGGTCAGACCACGAACGGAATCAACGCCTTCCGGTCCACGGGATAGTCGGCGAACTTCTCCCGGTACCACTTGTGCGTGGCGAGGGCACGCGGCACAAGATTGCCCGCCGTGATCAGGAAGATGACCACGCCGGCCAACGACCAGGTCGCCAGCGCGAAGCCCGCCCACGCGATCAGCTCGCCCAGATAGGCCGGGCTGCTGACGAACCGGAATCCCGCGCCGTAGGGGATCCGATACTCGGCCGCACCCGGATCCGCCTTGTCCCGCAGGTTGCGCACGATGGATTCGGAGCGCACCAGCAGAGCGAAGCCACTCAGATAGACCACGAGCCCGAGCAGGAACCGCGGATCGGTCAGCCATTCCGGCCCGTACTGATCGAGGTAGTCGTGACTGAACAGGGAGCCGTTGAGATAGCCGTGCAGCGCCGTGACGAACATACCGGCGGCGAGCACCGAGACATTGAAGCTGCCCCGCTTGCCGGGCACCTGCCGGATGGCCAGCGGGAAGAACCAGCCACGGTTGCCGTAGTGCAGCACCCAGATGGCCGCGAGGGCGAGCGCCGTGGGTTCCAAGCGGTTCGGGCCCGCGAGATAGCAGAGGGCGAACACCACCGTCGCCGGGATCTCCATCAACCACCACCCCAGACGGGGATTGAGATTGAAACCGACCTTGCCGGAGGCGAAGCGGCCGTAGGGACTCTGCGCGAACAAGCCGCCGACCACGACGAACGCCGCGAACGCGAAGCCGATCGTCAGTACTGTGTCGTACACGGTGTTGCCGGTATACCAGTCCATCGAGTTCCCTTGTCCTGCGGACGCGACCGGCGGGACACCGGAACGCGACGCCAAAATTAGAACTTGTTCTACCATGTGTCCAGTCCGGCTCGCGTCTACGGAGGTTCTGTCATCATGCCGCTGGATCCCTCGGCCGCAGCGCTGCTGACGGCCGTCGAGGCGTCACCGCGCGCGGTCGCGGCACACGACAAGTCCGCGTGGGTGGGTCTGTTCGCCGCCGGGGCGGAGGTCAACGACCCGGTGGGGTCCCGCCCGCACGTGGGCCGCGCCGCCATCGAACGGTTCTACGACACCTTCATCGGGCCGAACACCATCGCGTTCCGGGTAGACCGCGACCTGGTCCATCCGCCGACGGTGCTGCGCGATCTGACTGTCGTCACCACGATGTCGACCGGCGCCACCGTCCTCGTCCCGATGCACCTGCGCTACCGGCTGGTCGAGCAGGACGGCGTCTGGAAGATCGCCTCTCTCGCCGCGCACTGGGAACTGGCGAACATGATCTGGCAACTGCTGCGCACCGGGCTGCCCGGGATCGCCGCGGCGCTGAAGCTCGGGCCGCAGCTGATCGTCAACCAGGGCGTCGGTGGCGCGCTGGGCATGATGCGGGCGCTCGGTGGCGTGGGCCGCCGCGGAAAACGAGCTACCACAAGGCTTTTCGCCGCCGCGGCGAGCACCGATCTGAGCCGGGCGCGCGAGCTGCTCGGGTCTCGGGCGGAGATCGAATTGCCCGCGGGCACGCCGGTGTCGGTGGAGGAATTCACCAATCGGGTGCGGAACATGCGCTGGAGCAAGGTGATCGCCGCCGGCCACACCGTCACGGCGAGCGTCCGGCTCGGCGCGGTATTCGGAGTCGCCGTCGTGGAGTTCGCGAGCAGCGGGGAAGGCATCGCGCGCGTGACGTTCTATCTCGACGGCGACTGACCCGGCGAATCGCCCGCCGCGGAGTCGTCGCCATCGGCCGATGCCCGCGCCCCCGTGGTCGCCTGCCCGGACCGTCACGCGTCAGTTCGGCGCCTCCGAGCACGCGCGTCGGTAGCCGGATGCACCGAAGCACCCGGCTACCGGATTCAAGGCAAGCTCAGATCGGTGAACGAACTCCGCACCCGGTCACGACGCGAGCTGTCCGGCGTGTTCCCGGGCCCGCCCCGACACCGGAGTTTCGACCGGCTCGGGCACCGGCACGGCATGCTCGGTCCAGCCGGGCGGGCCGAAGATGTATCCGAGCCGCCCCCGCCAGGTGCTCGCGCCGCGCACGTCGCGGATCAGCGCCGCCAATTCGTGATAGTTGACCTTCAGCGGGTTGTCGGTGCCGATGTTCTTGGTGAGGCCGTAGCGGACCGGTTCGGATTCGGCGGCGAAGCTGCCGAACAGGCGATCCCAGATGATGAAAATGCCGCCGTAGTTCTTGTCGATGTAGGGCTGGTTCGAGCCGTGGTGGACACGGTGGTGCGAGGGCGTGTTGAACAGGAACTCGATCGGACGCGGAAGCGTCTCGACGCGCTGGGTGTGAATCGGGAACTGGTAGAGCAGCCCGATGCCCTGCAACAAGAAGATCATCCACGCGGGGAAGCCCAGCAGCGCCGCGGGCACCCACGCCAGCCCGCGCAGGATATTCGGGATCGGATGCAGCCAGGAGAGGCGCAGCGCGGTGGAGAGGTTGAAGTGCTGGCTGGAGTGGTGCACGTTGTGCGCGGTCCACATCAGCCGGACCCGGTGGTCGGCACGGTGCGCCCAGTAGTAGCACAGATCCGTGACGATCAAGCCGAGCACCCAGACCCACCAGGATCGCGGCGACAGGTGCAGCGGCGTGATCGCCGCGGCCACGACCACGGCCGAGAACGGCACCAGATGCTGCATCAGCGGCTTGACCAGCCTGCCCACCGTGAACGTCGTCAGGTTGGAAGCGGTGTCACGGGCCGATCCGCCGTTGCCGGACCGGTCGGGATCGCGCCGGTAGGCGATCCACTCCACCAGCATGAGCACCGCGAACGCCGGAATGGCGTAGGTCAGCAACTCGAACTCCACACGACCCATGAGTTCTCCTTCTTCCTCTGGCCTCGGCCTTCGACGCTACGTGCCCGGGCCTGGGGAAACATCGCGCCGGCGAGGGACTTCGCGTCCCCCGCACGGGGGACGCGAGCGCGCCCGCGCGCGGGCAGAGTTGTCGTCCGTGCGGCGTCTCCGATCAGCCGGATCACTAGGATCGCCCCAGGACCCGGCACCGGAACCGGACGGAGGCGGTGACGAACTGTTGGACGTGAGCAGATCGCTGGCCCGCCAGTCGGTGGTGGTCGCCGTGGTGGCCGCCGTCATCGACGCGGTGGTGCTGGGTCTGTGCGGCGTCTTCGCGGTGGCGCCGTGGCAGACGGTCGCCGCTGTCACGGCCATCGTCGCCGCCGATCTCGCCTTGGCCGCCCCGCCCCGGACCGCAGGCGTGGTCGCGGTGGCGCAAGTGCTCGTGCGACTGCTGGCCGCGCTGCTGCTGTATCGGCACGGATTCCCGGTGCGGTTCGCCGACGTGGGGTTCCTGGTGGCCGGATACCGCGCGGGGGCGTGGCTCGCCGGACCGAGTTCGGTGCTGACCATGTTGTCGCTGTGCGCCGGAGTCGCCGGGGCGCACCTGGTCACCGACACCGCCGCGGCGCAGGACTGGCGGCTGCTGCTGGCCGCGACCGTCTCCGCGGGCTGCGTCCCGTGGCTCGTCGGCCGCTACACCGCGGCGCGGGGCGCCTACATCGCCGATCTGGAGCAGCGTGCCCGCCTGCGGCAGCAGGAGCACCGGACGGCGTTGGAGCGCGCGGTCACCGAGGAACGGGCGGCCATCGCCCGCGACCTGCACGACGTGATCTCCCACCACGTCAGTGCGATCGGCATCCACGCGGGCGCGGCGCGGCTGGCCCTGGGCGGCACGGCGAACGCGGCCGCCGCCCGATCGTTGTCGGCGGTGGAATCCAGCAGCCGGGCCGCGATGGTGGATCTGCGCCGCCAGCTCGACCTGCTGCACGGACGGGAGGACGAGGGGCAGCGCCAGCCGGGACTAGCCGACATCGACGGGCTGATCGAACATGTCCGCGCGGCCGGGCTGCAGGTCGAGACGACCGTGCGCGGTGACGCCGTCACACTGCCGGACTCGCTGAATCTCACCCTGTACCGCATCGTGCAGGAGATGCTGACCAACGCGCTCCGGCACGGCGACGGCACGCACGTCCGCCTGGACGTGGAGTACCTGCCGAAGCGAGTGGTGCTGAGCGCGACCAATCCCCTCCCCCGTGAGCCGGTCTCCGCCGACCCCTCGATCCAGCGCGGCCTGAACGGAATCCGCCGCCGCGCCGAGCTGTTCGACGGCGCGGTGGACTACGGCCGTGACGCCACGCACTGGCACACCACGGTGTCTGTGCCGATCGGAGGATCGTGAACCCGCCCATCCGCGTCCTGATCGCCGACGACCACAGCGTGTTCCGCTCCGGCCTGCGCGCCGTCGTGGACAGCCAGCCGGACCTCGATTGCGTCGCCGAGGTGAGCGACGGCCGCGCAGCGATCACGGAGACCGCCCGGCTGCGACCGGATGTCGCGATCCTCGACGTCCGCATGCCGAAACTCGACGGCTTGGCCGCCACCGCCGCGATCGTCGGCGCGGGCGGCACGCATGTCCTGGTGCTCACCACCTACGACAGCGACGCCAACCTGTATCGCGCCTTGCAGGCGGGCGCGAGCGGGTTCCTGCTGAAGAGCCTGCCGCCCGAAGAACTCGTCACGGCGATCCGGATCGCGGCACGCGGCGACGCGCTGATCGACCCGTCGATGACCCGCCGCCTGGTCTCCCGCTTCGCGAGCACGCTCGCGCCGCCGCGCATCCCGCCGGAAGTCCAGCAGCTCACCGCGCGCGAACTGGAGGTGCTGCTCCTGCTGGCCGACGCGCGCAGCAACGCCGAGATCGCCGCACAGCTGGGTGTCGGCGAGGAGACGGTGAAGACGCACGTCTCCCGCATCCTCGCCAAACTCGGCGTGCGCGATCGCATCCACGCCGTCGTCTACGCCCATCAGCACGGTCTGGCGTCGCCCGAATCGGCACGCCCCGACTGACCCCACGCGGCAGCGACAACCGAGCGCGGTGGCTCGGTTGTCGCTGCCGATGGCTCACCCGCCGGTCGGCGGTTCCCCGACGGTCGTCGTCGGATCGATGATGCCGAAGACCTCGCCCTGCGGGCCCTGGACGATGCCCATGCGGCCGAAGGGGCTGTCGTCGGGGCCCGACATGACGGTCGCGCCGAGTTCGCCCGCCTTGGCGAGCGCGTCGTCGGTGTTGTCGACCTGGAACCAGGCCAGCCAATACGACGGGTTGTCACCCGGCATCTTCGTCGAGTCGTTCACGCCGCCGACGGCGTCGCCGTCCTGCGCCAGGCTGAACGTGGAGTACACGAAGTGCTCGCCGTCGCCGATCTCGGTGTAGTGCCAGCCGAACACGTCGGCGTAGAACTGTTGCGCCTGCTTGTAGTCGCTGGTGTGCAGCTCGTTCCAGCAGTAGGCGCCGTGCTCGTTGTAGATGCCAGCGCCGGCGTGTGCCTTGGCCTCCCAGACCCCGAATACCGCTCCGGTGGGATCGGCGCCGACGACCATGCGGCCGACGTCGAGCACGTCGAACGGTTGCATCATCAGCGAGCCACCCGCGGCGCCGACCTTCTGCGCGACGGCGTCGGCGCTGTCGGCGGCGAGATAGGTGGTCCACACCGACGGCATCGGCATGCCTTCCGGCTTGGGTCCGATGCCGGCGGCCGGGCGGCCGTTGCGCATCGCCATCAGATATCCCCCCGCCTCGGGCGGGCTGTCCTCGATCTCCCAGCCGAAGAGAGCGCCGTAGAATTCGCGGGCGCGCGCCGGGTCGTCGACCTGGCAGTCGACCCAGCACGGCGTTCCCTGCGGCCAGCTTCCGTCATGAGTGGGCATTGCGGGTGCCTCCTGACATGGGTTGCCGATGTGCGGGCCGAGACAGCCGGCACACGGCTAGTCAACCATCAGCATTCCGTTGGAGTGAGCCGATTCGGCCGGAGCGCCGCGTCGCGCTCGCGCGCCTGGAACCCAGGTGAAAAACCCCCTACACAGATCAGTCCCCGGTAGTCTCGTCGAAACCGTGAGCCTCAGTCGTCGCTGAATACTCCGGTATTTCGGCTGGCTTGCCGGGGGCCTAGCCGGATCCTGGGTCGGTTGCCTTCACTGCCTGCCGACGTCTCAGCTGGCAGTGCGCTCACCTACCGGTGTTCCGGTGTAATGACTAGTCTCCTCCACATTTCCGGCTAGTCAAGAGCCTGATCCGAGAGGATGCGCGCCGTCGCCCCGCGCCGCAGTCATCCTTCAGCAAATCGATCTTGACGTGTACCCTTGGCTTCCGAACCATGTGATTGTGACTGGGGTCACACCCCCCCGCCTGACTGCACCCGCCTGCCCGATGGCCGGGCCGGCCGTCCCGCTGGAGTCCCCATGGCGCTCGTTTCCACTCCCGCCTCGATGAGTGGCGGCGCGTGCCCATACACCCGCCGCGAACGCCGCGCCGGAGACACCGGATCCGTCACTTCGGAGACATCATGAGCGCACCGAACCGATTCGACGAGTTGCAGCATCGCGTCGCGGACCTCGCACCGGTCTTCCGCGAACCGCTGGACTCCCCCTACGAGATCTCCAACGAATTGTTCGCCGCCCTCCGGCACGTGCTGCACGACGTGGGCGGACAGCCGGACATCCCGGTCGAATACCGGGAGAAGGAGGAACAGCCCTGGGAGATGAGCACCTACGTCACCTGCGAATGCCTCGGCTGGCGCGGCGTGTGGAATTCCGAAGAACGCAGGCGAGCGGAGAACGACCTGGGCGCGACGTTGTACTTCGGTCTCCCCTACTACGCGCGCTGGGCGACCGTCGCCGCGAAGACCTTGGTCGCCAAGGGTCTGATCACCCCCGACGAACTGTCGGCCAAGCTGGACGAAGTACGCGCCCGACTGGAGGCGCGCGCATGAGCAGGAAGTACCGAATCGGCGATCGTGTGCGGGTCCGCGACGCCACGTCGATGTTCCACACCCGCACCCAGGCCTACACCCGGGGGCACACCGGGGTCGTCGTCGAGCACCGCCCGGAGTGGATCATCCCGGAGGACGAGGCGTGGGGACGCGAGGACGGTCGCGTCGAACCGTTCTACGTCGTGCGATTCCGTCAGAGAGATTTGTGGCCCACATACACCGGCTTCGACGTCGACACCCTGGAGACGGAGGTCTCCGAGCGCTGGCTCGAGCCCGCGGAGGAGGATGCCCAGTGAGCCGGACCCACGATCACGACGCGCACGCGCCGATCCGGACGAGCGAGGAGATCAGCGAGTTCGAAGTGCTCGAGACGGCGGTCCGGGAACTCGCCATCGAGAAGGGCCTGTTCTCCCAGGAGGACCACCGCCGGTTCAGCGAGTGGGCCGAATCGGTCGGGCCGCACGGCGGGTCGAAACTCGTGGCCAAGGCGTGGACCGATCCCGAGTTCAAGGCGCGCCTGCTCGCCGACGGGACCGAGACGTGCAAGGAGGTCGGCATCGACTGGCGCGATCCGACCGGGTCCGGGACACCGAGCGACTACACCTACTTCTACGTACTGGAGAACACGCCGCAGGTGCACAACGTCATCGTGTGCACGCTGTGCTCGTGCTATCCGCGGCCGGTGCTGGGGATGTCCCCGGATTGGTATCGCACGCCCAACTACCGTCGCCGCATGGTGCGCCGGCCCCGCGAGGTGCTCGCCGAATTCGGCTTGCATTTCCCGCCCGACGTGGAGATCCGGGTGCACGATTCGAACCAGAAGTCGCGGTTCATGGTGCTGCCGATGCGCCCCGAGGGCACCGAGGGCTGGACCGAGGAGCAGCTGGCCGCCATCGTCACCCGGGACACCATGATCGGTGTGGCGCTGCCCCAGGTCGATTGGACCGCGCAGCAGCCACCGAACCGAGTCGAGTCCGCCACGAGGAAGGAGGGACGCCGGTGACGAGCGGTCCGTACGAAGTCCTGCTGAGCGCCTTGGATCCCGCGGCGCGCCGGGAGAGTGCGCTGCCCGAACTCGATCGCGCACCCGACCCGTGGGAGTCGAGCATGCAGGCCACCTGCGAATGCCTCTCTTGGCGCGGCGCCCTGGACAACCTGGAACGCCGTCATGCCGAGGACGCCCTGGGCGAGACGATCTATCAGGATTTCCCGGTACGCAGTCGCTCGGTGGTCGTCACCGCGCACACGCTGATGGAGCGCGGCGTGATCACGCCGGAGGAGCTCCGCGCCCGCATGGACGCCGTGCGGGAGCGCTTGCACCGGCAATAGCCGCAACCGGGACCAGCGGGAGGGTCGGAGCCGCATGTCGGCCGACTCCTCGATGGCCACCCGCTGGGGCATCGAACGCAAACGAAACGGCCCGGAACCTCGTGGTTCCGGGCCGTTTCGCTAGTAGCGGGGACAGGATTTGAACCTGCGACCTCTGGGTTATGAGCCCAGCGAGCTACCGAGCTGCTCCACCCCGCGTCGGTGAACACAACATTACACACGCGTTCGCTGAGACTGCAAATCGCCAGCTCAGGTGCGGTTTCGGGAAGGTGAACAGGCCGCGGAACGCCGGCCAGGAGCCGACGCCGGCGCCCCGGAAATACCAGGCCGCAACCGCGGCCCGGAAGACACGCCCCGACGCCGCGCCCCACAAGATTTGCCACGAGATAACCACTTCAAACGTGATGTACTTCACTATATCGCAGTGATCTCACTCACATAACGATGCGATAACGTACGATCACCACAGCGTGTTGATGACGTTTCCCACCAGGAAAAACGGGGATATTCGGGTTATTCGCTTCATGCAATTCCGACGTTATCCAGATGTGATCTGCTGAGATTTCTTCGTTACCGTCACTCCACGGCCCGGATCATCCGAGACGGGCTCGAACTCGAACCGCCGAACACCGGTGACCCTGTCCCGCGGTTCGAGGATCCCCGACGACCTGGGGACAGGGACACGGCAGTAATTCGTCGCCGTGCCGGCGGGCGCAGGGAGGGAAACGACCATGACTGAGAACCGGAAGATCAGCACCCGCGCCTTCGGCCTCGCCGCCATCACCGGCGCACTTGTTGCCGTCCCGTTCGCATTCTCCACCGCTTCCGCCTCCGCGGCGACCCACGACTGGGACGGCGTCGCGCAGTGTGAGAGCGGTGGCAACTGGGGGATCAACACCGGAAACGGCTACTACGGCGGCCTGCAGTTCTCGCAGAGCACCTGGGCGGCCAACGGTGGCAAGGGCTCGGCCCACACCGCGAGCAAGGAAGAGCAGATCCGCGTAGCGGAGAACGTGCTCGCCACCCAGGGCCCCGGCGCCTGGCCGTCCTGCGGCAAGTACCTGCGCCCGGGCACCTCCGCGCCCGAGCCGCTCGTCGAGGCGGAGGAACTCCCCGCCGTGCCCGAACCCGCCCAGCCCGCCGTGAGCGCCGCGCAGTCGGTGATCGAGCAGGCCGAGTCCGCCGCGGCCGACCTCGCCGAGCAGTACGGCGTGCGGGACCAGCTCCAGCAGATCCTCAGCCAGAACAGCGCGCTGATCGACTCGCTCGGTCGCTGACGTCTCCCGCGTCACGAATACGAAGACGCCGCCATCGGCACGATGGCGGCGTCTTTCGTATCAGTGCCTCTCCGACCGGTGTCGCCGGTCAGCGACCCGCGTCCTGATACGCCTTGACGGCGGCTTCCAGCTCGTCCAGCGCCCGGCCGAAGTCCTGGAAGTTCCCGCTGCGCATGGCGTTTCGCACGTTCTCGATCTTGCGGTTGAGCTCGGCCGCCGCGGCGTCCTTGGCCGAGGACGATCCCGGCGCGGGCGGCGGCACCGACGCGGGCGGCGGGGTCGACGCGGCGCCGGTCCCGTTGTTGCCCTCGGCGGGCGCCGGAGCGGTGCCCGGCTTCGGCCTGGTGCCCGAGTCACCGCCGAACGGTGTCGCCAGCGTGCCCGCGCCCGGGATGACCTGGTTCAGCGCGTCCGTCAAGGTCGAGGCGTAGCCCACCTTGACGTTGCCCGCCTCGTCCCGATAGCTCACCAGCACCCGCAGCAGCTGCGGGAAGGTCGCCGTGTTCGGCCCGGTGTTGCGTTCGTTGTAGAACGGCTCCACGTAGAGAATGCCGCCGTCGGCGACCGGCAAGGTCAGCAGATTGCCATATTTGATTTTGTTCGAATTCGACAGCAGCGTCTTCTCGCGTGACACATCCGGCGAGGTCGTCATCCGGTTCTGCGTCTGCTGCGGACCCAATGTCTGTGTGTCCGTGGGCAATCGGAGAATCGTGAATTTGCCGTACCCGTCCGGGTCGGAGCGCACCGAGATATAGGCGGCGAGATAAGGCCGGTTGTAGCCGGTCATCGCGCTGGTCAAATTGAACGTCGGCTTGTTGGTTTTCGGGTCGCCGAGCAGCACGTAATACGGCGGCTGGTTGGCGGTGGTGCCGCCCTCGGTGGTCGGATCGGCGGGCACCGACCAGAAGGCGTTGTTGGTGAAGAACTCTCGGGGATCGTCCACGTGATACTTCGACAGCATCTCGCGCTGCACCTTGAACAGATCCTCCGGGTAGCGGAAGTGCGCCCGCAGTTCCGGCGAGATCTCGCTCTCCGGCTTCACCGCGCCCGGGAACACTCCGCGCCAGGCCTTCAGCACCGGGTCCGACGAGTCCACCTCGTAGAGCGTGACGCTGCCGTCGTACGCGTCGACCGTCGCTTTCACCGAGTTGCGGATGTAGCTGACCTCCTTGCGCGGCAGCAACCGCCCGGTCTTCTTGTCGATGCTGTCCTCCAGCGCGCCCTCCAGCGAGGTGGTCTGCGCGTACGGGTAGTTGTCCAGTGTGGTGTAGGCGTCCACGATCCAGACGATCCGCCCGTCGACAACCGCGGGATAGGCGTTCCCGTCGGTGGTCAGCCATGGCGCGACCTTCTGCACCCGTTCGCGCGGGCTGCGGTTGAAGATGATCTTCGAGTCCTCGGCGATGGCGGAGGAGAACAGGATGTTGCGCTCGGCGTACTTGGCCGCGAAGGCGAGGCGGTTGAACCAGTTGCCGATCGGCACGCCGCCCTTGCCGGTGTAGGTGTATTGCGCGACGTCCGAGTCGTATTCGCGCGGACGCTGGCCGTCCGTCGCGCCGACGATCGCGTAGTCCGGGTTGGCCTGCGAGATCAGCTCCCCGAAATACACCCGCGGCTGGTCCACCTTGATCCGCTGCTTGTCCGCGGGCGTGAACAGGTCGCTCACCATGAAGATCGGGTAACCGCCGTCGCCGCTGCCGCCCGCGGCGTTCGGATCGTCCGACGGCGGCTTGTTCACCCGGTTGGCGGGAGCGGCGACGAAGCCGTTGCCGTGGGTGTACACGGTGTGCCGGTTGATCCAGTCGGTCTGGTTGCCGCTCAGCGCCGCGGGCGAGAGCTCCCGGGCGGCGACGATGTAGTCCTGCACGTCACCGTCGAGGTTGTAGCGGTCGATGTCCAGCGACTCCGGGAAGCCGTAGAAGTTCTTCAGCTGGCGCAGCTGCGTGAAGGTGGGCGAGAGGATGTTCGGGTCCAGCAGCCTGGCGTTGCCGATGGTCGCGGCGTCCACCGGTACCTCGAGCGGGCTCTTGCTGCTCTCGCCCTTGTAGTCCTTGTAATCGATCCGGTCGTTGGTGATGCCGAACGCCTGCCTGGTGGCGGCGATGTTGCGTTCGATGTACTCGCTCTCCTTGTCCGCGGCGTTGGGCCGCACGGAGAACTGTTCGACCACCAGCGGCCACACCGCGCCGACCAGGATCGAGGACAGCACCAGCAGCGCGGCGGCCATCGCGGGCACCCGCAGATCGCGCAGCACGATGCCGGCGAAGAAGGCCAGCGCGCAGATCACCGCGATGGACAGCAGGATGAGCTTGGCGGGCAGCACCGCGTTGATGTCGGTGAACGAACCGCCGGTGAAGGTGGGTTCCTTCCGGCTGCTGGAGAGCAGTTCGTATCGGTCGAACCAGTACGCGATCGCCTTGAGCAGCACGAAGGTTCCGGCCAGCAGCGCCAGCTGGATCCGCGCGGCGCGGGTGAGCGTGCCCTCGCGGCCGGTCAGGCGCAGCCCGCCGAAGACGTAGTGGGTGACCAGGCTGGCGAAGAACGCGATGACCACCGCGACGAACAGCCAGTTCAGCACCATGCGGTAGAAGGGCAGGTCGAAGGCGTAGAACCCGACGTCGAGGCCGAATTCCGGGTCCTTCTCGCCGAACGATCCGCCGTTGAGGAACAGCTGCACCGTCACCCAGTTCGACTGCGCCACCAGACCCGACAGGAGGCCGAGCAGCACCGGGATGCCGACGCCGAACAGCCGCAGCCTGCTCATCACCGTGGTGCGGTAGCGCGCGATGGGATCGTTCGGGCCCGCCACCGGCACGAACACCGGCCTGGACCGGTAGGCCAGCAGCAGCGCCAGCCAGACCACCAGCCCGACGAAGGCCGCCACGGCCAGGAATAGCAGGACCCGGGTCCGCAACACCGTGAGGTACACGTTGCGGAAGCCGACCTCGCCGAACCACAGCCAATTCGTGTAGGTGTCCGTCAGCCGCGGCCCGAGCAGCAGCAACGCCGCGAGGACGATGGCCGCCACCAGCAGCACACGGCTGCGTCGGGACAGCGAAGGTAAGCCGGTGGGGGGCCGCATGCCCACGATGCCACTCTCCAAGGTCCGGCGACGCTCGCACCGATACGCCCGGCCGATGCGTCGCAGTCCGATGTTGCGGGTGGTCCTTCCGGACCGTCCCGGCCCACTCTACGGAAATCGGACACCATCCAGCTGGCAGGGTTGCGCTTGCCGCGCCGGGGAACCGATCGTCCGGGTTTCCGGCGGCTCCGGCGGGCGGTTTGATTGGATATTCGCGTGACCCCAGACCTGCACGCCGAACTCGTCCTTGCCCGATCCGTCCGGGAGGTGGCGGAATTCGTCGACGCCGAGGGGTGGGGCCGTCCCCCGCAGATGTTCGCCCTGGTGCCGACCGCGGACCTGGTCGCGGCGCAGCCGGAACTGGAGGACCAGCTCGACGGCGGCGACGAGCTGACGCCGGTCGCCCAGGAGGCTTTCCCGGACGACATCACCGGCGGCTCGATCGCGTTGGACGAATTCCTGGCCACCACCAGCTGGCCGCCCGCGGTCCGGGGTTGCGTGCTGGTGCAGGAGATCGTGGTGCTGCCGCCGGACGCCGAATCGACGCTCGACGACGCGCTCGCCCCGTTGCTGGCCGACCATGACGCGGCCGACGCGGCCGCGCGCGCCGCCGCCGAAGCGCACCCGGAGCGCCGGGAGGCCCGGTTGTTCGCCGCCGTGCTGCGCGACGGCGCGTCGCTGTGCCTGTTGCAGCTGCGCCCCGAGGACGACGCCGACGATTTCGGCGATCTCGACCTGCGCACCTACCCCAACCTGGCACCGAATCTGGTCGAGGCGCTGCACCATACGCTCGAGTGAACTACTGCCCGGTGCCGGTCGGGCGCGCCGCGGCACCGGCTGCGCCGGGCGAGTGCGCGCGACCTGCACCTGCGGTGCGGCCCACACTCTTGCGGGTGACTACCCGGTCGCCCCGAGCGCCTGGAGCGGGTCACCGACCGCACGGTGCCGCATCAGCCGCAGCTGACCGGCTCCTTGCCCGCGCTGATCTCATTGAGCGACTGCACGGCGCCGGTGAGGTTCTCGACGCGCACCAGCCGCAGGCCGTCCGGGGTCCGCTGCTTGGCTTCGTTGCAGTTGGCGGCGGGAACCAGGAAGGTCTCCGCACCGGCCTCCCGCGCGGCCATCATCTTGTACTGGATGCCGCCGATCGGGCCGACCTTGCCGTCCTGATCAATGGTCCCGGTGCCCGCCACGAATTTGCCGCTGTCCAGCTCGCCGGGGGTGAGCTTGTCGATCAGGGCCAGGCTGAACATCAGGCCCGCCGAGGGTCCTCCGATGTCGGCGAGGTTGAAGGCCACCTGCATCGGCGGGCGGGCGCCCTCGCCCGGCGTCACGCCGAGGTAGCCCTTGGCCGGGTCGCCGGGGCGGGCGCCGAGGACGATCGTCGCGGTCTGCTCGGCGTTGTCGCGCCGGTACACCACGGTCAGCGTGCTGCCGGGCGCCTGGGCCCCGACCGCGGTGACGACGTCCTTGGGCGTCGCGACCGGGGTGCCGTTGATGCTGACCAGTTCGTCACCGGCACGCAGCGCGTCATGGGCGGGCCCGTCGTCGGCCACCTTGCGCAGCAGCACGACCGTGGGCAGGTTCAGGTAGTGCAGGGCGGCGACCTCGGCGTTGCCCTCGGAGTCCTTGAAGTCCTCCTGGTTGGACTTGTCGATCTCCTCGCGGGACACGCCCGGCGGGTAGACCTCCGAGCGCGGCACCAGGCCGTGCTTGCCGCTGGCCCAGAAGCCGAACGCCTCGAAGATGCTCAGCCCGTCCCGCACCGACACCGTGGTCATGTTGAGATGGCCCGTGGTCGGATCGACCTCGGTGCCCCGGACGTCGACGACTTCCTTGCCGTCCACTTGGCCGAGGGTGTTGAAGGTGGGCCCGGGACCGAGTGCGACGTACGGCACAGTCAGCACACTGCCGGCGACACCGAGCACGAGCACCGGGATCAGAGCGGCGACCAGGGTGAGGATCCGACGATTCACCCGGACCACAGTAATGACAACCGGCGGCGCGAGGCACCGGAGGCGGTCATTTCACCCGGGCGCGCCGCCACCGGTTTCGCGCCGCGCGAACACGGGGACGCTGTGCTACGCGCGTAACGTGAAGGGCATGAACGACCTCCCCTTCGGATTCTCGAACCGCGACGACGACGATCGCAAGCGCGGTGACGAGCCGAGCGGTCCCGGCCCGAACGATCCGTTCGGGTTCGGTATCGGTGGGTCCGGCGCGGGCGGATTCGACCCGGCGCAGCTCGGGCAGATGCTGACCTCGCTCGGCCAGATGCTCAGCGGCATGGGTCAGCCGGGCTCCGCGCAGGCCGGGCCGGTGAACTACGACGTCGCCAAGCGGCTGGCCCGTCAACAGCTCGGCTCGGCCGTCGCCCCGGTGACCGCGGGCGCCGCGAGCGCCGTGGCCGACGCCGCGCACCTCGCCGAACTCTGGCTCGACAGCGCGACCACCCTCCCCGCCGGTGCAGGCAAGACCGTGGCGTGGACCGCCAACGATTGGATCGAGCAGACTCTGTCCACCTGGCAGCGCCTGTGCGACCCGGTCGCCGAGCAGATCTCGGGGATGTGGACCGCGGCGCTGCCGGAGGAGGCCAGGCAGTTCGCCGCGCCGATGGTCGGCATGCTGGGCCAGATGGGCGGTCTGGCGTTCGGTTCGCAGCTCGGCCAGGCGCTCGGGCAACTCGCCAAAGAGGTGCTGACCTCCACCGACATCGGCCTCCCGCTCGGGCCCACCGGCACCGCGGCGCTGCTGCCCGCGGCGATCTCGGAATTCAGCGCGGGGCTGGAACAGCCGGAGAGCGAGATCCTGGTCTTCCTCGCCGCGCGAGAAGCCGCTCACCAGCGCCTGTTCGCGCACGTGCCGTGGCTGCGCCAGCAGGTGCTCGGCGCGGTCGAGGACTACGCGCGCGGCATCCGGATGGACTTCTCCGCGATGGAGCAGGCCGCGCAGGGCATCGACCCGATGTCGCTGACCGATCCCGCGAAGCTCGAGGAGATCCTGGCGCAGGGCACCTTCGAGCCGCAGACCACACCCGAGCAGAAGCAGGCGCTGGAACGCCTGGAGACGCTGCTGGCGCTCATCGAGGGCTGGGTGCAGGTAGTGGTGGCCGACGCCGTCGGCGATCGGTTGCCCGGCGCGGGCGCGCTGGCCGAGACGCTGCGCAGGCGGCGGGCCACCGGCGGCCCCGCGGAGCAGACCTTCGCGACGCTGGTCGGCCTGGAATTGCGTCCGCGCAAGCTGCGTGAGGCGGCCGCGTTGTGGCGCAGGCTCACCGACGACGCGGGCATGACCGCGCGCGACCGCGTGTGGGCGCACCCGGACCTCCTGCCGGATTCCGACGATCTGGACTCCCCCGCGGGCTTCATCGACTCGGTGATCGGCGGCGGCGCGGCCGTGTTCGACGATCCGCTCGCGCAACTAGCCGAAACCGAGGCCCGCGAGCAGGCCGCGCGCGAACGCAAGGACGACGACGGCGGCACCGACCTGGGCGAAGAGGGCGGCGCATCGTCCTGATCCACACTGTGGATGAAGCGAAACCCTGTGGATAACTACGGGTTTCGGTGTAGGTCGGCCGCCACGCGGTCCGCATACTGATGACATGACAACGATGTGTCGCGGTCCGCGATTGCGGCCGAGGGTGACCGTGCTGGTCCGCCCGAGTGGTGTCGTGCAACTCGGGTGCGATCCGGAAACCGCGGTGGTGCTCGATCCGGAAGGCATGGACGCCGAGACCGTCGTCACGTTCCTGCGCCTGCTCGACGGTCTGCGTACCAAGCCGCAGATCGTCTGGCGAGCCGGCGAATGCGGGATCGAGGCCGAACGCGCCGTGGCATTGCTCACGCTGGTCGACGAAGCCGGCCTGCTGGACCATCCAGAGGATCGCGCCGCGCAGGTGCGGGCGGTGCGGGTGCACGGGCTCGGTCCGCTGTCGGACGCGGTGTCGGCCGGGTTGCGCGCGCTCGGCTTGCGGCCGAGCCGTTCTCGCGACTACCCCTCCGGCACGGCCACGGTACGGTCCTGGGGAGCGGACCTCGTGGTGCTCGCCGACACACTGATGCCCGATCCACGGCTGGTGAGCGATCTGGTGCTGCACCGGATCCCGCACCTGCAACTGCGCATCCGCGACAACAAGGGCGTCATCGGGCCCTTGGTACTCCCCGGCGTCACCAGCTGCCTGCGCTGCGCGGACCTGATCCGCGCGCAGAACGACGCCGAATGGCCGCATCTGGCGGCGCAGCTGCTGGGCCGCGTCGGACACGCGTCCCCCGCCGGGATCGCGGCGACCGCGGCCGTCGCGCTGAGCGAGTTGGAGGCGATCATCGACTGCTCGCCGCGACGCGCTCCGGCTACGTTGGACGCCACGCTGGAACTGGATCTGGATTCACACGTCCTCGATCGGCGCGAGTGGGACCGCCATCCCACATGCGCGTGTGTGCACGTTTCCGCAGGACACAGCCTCGGAAGCCGACCGTGATCAAGATTGCGATGGCCGATCGGCCGGTCTGTCCGCCATGATGGGTACGTGTCTGAGATCGTGCGCCGTCGCTCGTCCCGTAACGCCAAGTTGGCCAAGATTCCGCTCGGCATCGCCGGTCGGGCGGCCGTGGGGTTCGGCAAGAAGCTCGCCGGAGGCGACAAGTCCGAGATCAACGCGCAGCTCAATCAGAAGGCCGCCGAGCAGCTGTTCACGGTCCTGGGTGAGCTGAAGGGCGGCGCGATGAAGTTCGGGCAGGCACTCAGCGTGATGGAGGCCGCGGTACCGGAGGAGTTCGGCGAGCACTACCGGGAGGCACTCACCAAACTGCAGGCCGCCGCGCCGCCGATGCCGGCCGCCACCGTCCACCGGGTGCTCGACCAGCAGCTCGGCACCCAATGGCGTACCCGCTTCCGCGAGTTCGACGACAGCCCGGCGGCGTCGGCCAGCATCGGGCAGGTGCACCGGGCGGTGTGGTCGGACGGGCGCACCGTCGCGGTGAAGGTGCAGTACCCCGGCGCCGACGAGGCGCTGCGCGCGGACCTCAAAACGTTGTCCCGGATGTCCGGTCTGGTCGCGTCCGTGATCCCCGGGGCGGACGTCAAGCCGATCCTCGCCGAGATCACCGAACGCACCGAGGAAGAGTTGGACTACCGCAACGAAGCGGCCAACCAGCGCGCCTTCGCCAAGGGCTTCGACGGGCACGGCGAGATCGTGGTGCCGAAGGTGGTGGCGAGCGCGCCGAAGGTGATCGTCACCGAATGGCTGGACGGTGTCGCCGTCTCCTCGATCATCAAGCAGGGCGCCGAGGATCCCGCGGGCACCCTCGCGCTGCGCAACCGTGTCGCGGGACTGATGGGCCGGTTCCACTTCTCGTCCCCCGAGGTCATCGGGCTCCTGCATGCCGACCCACACCCGGGCAATTTCATGATGCTGCCCGACGGCAGGCTCGCGGTGATCGATTTCGGCGCCTGCGCGCCGATGCCCGACGGCTTTCCGCCGGTGTTGGGCCGGATGCTGGCCCTCGCAGTCGAGGAGCGCTTCGCCGAACTCACCGAACTGCTGTACGACCACGGCTGGGTGATCCCCGGCCGGGTGGTCACCCACCAGGAGATCGCCGACTACCTGCGGCCGTTCACCGACCCGATCCAGACCGACTCGTTCCACTTCACCCGCAGATGGATGCAGCGGGTGGCGGGCAAGGCTTCGGAGTTGTCCAGCCCGGAAATGAAAACCGCACGGGCACTGCAACTTCCGGCCGAGTACGTGATGATCTTCCGCGTGCTCGGCGGCTCCGTAGGCATCCTGGCGCAACTCGACGCCGAGCTGCCGTTCATGCAACTCGTCCGCACCTGGATGCCCGGCTTCCGCGAGGAGCGCAATTCCGCTTGAGCGCGGCCCGGCACATGTCGGCCGGTCGGAAGCGTCCGGCGACTGAGGGGCCGACCAACCCCGAGCAGTTCGACGCCTCCTCAGACACTCGAGGGACCGAGCAGAAGCTCACGGCGTCGCGGCGGTCTTTGTAGCGCCGCGTCCTCGAACGCAATCTCGACTTCGAGCCTCCGAAATCCGCGACTGAGCACGGTCGCTTCGACCACTCGTCCACGCCGCGATGGTGCCACCGCGACGAGGAACGCAGAGCAGCCGCCCACCTGGCGACGGTGGGCGGCTGGTCTGCTTTCTCGTTCGTTGGCTCGGCCCGTGCCGGGACCGACCGAATCGAGCACATCGACCGGAGGGAGGGAAATCACTCCCCGGCTCATGCCGGGACCGCGACCTTGCGCGGACGACCACGGGGACGCTTGCGGGCGATCACGACACCCTGGTCGAAGATCTCCCCGCCCCAAACACCCCACGGCTCACGACGATCCATGGCGGCGCTCAGGCAGCCCTTGCGGATCGGGCAGGTCGCGCACAGCGCCTTGGCCTGCTCCAACTGGACCGGGCTCTCGGCGAACCAGAGGTCCGGATCTCCAGCACGGCAGGGCAGGACCTTGGCGATCTCCTGGGTCCGAGTAGTCGACGCCACGGTTCGGCATGTCACGTCAGTAGTGGCCTGCGGCCAACCCTGTGCGGTGAACACGTCGTTCTCCTTCAGCTCGTTTGCAGCGGTTCGTGTGTTGTGGCGAAACCGGTGCCGGTCGGCTGAAGGGCCGGAGAATACTGGCCACGGTTTCGCTGTCGTGCGATCCGTGGCCAGGAGGTCGGGGAGGAGTTCCCTACCTAGGTCGACATCTCTGTCGAGTCCTGTTCACGGTCGCTGGGTGTGCGGTGCGGAGGCGTGCTGCCCGCGGATCCGCCGGCTCGAAGCCGGCTTCATCCGCGAAGACACCGACTGCTGCCTCGGCAGCCGTCGGGTGCCAGCCCGCGCTGGGCTTGCCCTGAATCCGGGTACGGACAGAGGTGTGCATCGCAGCGGAATTCGCTTGCGAGACGCACGTGCCGAACGCACCGATTCCGGACAGACCGATCCCCTGCAAGGCGAGGATCCCCCGGGAGGCCGCCATGGGCGCATAGACCGCAACGCCACTGGCGCCGAAGTTCATGATGTTGTCCACTGCTCTGCCTCCCTCCTGTACTCGTTGTGTGTCGGTAACTGTGCGCGCCGAGATGCCCTCCCGGTGCGTGGAATCCACCATAGGCAAGATCGTCGAGCGCGACAACCTATTTTCTACCTGCGGTTTTGTGATGTGGATCGAATCCGGGACGCGACGATGGCCAGTACGTCGGCGCCGAACTGGTCGATCTTCTTCGCGCCGATGCCCGCGATCGCGGCCAAGGCGGCGTCGTCGGCGGGCAGTTGTTCGGCGATCGCGGTGAGCGTGGTGTCGGTGAACACGACGAATTCGCGGACCCGCAGCGCCTCCGCCTTCTCCGCACGCCAATCACGCAGTGCCGCAAGCAATTCGGCGTCCAGTTCGGCCGGGCAGCGACGGCAGCGCCCGAGCATGGTCGCGTACGTGCCGATCAGCGGTTTCGCGCAGACCCGGCAGGTCGGGCGGACGCCGTTCGCGGCCTTCGGCGGGGCCGCGATCCGCGACGCGGGCGAATCGTCGGGGACGAGGCCGCTGAGGAACCGGGAACGGCGCCGGGTGCGCCTACCGCCTTCGTTCCTGGCCAGCGCCCAGGACAGCCGCAGATGTTCGCGCGCCCTGGTGACTCCTACGTAGAGCAGCCGCCGTTCCTCCTCGAGCGCCGCCGCGTCGGCGACCGAGCCGTCGTCGGCGAGGACGTGCGCGATCGGCATGGTGCCGTCGGAGAGGCCGACGAGAAACACCGCGTCCCACTCCAGGCCCTTGGCGGCGTGCAGCGAGGCCAGCGTGACCCCCTGCACGGTGGGTGGATGCCTCGCCTCGGCGCGGGTCGCGAGCTCGCGCAGCAGCCCGGGCAGGTCGAGCCGGTCGTCGTGGCCGACCAGCTCCTCGGTCAGCCGCACCAGCGCCACCAGCGAGGCCCAGCGTTCGCGCGCCTGGGCGCCCGCGGGCTCGGTGGCGGTGAGACCGAGCGGGGCGAGCACCGCGCGAACCAGGGTGACCAGGGCACTGCCGCTGCGCGACTGGTCGGGCAGATCGTCGCGGGACGCGGCCTGCCGCAACGCCTGCACGGCCTGCCTCACCTCGGCACGCGCGAAGAAGCCCTCGCCGCCGCGCACCTGGTAGGGAATGCCACGTTCGGTGAGCGCCTGCTCGTAACTCTCCGACTGCGCGTTGATCCGATAGAGCACGGCGATCTCGGCGGCCGGTGTGCCCGCCTGGATGAGCCGGCCGATCGCCTCCGCCACTGCCGCGGCCTCTGCGGGCACGTCGTCGTATTCGGCGAAAACCGGCTCCGGTCCGTCGGCTCGCTGGCCGATCAATTGCAGCCTGGTACCCGCGATGCGCCCGCGCGCCGCTCCGATCACCCGATTGGCCAGCGACACCACCTGCGGGGTCGAGCGATAGTCGCGTTCCAGACGGACCACCGTGGCCTCGGGGAAGCGACGGGAGAAGTCGAGCAGATAGCTCGGCGTGGCGCCGGTGAACGAATAGATCGTCTGGTTGGCGTCGCCGACGACGGTCAGGTCGTCGCGGTCGCCGAGCCACGCGTCGAGCACGCGCTGTTGCAGCGGCGTGACGTCCTGATACTCGTCGACGACGAAGCTGCGGTAGCGGCCGCGGAACTCGTCGGCCACGGCCGGGTAGTCCTCCAAGGCGGCCGCCGTATGCAGCAGCAGGTCGTCGAAATCCAGCAGCAACCCGTCCGGCGTCGCCTTGAGCTTCTCGTAACCCGCGTAGACATCGGCGACACGCAATGCCTCATAGGGTGTCTCGCGCCGCTGCTTCGCGACCGCCGCCACGTAGTCCTCCGGCGCGATGAGCGAGCCCTTCGCCCACTCGATTTCGCTCAGCAGGTCGCGGACGCTGTCGGTGGCCGTGGACAGCCCGGCCCGGTGCGCCGCCTGCGCGACGATCGGGAACTTGGCGTCGATCAGCCGCCAAGGCACGTCACCGACGATCTGCGGCCAGAAATACTTCAGCTGCCGCAACGCCGCCGCGTGGAACGTCCGTGCCTGCACCTGGGTCGCTTCGCCGCCGAGGCCGAGTGCCCGTAGCCGGGTGCGCAACTCCCCCGCCGCCCGCGCGGTGAACGTCACCGCGAGCACCTGGTCCGCCTTGACCTGCCCCTGCGCGATCAGATGCGCGATGCGATAGGTGATGGTCCTGGTCTTGCCGGTACCCGCGCCCGCGAGCACGCACACCGGACCGCGCGGGGCGCGCACGGCGGCGGCCTGCTCGGGATCGAGGTCTGCGAGGTCGAGAGCGGGCACGCGGTCCATCATGACAGCGCCCACCGACACGCACGGCGGCGCCTTCGCGACCTCGCGGTCGGCTCGCCGCCGTATCGCCTCGTGTGTGCTCGACTTGTTGCGCGTGCCCCATCAGAGGCTTCCAGGATGGCGTGTTCTGCCGAGAATTCGCACCGACCCGCGCACGGGGTCGCGGGGTCGCGCTTGCCGATGCGCCGATCACTCGGGATCCGCGGTCCCTCGCGCGCGGGGAGCACGAACGGTCGGGACTTAGCGGGCACGGACGGATCAGCGGTCGCGCAGCAACCGTAGGGAACGCACGAAGGCGCTCGTCCGATCGTCGAGCGGGCCGAAGAACTTCGCGTCACACGCCTCGACCGCGACGATGGCCCGGTTGACCAGCGCGACGCCGGCTTCGGTGGCAACCAGGGCCTTGGCCCGGCGATCGGTCGGGTGGTCGCGGCGTTCGATCAATTTCTTCTGCGCCAGCGCGCGCAGTACCTGGGAGGTCATCATCGGGTCGGTGGCGGCGTAGTCGGCCAGGTCACGTTGCCGGACCGGATCCGTGCGGCCCGCCGCGAGATAGGTGAGCGAAGCCAGCAGCACGAATTGCACGTGGGTCAGGTCGAAAGGGGCGAGCGCCGCCCGCTGCGCGGCCTGCCAGCGATTGGTCACCTGCCACAGCAGCAGGCCGGGGCTTTCCTCGGCTGTGCGGAATCTGGAGCGCAGCATTCCGTCCCCCACTTCGTGCATCGGCCTCCCTCACTCGTCCGTCATCGCCCGCGCGATCAGCGTGTAGTCGTGCGGGCTGAGTTCTATCAGGCCGCGGCGCAGGATCATTCCCCAGTTCGGCGCGCTGGTGAATTCCAGGGCCTCGCGCAGCGCCTCGATCGGAATCTCGCGCGCGCCGGCTCGGTAGCTCACCCCGCGACGCCAGGGCTGGAAGCAACCGCCGTCCTGCGGGTCGGCCTGCCAGGCCGGACGGTCGTCGATGGTGCCGATCGCGGTGAACGAGCGCACCGGCGCTCCCGCGCGCATGCCCTCCCGCGCCGAGTAGTAGACCAATCCGTCGCCCGGCCGCATACGTTCCACCGCCGCGCGCTTGCCATGGTTGGCCTGGGCGATGCCTAGCTCTACACCGCGCCGGACATGTTCCCTGGACACGACCGCCAGCCAATACCTCGCGCTCGAGCCGGGGCAGCCGCGGTCGGCGGTCGGATCCCCGCGCCGCTCCCGAGCCCCCGCCTCGAGGCGACCGGCCCCGCTCCGCCGCGCCTCGCTGACGCGGGAATCCGCCCCGGGGACGGCGGCGTTCTTCCCGCGCATGCCGCTCACGCCGCGACCCCCTCGGCGACGGCGACCAGTGCGTCGAGGTCGGGTTGCACGGATTCCGCCAGGCCCGCGCCCAGGATTCTGGTCCACAGCCGGCGCAATGGTCCGTCGATCGAGACGGTCACCGTGATCGTGGTGCCGCTCTCGGCGACGGTGACCTCGTGGGCGAAGGTGAGCCGCGCGCCGAGCAACCGGGAGACGTCGACGAACTCGCGGTCGGTGAGGCGTGCGACGACGAACCGGATGTTCGGACCGCCCTTCGGCCGCAACGTCCCGGTGGCGCCCTCGGCGAACGGTCCGTCCAGGCGCACCCACTCGGTGTCGGTGTTCCATTCCGGCCAGGTGGCCATGTCCGCCCAGCGAGCGAAGAAGGCGGTCGGCGGAGCATCGGAGGTGGCGTATGCAGTGGCGATGATCGTCATACATTTAGTATGCGCACATACTAAATGGAGTGCAAGACCATCCGAGACGATCCGAGTCGGAACAGTGCGCGGCCCTCCGGTGTTGCAGTGTCCGTGACTGACGCGAACCCCACCCTGACGATGTACTCGACCACCTGGTGCGGCTACTGCCGCAGGCTCAAGAAGCAGCTGGACGAGGCGGGCATCACCTATGTCGAGATCGACATCGAGGACGACCCGGCGTCGGCCGAGTTCGTCGGCAGCGTGAACGGGGGCAACCACGTCGTGCCCACCGTGAAGTTCGCCGACGGCTCCACCGCGACGAACCCGTCGCTGGCGACCGTCAAGCAGGTCCTCGCCGGACTGTCCTGATCAGCCGACGCGCGCGGGTCGCGCTGCCCGCGCGCGGGTGCGCTAGTCGAGCGCGGCCCAGGATTCGATGATGGTGCGAGCGATCGAGATCGAACCGGGCAGCAGCAGCTGGGCGCCCTCGCCCCGCTTCGACCAGTCGCCCACCGCCAGCGCTTCGCGCACCTGCGCGCGCGTGAACCAGGCGGCCTCGGCGATCTCCCCGTCGGAGAAGACGAGCGGCTGTTCCGGATCGGCGACCGCCGCGAAGCCCAGCATGAGCGAGCGCGGGAACGGCCACGGCTGGCTGCCCAAGTAGCTGATCTCGCGCACGTCGAGACCGACTTCCTCGCGCATCTCCCGCTCCACGCAGCGCTCCAGCGACTCGCCCGCCTCGACGAATCCCGCCAGCAGCGAGAACAGCGATTCCGGCCAGGCGTGCTGGCGGGCGAGCAGCGCCCGGTCGCCGCCGTCGTGGATCAAGCAGATCACCGCCGGATCGATGCGCGGGAACTCCTCGTAGCCGCTCTCGGTGACGCGCGACCAACCGCCCTTCGCCGAGGTGGTCACTGTGCCGTCCGCACCGTGGAATCCGGCCTTGTCGTGCCAGTTCAACAGCGCGATCGCGGTGGACAGCAACCCGGCGGTGCGGTCGTCGACGGCGCCGCCCGCCAGCGCGCGCAAGTCGGTGAGCGTGCCCTCGAGCTCCGGATCGCGCACCGCCCAGAGATGGATGCCGTCCTCGACCCCGAGGAACACCGCGGCCGGGCTCGGCTCCGCGGACAACTCCAGGGCCGGTTCCAGGAGCAGGACACCGTCCTCCAAGCGCACCTGCCCGCGGCGATTGACACGCAAGAGTTTGGCGTCGGCCCAGCCCTCCTTCAGAGCCTGCGCGTCACCTCGAATCGGCTCGGCTCGATCGATCACGGAACGAGACAGCAGCGGAACACCATTGAGCTGAAAAGCCGACACGCTTCGAGACTATCGCGCCCGAGCTACCGCTCAGCTCGCGGCGTGTGTCACTTGCCCGCCCGGCGGATGTACAGCAGCTTGTCGCCGGCGTCGACCGCGTCGACTTCCGGCTCGCCCACCCGGTAGAGCACCCCGTCGCGCACCACGCCGAGGACGATGTCGCTGAGATGCCGTGGCGAACCGCCGATCTCGGACGACTCCACCTCGCGTTCCGCGACGGCGAAACCCTCCTCCGGGGTGAGCAGGTCTTCCATCATCTCCACGACCGTGGGCGTGGTGGTCGCGATGCCGAGCAACCGGCCCGCCGTCTCCGACGACACCACCACCGAGTTCGCGCCGGACTGCCGCACCAGGTGGGTGTTCTCCGCCTCCCGGATCGACACCACGATCTTGGCGGCCTTGTTCAGTTCCCGGGCGGTCAGGGTGACCAGCACGGCGGTGTCATCCCGATTGGTGGCGACCACCACCGAGTCGGCGTGCTGCACACCGGCCAGCCGGAGCACATCGGATTGGGAAGCCGACCCGTGCACCGTGACCAGGCCGGCGTTGGCGGCCGCCTCCAAAGCGACCACGTCGGTGTCGACCACGACGATGTCGGCGGGCTGCACCCCGTCGCCGAGCATGGCGTCGATCGCCGTCCGCCCCTTCGTGCCGTATCCGACGACCACGGTGTGATTGCGCACGGTGTGCCTCCATCGCTGAATCTTGAAAGCCTGCCGGGAACGTTCGGTCAGCACGCCCAGTGTGGTTCCGACCAGGACGATCAGGAACAGGATGCGCAGCGGGGTGATGACGACGATGTTCGCCAGCCGCGCCTCGGGCGTCACCGGATGGATGTCGCCGTATCCGGTGGTCGACAGCGACACCGTCGCGTAGTAGAACGCGTCCAGGAACGACAGTTCATTACCCGAGTTGTCGTGGTAGCCCTCGCGCCCGAGATACACCACCAGCGCGGCCAGGAACAGCAGCGCCGTAGCGAACAGCACCCGCCTGGTCAGCGAGATCCACGGGCTGCTCTGCACTTCCGGGATGCGCAGCACACCGACCAGGGCGAAATCGGGACGGCTGGCCAGCCCCAGGCCGCGCGCTCGCTCACCGAACACCGGACGCACCCGTCATCTCGTCGCTCGTGTCGGTCATCCCCGGTATTCCTTGTCCCTCCGGCACAGCAGGGGAGCCTACTGTGTTTGTTTTTCCAGCGCCTGCGGCGCTGGGTGTTCGCGGCCCACTTCTGGCTCGCGAACGGCGGATGCTCGGTCTCGCTTCGCTCGAAAGACGTGGTTGCGGTGTACTGAGCTCGTCGGCATTCGAGCTCGAGACTCGTGTTGCGTGGCGGTGTCGGCTATTGAGTCGAGCGGTCCTTGGGTCGCGCGATGGGCGAGTGCTCGAACGCGAACCGAGGCTTGCGAACGGCATACGCGGGGTCTCGCTTCGCTCGGGCGTGGTTGCGGTGTGCTGGGCGCGTCGGTGTTCGAGCTCGGGATTCGGTGTGCGTGGCTCGGCGTGTGCCGGTCGGCGGGGCCCTCGCGGCGGCGGGCGGCCCGGGCTCGACGCGGAGCGGTGTAGATGTAAGGGTGCCTCATGGCTGAAAATACGCTGACATCCGTGCCCGACGGCGCGCGGCGGCCTGCGCTGGCTCTCGCCGCCCTGCTGTTCGGGGCCGGAGTGTTGCATTTCGTCTGGCCGAAACCGTTCGATTCGATCGTGCCGCGCTTCCTGCCCGGCAAGGCTCGTGACTACACCTACGCTTCCGGCGTGGCCGAGATCGGCGTCGCCGCCGCCCTCGCGATCCCGCGTACCCGCAGCTTCGGCGGACGGATCGCGGCGCTGCTGTTCATCGCGGTGTTCCCGGCCAACGTGCAGTTCACCGCGGACATGCTGGCCAGCGAGAAGGCGCCGCGGCTGCTCAAGGCCGGCTCGGCCCTGCGGCTGCCGCTGCAGATCCCGCTGATCACTCAGGCGCTGGCGGTGAGCCGGCGGGCGCGGCGTTCCTGATCAGTTCGGCCAATTCCTCCGGACCGGCCAGGTTCACCGGCGCGATGGTCCGTCCGGTGCGCACGTAGTGGAACGCGGCGCCGATCCGGTGCAGCATCTCGTGCTCCGGCCGTCCCTCCCGGGCGGCCATCAACCGTGCCCAGGCCAGGCGATAGACGGCCAGCTGCATGGCGACCGCCGGTTCCTCGGCGGCGCTGGG
Source organism: Nocardia sp. NPDC019219 (assembly GCF_040632645.1). Classification (NCBI taxonomy): domain Bacteria; kingdom Bacillati; phylum Actinomycetota; class Actinomycetes; order Mycobacteriales; family Nocardiaceae; genus Nocardia; species Nocardia sp. NPDC019219. Next base: position 68,998 of record NZ_JBEYCG010000004.1, on the reverse strand, counting down.
TTCGGCGCCGGTCTTCCAGTCGACGACGATCCAGCGCCCGCCCGGTTCGGCGAACACCGCGTCCATCCGTCCGCGGATCACGGTGCCCGCGATCGAGGTCTCGAACGGAATCTCGACCTCGATCGGGCTGCGATCGGCCCAGCGGGAATTCAGGAAGGCCTGCTGCATCGCGGTCAGCTCGGCGTCCAGCCCCGCGTCGGCCGCGCCGCTGTCGGCCGCACCCGGCAATTCGTCCAGACCCAGCAGGCGCGTGGAACCGAACCACCGCTGCACCCACGCGTGGAAGGCGGTGCCGCGACGGGCCAGCGGGTTCGGCGGGTAGGGCAACGGGCGACGCAGGCGAGCGGCCAGTCGCGCCGGGTCGGCACGCAGCTCGACCAGGGCGGTCGCGGCGATCTGCCCGGGGAGCTCGACCTCCCCGGCGGCCGTCGCGGCGTCCTGGTGCTCGGCCAGCAGGGCGTCGACGTCGGCGGCCCAGCCTTCGGGATCGTCGGGATCCGGGTCGGGCTGGATGTGCGCTGGCCGGTAGGGGTCCTCGGGTGGCGGTGGCGCGAAGCCGGTCGCGGCGAATGCCCGGTCGTCGGACAAGTACTCCTCCACCGGGTCGGGTCCCGGGCCGAAGTAGGGCTCGATGTCCGCGTAGGGGTCGGCGTATTCGGTTGCCGCGAAGTCCGCGAAATCGTCGGGCGGGTAGTCGTCGTCGGGCGGGTAGTAGAACGGTTCATCCGCGGGCTTCGGCGCGTCGGGCGACGGGTACGAAGGCGGTTCGTCCAGGAAGCCCGGCTCATAGTCAGCGGGTGCAGAACGGCTTCGGGTCCGGCGGTTCGGGCCCGCACCGGGCTCCCGATCATCGCGTCCGGCATCGGCGGGACGGGTGCGGAGGTCGGCCAGTGCGACGCGGACCAGCGCGGCGCCTTGTTCGATCGGGTCGCGGCGGGTGCTGAGCGGGTCGCGGGGCCACTCGGCGGTCGCGGGGTTGTCGGTGAACGGGTTGACGGCGTCGGCGGCGGGCGGGTCGTCCCAGCGGTCGATCGTGAGAACGCCGTGGGCCGGGCTGCCGGTGTCGTCGTTCGCGTGCTTCAGTTCCAGCAGGAAGTCCGAGGGACCCTTCGGGGAACTGCCGGTCTCCGCCCAGTAGTGCGCCGAAACCAGCAGCGCGCGTTCGGTTCTGGTGAGCGCGACGTAGAACAGGCGGCGTTCCTCATCGATCCGGCGGCGCTCCAGCGCTTCCTTGTGCGCCTTGATCGCGCGATCGAGGTCCGCCCGGTCGTACAGGTCGGTGAGATCGAGCACCGGCACGCCCTCGGCCGCGTCCTCCTGCTGACGGTCACCCCGCAGCGAGGTCGGCAGCTCCGCGAGCGCGCCCAGCCACGTGCCGGAACCGACCTTGGACGGGAACACGCCCTCGACCACGTGCGGGACCGCCACGATCTCCCATTCCAAACCTTTGGCCGCGTGCACGGTCAACACCTGCACCCGGTCCTTGGCGACCTCGACCTCGCCGGGCTCCAGTCCGTTCTCGACCTCCTCCGCGGCGGCGAGGAACGCGAGCAACCCGCCGAGCGAGGCGCCGGTGTCCGCGGCGTACCCGGCCACCACCTCGGCGAACGCGTCCAGATGCTCGCGCCCGGCTCCGGCGCCCGCCATGGCTCGCCGGGTCTGGGTCTCCACCCCCACGCCGATGGTGCGCTCGACGTCGGCGACCAGCTCCGCCAGCGGCTGCCCGCTGCGTTCGCGCAACGCGGCCAGCTCCCGGCCCAGCGCCTCGATACGGGCGAAGCCGGCGGGCGAATAGTTCTCCGCCGGGCCGGGATCCGCGATCGCGTCGGCCAGCCCGGCCTGTTCGGCGGGTTCCGGAGCCACTTCGCGCAACGCCTCGTCCAGCGCGGCGCCGTCGGTGATCTCGGCCGGGCCTTCCGACCCGGGACGCCGGATGGACAGGTCCCTGGCGCGGCGGGCGAGCGCGGCGATGTCGGCGACTCCGATGCGCCAGCGCGCGCCGGTCAGCACGCGCATGCCCGCGCTGCCCGACCCGGGTTCGGCGATCAACCGCAGGGTGGCGACGATGTCGGCGACCTCCGGTGTGGCGAGCAAGCCGCCGAGCCCGACGATCTCCACCGGAAGACCTTGGCCGCGCAGCGCTTCCGCGAGCGGCGCGGCATCGGCATTGCGACGCACCAGTACCGCCGACGTGGGCGGCTGCTGTTGCGCCGCCCGCCGGGCTGCCCACTCCGCGGCGATCCGCTCGGCCACCCACTCGCGTTCGGCGGCCACGGTCTCGGTCAACGCCAGCGCGACCACTCCCGGCCCGGCGTCGGGTTTGGCGCGCAACGCGTCGACCGTGACGCCGCCGCCCTCGAGCGCCTTGCGCCGCAATGGGTCGGCGACGAGATTGGCCAGCGCCAGCGCTTCGGGCGGATTGCGCCAGCTGGTCAGCAACGCCAGCGTCGGGGCGGGCACGCCTGGCGCACTGGGGAAGTCGGTGGCGAACCGGGGCAGATTCGCCGCCGAAGCGCCACGCCAGCCGTAGATCGACTGCATCGGGTCGCCGACGGCGGTCACGGCAAGGCGCTGGGCTTGGTGCGGCGGCGGGGTCTGGTCGCGTCGCCGAAGTGCGGCGTGCGGATCGTGCGCACCGGCGAACCTCGGTTGCCCTTCGCTATCCGTATCGCCGTCGGGGCCGCGCTGCGGAGTGTCACCAGCGCGAGTGTCGGCAGTCCGCGAGAACGAGGTGGCCGGTGGCACATTCGGATCGCGCTTGCCCTCGACCGGCTGCTGTGCCCGGCTATCCGGCGCGAGCCGGTCGGTGGCCGGAGCCCGAGCGTCGTCCGAGGACCACAGTTGCCCCGTGGACGGCTCGAGATGCGCCTTTTGCGCACCGGAGCGTGCGGAAGTGCTTGCGGTCGACGCATCCGAGCCGTTGGCGGCGCCGCGCGACTCACGCTCGCCGCCGTGCGCGCCGGGGTGCGTCGACCGCCGGACATCGGCGGAAACGTCTGCGTCAGCCGAGTCTCGCCCTCCGGCAGCAGCGAGATCGCCGTGCGTGGCTTGCGTCGAGGCCGCCGGGTCCGGCGCACCCCCGAACAGGGCGGCGAGCAGAACTCGCTGCGCGTGGCCGGTGTCCTGGTACTCGTCGAGCAGGACCAGGCGGAAGCGGGCGCGTTCGGCGGCGGCGACCTCGGGATGCTCGGCGGCCAGGCGGGCGGCGAGGGACATCTGCGCGCCGAAGTCCAGGGCGCCCCGGCGGCGCAGCGCCTCGGCGAGTTCCTGAACCAGGGGAAGCAGCGCTACCCGTTCCCGCTGCACCTGCACGATGTTCAGCAGCGTCTGGCTCGGCCCGCCCCGCTGCCGCGGACCGGCGGGCAACGTGTACACCAGCTTCGCCAGCTCGGTGTGCGCCTCGGCCAGATCCTCGGGTTCGACCAGATGCTCGGCCAGCTGCCCGGACAACGCGAGCACCGCCTCGGTGACCGACACCGGGGTGCGCTCGGTCTCCAGGTCGCCGTCCCAGGTGCGGACCACCTGGTGGGCGAGCTGCCAGAGCTGGGTCTCGGTGAGCAGGGTCGCCGAGGGCTCCACCGGAAGGAGCAGTCCGTGTTCGGTGAGCAACCTGCCCGCGTACGAGTGGTACGTGCTGATCTCCGGTTCCGCGCCGGTCAGCTGGGCGCGCAAGCGGCCGCTCGGGTCGAGTTCGCGCAGCAGCGGCGCGCCGGCGAGCCGGGCCAGCCTGGTCCGGATGCGGGCGGTCAGCTGCTGCGCGGCTTTGCGCGTGAAGGTCAGTCCGAGCACTTCGTCCGGCAGGACGAGCCCGTTCGCGACCATCCACACCACACGCGCGGCCATCGTCTCGGTCTTGCCCGCACCCGCGCCCGCCACCACCAGGGTCGGGCCGGGCGGCGCGGCGATCACGGCGGCCTGTTCCTCGGTAGGCGGTGGCAGTCCCAGCGCCTGTGCCAGCTGCTGCGGCGTCACCCGCCCGGTCACGGCGGCGCCCCGGCGACCGGCCGCGGCGAGACCGACGGCGCGCTCACTCGTCGGTCACCTGCCTCCCGCGGTCCTGCACGGGGCAGCTGCCCGTCACCGGGCAGTGGCGGCATCCGTCGTTGCGCATGGCGAGGTAACTGGGGCCCTGAGTGGACGCGGCCGCCTGATGGATGGTGTCGCGCCAGTGTTCGAGCGCCTCAGCGTCCAGCGGCGGCTGCATGCGCTGGGTAGCGCCCTCCGCCTTGCTCGGCTTCGCGACGTACACCAACCGCGCACCACCGGGTTCGCCGGTGCCTGCTTCCGCGTCGGCGGAGCCGGATTCCGCCGGTGCGTCGAGAGCGCCCGCGGCGGCCGCCACCTGATAGGTGGCCAGCTGCGCGTGATCGACGGCGGCCTGCTTGGTGATCGGGGATTTGCCGGTCTTCACGTCGACGATCACGAATCGGCCTTGCGCGTCGCGCTCCAGCCGGTCGATGCGGCCGCGGATCCGCACGGCGCGTTCGTCTTCGGTGCGCCCGGGCAGCACACAGTCCACCGGCACCTCGACGCCGGCCTGGGTGAGTTCGCCGCGGGTGTTGCGGACCCAGGCCAGGAAGGTCTCCAGCATCGCCTCGGTGCGGCGCAGCTCCTGGCGGGAATGCCAGCCGGTCCCGGGATCCACCGCCCGCCAGGCGCGATCCAGCGCCGCGTGCACCTGATCCTCGGGCACCTTGCCCGCCAGCGCCTGCACCAGCGTGTGCACCAGGTTGCCTTTGACGGCGTGCGGATTGTCGCCGTCGGTGCCGCCGTGGCGTTCCAGCGCCCAACGCAGCGGACAGGTGCGCAGCAGTTCGACGGTGGAGGGCGACAGCGCCACCGCGCCGTCGTCCTCGGTCCACAGCGGACGCCCGGAGCTGAGTTCGGCGGTGCCGTACCAGTCGTCGGGGTGGGTGCCGCGCACGCCAGCGTCCGCCAGGCGCGCGAGCTGATGCGCGGCGCGCCGCCTGCGCTCCGGGTCGGCCTCGGGATCGCAGACGACGCCGCGCAATTCGGCGACGAGCGAGTGCATCACCAGGGCGCGGCCGGGATCGACCACCGGAAGCGCACCGGGCTCGCCGTCGTCGTCGTGGCCGAGCAGTTCGGCGAGAAAACGCGAGGGCACCAGATCGCGTTCGCCCGAGACCGACTCCACGGCGGTGACCAGCAGCGATCGCCGGGCCCGGCTGCACGCGACGAACAGCAACCTGCGCTCCTCGGCGAGGATCGGCGCGGCACGGCTCACCCACTCCCCCGCATCGGACACGCCGGCGGTGAGATCGATCAAATCCTCGGTGTGCAGCAGGGTGCCGCGAGCACGCGGGTTGGGCCAGATGCCCTCCTGGACGGCGGCGACGGCGACCACATCCCATTCCCGCCCGGCGGCGGCGTGCGCACTCAGCAGCGCCACCGCCTCGCCCGGCAGCGTGCGCGGGGCCGCGTCCTGCGGAATCTCCTGCTGGGAGAGGTATTCGACGAATCCTTCGATGCTCGCGCGCGGCAGCCGGTCGACATAAGCGGCGGCCGCGTCGAACAACGCGACCGCGGCGTCCAGATCGCGATCGGCCTGCATGCCGACCGCGCCGCCGCGCTCCGACTGCGCCACCCAGCGCCGCTCCAGCCGGGAACCGGTCCACAGCGCCCACAGCACGTCTTCCAGACCCGCACCGCGCCCGCGCGCCTTGCGGGCCCGGTGCAGTGCGTCCAGCACCCGGCGCAGCGGCGCGGCCTCGACCTCGGTGAGCCGGTTCAGAATCCCCGGTTCGCCGGTTCCGATCAGCAGGTCACGCAGGATCACCGCGGAGGGGCGGTCGAGGTCCGCGTCGCGGTCCGGATCGTCGTCGGTCTCCCCGCTTCTCGCCCCGGCGCGCACCGCTTCCAGCACCGCCCGCCGGATGCCGCGCCGCAGCCGGCGCAAGGCGATCTGGTCGGCGCCGCCCAGCGGTCCGGACAGCAGGTCGAGGGCGTCCTCGGGTTCGAACGCGGGCTGGGCGCCCTGCTGCGCCGCCTCGCCCGCCAGGACCGCGCGCAGCGACAGCAGCATCCAGGCCGCGCCCCGCCTGCGCGCCAGCGGTGTGTCCAGCGCGGGCTGCTGCACGGGCACGCCCGCGGCGAGCAAGGCGCGCCGCAGCGGGGCCAGCGACAGCGGCACCGACCGGACGATCACCGCCATCCGCGACCACGGCACCCCGCCGGTGAGATGCGCGCGGCGCAAATGGTCGGCGATGAGCGCGGCCTCCTTCGCGGGCGTGGCCAGCACGCGCACCCGCACCTCGGTGCCATCCTCCCGCGGATCGGCGTGTTCGGGGACGGGAATGCGCTGCGGCGCACTGCCCGGCAGCCGTGCCGCGATCCGCGCGACCGCCAGCTCCACCTGACCGCTGAACCGATGACTGTCGCGCAGCACGATGCGCCGCTCGTGTGGCACGTCGAGCTCGGCGACGAACCGCGCGTCCGCCCCGCGGAAGGCGAAGACGGCTTGATCGGGATCGCCCGCGATCACCGTGGTCCGCGCGCTGTGCCCGATGGCTTTGATCAGGATCGCCGCCTGCGGGTCCAGGTGCTGCGCGTCGTCGACCAGCAAGTATCTGATCCTCGCGCGTTCGGCGGCAAGTAGATTCGGATCGGCGGCCAGCGCGTCCAGCGCCGCGCCGACCAGTTCGGCGGCGTCCAGCGCGGGCGCGGTGGCCTCCGGCGCCTCGACCCCGACCGACCAGCGCAGCAGCATCGTCTGCTCGTAGCGGATGGCGAACCGGCCCGCCGCCACCCACTCCGGCTTGTCGTGTTCACGGCCGAGCCGCACCAGGTCTTCCGGCCCGATGCCGCGTTCGGTGGCGCGGAGCATGAGATCGCGCAACTGCTCGGCGAACCCGCCGAGCGCGAGCGCGGGCCGCAGTCGCTCCGGCCACAATCCGCGCGCGCCGTCGGCAATGTCGGCGAGATCGCCGCGCAGCATCTCGCGCAGCACCGCGTCCTGTTCGGCCCCGGTGAGCAGACGCGGCGGCGGGTTGCCGTGCGCCGTGGCATGTCGGCGCAGCACGGCGAAGGCGTAGGAGTGCAGGGTGCGCACCAACGGTTCTCGTGTGGCGCCGGGCACACCGCCCTCGGCGCCGGGCTCGGGTCCGCTCAGCCGCGTGGTGATGGCGTCGCGCACGGCACTCGCCGCCTGCTTCGAATGGGCCAGTACCAGCACGGATTCCGGGTCGGCTCCGGCCGCGATGCGCTCGGCGGCGAGATCGACCAGCAGGGCGGTCTTGCCCGTGCCGGGCCCGCCGAGCACTTGCCAGGGCCGCCACCCGGGACGTGCGGGACCGGCCTCGGCCGCGGCGTCCAGCAGCGCGCGAACGTCGGCGCCCCAGTCTCGCGGCCGGGGCGCCACCACGTTCCGGCGAACCAGTCGCACCGCGCCATCCGATCGCACCACGCGGGCTATTGCAACAGACACGACCGACACGCCGGTACACGCCTCCGCCCGACCAGCGCTGCGGCCGATCGCGGCGCAGGTCAGAATGGACCGGTGTCTGTCTTGAATGTCCATCGGTTCGGTCCGACGACGGGACCGGTGGTGCTCGCCCTGCACGGTGTGACCGGTCACGGCAAACGCTGGGAAGACCTGGCCACCCGGCACCTGCCCGACGTCCGGGTCCTCGCACCCGATCTGCGCGGGCACGGGCGCTCCACCTCGCTGCCGCCGTGGAACTTCGAAACCATCGTCGAGGACCTGGTCGAGCTGGTCACCGCGGAGGCCGACGGCCCGGTGGTGGTGGTCGCGCACTCCTTCGGCGGCGCGTGCGCGCTGCACCTGGCGCATCGGCATCCCGACCTGGTGCGCAAGCTGGTGCTGCTGGATCCGGCCATCGCGCTGGAACCGGAATGGCTCAACGAGATCGCGCTGTCCACCCTGGTCTCGGCCGACTACGACAGCGTCGAGCACGCGCGCCAGGACAAACTGGACACCGGCTGGGGCGATGTCGAGCCGCGGTTGCTCGAAGCCGAACTCGACGAACATCTGATGCCCACGGCGGACGGGCGCTTCGGCTGGCGGATGAGCTTGCCCGCGGTCAACTCCTACTGGGGCCAGCTGGCCCGGCACTGGGTGCTGCCGCCCGCCGATCTGCCGACCGTGCTGGTGCAGGCGATGAAAGTGCACCCGCCGTTCGTCACGCCGGAGTTCCGCGCGGCGCTCACCGAGCACATGGGCGCCAACCTGACCGTGCTCGAATGGAACTGCGATCACATGGTCGCCCAGGCGTATCCGGCGCAGACCGGTGAGCTGGTGCGCTCGGTGCTCTGAGCCGATGCCGACCACCGACGCCCAGATCGAGCAGGTGCGCGCCCTGGTGGCGGCGGTGCCGCCCGGCCGGGTGGTCACCTACGGCGACATCGCCGCGGCCGCCGGGCTGTCCACACCACGCACGGTGGGCTGGATCATGCGCACCGACTCGGCCGACCTGCCCTGGCATCGCGTGCTCGGCGCGAGCGGCAGACCCGCCGCGCACCTGGCCCATCGCCAGTTGCGCCTGCTCGCCGAGGAGGGCGTGCCGATCCGGGACGGACGTGTCGACCTGCGCGCCGCGCGCTTCCCGTTGCCCGATCTCCCGGGTGCGTGAGCGCCCGTTACCGAAATTCCTCCCTGCCGCAATGGCGGCCAGTACCGTTGATCCATGCCCACCCGCCTGGCATGCGTCGTGTTCGATGCCGACCGGCCGCGTCCGGTCGCGGATTTCTGGGCCGAACTGCTCGGCTGGAGCGTGACCCTGGACCGCCCCGACGAGGTGAACGTCGCGTCCCCCGACGCCGACGGCGGCGAACTGGCGCTCACCTTCCTGCCCGCGATGCGGGCCAAGGTCGGCAAGAACCGCCTGCACCTCGATCTGGCCACCCGCTCGCTGGACCACCAGCGCACCCAGGTGGACCGGGCGCTCGCCCTGGGCGCGCGATCGGTGAACATCGGCCAAGGCACGGTGCCGTGGGCCGTGCTCGCCGACCCGGAGGGCAACGAGTTCTGCGTGCTCGAACCCAGGGAGGAGTACGTGGACACCGGAGCCGTCGCCGCGGTCGTGGTCGACACGCGCGACCCGCAGCGCCTCGCCGAGTTCTGGTCGGCCGCCACCGGCTGGCCGGCCACCCGGCGCGGCGAGCGGCTGGCCGGGCTGCGTTCACCGACCGGCCTGGGCTCCTGGCTGGAGTTCGTGCGCACCCCCGACGCGGGGTCCGGCCGGACCAGACTGCGCCTGGATCTCACTTCGTTCCCGGCCGACGACCGGGCCGCCGAGGTGGCCCGGCTGCACGCCGCGGGCGCGACGACGGTCGACCGGGGCGCCCCGGCGCCGGAGCGGGACACCGATCTGGTCCTCGCCGACCCGGAACGCAACGAGTTCCGGCTGCTGCCACCGGCCCGCTTCTGGTCGAACGCCTGATCGAGGCCGTCCGCTGCCCGGCTTCCGGGCGATGACGAATTAGCATGGCCGCCATGGTGTACCTAGCTCGAGGTCGTGGCGTGTGACCGCCGCCGACGCGATCGTGCTCGCGGGCGGCCGGGCCAGCCGGATGGGCGGCGTGGACAAACCGGCCATCGTCATCGGCGGCCGATCCATGCTCGAGGTGGCGCTCGCCGCCGTGGCCTCGTGCGAGCAGACGGCGGTGGTGGGACCGCACCGGCCCGAGCTGGCGCCGGAGATCATCCAGGTCCGCGAGGTGCCGCCCGGTTCGGGTCCGGTGGCGGCGATCGAGACCGGCCTGCGGGCGCTCGGGTCCGCCGCCCCGCTGGTGGTGGTGCTCGCCGCCGACCTGCCGTTCCTGTCGCCGTGGGCGGTGACCGAGCTGATCCGGCATGCCACCGAATCCGGCGCCGACGCGGTGTTCGCGGCCGACGAGTCGGGGCGGCCGCAGTACCTGATCGGGGTATGGCGGCGCTCCGCGCTGGCCGCGGCGCTGGACGAACTCGGCGCGCTGGTCAATCAGCCGATGAAGGCGCTGATACCGGCCGCAGCCGCGATCATTCCGCTCTCCGGCGTGGGCGACTGCGACACCGAGGAGCAGGTGCGGCAGGCCAGGGCGGCGGTCGACGCGCCCCGGCAGCAGCCGCCGCTGGATCTCGCCGAGGCGCGAGCCATGCTGCGCGACAGGCTTTCCCGGCTCACCGCGTACGAAGCCGATCTGCGTTCGGTGCTCGGCGCCGCGCTCGCGGGCCCGCTGACGGCCGCCGGTCCGCTGCCCCGTTTCGACGTCTCGGCGATGGACGGCTACGCGATAGCGGGCGATGGGCCGTGGCGCCTGCGCCGCGACATCGGTTTCGCGGGCGGGCGGCGACCGGTGGGGTTGCTGCCCGGCGAGGCGGTGCGCATCGCCACGGGCGCGCACGTCCCCGACGGCACCACAAGCGTGCTGCGCGACGAATTCGCGCATGTCGCCGACGACACGCTCTACCGCCTGCCGGACACCCCGCTGCGCGACGACATCCGCCGCCGCGGCGAGGACCGGGAGGCCGGTGATCCGGTCGCGCCGGAAGGCACGCCGGTGACGGCGGCGCTGATCTCCGCGGCCGCCAGCGTCGAGGTCACCGCAGCGCCGGTGCGCGGCCCGGTACGCGCGCGCATCGTCATGACGGGTGACGAGATCCGCAGCGAGGGACCGCTGCAGGCGGGGCAGACGCGCGACTCGATCGGCCCTATCCTCCCGGATCTGTTGTCCTGGTGCGGTATTCGCACCACCGATCGGGTGCACCTGCGCGACACCCCGCACGGCTTCGACGAGGTTCTGACCGTCGCGCCGGATTGCGACCTGCTGACGATCGTCGGCGCGACCGGCGGCGGGGCGGCCGACCAGCTCCGCGCCGCCTTGGCCCGCGCCGGAGCCGAGATCGTGGTGCCACGACTGCGGCTGCGCCCCGGCGGTTCCACCGTCGTCGCCCAGCTCCGCTCCGGCACCACGGTGCTCGGCCTGCCCGGCAACCCCTTCGCCGCGGTCGCGACGCTGCTGGCGCTCGCGCCCGCGATCGTCGAGGGCCGCACCGGCGCCTCCCCCGCCCGCCCGCTGCGCGGGCCGCTGCACAACGCCGCGGAGATCGCCGCACCGGTGCCGCGCATCGTTCCGGCTCGCGCCGCCGACGAAGGCGGCTGGATCGGCGACCCGGCGATCCGTACGGCACATCTGGGGGGCCTCGTCGACCGCGACGGCCTGGTCGTCGTTCCGCCCGGCGCCGAGGACGGCAAGATCGTCGAATTCCTGCCGCTGCACCACTGAGCCCTCGTAGCAGCAGGACAGCGGAATGAATTGCGCCACTTGATCTTACAGCGACCACGGCGCGCACAGGGCATGCGCTACCTGTGCGGACACATCGCCGACGTGCAGCGAAACTCGTGTTATCGCAGCGTGTTTCGTTCGTCACGGTAGTGCCGCTTCCATCGCATGCCCGGCCCCGCGACAGCAGAATTGAATTCGACGCAGGATATGCCGACAGTGCCCGATCAAGCGATATCGAACTAACGTCCACCCGTCCGCCGAGTTTGTTCCGAGCCTTGACACAGGCCGTAGCAGGAAACTCCTACGCAAGGTAGATCCGAGTCTTATTTGTTATTAAAATCCAGGTCCATAAGTGCCCCTACCTGGGCATATATCCCGAGCTGGCCGCTCATAGCCATATTTTTCAATTCCCCTTCCGGAGGTCATACCCGCTCGCTATCGTATGTTCGTTAGGCGAATATCAATCCCCCGGAAAGGACCGTGTGGAGATGACTGAAAAGTCGAAGAAAACGCCTAAGAAAATGCCGAAGCAGATGCCGAGGCAGCAGCAGCAACAGCGCCAAGAGCAGGACATGCGCGAGGGCACGGACATGGAAGGCCGTCGGGGCATGAAGAACGATATGCCCGACCGGCGCGGCGAGCAGGAGCGCCGCCGCTAATTCATCTGCGCCACCCGCGCCGCCGGCCCCACCTCCTCCCGGGACCGGCGGCTGCGGTCGTTTCCAGACCGGCGTGCTTACCCCCGAGGTAATTGTCACCCCGCACGAGGCGGACCTACCGTCGATTCGACGCCATTCCCGGTGTCATCGAACGAAGGAATGCCAAACGCCATGCCCGCCTATGGCTTCGCCCACCTCCGCAGTCGCAGGCCCCACCCCGACATCCTCGAATACCTGGAACGCATCCAGGCCACCTTGGATCCGTTCGGCGGTCGCTTCGTCATCCACGGTCCTCCGGCCGAGGTCGTCGAGGGCAGCTGGCCCGGCAGCATGGTGCTGATCGAGTTCCCCGGGATGACCGAAGCCCGGGAGTGGTACCACTCGCCCGCCTATCAGGAGATCCTGCCGTTGCGCGCCGAGCACATCGACGGCGACCTCCTGCTCATCGAGGGCGTCGGCCCCGGCTACGACCCGCGCGAACGCGCCGCCAAGCTGCGAGCCGCTGCCGGCTGACGCGATTTCGGCGCGCCGTCCCCGTCCGATACCGTTGACCAGGCACGACACGGCTCGACGGGATAAGGACGCCTGATGGACGACAGCTCTCTGGTCTGGGACGACGGCGCGCTCGTCACCATCGACCAGCGCGGACTGCCGCACGAGGTGCGCCGGCTGCGGCTGAGCACCGTCGACCAGGTCATCGACGCGATCAAGACGCTGGCCATTCGCGGCGCGCCCGCCATCGGCATCGCCGGCGCGTTCGGCGTCGTCCTCGCCACCGCCGCATACACCGCGGACGGTGTGGTCGACGAGGCGGCGGCGCAGGCCGAGGCGGACCGGATCGCCGCGGCGCGGCCGACCGCGGTCAACCTGGCCTGGGCCGTGCGAAGGGTCAGGGCGAAGGTGGGCCAGGGCGCCGACGCGGTCCTGGCCGAGACGCTGGAAATGCTCGCCGAGGACGGCCGGGTCAACCGGGCCGCCGCCACCAACGCCGCCGACCTGGTGCTGAGCCTGTGCCCGGACCGGCCGCTGCGGGTGCTCACCCACTGCAACACCGGTCGCCTCGCGACCAGCGCGTTCGGCACCGCCATCGGCACGCTGCGGGTGCTGTCCGAGCGCGGCGCGCTCGAGCAGGTGCTGGTGGACGAGACGCGCCCGCTGCTGCAAGGCGCACGGCTGACCACGTGGGAACTCGCCGAGGCGGGCATCCCGCACCGGCTGACCATCGATTCCGCCGCCGCCTGGGCGATGGCGACGGGGCAGGTCGATTGCGTGCTGGTCGGCGCCGACCGGGTCACCGCCAACGGCGACGTCGCCAACAAGATCGGCACCTACGGTCTCGCGCTGGCCGCCCGCCACCACGGCATCCCGTTCGTCGTGGTGGCCCCGGAGTCCACCCGCGACCTCTCGATGGCCACCGGCGGGGAGATCGTCGTGGAGGAACGCGCGGCGGCCGAGGTGACCGGATTCGGCGGTGTGGCAACGGCTCCCGCGGACACCGAGGTCTTCAACCCGGCGTTCGACGTGACGCCGGGTGCACTGGTGACCGCGGTGGTCACCGAGAACGGCGTGGTGCACCGCAGCGATCCGTCACGCGGCGCCGCGACCGCGAGCACCACCCCAGAGCTCGCATCCGATCCGTCGCCCGGCGCGGCCATCGCCGACCTCGCCCGCGAGCTGTACCGGCGCGGCTGGATGCCGGGCACCGCGGGCAACATCTCGGTGCGCACCGGTGCTGCCGCCGTCGTCACCGGAAGCGGTTTGTCCAAGGGCGAACTCACCGCGGCCGATATGGTCACCGTGCGCGTGGCGGACTCCACGCCCGTCGCCGACCACGGACGCAGACCTTCCGCGGAGACGACGATCCACACCGCCGTCTACCGGACCCGCCCGGCCCAGGCGGTCGTCCACATCCATCCGCCGTTCGCGACGGCACTGGCCACCCGCTCGGCGGTCCCCGGCGCGCTCGGCATGCTGCGGATCACCGACTACGAGCTGATCAAAGGACTCGGCGGCGACGATCCGGCCGTAGCCGAGATCCCGGTCTTCCCGAACTGGCCCGAGGTGCCGCGCATCGGAGCGGACATCGAGCGCTACCTGCTCGACCATCCCGGCGCCCTGCCGGTCCTGATCATCGCCGGGCACGGGATCACCTCGTGGGGTGCCGATCTCGCCCAGGCGCGCGATCGCGCCGAATGCCTGGAAGCATTGTGTGAGCTGGTGTCCCGCACCGGCAGTCCGGCCGCCTTCGGCCCGCGCGACGATTTTCTCGAGATTGGACTGACATGACCCTCCTGCAGGTGATGGCCGCCGGGGACGCGGCCGACGTGCGCGTTCGCACCAGCGACGACGAGGTGATCGGCACCGAACTGGCCAGGCACGGCATCACCTTCGGCCGCTGGCCGGTGGTCGAGAACGCCGCGTCGGTGCCGTCGGAGGAATTGCTCGCGCACTACGAGAAGAACGTCGCGGAACTGAACGAGTCCGGGCGCTACAAGCACATCGACATCGCCCGCATCCACCCCGACGACAGCGACCCGAAGTGGCCGGAGACCGCCAAGGGGGCGCGCGGCAAGTTCCTCGACGAGCACCGGCACGCCGAGGACGAGGTGCGCTTCTTCGCCGCCGGGCGCGGCTGCTTCTACCTGCACCTGGGCGAGGAGGTCCTCGCGGTGGTGTGCGAGGGCGGAGACCTGCTGTCGGTGCCCGCGGGCACGCTGCACTGGTTCGACATGGGCGAGCGCCCGGATTTCATCGCCATCCGCTTCTTCGAAGAAGAGGACGGCTGGGTCGGCGATTTCACCGGCGACAAGATCAGCGCGGGCTTCCCCACCCTCGACGAGCTACTGACCGCGCCGTGATCCAGGCCGTCGTCGTCGACATCGAGGGCACCACCAGCCCCACCGCCGCGGTCCGGGAAGACCTGTACGGCTATACCCGGGAGCGGCTTCCGGAGTGGCTGGCCGAGAACAGCTCCGCGGCCGCGAGGCCGGTGCTGACCGCGACCAGGGAACTGGCCGGGCGTCCGGACGCGGACCCGGAGGAGGTCGCGGCGATCCTGCGCGAATGGCTCGACACCGACGTCAAGGCCGAGCCGCTCAAGACCGCGCAGGGTCTCATCTGCGCGGAAGGCTTCCGCGGCGGCGCGCTGCACGGCGAGTTCTTCCCGGACGTGCCACCGGCGCTCGCCGCGTGGCGCGAGGCCGGGCTCGCGCTGTACGTCTACTCGTCGGGATCGGTTCGCAACCAGCAAGATTGGTTCGCCTTCGCACGCGGCGGCAGCCTGTCCCCGCTGATCAGCGGATACTTCGATCTGTCGACGGCAGGCGGCAAACGCGAATCGTCCTCCTACGACAAGATCGCGGGCTCGATCGGCGCGCCCGCCGAGCGCATCCTGTTCCTGTCCGACCACCCCGACGAACTCGATGCCGCCGTCGCCGCCGGATGGCGGGTCGTCGGCCTGGCGCGCCCCGGTGAGCCCAATCCCCCTCGGCCGCCGCACCATTGGGTCGACACCTTCGCCGACATCGATCCCGCCGACCCGGACTGACCGCGCTTCCTACAACGACCGTGCATGTGCGCGAAGCAAGTTCAGCTGCGACCCGAACCGCGACGCCGCCGACCTGACTCGATTACCGAGCAGGGCCGTGACCCGGTAGGATTGCCGCGTTCCGCCCACTGGGCACAGGCCGGACCTTGCCCAAAGCGAGACACGGTGGGCGTGCCTTGTGAAGGCGAACGAAGGGGGCGTTGTTGTCGGAGTCTGACAGTGCGGCAACGGATTTCGCGGTCGTACCCGCTGAAGTGACAGATGTCGGCCGGTTCGTACAACTCACCGCTGAGTCGTTGGTCAACGGCCTACGGTCGCTGGATACCGACGTCAACGGTTTGCTCGAATCGTGGAAAGGTACATCCGCAGACGTATTCAGGGCTGGCTGGGACGAGACCAAGCACGGCGCGGACACGGTGTTGGGCGCGCTGTCGAAGATGGCCGAACTGCTCGGGGTGACCAGCCAGGTGCTCGAGGAGCAGGACAAAGCACGAGCAAGGACGACAAGTTCGCTCGATTTGCCATAGGGGGCGACATGGACAACACACAGCCTTTCCAAGTCAAGCTGGCCGAGCTTGAACAGATCAAGTCCCGACTGGATGCGTTCGTCGGTTTTCTTTCCGACAGCATTTCTGGTTTGCAGCAGCGGATCGATCATGTACAGCAGAACTGGAACGGCGCGGCGGCCGAGGCACAGGCTGACGCATTCCGTCAGTGGATGACCGGGGCAACTGATGTTTCCGAGGGCATCACGGCGATGAAGCAGGCTGCCGCGGATGCCCACGATAGATATAGTTCCGCTGCGGCCACGAATCTTCGCATGCTCGGCCGCGGATAGGTGTCGGTGTGACCGAATTCAATGTCGATCCACTGATCTATGTCACAACTGCGAGCAACCTCAATACCTATGCTGTGGATTTCCACAAAGCATTCTCAAACGCGATGGGACAGCTGTCCGATAGCAGAGAGATGGGTGGCACTGTCGGAGCGTGTAAGGAGTGGGCGAGCTCCTATGACGCCACCGCCATAGACGCGTACGTCTTGTCGAGCAATCTGGTCCAGGCGATCGACAACTACGCCGATATCTTGCAGGAGGCTGGTTACAACTATGCCCTCGCCGACTATCAGAAAGGCACTGGCCGCCCGGAGCCAGGGAAACCGACACCGCTCCCGTTTGCGTGGAGCACCTGCCCGCAACCGCCGCCTTCGGCGGGAGGCCCCGGCAATGGACTGGTCGACGATGGATTCGAGCTCGCCAGCAAGGCGGGGGTGCCGATTCCCGACGGCGACCCTGACAAGCTTCTTACTGCCGCTGACGTATGGGACACGTTGGCGAAGAGTGGTGCCGTAGCCGGGTTGGCAGCCAAGCTCGAAGGGGCCGCGAAGAGCTTCGAGGCGGTGACCGCACCAGAGGCGTCGTTCATCGATGAAGACATTCGCGAGATGAAGGCGGCCGCAGAGGATGTCGCCTCCATTTTCTCTGACATTGCCCAGTCCTGTCGTGATCAGAAGGCCGCCATTGACGAGATGCGTGCCAAGTTGGTCTCGCTGCTGGAAGATCTCGCCGAGGACATAGCGACCGAAGTTGCGGTCACCCTGGTCTGCTCTGCGGTCGCGGGGGCGCTATCCGCAGGGTTCGGTGCAGCCGCAGTGGCTGCGCTCCGTGCGGGCAAGATCGCGGAAAAGGTCATGAAGTATGCGGGCAAGATCAAGGACATCATCGACGCCGCCAAGCTTGCAGTCAAGGTCAAGACCAATAAGGTGATCTCGACCATTCGCGAGAAGCTGGACCGCATCATAAATCTCGTCAAGGGGCGTGCAGATGATGCCGCCCGCAGGGTTCCTAAGAAAGTGACGCTTACGCAGAAGGACCTAGACGCGCTCGCCGACTACACTGGACCCGGTTACGCAGATCTCAATAGGGCGCTGAGGGAGGGAACCATGGACGCATCGCAGAAGGCTCGGATCGATGCAATCAACGAAGCACTCGCCAAGCTCCCCGACCACAACGGCGTGGTTTACCGAGGTACCACGCTTCCACAGAGCGTTATCGACGATTACAAGGTTGGCGAGGTTGTAACCGAGAAAGCATTTACCAGCACTTCATCGTCGGCTTCAACGGCATTTCCCGGTAATGTCGAGTTCACGATCGTGTCGAAGACCGGCAAAGATGTCGCGCCCTATTCCACTGTTGAGGCCATGGGGGTCAAGGAGAATGAAATCCTCTTCAGGAGTGGAACGAATTTTGAGATCTTGACAAAAACTGTTGATCCCGTGACCGGAAAAACCTTGATTCAGATGATCGAAAGATAGGAACGTGTAATGAGTAAGGAAATTGCCGGAAAAGTCTTCTCGACGCGAGAAGATCTGGGTTTATCCCCGCTCAGCGACGAGGAACGTGAACAAGCGCTGAGAATGCTGGCCGAGGCTAAAGCTCAGCGCGATGCCATTCCCACCGAGGAGAGGACCATGGCGTCACCGAAATTCTATGACGATGCCGCTGGCACTGAATTCGAAGGACAGTAACCGCGAATCTGTGAAGGTGGCCCTGATCAGAACGCGCACACCTATCGTCAAGGTGGAGCAACCACTTCTTTGGACGCAAAGCGCCCAAAAGCGGTTCTGCAAAGAACCCATGTCTACGGCTCCTCTTCGACGCCCCCCATGGTAGGAGTCGAGCCACTGCGAGCCGTCAGGTGAGTTCAGCGCGCGCGATATGGTCATCGTGCGCGTGGCGGACTCCACGCCCGTCGCCGACCACGGGCGCAGACCTTCCGCGGAAACGACGATCCACACCGCCGTCTACCGGACCCGCCCGGCCCAGGCGGTCGTGCACATCCATCCGCCGTTCGCGACGGCACTGGCCACCCGCTCGGCGGTCCCCGGCGCACTCGGCATGCTGCGGATCACCGACTACGAGCTGATCAAAGGACTCGGCGGCGACGATCCGGCCGTAGCCGAGATCCCGGCTGGATATCAAGCTTCGCTTTCTCTGCGCTAGGCGATGCAATCCACAGTGATCACCCCAGGAGAGACGACCTCGATTACGAGCACGGTGTCGGGAGCGATCGGCTTCGCCGGCCACTTGCCGCCGGCATCCTCGATACAGCGATCCACGATGGCGTAGGCACGTCGAAAGCTGAACGGCACTTCGGAGACCAGCATGTCCAGCTCGCCACTGGCACGCAGGCACGGCTCATGCTGCGGGCGAGCTCGGACCGCGTCCACGTAGTGCTCGCTGAAGATGGGTTGGTCGGGATGTGGTTGGAGTAGGCGATTCGGCGCAAGCATGCCGTCTCCGACCTCGATCGCCCGGGCGAGGTCCACAGGCATCGCGAGGTACATCCCATGTCGATGACCGGATGGCGGTACGCATCCACGACCAGTCGGATGCCTCACTCGCGCTGGTCAGGGTGAGTGTCCACCGCGACACTCCATCGACGGACGACCCCCGCCAGGGGCACACCGGAATTGATGCGACGTCGGGCGAAATTCCAGCGAATTGTGATTACGCTTACAATGCATTGCCAGGAAACCGCGAGCGAAACTCGCCGGGACGGATAAAACACACTCCGCCGACGACCGATCCGATGTGTTAACAAATGTAAAGCACTGGAGAACCAGCGGTTTCCAAAGCATCACCGACGCACCCGTGAGCCGACCCCTCGGATCCGGATCAGACCAGTTCAGAGCGTTTTTCCTCTGGTCGACGCACCGGATGCCACGCGGAAACCGCGCGTTACCGTGACCGTGACGTTGCGCCGATCTCACAACTCACCACACCCCCGAATGGGCTGTGAGAAAGAGGTTTGGCCAGCCGTGCACGCCTCTTTACAGTCGGAACATCAACCCGATCGCACAGCTCGAAGGGGACGTCGTGGTTAATTCGCGTACCCAGGGTCACGTACCCTCCGCTCCGGCCACCGACGCCGGAGACGCGCTCCTGCGGCTGGGGAAATATTTCCACCGGGGCGAAGTGTCGTCCGATCACCGGACGCTGCACAAGGTCGGCGGGCGCAGCGCCGACGAGTTCTACCGCGACCGCTGGTCGCACGACAAGGTGGTGCGCTCCACGCACGGCGTGAACTGCACCGGGTCGTGCTCGTGGAAGATTTACGTGAAAGACGGTGTGATCACCTGGGAGTCGCAGCAGACCGACTACCCGTCGGTGGGCGCCGACAAGCCGGAGTACGAGCCGCGCGGCTGTCCCCGCGGCGCGTCGTTCTCCTGGTACACCTACTCGCCCGCCCGGGTGCGCTATCCCTACGTGCGCGGCACGTTGCTCGAGCTGTACCGGGAGGCCAAGTCCCGGCTCAAGGATCCGGTGCTGGCCTGGGCCGATGTCGTCGAGGACCCGGAGAAGGCGCGCAGCTACAAGGCCGCCCGCGGCAAGGGCGGATTCGTGCGCGCCGAGTGGTGGGAGGCGGCCGAGATCGCCGCCGCGGCACACGTCTACACGATCAAGCAGTACGGCCCGGACCGGGTGGCGGGGTTCTCGCCGATCCCGGCCATGTCCATGGTCAGCCACGCCGTGGGCGCGCGGTTCATCTCGCTGCTCGGCGGTTCCATGCTGTCGTTCTACGACTGGTACGCCGACCTGCCGGTGGCCTCGCCGCAGGTGTTCGGCGACCAGACCGACGTGCCGGAGTCCGCGGACTGGTTCGACGCCGGGTACCTCATCATGTGGGGCTCGAACGTGCCGGTCACCCGGACGCCGGACGCGCACTACATGACCGAGGCCCGCTACCGGGGCCAGAAGGTCGTCGTGGTCTCCCCCGACTACGCCGACAACACCAAGTTCGCCGACGAGTGGGTGCCCGCCCGTCCAGGCACCGACGCGGCCCTGGCCATGGCGATGGGCCACGTCGTGCTGAAGGAGTTCTTCGTCGAGAAGACCACGCCGCGCTTCCTCGACTACATCAAACGCTTCACCGATCTGCCGTTCCTGATCACGCTGGACGAGCACGACGGGGCCTACGTCCCCGGGAAGTTCCTCACCGCCGCCGACCTCGGCCGAACCGGTGAGGGCGTGGAGTTCCAGACGGTCCTGCTGGACGCGCAGGCACAGCCGGTGGTGCCCAACGGGTCGCTCGGCCATCGGTTCGGTGAAGCGGGAACCGGGCGCTGGAACCTCGATCTCGGGGACGTCGATCCCCTCCTGAGTCTGTACGGCCGCACCGACGACGCTGCGGCCGTACGGATTCCCCGCTTCGACAGCGACACCCCCGGCGTGCTCACCCGCGGCGTGCCGACCACGACCGTCGCGGGCAGGCGCGTCACCACGGTCTTCGATCTGCTGCTGGCGCAGTACGGCGTCGGCCGCGACGGCCTGCCCGGCACATGGCCCAGCGGCTACGACGACGCGGCGGAGCCGTACACCCCGGCCTGGCAGGAGGCCATCACCGGCGTGCCCGCCGTGCAGGCCCAGCGCATCGCGCGGGAGTTCGCCGACAACGCCGACCGTTCCGGCGGCCGCTCGATGATCCTCATGGGCGCCGGGACCAATCACTGGTTCCACTCCGATCAGATCTACCGCGCGTTCTTCACCTTAACCCTGCTGACCGGCTGCCAGGGCGTCAACGGCGGCGGCTGGGCGCACTACGTCGGACAGGAGAAGTGCCGTCCGGTCACCGGCTGGTCCACCCTGGCCTTCGGCCTGGACTGGCAGCGGCCGCCGCGGCAGATGCAGGGCACGGTGTTCTGGTACCTGACCAACGATCAGTGGCGGTACGACCCGTTCACCGCGGAGTCGTTCGCCTCGCCGCTCGGCGCGGGCAAGTTCGCCGGCCGCACGGCCGCCGACAACATCGCGCTGGCCAGCCGCCTGGGCTGGATGCCGAGCTACCCCACCTTCGACCGCAATCCGCTCGACCTGGTGGACGAGGCCGAGGCCGCGGGCAAGACCGCGCCCGAGCACGTGGTGGACGGGCTGAAGTCCGGCGATCTGAAGTTCGCCTGCGAGGACCCGGACGCGCCGGAGAACTTCCCGCGCTGCCTGACCGTGTGGCGGGCGAACCTGCTCGGCTCCTCGGGCAAGGGCAACGAGTACTTCCAGCGCCACCTGCTCGGCGCCGACTCCAACCTGCAGACCACCGACGCCACCGGGGTGCGGCCGCAGGAGCTGAACTGGCGCGAGACCGCGGCCACCGGCAAGCTGGATCTGCTGCTGTCGCTGGACTTCCGGATGACCAGCACCACGCTGTTCTCCGATATCGTGCTGCCCGCCGCCACCTGGTACGAGAAGCACGACCTGTCCTCCACCGACATGCACCCGTTCGTGCACGCCTTCTCCCCGGCCATCTCGCCGCCGTGGGAGGCCAAGACCGACTTCGACGCGTTCCACCGGATCGCGCGCGGCTTCTCCTGGATGGCCGAGAAGCACCTGGGCAAGCGCAAGGACATCGTGGCCGTGCCGTTGCAGCACGACTCGCCGGACGCGACGGCGCAGGCGGGCGGGCGCGTGCTGGACTGGAAAGTCGGTGAGTGCGAACCGATTCCGGGCAAGACCATGCCGAAGCTGGTGGTCGTCGAACGCGACTACCCGAAGCTGGCGGAGAAGATGGCCGCGCTCGGGCCGCTGGTCGACACGCTCGGCGTCACCACCAAGGGCGTCACCACCTACCCCGACCAGGAGGTCGCATACCTCGCCGGGGTGAACGGCACGGTGGTGTCGGGCGTGGCGCAGGGCCGCCCGTCGCTGGCCAAGGACACACACGCGGCCGAGGCGATCCTCGCCCTGTCGGGCACCACGAACGGCCGCCTGGCGGTGGAGGGCTTCCACGCCCTCGAGCGCCGCACCGGCACCCAGCTGGCCGACCTGGCCGCCGAGCACGAGGGCAAACGGATCACCTTCGCCGACACCCAGGCCCGTCCGGTGCCGGTGATCACCTCGCCGGAGTGGTCGGGCAGCGAGACCGGCGGCCGCAGGTACTCGCCGTTCACCATCAACACCGAGCGGCTCAAGCCATGGCACACGCTGACCGGGCGGCAGCACTTCTACCTCGATCACGACTGGATGATCGAGCTCGGTGAGCAGCTGCCGATCTTCCGTCCGCCGCTGGACATGACCGCGCTGTTCCGTGAGCCCACGATCGGCGAGGTCGGCGACAAGGGCGTCACCGTGCGGTACCTGACCCCGCACTCGAAGTGGTCGATCCACTCCGCCTACCAGGACAACCTGCACATGCTGACGCTCTCGCGCGGCGGGCAGACGATCTGGATGTCCGATCGCGACGCGGCGAAGATCGGGGTGGCCGACAACGACTGGATCGAGGCGATCAACCGCAACGGCATCGTGGTGGCGCGCGCCATCGTCAGCCACCGGATGCCGGAGGGCACGGTCTTCATGTACCACGCCCAGGACCGCGCGGTCGACGTGCCGCGCATCGAGGGTCTCGGCGAGGACACCAAAGGCCGGGGCAAGCGCGGCGGCATCCACAACGCGCTCACCCGCATCATGATCAAGCCCTCGCATCTCATCGGCGGCTACGCGCAGCAGTCCTTCGCGCTGAACTACCACGGCCCCACCGGAAACCAGCGCGACGAAGTCACGACGATCCGCAAACGGTCGCAGGAAGTGGAGTACTGACATGCGCGTCATGGCACAGCTGGCCATGGTGATGAACCTGGACAAGTGCATCGGCTGCCACACCTGCTCGGTCACCTGCAAGCAGGCGTGGACCAACCGCGGCGGCACCGAATACGTCTGGTTCAACAACGTGGAAACCCGTCCGGGACAGGGCTATCCGCGCCAGTACCAGGATCAGGAGAAGTGGAAGGGCGGCTGGACGCTGAACAAGCGCGGCAAGCTCACCCTCGAGTCCGGGTCCCGGTTGAAGCGGCTGCTGAACATCTTCGCGAATCCGGATCTGCCCACGGTCGAGGACTACTACGAGCCGTGGAGCTACGACTACGACAACCTGCTGTCCTCACCGCCGGTCGACACGACGCCGGTCGCACGGCCCAAATCGCTGATCACCGGCGAGGACACGAAGGTCACCTGGGGCGCCAACTGGGACGACGACCTGGGTTCGGGTCCGGAGCAGGTCGGCAAGGACCCGCTGCTGGCGAAGCTGTCCGATCAGGTGAAACTGGAGTTCGAAGAGACCTTCATGTTCTACCTGCCGCGCATCTGCGAGCACTGCCTCAATCCGTCGTGCGCTGCTTCCTGCCCCTCCGGCGCGATCTACAAGCGCGCCGAGGACGGCATCGTGCTGGTGGACCAGGACAAGTGCCGCGGCTGGCGGCAGTGCGTATCGGGCTGCCCGTACAAGAAGATCTACTTCAACCACAAGACGGGCAAAGCGGAGAAGTGCACCTTCTGCTACCCGCGCGTGGAGGTCGGCATCCCGACGGTGTGCTCGGAAACCTGCGTAGGGCGGCTGCGCTACATCGGCGTCATGCTCTACGACGCCGACGCCGTGCTGGAGGCCGCGTCGGTCACCGAGGACAAGGATCTCTACCCGTCCCAGCTCGGTGTGTTCCTCAACCCGCACGACCCCCGGGTGGTCGCGGAGGCGGAGCGTGCCGGGATCTCGCCGGAATGGATTCAGGCAGCTCAGGATTCGCCGGTCTACAAGCTGATCGTCGACTATCAGATCGCGCTTCCGTTGCATCCGGAGTACCGCACCATGCCGATGGTCTGGTACGTACCGCCGCTGTCGCCGGTGGTGGATGTGCTCACCGAGACCGGCCACGACGGCGAGAACGTGTCCAACCTGTTCGGCGCCATCGACGCGCTGCGCATTCCGGTGGAGTACCTGGCCGAGCTGTTCACCGCGGGCGATGTGGGGCCGGTGCGCGCGGCGTTGCAGCGTCTGGCGGCGATGCGCTCGTTCATGCGGTCGGTGAACCTCGGTGAGGAGCCCGATCCCACGATCGCGCCGTCGGTGCGGCTGGAGCCGGAGGAGATCGAGGCGATGTACCGGCTGCTGGCCATCGCCAAATACGAGCACCGCTACGTCATCCCGACCGGCGCGGGAGCCCGTGCGCACGAACTGGACTCGCTGGCCACCGGATGCAGCCTGGACACCGACGGCGGACCGGGTATGACGGCGTTCGACCAGATGGTGGAGAAGTTCCACCTCACCGACAGCAATGGGGCAGCGCCGCAGGAGAAGTCGTCTCGCATCAATCTGCTGAACTGGGACGGCAAGAGCACCCAGGGCTTGGTGCCTGCCGGTGCCGCGGCGAACGGCAACGGCAAGAGCGCTACCAACGGCCATGCGAACGGCACGGCCGACGGGCACGAGAACAGCGGCGCGAACGGGCGTACGAACGGTACGGCCGACGGCAACGGCAACGCGGCCGTGACCGAAGACCCGGCCGCTCGGACCGGAGCAGGGCGATGAGCCTGCTGAAACTGCGCCGCCGCCCGGAACCGGCGGTGGAGCTCGCACAACGCGACCGCCAATTGGTCTGGCGGATCGCCGCGCTGCTGCTGGACTACCCGACCGAGCAGACGCTGGCCATGATCGACCAATTGACCACGGCCGCGGCCGTGTTGCCGGATGAGGTGCGCGCCCACCTGAGCGGATGTCTCGATCACCTGCGGACGACCCCGCCGCTGGAGCTCGCCGCGGACTACGTCGCGACCTTCGACATGCGCCGCCGCGCCAGCCTGCACCTGACCTTCTACGCCTACGGCGACACTCGCAAGCGCGGGATGGCGTTGCTGCGGTTCAAGCACGCCTACCGGCACGCCGGCGTCGAACTAGGCGACGAGGAACTGCCCGACCATCTGCCGGTGCTGCTGGAGTTCGCCGCCACCGTGGATCCGATCGGCGGCGAACGGCTACTCGGGGAGCATGTGCCGGTGCTGGAACTGCTGCGTCTTTCCTTGTCGGACAACGGCTCGCCCTACGCCGGAGTGCTCGCGGCGGTCGGGGCGACCCTGCCGCCGCCGACCACCGCGGACCGCAGGCGCATCGCCGAACTCGCCGCGCAGGGCCCGCCCGAGGAGGAAGTCGGGCTGGAACCCTTCGCGATGGACCCCTCCCTGTTCGACGGATCGGAAGGCCGACGATGAACGCAACGCCGCATCTGCCCACCTCGCTGTGGCTGATCCTGCCGTACGTCGCGTTCACGTCCTTCGTGCTCGGGCACCTGTGGCGCTACCGCAACGACCAGTTCGGCTGGACGACCCGTTCCTCGCAGATCTACGAGAGCCGTCTGCTGCGGCTGGGCAGCCCGCTGTTCCACTTCGGCATGCTGGGGGTGTTCGGCGGTCACGTGCTCGGCGTCCTGATCCCGGAGTCGTGGACCTCCGCGGTCGGCATCTCCGAGCACGTCTACCACGTGATCGCCGTTTCGGCCGGGTCGGTGGCCGGCCTCGCCGTGCTGGCCGGCGTCGGCATCCTGCTCTACCGTCGTTTCACCGTCCCCGCCGTCCGCAAGGCGACGACCGGCAACGACAAGCTGATGTACGTGCTGCTGGCCGCCGCGCTGGTCACCGGCCTGCTCAACACCTGGGGCAGCAACCTGCTGTGGGGCACCTACAACTACCGCGAGACGGTCTCGCCGTGGTTCCGCAGTCTGTTCACCCTCGCGCCCCGGCCCGAGCTCATGGTGGATACCCCGTGGACGTTCCAACTGCACGGGCTGGTCGTGCTCGCGTTGATCGGCCTGTGGCCCTACACCCGGCTGGTGCACATGTTCAGCGCCCCGATCGGCTATCTGGTGCGGCCGTACGTGGTCTACCGCAGCAAGGAGTACAACGCTGCCGACAAACGCCGTTACGCCCGTGCGTGGGACGCGCCCGTGACACCCGAACGCTGGCGCTGACGACGCCGTCGCGCGAGAGCTCGCCCGGACAACGGCGTCCGAGCGGGCTCTTCGGCGCTCACGGTGCCGGACCGATCAGGCGTTGTCGTAGGCGTCCTGGAGAACCGCGAGATCGAGCTTCGACATCGACCGCAAAGCGGTGCCGACGGCGATGGTCTTGGCGGGATCGTCACCGCTCATCAGTTTCGGCAGCGCCGAAGGCACCACCTGCCAGGACAAGCCGTAACGGTCTTTCAGCCAGCCGCACGGCCCGGGCTCGCCGCCGTTCGCGGTGAGGGCCTCCCACAGGCGGTCGACCTCGTCCTGACCGTCCACGATCACCTGCAGCGACGCGGCATCGGTGAGCGGATGGTCCGGGCCGCCGTTCATCAGCGTGACCGCATGACCGTCCAAGTCCAGGGCCACGATGAACGCCGAGCCGTCGGAGTTGCGGGAGACCTCGACCACTCGCGAGTTCGGGATCACCGAGGCGTAGAACGCGGCGGCTTCCTCGGCGGCGTTGTCGAACCAGAAGAAGGTGTTGACGGACATGATGTGCTCCTCTGCTGTGGTGTGACCTGCTGTCACCTACTGGTCGGAGCCGGCGGTTCGTCTTCGACGTAGTTGGCGAAGTTTCCCGAGATTTTTTTCCCGCTGCGCCGACTCCTACGGGCCAGGTGATCGCTGGGAGCGTTCCGACCGCCCGGTCTTTCAGGTCTTCTCGCAGGCAGAACCCATCGACCCATTCGTTAACCAGGAATACGCTGATGTTTGGCCACTGCGATGTGGTCTACCCCACTTCTGAGGACGTCAAGTCTCGGCGCCCCGGCTCCGCCGGTGGGGTTGCCGTCGAGGCGAGCAAGGAGTGAGCAATGAAAGGTGGAGGAAGAATTGCGTTAGGGGTGGGCATCGGATACTTCCTGGGCCGCACGCGCAAGATGCGCTTCGCGATGTCGCTGGCGGGCGCCGCGATGGCCAGGCGATCCGCCGGAGCGCCCGGTGGCCTGCTGGAGCGCGGGACGGAGCTGCTCAGATCGACACCGGAGTTGACCCGGATCACCGACACCGTGCGCGACGAGCTGGTCGGCGCGGTGCGCTCGGCCGCGGTCACCGCGGCCAGCAACCGCATCGACGCGCTCAGCGACCGGTTGCAGCAGGGTGCGACGGCCTTGACCGACCAGGGCCGGCGGGGCGCGCGGGCGACGGATTCGGATGAGGACGAGTACGAAGACGAGTCCTCCGAGTACGACGAGGAGGCGCCGGAGGACGAGGACGAGGATCAAGCGCCCGAGGACGAGTACGAAGACGAGGACCAGGCGCCCGAGGACGAAGCCGAAGACGAGGACCAAGGGCCCGAGGACGAAGCCGAGGAGCGAACGCCCGACAACGAGCTCGAAGACGAGTACGAGGACGAAGATCAGATGCCCGACGACGAGGAAGACGCCGACCAGGGTGCGGCGGAGGACGACACCGAGCGTCCCGCCGCGCGGACGCGCACTCGCCGGTCGAGCACGGCTGCCAGGCGCGCGGCGAGCTCGCGTGCGGCGGACCGTTCGTCCGACTCCGCGGATCGCAAGCCGTCCGGGACCGGTGGCCGCCGTAGTCGCGCCGAGGCCGGTCAAGCGCCGGTGCGTCGGACGAGGAGGTGACCGGCGATGGCGAAGATATTGCGCGACGCGACCGCAGGAGTCGGCAAGGTGGCCGCCGATACAGCGGGCCGGGCCACCAAAGCCGCGACGGGGGCGGGATCCTCCGCCAGAAAGGCCGGATCGTCCGCCACGAAGGCGGGATCGTCCGCCAAGAAGAAGGCGCCACCGCCCACGCCGACCGGCATCTTGCAGCAGTCGGTGCAGACCCTCACGGGAGCGCTCGCCGAACGCGCGGTGGCCGGGTTGACCAACCAGGTGTCGAAGACCGCGGACCGGTTGAACGACTACGCCGCTGGTAATCGCGGGAATCTGCTGTCGGCGCTGACCGGCGTGGAGAAGCTCGCCGGTGGCGCGTCGCCGTTCAGCGCGGCCATGAGCATGGGCAAGACCAAGATCGGCGCCACACTGCGCGACCAGTTCGAGACGGTGAAGGAATCGCTCACCGGCGGCAAGGGCAAGGGCGGCGGCAAGAAGATCAAGCTGACCAATATCGTCGAGCACGTCGACGTGGGCGTTCCGGTCGACCTGGCTTACGACCAGTGGACCCAGTTCGCGGATTTCCCGAAGTTCACCAAGAAGCTCGAGCAGGTCGAACAGGTCGCCGACGAAAAACTCAGCTGGACCGGCAAAGTGTTCTGGTCCCGGCGCACCTGGGAGTCCACGATTCTCGAGCAGGTCCCGTTCGAGCGGATCGTCTGGCGTTCCAAAGGCCACAAGGGCTACATCGACGGCGCGGTGACCTTCCACGAACTCTCACCGGGCTACACCCGCATTCTCGTTGTGCTGGAGTACCACCCGAAGGGCTTCTTCGAGAAGACCGCCAATATGTGGCGCGCGGCCGGTCGGCGCTGCCGCCTGGAACTGAAGCACTTCCAGCGGCACGTCATGACCGAGGCCGTGTTGCATCCCGACGACATCGTCGGCTGGCACGGCGAAATCCACGACAGCAAGGTCGTCAAGGACGACGAGACCGCTCGTCGCGAAGAAGAGGAGAACAGCGAAGAAGACCACGCGGACGCAGAGGAACGAGAGCCGGACGACCAGGAGCCGGACGAGGAAGAAGACGAAACCGACGAGCAAGAGACGGACGAGCGAGACGAGGATCGACGTCCTCGCCGGCGACCGGCCGCCCGCCGCCGTCGCACGGCGACCCGCCGGTCGCCTGAGAAGCGAGGAGCACACGCATGACCATCGAACCCGCAGGAGGCGGCGGCGGTGGCGGAGCGGGCACGATGGCGCGCCCGAATTCCTCCAGCCTGGCCGACGTGATCGACACGATTCTGGACAAAGGCCTGGTCATCGACGCGTTCGCGCGCGTGTCACTGGTCGGCATCGAACTGGTGACCATCGACGCCCGCGTCGTGGTGGCCAGTGTGGACACCTATTTGCGTTTCGCCGAGGCCGTCAACCGGCTGGAGATCTCCACCCAGCCGAAGGGGCTGACCGACCTCGTCGGCGAGGGCACCCAGGGCTTGGCGAAGCACAAGACGCAAGGCGCGCTGGAGGCGGCGGGCGAGAAGGTCGTGGACTTTCTCGGCGACGTGCAGGACAAGCGCCAGACGGCGAACAGGCCCAAACGTAGGGAGGGCTGATGACCACCGGTCAAGCCGCCGTATATGTGTACGGCATTGTGCCCGCCGACGTGGAGCCCGAGCCGCACGCCAGCGGTGTCGGCGACCCTCCGGGTGAGGTGTCGGTGGTGCGGCACGGCGAGATCGCCGCGCTGGTCAGCACGCTCGCGTCGGATCGGCCGCTGGGTACGCCCGACGACCTCACCGCCCACGCGGAGTTGCTGGACGGGTCCGCCGCCGTCGCCCCGGTGCTGCCGCTGCGGTTCGGCGCGGTCATGACCGACGCGGAGGCGGTGGAGAACGAATTGCTCGGGGCCAACGAAGACGAGTTCCGCTCCGCGCTGGAGCAACTCGAAGGCCGCGCGCAGTTCGTGATCAGGGGACGCTACGTCGAGGACGCCATCCTGCGCGAACTCCTCGACGAGAACGCCGAGGCCGCCCGGCTGCGCGACGCGATCCGCGACAAACCGGAGGACGCCACCCGCAACGAGCGGATCGCGCTGGGCGAGCTGATCAATCAGGCCATCGAGGCCAAACGAGCCGAGGACACCCGCCGGGTGGTCACCGAACTCGAAGCGTTGGACCCGCTCGTCAACCAGCGCGACCCCACCGACGAGGAGGACGCCGTCCACGTCGCGGTGCTGGTCGAGCTGGCTCGGCAGAACGAGCTGGAGGACACGTTGCGCCGGCTCGGCGAGGACTGGGACGGGCGCGTGGAGCTGAATCTGCTCGGTCCCATGGCGGCCTACGACTTCGTGACGAAGCGCGCACCCGAGGAGTAAGGGAATGTTCGGTGTCGTCACGTCGATCCTGACGTTGCCCGTCGCGCCGGTGCGCGGGGTGATCTGGTTGGGGGAATTGATCCAGGACCAGGTGGAGCAGAAGATGCGAGATCCCGCCCTCATGCGGCGGCAACTCGAGGAGATCGATGCGGCCGCGGCAGCCGGTCGCTTGTCGGAGGAGGAGCGGAAACAAGCGCAGCAGGCGATCCTGGATCGCATGACCGGTCGGCGGGCGTGACCGCGACCGACCGGAAGGAGTGAGGCGCGTGGCACGCAAGACCACTTCGGAAGACACCGAGGGCGTGCGCTCGGCCTCGGACGAACCGCCTGGGCTCACCGCGGCCCAGGCGATCGCGGCGGCCACCGCGAATCTGGTGGAGCTGACCTCGAAGCAAGTGGAGGGGGTCACGTCGATGGAACCGACGGAGGACGGCTGGCTGGTGGAGATCGAGGTGCTCGAGGACCGCCGCATCCCGTCGTCGGCGGACATCCTCGCACTCTACGAGGTGGAGATCGATCTCGACGGAAATCTGCTGGCCTACCACCGGACCAGACGCTACGGCCGCGGCAGCACCGACATCGGAAGGGCTCGGTCATGACGGTGGTCGGCGGCGGGTCGTCCGCACCGCAGCCCTTCGGCGGTGGGCATTCGACGAACCTCGCCGACATCCTCGAGCGGGTGCTCGACAAGGGTTTGGTGATCGCGGGCGACATCCAGGTGAACCTGCTCGACATCGAATTGCTCACGATCAAGCTGCGGCTGGTGATCGCGTCGTTGGAGACGGCCAAGTCGGTGGGCATCGATTGGTGGGAGACCGACCCCTGGCTCAACAGCAAAGCCCGCACGCTGGAGCGGCAGGACCGCGATCTCGAACTCGAGAACAAGAAGCTCCGCGACCGGATCGCCCAACTGGAGGCCGCGAACGAACAGCCTCGGCCCGTCGAGCGTCGCCGCGCCCCCAGGGAAGAGCGATCGTGACCGAGGATCTCGGCGTCTGGCTGTACGCGGTGACGCCCAGCCTGGGCGACGCGGCGGACCTCGGCGAGCTGACCGGCGTCGCGGGCGAGCCGGTGCGCGCCGTGGTCTCGGACGACCTGACCGCTCTCGTCGGATCGGTGCCGCTGGAGGTGTTCGGGGAGCAACCGCTGCGCAGGCATCTGGAGGATCTCGATTGGCTGGAGGGCACGGCCCGGGCGCATGACGCCGTCGTGTCGGCCGCGGTGCGCCGAGGTCCGGTCGTGCCGCTCCGGCTGGCCACCGTTTTCCTGGATGACGACCGGGTGCGCGACCTGCTCGACCAGCGGCGAGCCGACTTCACCGCAGCGCTCGCGCTGGTGAGCGGCCGCACCGAATGGGGGGTGAAGGCCTACGGTGACCGCGCCGCGCTCACCGCGGCCGTAGCCGAAGCCCGCGCGAGCGAAAACAGCGGGAAGGGCGCGGGCGCGGCGTATCTGGCCCGCCGCCGCGCGCAACTGTCCGCGCAGGAGACCGTGGAACGCGACGCGGCGCAGCGCGCGGACGAGATCCACACGCGTCTGGTTCGCCACGCGGCGGCCGGACGGCGTCAGGCGCTGACCGACCCGACCTTGAGCGGCCGCCGGGATTGGCTGGTGCTCAACGGGACCTACCTCGTGGACGACGACCGCACCGACGACTTCGCCACCACCGTCGCCGCGCTCGGCGACGAATTCCCTGGCATCCGGCTCGAACTCACCGGCCCTTGGCCGCCGTACTCGTTCGCCGGCGTGGAGCGGGAGTCGGCATGAGCCGGGCCACCCGGGAGGTCGACGACGAGCGGCGCGTCGCGCTGGTCGACCTGCTGGATCGGGTACTGGCCGGCGGGGTGGTGATCACCGGCGACATCAAACTCGCCATCGCGGACGTCGACCTGGTCCAGATCTCGTTACGGGCCCTCATCTCCTCGATCAGCACCCTGTCCGCGTCGCTCGGGCCCGCCGCGGAGCGCGCCCTGGAACCGCCCGCCGATGACTGAGTTCGGCGGCATCCCACCGCGTATCGACACCGAACCGGAATCCGTCGAGCGCGGACTGGTCAGCCTCGTCCTCACCCTGGTGGAACTGCTCCGCCAACTCATGGAGCGCCAAGCGATCCGCCGCGTCGACGCCGGCGACCTCACCGACGACCAGATCGAACGCATCGGCACCACCCTCATGCTCCTGGAACAACGCATGGAGGAACTCCGCGACCACTTCGGCCTCACCCCCGAAGACCTCAACATCGACCTCGGCCCCCTGGGCACCCTCCTCCCCCGCGACCCACCCTGAACATCGAGAACAACGGCACATCGCTGAGTGCCGGCCGCGTTCACCGATCGAAGCCGCGGAAAACACCGTCGTCGTCGACGCTGCCTGCGTAGTCCTCGAAGTCCATGTTGGCGAGGAGGAAGTTGGCCTCGACCTCGGCCATCGCGCTCGGCGCGATCCGGAACACCGCGTCGCCGTCCCCTCGGACATCCTCGTCGCTGGTATCGACCGCCAGCAGTGGGTGCTCGGGGTCGGTCATCGTGGTGGTGTCGGCGAGGAACACATAGGTCTGGCCATCGACCAGATCCCCCAGGTCGGCGGGGGTGAGCCCGTCGAAGGCCACGTCGTCGACGGGTGTCAGCTCTGTCATCGTGTCTTCGTCGTAGGACGCGATGACCGCCGCGAGGGTTTGCGCCCACGCCGCGTCGTCGGTGAA
Source organism: Nocardia sp. NPDC019219 (assembly GCF_040632645.1). Taxonomy (NCBI): domain Bacteria; kingdom Bacillati; phylum Actinomycetota; class Actinomycetes; order Mycobacteriales; family Nocardiaceae; genus Nocardia; species Nocardia sp. NPDC019219. The sequence goes on along the minus strand of NZ_JBEYCG010000004.1, from coordinate 36,084 downwards.
ATCAGTACGCACCAGAAGCGATTCGCCCTCGGGCAGAGACCGTGCCATACGCCGATTGTGCACTACCGCAGCCGAACACCATGTGGGCATCAAGATCAACGGCACATGAGCGAGGAGTCCTCTCGGCGAACGCCACAGCCATGTGCGGTTGATCTTGGAGGCTTAGGGGTAGCGGTAGAACGCTCGGCCGGTGCTGGTAGCCGTAGACCTCGTCCCGACGGCGGGGCTCGCGTGCGCCTGGAGTCGAAGCGGTGGTCGGCGTGCGGCAGGATTGCGCTCATCATGACCGGCACCGAGCATTCCTTTCCCGTCGGACGTCGCAGGCACGTCGTGCGGCTCGCGCTGCTGGCCGGGGGGCTGGCAGTGATGTTCTATCTGGTCGCCGTCGCCCGAGTGATCGATGTCGAGGGTGCGCGCGATGTGGTCGCGGCGACGGGGCCCGCCGCACCGTTCGCCTACGTGGTGATGTCGGCCGTCCTCGGGGCCGTCTTCGTTCCCGGCCCGTTGCTGGCCGCGGCAAGCGGACTGCTGTTCGGGCCGCTGGTGGGGACGTTCGTGACGCTGGGTTCCGCGGTGGGCACGGCGATCAGCACCAGCTTCCTCGGGCGTCGGGCGGGCCGCGAGAGCGCACGCGGCTTGCTCGGCCCCGAGCGGGCCGAGCGCATCGACGCGCAGATCGAGCGGCGCGGCCTGTGGGCGGTCGTCGGGCAGCGCTTCGTTCCCGGCATCTCCGATGCGCTCGCGTCGTATGTGTTCGGCGCGTTCGGAGTTCCGTTGTGGCAGATGGCCGTCGGCGCGTTCATCGGATCCGCGCCGCGCGCGTTCGTCTACACCGCGCTCGGCGCGTCGATCGGCGACCTGTCGGCCCCTCTCGCCTACACCGCCATAGCGGTGTGGTGTGCCACCGCGATCATCGGAGCGTTCGCCGCACATCGCGGCTACCGGAGTTGGCGCGGCCGGGGTGCCCGTGCCGAGCGCGGCAGAGTGCCGGACCGCGACCCCGAGCTGGACGACTGAAGCCGAGCTTGCGCTGGGACGGCGTTCCCGGTTACGCGCCGAGATCCTCGAGCAACCGGCGGTAGGCGGCGGCGTCGAGCAACTCGTCATCCGAGGCCCCTTCCGCTCGCCTGATCTTGAACAGCCAGGCCGCGTACGGGTCGTTGTTCACCTGCTCGGGGTCATCCGCGATGGCCGGGTTGACCTCGACCACCACGCCGCGGGCCGGGCAGTACATCTCGGCGATGGCCGAGACCGCCTCCACGGCGCCGACGGCCTCGCCGGTGCCGACGAACATGCCCACCTGGGGCGTGGTGACGAAGAGGATCGTGCCCAAGTTCTGTTGCGCGTGGTCGGTGAGTCCGACCGCCAGCGTGCCATCACGCTCCTGCCGTGCCCACATGTGCGCATCGGTGTACTTCAATCCAGCAGGAATCATCGACATATCTGGTCTCCATCCGGAAGTCGATGCACCGCGTATCGCCCGCTGCGGACGATCACCACACAGCTTGCTACGCCGCCCGCGGCCGTGGACCCCGCACACGCCGACCCGAAGACAGCGTCGCCGAATCGTGCTCCTTCGTTCCCACGGCGCGAACGTACGCGCTCCAGCGCCGCCACCGTCACCGGTCCGTCCCCGGGCGGCCACCGCCACCAGTCCCTCCCCAGGCCACCACCAGTCCGTCCCTAGGCAACTACCAGTCCGTCCCCGGGCCGCCACCATCACCAGTCCCTCTCCAGGCAGCCACCCGCCACCAGTCCGTCGCGGTGCGGCCATCGTCACCGGTCCGTCGCCTGGGCATCGTCGTCTACCCGACCGGGCGATCGGGACAACCAGTTATCCGGCCGATCGATACCCCTGCGAACTGCCGGTACGCCGAGTCCGACCGCTCGGCGTACCGACTGCGGATTCGCTCGATCGAGGGACGGGGCTCCCTACGCGCAGGGCGGGGCGGGGGCGTCGATGAACAGGGGCTCGCCGGTGGGTGGGGCGTAGACGACGTCGAGGACGAGCGGTTCGGCGCCGAGGTTCAGGCCGACGTGGACGTTCCATTCGCCCGCGGGCTCGTAGATGAACTCGCCGGTGCGGTAGACCGGAGCGTCGCAATCGGGGCCGGGGTGGGTGAGCGTGCCCGATCGGATGAAGCCGAAGACCGGGCCGACGTGGTAATGCCAGCCGGTGGAGCCGCCGGGACCGATCGTGATCTCGCGGACCACCAGATCGGTGCCCGCGACGAAGGGCACCAGCCCGGCGGGAATCCGGGCCTGCCCGAGGGTGACGGCGGTGATGTCGCTGCCGGGCGTCGCGTCGGCGTGCGCCGCGCTCACCAGAGCGCCGGCGAGCACGACCGGCGCCACGGCGACGCGGAGAAAGAGCGTCATCCCCGCAGCTTAGCCACGGGCGTGCCGCGCCGGAACCTCGTTTCACCGAACCGGCCGGTCACGGCCATCGGCGATGCTCGCGCTGTCGGGAACCGGCAGCCACCCGCGGTCGTGGCGAGTATCCGCGACGGGAGCGCTGGATTACCGTACGTACGTGGTTCGGACAGACGAAGGAGATCCAGCGGCGAAGATCATCGACGTCGTCTTGTCGATGCTCGAGTCCGACGGTTACGACGCCGTCCAGCTGCGTGCGGTCGCCCGGGACGCGCACGTCTCCCTCGCCACGGTCTACAAGCGGTACCCCACCCGTGACGATCTGCTGCTCGCCGCGGTGGAGCGATGGATGGCTACCAACACCTACGCCACCCCCGCGCGGCCGATCGACGGCGAGCCGCTGACCGACGGCTTGATGCGCTTGCTGCGGTACGTGTTCGAACCGTGGGAACGGAATCCCCGGATGCTCGAGGCCTACTATCGCGCGCGCTCCGGTCCCGGCGGCCGGCGACTGGACGCGCAAGGCTTCGACGCCGTGCTGCCCGCCGCGAGCGCGCTGCTGGCCGGTGCCGATCCGGACTACATCGCCGACATCGCGCTCGTGCTGACCAACATGATCTACGCGCTGATCGGCCGCTTCGCGAGCGCCGACCTCGACATCGCCGAGATCCTGCCCGCCCTCGAACGGACGGTCCGCAGGCTCACCGCGAACAACGAACCGCTGGCAGCCGCCGCCGAATGCCCGCCGACAGGCACGCCGAGCTTCCCTTGGAGCGCTTCGCTCGTGTCCCCGTTCGCCCCCGGTCCGCCCTCCGAACGGGATCGGTCGCCGAATCCCTCGGCCACCACTGATCAGCCACCGGCGTGACCGGCCGTGCATGGCCGCCTCCCGTAGATGCACGGTTTGTAGACCGGTGAGCCGCACGGGGTTCGGTGAAGCCTGCCCGTCACCCGGCCTTGTCGATGCGGACCACACCTCGCGCGGTCCCGTCATCCGTCGCAATCGCAAGCGTGGAATGACTAGAGGGAGCGAGTAATTGCCGCAGGGAACGCGAGTCCCTACGAAATACGTTCAGCCATCGTACTTTTCCCGCATTTCCGGCAAATGCCCCAAATCGTAAGGCCGAAAGGGACTGTTCACGGGTATTCCCGCCCCCGGTGCGGTGTCGAGTTGCTCCGTGCGCCCGGCCGCGACAGCATCTGCGGTATGCCGTCCACACCGCTGAATCCAGCAGGCGACATTCCGGACACCGGAATTCCCGGCCAGCTCGCTGCCCACATGACCATGACCGAGCAGCACGAATGGCACCGTTCCTACATGCGCCGCCGTCCGGTGTCGCGGCGCAATATCCTGCGCGGCGCCGCGGCGGCCGCAGCGGTGGCCGCGGTCGGCACGACACCGTTCGGCAAGCGCGCCTACGCCGACGAGGCCCAGCTCGCGGTGGGCGGACGGCGCGTGGCCTTCGGCCAGGACGCGGCCAGCCAGTTGCGTTTCGCGGCGCAGCTGTCGCGGCGTCCGGCAGGCGCCACGGTGTACCTCGACCACGGACCGACACCGGCCCTGGGCGCGACGGTCGAGGCCGAGGTGCGCAACCTGCTGACCCAATTGCCCACGGCCGACGGCGGCGTGCTCGCGACCGAACAGTTCTACGCTCACGCCCCGGTGGACGGTCTTCCCGGCCGGGTTCCGCACTTCTACCGCTGGCGGACCTCCGACGGATTCGTCGGCGACATCCGCGCCGCCGCGCCCGCGATGCCCAGCGCACGACCGGCGGTCCTTCCGTTCCGCTTCACCATGATGGGCGACCAGGGCACCGACCAGACCCCGGCGCTGCCGGAGGGCGTCGCTCCCGGCGACTACGACGACAAGTACTACAAGGCCGACAACGATCCGGCCGCGCCGCACGCGAGCAACGTGCTGCGCCAGATTGCCGCCGCCCGGCCCGATTTCCACATCCTCGCAGGCGACATCGCCTATGCCGACCCTTCGGGTGCGGGCAAGCCGGGGCAGTTCGTCGCGCACGGCGCGCGATCGGCGAGCGGGTTCGACAAATACAATCCCTACGTCTGGGACGTCTACTTCAACGCGATCGAGACCAGCGCCGCCCAGACGCCGTGGATGTTCGCCACCGGCAACCACGACATGGAAGCGACCTACGGCGAGCACGGCTACGGCGGCCACCTGGCGCGGCTGGACTTCCCCGGCAACGGTCCGGCGGGCTGCCCGTCGGCGTACTCGTTCACCTACGGCAACCTCGCGGTGCTCTCCCTGGACGCCAACGACGTCTCCTACGAGATCCGCGCGAACAGTGGTTATTCCGGCGGGGCGCAGACGAGCTGGGTGGAACGCACCTTGGCGGCCTACCGCGCCGACCCCGATATCGACTTCATCGTCTGCTTCTTCCATCACTGCGCCTACTCGACCACCGAATCGCACGCCAGCGACGGCGGCGTGCGGGACGCGTGGGTGGGCCTGTTCGACCGCTACCAGGTGGATCTGGTGTTGCAGGGCCACAACCACGTCTACGAGCGCACCGATCCGCTCCGCGGCGGCCAGGCGACGAAGGTGGCGGGCGACAACTCGATCGTCTATCCGGAGACCGACGGCACCGTCTACTACACCGTGGGCGGCGGCGGACGCCCGCGCTACGAATTCCAGCCCGGGTCGCGAGAGACCTTCCGCGGCGACGAGCTGCCCGACACCTCGGTGCCGAACAGCTACGTCTGGACGCCGGGCGGCGGCAAGCAGGACGAAGCCGCACCGTGGTCGCGGGTCCGCTTCCGCAACTACTCGTTCCTGCGCGTCGACGTGCGTCCGGGCGTTTTCGCCAGCGAGATGGACGTGGTCGCGGTGGACGAGTACGGCCGCGAATTCGACCGCCTACTCTTCCGACGGCAAGTCCGCCCCTGAGCTGGGTCAGTTCTTGTTCTTCTTGGGTGGGAGGGTCCGAGCGTAGGCGACGCCGCGCTCGACCCATTCCCGCAGCACTTCGTCGTCGTCGACGGCGGCGACCCGCAGCCAGCCGACCATCTCACGCCCGCCCATGACCATGGGCTGCACGGCGTCACCGAGCAGCCGCTCCCCCTCGTCGGGGTCGACTCGCACCAGCAGACCGCCCTGTCCGCTGGCGGCCACCGCCATATTGCCGCCGATCAAGAAGGCGAGACCGCCGAACATCTTCCGCTCGGTGCGCTCGGGCCCGGGTGGGATCAGTTCCCGGATTCGCTCGGCCAACTCCTCGTCGTATGCCATAGCGGCATTGTTCACCTGCTGTACGACAAGTCGGGCGATCCGCGATCGAGAACGGCCGCGTGTCCCCTGCCGATAGCCGGCGAGGCAGAGGCGGTGGTCCAGCCACACGTCGATGACCCGGCATGCCTCGTCCGGTGACTTGCGACGCGAAAATCAGTGCAGCACATACCGTTTGCTGGGCAACCCAGGTAGCGGGTCGAGGTACTTACGTACACTCCCGAGCCGTCTGGATGTCATTGGACGTTCAAGCGGATGTTTCCGCACCTGTCTGTAATACAGGCGTGAGACGGGGCGGACAGTGCCATCGGCGTTCGCGCGCAACCCGTTTCGGAATTCGCAGTCGACTGCGCCCCCCAAAGACGGGACGAAGGACGCTTCCGTGCACATCCCAGCGGTGCGACCACGCACTGTCCGCCCGAGCTCATCTCCTCGGAGATCGCTTCCAGTTCTCGATATCCTCTCCGCCGCTGCACGCGCAGTCCGCGGTGACGCGCCGCACCGGTGGCCGCGTTCCGGGACAGGCGCTTGGCGGCGGCGGGCCCTCGGGATCGCCCTCTCCTTCTTCGCGCTGTTCGTCTTCCCCGGCTTCGTCGGCGCGCTGGCCGCCGCCCAGGACGCGGCGGGCGTCGCGTCGGGCACGTCCGGGATCGACGGGCTCAGCTGGATGAACATCCACGACTCGTCGGGAATCGCGCTGTCGGACTACCGCTTCGCGACCGGCGACGAAAGCTTGTTCAAGCCACGCGCCACCATCTTGTGGGCGATGCTGGGCTTGGAATTCATCGGCTACATAGCCATCGTGACGACGGCGATCTGGTTGATCGGCTACGCGTTGAGCTTCCGGTGGCTGGACATGTTCAGCTCCGCGCTGCACGGCGTGGCCGACGCGCTGACCGCGCAGATCGCGACCCCGATCATGCTGGTCACCGCCGCGACCATCGGCGCGTTCTGCGTCGGATGGTTCATGGTGCGCGGCTACCACGCGAAGGCAACCACGCAGGTGGTGACGATGGTGGGCGTGGCGTTGCTCGGCCCGCTGTTCCTGGCCGAGCCGTTGGCGGACGTGCTGTCCTCGCACGGCTTGCTGGCTCAGGGCCGCGACCTCGGCATCTCGGTGGCAGCCGGCCTGAACGGGAACTCCCACCCCAACCCCACCCAGTTGGTGGCGACGATGCAGAGCGATCTGGCCGACAATTTCGCCCGGCAACCGCTGCAGGTCTGGAATTTCGGGCACACGGTCGACCAGCGGCCCGCCTGCCGGTCGGCGTGGTCGGCGGGCGTGGCGGCAGGTGATGACAACCGGGTGATCAGCGGTTTGAAATCGTGCGGCGACGCCGCGGCGCACGCGAAGGCGGAAAACCCTTCCATGGGGCAGGTCGCGACCGGGCTCATGCTGTTGACCTGCGGCGGCATCCTGCTGGCCTTCGCGATGTATCTCGGACTGAAGGTCATCAAGGCGGCGCTGGACACGATCTATCACGGGTTCATGTCGATATTCGGCTTCGCCGCGGGCGGATTCGTCTACGGACCCACGCAGACGTTCTTGGTGCGCAATGTGGTCGACAGTTTCGTCGCGGCGGCACGAATGACGGCCTACACCATATTCCTCGGGGTGTACGTGCTGTTGATGGGCAACCTGTTCGCGCAAGCCCGCGGTCAGGTCATGGCGGTGATCATCATCGCGGGCACCGTCGAGATCATCGCCATATTCCAGCTCAAACGCCTCAGCAGCGGCCTCAGCCGCGGCAACGACTGGATCGCCAACCGATTCGGTCTGGCCATCCAGGGCAGCGGCAAGTCGGCGAGCAGCAGCGGCACCGCTCTCGGAATGGGCGGTGGCAGCGGCGGCGGTGGCGGGAAGTCCGCGCCGGGGATGGGCTTCGTGAGCACGCTCACCACGCTCAATGCCGTCAACTCCTCGCCGGTCACGGCATGGCTCGCCGGCGGCCGGGTGAATCCGTTGAACCCGCTGGCCGGCACTCGAAGGAGAATTGAACGCTCCACCAGGAGGATCCTGGCCAGTCGCGAAGAGGGATACATCGAGCATCAGCTGTCCCGCACGAACTGGCGGGGTGTCGCGGTCAACGCGGCCACATCGGTGGGCGGCATACACACCCAACTGGGTGTCACCCGCGCCCTGAAAGTACTGCGCGACAACAAGGTCCCCGATTCGCGGATCCACGCCGTCCTGCTCTCCTCCGGCGCCACCCACGAGCGGGTCACCAACGCGTTCACGGCGTACTCCGTCCAGGAATCGACGGCGTCGCAGAATCCGTACAGCTTCGCACCGTTGCAGAAGGCGATCGCGGCGGCGTGGGCGGTCGACAACCACGTCGGCCACGAGGCGCACGATGCGTTCGCCGCTCAGGCGGTCATCGCGGCGGACAGTTTCGTCCGGCACAGCAACGCGCCCGCTCCCGGCGCCAACATCGATCAAGCGTTCGTGCGGCGGGTCGAGCAGAACTGGCATTCGGACCGGGCGCTGCGCGCGGCGATCACGCCGGACGAGTGGGACAACGCGGGCCGCGACACCCGATGGGCGATCGGCCACCGGGTCGCGACCATGCACCAGCAGGCCGCCCGGGATTACTACGAGAATCCGAACGACATGACCAGAGAAGCCCTGATGCGATCGGCCAGACGCGTCGCCAACCTCGATCACCTCGATCCCGAAGGTGGACTCGACCCCTGGAATCCGTAGCGAACCACATTCGCCCGTGACCGGTCGGCCCGGCCTTGCCGCCGGGCCGACCGGGTCAGACGCCCAGCGCGCCGGCGAACAACGGCCAGGACTCGTGCACGTCGTCCTGCCAATACATCCAGGCGTGCGTGCCTGCGGGGCGGAGATTCGCCGTGAACGGGATGCCGAGGGCGCTCAACCGGTCCACGAACGCGCGGGTACAGCCGTTGATCACCGTCTCCATGGCCCCGCCGACCAGCAGCCGATCCACCAGCCGCGCGGGGTTGCCGTCGATGCTCGGATCAGTGAGCGCCTCATGGGCTCCCGGCGCACCGGTGCCCGCCGAGATGTAGAGCGCCACACCGCGCAGCCGGTCGGCTTGCACCATGGGGTCGTTCGCCACCCAGAGCGAGTCGCCCGGCGGACCCCACATGTTGGCCGGGTCCGCGCCGAACACACCCAACTGCGCTCGGACCATCGCCTGGCCCATCGGATCGCTGGTGCGCGGGCACCCGCTGTAGGCGCCGACCGCCCGATACAGGCCGGGCGCGCTGATCGCGAGATTCAACGCGGAGGTCGCCGACATCGACAGGCCCGCCACGGCATTGCGGCCGTTCATGCCGAACCTGGCGGCCAGCACCGGCGGCAGCTCCCTGGTCAGGAACGTGGTCCACTTGACGCGACCGAGCACGGGATCGTCACGCAGCCAATCGGTGTAGTAGCTGGCGCGTCCGCTCATCGGCACGATCACGTTGACCGGTTTGTCGGCGAAGAACGCCGCGACGTCGGTGCGCCGCGTCCACGGCCCGCCGTCCTCGCCGCCGTCCACGGCGTTGAGCAGGTACAGCGCGGGTGCGCCCGCACCCGGATGCGACACCCACAGTGTGATGGGGCGATCCATCGCCGCCGAGTGGACCACGACTTCGAACTCCCGTCCGCCCAGCGGGCGCACGTCGAGGATGCTCGCGCCGGGGTCGGCGGTGGTCGTGGCCGGGACGAAGGCGGCGCACACCGCGAGAAGAGGAACCAGGCATCGCAGGAGCCGGTACATGGAACGAGTTTCTACCATGCCCTTCTCAGCACTCCCGGCATTCAACGGGCGTGTTCGCTATCGCGCGGGAAATCGCTGGTAATCGGCGATGACATAGCGACATTGTCGACATCATGCGGACGATGGCAATCAACCAGCTAAAAGGTTGTCGACAGGTGCCGCAGACCCAGGCGACTCACCTCGGGTGCTTGTCCGGAGAGCCCGCAGCACCCGCCCACCACCTGTCGGTCGCGGATCTGCGCGCGAAGCCGAAGCGAGCGAGTAGCGCCAGTGGCGACGCCACCGTCTACGACGTCATAGGCGACGGCACGACGGCGCTGCGGCACCGAGCGGAAGCGGTGCACTGGACGCACGCCGAGTATTCGAGCCCGGTGCGCCGAGTGGTGGCGAACGACCCCGCGCACCCGCCCACCACCCCGGCCGAGCCGCGCGCACCACCTGGGCGAACGACTCCGCGCACCCCCGCCAAGCCGCGCGCACCTGGGCGAACGACCGCGCGCACCTGTCGCGCACCCCGGTCAGGCCGCGCCCACCACCTGGGCGAACACCTCGTCCGGATCGGACGCCTTCAGGCCGAACGTGTTGCGGACCGCCGAGTCGTCCACGGCGAAAGGCGCGTGCGACATGTGGTAGGTCTCGAACAACTCGGCCCAGAAGGGATCGGTGAGACCGAGCAACGTCAGCTCGCGGTCGCTCATGACCGCCAGCCGCGGCTCGGGCGCCCCGGCGGCCGCGGCGAACCGTCCCGCCAGCTCCCGCACGGTGGCGGTGATGACCGGGGCGTGCCACGGGCGGCCCCACGCGCGCTCGTCGCGGGCGGCGGCGACCACTGCCGCCGCAGCGTCACCGACCGCGGTGTACGCGTGCGGCAGGTCGAGTTCCTGCGGCAGCAGCGCCAACTCCCCGGCCAGGATCTTCGGCTGGGCGATGAGGGAGAACAGGGAGATCGCCCCAGGCCCGATGAATTGCCCGGCCCTGACCTCGGTGACGCGCACTCGTCCCGCCCGGTGCGCCTCCTCGGCTTCTCGCCACATTCGGGCGCGCACAAGCCCTTTCGGCCCGGTGGCGGCGAGCGGCGACTGCTCGGTCAGCGGGCCGTCGGCCGGACCATAGCCGTACAGATTGCCCAGCATCACCAAGTTCGCGCCGGTCCGCTCGGCGACGGAGCGAATGGAACCGAACAGCGGCGGGATGGTCTCCGGCCAGGTGTGATACGCGGGCATGGCCATGTTGAACAAGGTTTCGGCGCCCTCGGCCACGGCGGTCAGCGCGGCGGTATCCAGCGCGTCCAGTGCGATTCGCTCGATGTTCGGATGATCGGGTCCTGCGCCACTGCGGCTGACCACGCGCACCCGGTCGCCGGACCCGGCGAGTAGCTCCGCGGTGGCCGAAGCGGTGGCGCCACGTCCGACGATGACCTGCGTAGGCATGTGATTTCTCCTCTGCGGCAACGGAATACACACGATCGTCGGCACACGCCGTGCCGTTCGCCGATCGCGTGCCATTGAGCCTGCCGTGGCGCGAACGGGTAAGCTACTGGCCGGATTGCCAACTATCCCAAGGATCAGGCCATGCACACTGTCGCCGTCGTCGCGGTTCCCCCGGTGAAAGCTTTCGACCTGGCCATGCCGGAAACGGTGCTCGGCGCGGCGATCGTGGACGGTGCACCCGGCTATCGCATTCTGGTGTGCACCGCCGTGCCCGGCGTCCTGCCCGCCGGACTGGGCGGTTTCGACGTGGTCGTCTCCCGGGGACTCGAGGCGATCGAGGAGGCGGACATCGTCATCGTGCCGAGCACCGGCAGCCGCGCCGACGCCGATGCCGCCACGCTGGCCGCCCTGCGTCGCGCGATGGCCGCGGGCAAGCGCGTCACCTCGATCTGCAGCGGCGCCTTCGTTCTGGCGCAGGCGGGTCTGCTGTCCGGCCGCACCGCCACCACGCACTGGGGCCTGGCCGACGAACTGGCGGCGAACCATCCGGACGTGTCGGTTCGCAGCGACGCGCTGTTCATCGAGGACGGCCCGATCACCACGGCCGCCGGCGCGGCGGCCGGAATCGATCTGTGCCTGCATTTGATTCGCGCCGACTACGGCGCGACGGTAGCGAACGCCGCCGCCCGCAGCGCCGTCGTCACTCCGGTGCGGCCGGGCGGGCAGGCGCAGTTCGTGGACGCGCCCTTGCCCGCCGAGAACGGCCTGACGCTCGCGGACACCCGCGCCTGGGCGCTGCGACGACTGGACACACCGCTGTCGCTGGACGACCTGGCCGCCCACGCGCGCACCAGCGTCCGCACGCTGACCCGCCGCTTCCACGAGGAGACCGGGCTCACTCCGCAGAAATGGCTGCTGCACCAGCGCCTGCAACGCGCGAGGGAACTGCTGGAATCCACCACGCTGCCGATGGACCAGGTCGCCAGGCACAGCGGCATCGGCTCGGCGGAATCTCTACGCCAGCACATGATCCGCCATGTCGGGGTGCCTCCGAGCAGCTACCGCGCGTCGTTCACGCGCTCGCCCGAACGCCCGGGCCGCAACGCGAGGGCTGTCGGCGCAGGAGGACAGACCGCCGATCGCCGGTGAAGCAGCCGCCACACCCGTGGGCAAGCCGAACGCGCACTACGGACAGCGGGCTTGTGCGGGGCGCGCAACTCCCATCAGGGCGTTCCATTCGGAGTCGGTGAGGTCGGTACCGGTTTGCTCGCAGGCGGTCCGAATCAGGCCGTCCGGTGAAATGTCGCGTTCGATCAACGTTCCATCCGCGCCGCCGGAGAATGCGGGACCGGGATTCACCGTCACAAGGTACCGTCCGTCAGCGGATACGGCGACCGCAGATTCGACGTGCCAGACGGCATCCGGTTCCAGCTCTCCGAGATTCGTGCCGTCGGCGGCGAAGAGGGTCAATCGGCCTGTCTCGCCTTTCGCGACGACCACGGTCACGTCCGCGGCGGCGGCGATTTGCGGGTGCGCGACTCCAACGCCACGGAAGGGGATCGTCCGCTCACGAGTCGAGCCGGTCCGATCCCATATCTCGATGCTGTCCTTCCGCTGGAGCAGCAGATGCCGCCCCGCGAACTCGATTGCCTGCACGTCTTTGCCGTCGATATCGTGCGTGATCTCCCCTCGCGACAAGTCATAGACCGATATGTCGTCGGCATCGCGCATGACCAGGAATTCTCCGGCCGCATCGATCCGGGCATCGGGGAGTTGGTGGGTCTCGACCGCACCGCCCAGGGGGATGAATTCCGTATCAATACCACCGGTGGCCAAGTCGTGCATGTACACCCTTCCCCTGTCGTCCACAGACACAGCGGTTCCCGAAGTGGACACGCCAGCCGCCCTGACGGTGTGAGTGGGTGGCGGAGACGACAGCACCGCCACCTCGAAGGGCGTTTGCACCGATGGCCGGTGGGCGGATACGCGACGGTCGTAGCCGGAGACCGGATTCGCGGCGAGCACCAACATGCCGCTGTCCGCGCGCCACGCGAGGCTTGCGGACAAGCCTGGTATGGAGAATTGACGGGACGAGTCCGGCCGGAGCTGCTGGATGATCACGACGTCGCTGTTCAGCGCCGAACTTCCCGGGTCCTTGTGCTGGCCTGCGACCGCCGCGGTACGCCCGTCCGGGGACAGTGACAAGCTGGGCGGACAATCATTGCATCCCTTGACGATCGGCACCGGGATGGATTTCGCCAGCCGGTCGCGCTGCGCGAGATCCCACAGGGTGATCAGTCGCCCGGACGCCGAGACCAGTTGTGTTTCAGAGGTCCCTAGAAAGCGCAGTAGCTTCCGGTCGAAGTCGACAGCGGCACCGGTGATCAGTGGTGGCGGCTCCTGGGGTGTCATCTCGCCGGTCACGGGCGCTACGTAGAACCCGGCGTCCGCGCTGGGAACCGCCGCCGTGCGCGCCGAGCGGCTGAGCACGGCTGGAGCCGACCGGCTGGGCAGGACGACACCTACATATCCGGGCTCCGGACGGGCGGCGTCCGACGCCGGACGCGGCCGGAGAACCGGCACCGGAATTCCGGGCAGAACCGCGCATGTGAACGACGACCCGTCGGCCGACAATTCTCCGACGGCTTGGCCGGTGCCGCAGGCGTAGCCGGTATCGAGAGGTGAGAGGTCAACGGCGGCACCGTCTCGAAGCGAGATCTGTCGCACCCTGCCGTAGGTGTCGAGAAGACGCAAGGTCGCGTCATCGATGAACACCATGCTGGTCATCGTCCGCTCGGTCGGAAGCGATGCGATGACCTTCCCCGAGGCGGTGTCGATGATGTCGACCGCCCCTGCGGTGCCTTCTCTCGCATTGGTATCCGTGCGATCCACCGCGCCGAATCTGCCGGACGCGGATATGGCGACGACCTCGACTTTGCTCGCAGCGGGCACGCCGATATCCGGCCGACCGGAATCCCTGCCCCACAGTGTGATCGAGGCGCCGTCCGTGGCGAGAACCGTCCGGCCGTCCGCGGCGACGGCGACCGAGAGGACCGTGCCGGGCAGACGCGCGACCGAAGTCGTCGCCGGATCACCGGGCGCCCAGGTCACGACTTGCCCGTCGGCGAGTCCGGCCACCACCGTCCTTCCGTCGGCGCTGCTCTGCAAGACGGTGACCTCCGCCGGTGCGGCACCGTAACGGGCAACACTCGGACTGGCCAGATTCGCGCGCAGCAGGGCCGCATGGTGAGCAGGACTCGGGTCGAGACGATACGCCGCGACGGCCAGCAACAGCGCGGCGCGGACATCCGTGGCCATCCTGGTGTCGGCGACGGAAGCCATGAGCCGCGCCGTGGCGATTCTGGCCTGCTCCTCGGCGCGATTGCTCTGCACCCGGGCCACGACCGCCGCCACCAGCGCCACGACGAGCAAGAGGACCAATGCGCCGATCGCGGTTTTCGCCCAGCGCAAGTTCCGCCTGGTCTGCTGATAACCCTCGGATTTGACGTCCGCCTCGGAGACACCGCGAATCACCGCGGCGATTCCGACCGCGATGGCGTCGATGTCCGGACGAGGGACGCCATCCGCGTCCTCACGCCATTTGATCGTTTTGTATACGGGTTCGGCCGCGAAAACCCCGAACAGGCGAGGCGGCAGCGCGGTGGAGCGCGCGCGGTCCCAATCCCTGGCATCCTCGTCCCAAACCAGGGACCCGGCACTGAGAACCAGCAGTATCGTCTCGGGAGACCGATGCGCCAGCCACCACTCGATTTCGCGGTCGACCCACATGGACCCGGCAGCCTCGGGCGAAGCCACCACGACGAGCCACTTCGAACGCGACAGGCCCGCGACGATCTTGTCCCGGAGTTCCGGACCGATCGAGACACCGCTGTAGTCGAGGAAGACGCGCATGCGCGGGAAGCGGTACCACGGCCGTGGCAGCTTCTCGATCGCGTTCTGGACCAGCGGAAGCACCGCCCGGTCCCGGTCGCCGCTGTAGGACAGGAACGCGCCGTACCCGGTGTCCGCACGGGTGGTCCGACGCCTCGGCACCACACTCACAACCGTGCCTCGCGTCCTACTGCGTTCGCGTCGGCTGTCCCGCCGCCGAGACGTCGCCGAACACGCCGATCGACACGACTACTCGACCTGCCTGCGCCCTGACGACACAGCGTCTCCATACGCCCCGGCACGTCGGATACCGACGTGCCGAGGTCCCTCGCCGCCCACCATCGCGAACCGGCTTCCACACCTGCGACCGGCATCAGGCCCTCCTCCCCGACTGCCGAGGTTCCGGCACTCCGATTCAACCATCGCGCCGGTGTTCCGTACCGGAAACAGATCCATTTGTCCTGCAATCAATTTCGCTCGCGACGACCATCGGACACATCCGGCGGCACATCGGCGCGTCGTCGCCGGGCCGGTCGGACGATCGCTGTGCGACTCGCCACTGTGACGACGGGTTTTCGCGCGCCCGCCGGATTCATCGGTAGAAGTTGTCCATGACCAAGATTCTCGTCACGGGCGGAACCGGTGCGCTGGGCAGGCTCGTGGTCGAGCGGCTGCGCGAAGCGGGCGACGACGTACGGGTGCTGTCCCGTCGTCCAGGGGCGGGCACGCACGTGGGCGATCTGCGCACGGGCGCGGGTCTGGCGGAGGCCGTGGCGGACGCCGATGTCATCGTGCACGCGGCCACGGATGCCCGCCGGGTGGGCGGCTCGGACCTCGCCCAGACCGAGAGCTTGCTGCGGCACGCGCGAGGCGTCCGGCACCTGCTGTACGTGTCGATCGTCGGGATCGACCGCATCCCGTTCCGGTACTACCGCAACAAGCTGGCCTGCGAACAAGCTGTCATCGACAGCGGTGTGCCGCACACCGTCCTGCGAGCGACCCAATTCCACGAACTGATCGCGGCGGTGCTGCAGACGGTCGAGAAATGGCCGGTCGCGCCGCTGCCGAAGGACTTCCGTTTCCAGCCGGTCGCCGCCGCCGATGTGGCGCGGCGGATCGCCGAGCTGGCCGAGGGCGAGCCGCTCGGCCGAGCTCCCGACTTCGGGGGCCCGGAAGTACAGACGATGGCGCAGCTGGCGCAGGTCTGGCAAGCCGCCAGGCAACGCCCCCGCCGGATCGTCCCGCTGCCGGTGCCCGGCCGGATCGGGAGTGCGTTCCGGGCGGGGCTGAACACGTGCCCGGATCACCCGGACGGCGTGCAGACGTGGTCGCGGTTCGTCGCGTCGGGTCCTGCGAATCCCTATGCGGCCGACAGAAAGCGGCGATGATCGCGCATCCGCGACGAGACCGGCTCTGCACCGACTCGTCCGCACGCGCTCCGAGCCCGACACCAGCCCTGCCGGTATTCGGTCAACGGTACTGGGCATCCGCGCCGTCGGCCGTGCCTGAGTGACTTTCCCGCGGATCGCTCAGCGAGCCCGCGCTCGCACCAGCTCCCCTGCCGCGACCCGGTAGCGGTCGGCGATCAACCGGACCACCGCCGGGTGCACGCCGATGGGCTCGGCAACGCCGTCGGCGCCCGACTCGTGCAGGCGCTGCTGGAACAGGCCGTGCGCGAGCAGATACGAGGCCACGAAGACTCGGCTCGCCCCGCTCGCGCGCAGGTCCGCGACGACATCCGGGACGCGCGGCGCACCGGTGGCGACGTAGCCGATGCGGACTCCGCTGCCGAGGCGTTCGGCCAGCAGCGCGGCCGCGCGCCGGACGTCCTGGCGGGCACGGGCGTCCGAGGAGCCCGCCGCGGCGAAGACCACCGCGTCGCCCGGGGACCAGCCCGCCGCGCGCAGACGCATCGCCATGATCCTGGCCAGCGCCGGATCCGGCCCCATCGCGGGCGTGACCGTCACGGCGGGATGGTCGCTCTCGGCGACCTCTCGGGGTACGTCCTGATAGACGTGGTACCCCGAGGCCAGGAACGCCGGAACCACCACCGCGGGCACGGCTTCACCGGTGGGAGCCACCAGATCGCGCAGCACTTCCGAGGGCGACGGACCGAGCACATCCACGAACGCTGTACGCACTCGAGGGGTTTCCCCGGTCTCGGTGCCGGGCCCCGAAATCCCGGCACCGAGTTCCTTCGTCACGGCCTCGGCGAGCGCGGCGATCATCTGCACGCCCTTGGTGCTGCGGGTCCCGTGCGCCACCAGGACCAGGGCGGGCGCGTTCACCAGCTCCCCGCAGCCTGGATGTACCGAGGTGCCCGGGTCGGGATTCCGACGCCGGGCACCTGCGGTCCTCCTGTCGCGGTGGGCCGTGGATTGTTGTCGGTACATTCCGCCGGGTCCAGCGCGAGCCGGTAGCCGCGTTTGACCACCGTCTGAATCGCTTTCGGCGTGCCGAGTCCGGCGCGCAGCCGGGCGATGGCGGTCTCCACCGCGTGCGTGTCGTCCCCGCCGCCGGGCAGCGCGGCGAGCAGGTCCTCGCGCGAGACGACCCGGCCGGGCTGGCGGGCCAGCGAGCGCATCAGGGCCATCGGCGCGGGCGCCAGTTGACGCACCTGACCGTCGACCACCACGCACGCTCCGCGCACGCTGATGATGTGACCCGCGGCGTGGATCCGGTTGGCCCGTCGCGGCAGTTCCTCGGCGACGTGGCGGGCCAGCGCGCCGAGCCGGGCCCGGCCCGGCATCGAGGTGGGCACCCCGAGTTCCTCCAGCGGCGCGGCGGTGATCGGGCCGACGCAAGCGGGCAGCACCCGGCCACGCAGCGCGTACAGCAACCCTTCCAGCAGTCCGGTTTCCTTGGCGCGCATCAACATCGACGCCACGGCGGGAGCGCTGGTGAAGGTGACGCAGTCGATCCCGGAGGTGACGACGGCCTCGATGAGGTGATCCATCGGCCCCTGGTCGTCCGGCGGCACCCAGCGGTACACCGGCACCGGCACGACATCCGCGCCCGCGCAGCGCAGTACCTCGCAGAAGTCGGGCACCGGCTCCCACTCGGTGGTGGCCCCGTGCAGCTGCACGGCGATCCGGACGCCCTCCACACCCTCGGCGAGCAGGTGATCGAGCACTTCGGCGGAGGACTCGGAGGCGGGCGACCATTCCTCGCGCAACTCCGCGGCGCGGATGGCGCCCTTGGCCTTCGGGCCGCGGGCGAGCATGCGGGTGGTGCCCAGCGTCGCGCGCAGTTCCTCGGCGAGGCCCCAGCCCTCGGCCGCCTCCATCCACCCGCGGAAGCCGATTCCCGTGGTGGCTACGGTGATCTGCGGCGGATCGGCGACCAGCTGCCGGGTCACCCGCTCCAGCTCGTTGTCGTCGGCCAGCGGGATGATCCGGATGGCCGGCGCCGAAACGATGGTCGCGCCACGGCGTTCCAGCAGGGTGGCGAATTCCTCCGCCCGCCGGGCCGCCGTGATGCCCACCGTGAATCCGGCCAGGCTCGCGCCCGCTTCAACTGTTGTCATTGGCGTTCATCCAT
The DNA here is from genome assembly GCF_040632645.1 of Nocardia sp. NPDC019219. Taxonomy (NCBI): domain Bacteria; kingdom Bacillati; phylum Actinomycetota; class Actinomycetes; order Mycobacteriales; family Nocardiaceae; genus Nocardia; species Nocardia sp. NPDC019219. The sequence goes on along the minus strand of NZ_JBEYCG010000004.1, from coordinate 17,866 downwards.
CCGAGGACGCGAGCGCGGACGTCACCGGCTCGTTGGAAATCGAGACGATGCCGTCGTCCACGCGCACCGCGTACACCGGCAGCATCGCCGATTCGTCGTCCAGGCAACGCCCGTCGACCAGGGAGAAGGCCTGCTTCAGCAGCGGCGAGGCCACGACCGGCACCCCGCCGCGATCGCCGACGATCCCGCGCGACATGACTGCCGCCCGGCCGATCGGATCGATATTGCCGACGGCGTACAACATGCCGTTCTCCAGCAGGAACAGGGCCGCTTGGCGGCCGCCTTTCAGCAACACCGCAACGCCGCGGCCGGGAATCAAGTAGTCGAGACGGCAAGCCTGCGTCCACCCCGTGGTGGTTGCTGCGGCGATGCCGGGGGTATCGATCACGGTCATCGGTGTCATCCTCCAAACGCCTTACTCATTGGTACCGACGTTCTGTTTCCAAGCGGTTAAGCGGTCATTTCCCCTGCGTGGCGACCGGGACTTCCGGCAGTCCGAGCAGGACGGGAACCTTCCGCTCCCCGGTTTCGTCGAAGGAAATCGTCGGATCGGCTTCCTCCGGGGCGTTGACGAACGACACGAAGCGAGAAAGCTTCTCTTCGTCCTCCAGCACCGCGGCCCATTCGTCGCGGTAGCCGGCGACGTGCTGGGCCATCGCCGCTTCCAAATCCTCGGCGATGCCGAGGCTGTCCTCGCAGATCACCTGCTTGAGGTAATCCATGCCGCCTTCCAGCGCCTCCTGCCAGGGAGCGGTGCGCTGCAAACGGTCGGCGGTGCGGATGTAGAACATCAGGTACCGGTCGATGTACTTGATCAGCGTCTCGTCGTCGAGTTCACCGGCCAGCAGCACCGCGTGCTTCGGGGTGAGACCGCCGTTGCCGCCGACGTAGAGGTTCCAGCCGTTCTCGGTGGCGATCACGCCGACGTCCTTGCCGCGCGCCTCGGCGCATTCGCGGGCGCAACCGGACACCGCCAGCTTCAGCTTGTGCGGCGAGCGCAGGCCGCGGTAGCGCTTCTCCAGCAGCACGGCCATGCCGACCGAGTCCTGCTGGCCGTAGCGGCACCAGGTGGAACCGACGCAGCTCTTCACGGTGCGCAGCGACTTGCCGTACGCGTGACCGGATTCCATACCCGCGTCGACCAGCCGCTTCCAGATCAGCGGCAGCTGCTCGACGCGCGCGCCGAACAGATCGATGCGCTGGCCGCCGGTGACCTTCACGTACAGGCCGAATTCCTTGGCCACCTCACCGATGGTGATCAGCTGCTCGGCGGTCACCTCGCCGCCGGGCATCCGGGGCACCACCGAGTAGGTGCCGTTCTTCTGCAGGTTGGCCAGGAAGTGGTCGTTGGTGTCCTGCAGCGCGGCCTGCTCACCGTCGAGGATGTGGTCGCTCGAGGTGGAGGCGAGGATGGACGCCACGGTCGGCTTGCAGATGTCGCAGCCCGCGCCCTTGCCGTACTTGGCGAGCAGCCCGGAGAAGGTGCGAATGCCGGTGACCTGCACGATCTGGAACAGCTCGGCGCGCGACTGCTCGAAGTGCTCGCACAGCGCCTTGGACATCTCCACGCCGGACTGCTCGAGCAGCTTCTTGAGCATGGGAACGCAACCGCCGCAGGAGGTTCCGGCGCTGGTGCAGCTCTTGATCGCCGGGACGTCGCAGGCGCCGTCGGCGATCGCGCCGCAGATCGCGCCCTTCGACACGTTGTTGCAGGAGCAGATCTGCGCGTCGTCCGGCAGCGCGTCGGCGCCCAGTTCGGCGCCCGCGGGCGAGATCAGCGCGGCCGGTTCGGCGGGCAGCGGGCGGCCGACCAGCGGGCGCAGCGCCGAGTAGGCGGTGGCGTCACCGACCAGGATGCCGCCCAGCAGCGTCTTCGCGTCATCGGAGACGACCAGCTTGGCGTAGGTGCCCTTGGCCGCGTCGTGCAGCACGACCGACAGCGCGCCCTCGGTGACGCCGTGCGCGTCACCGAAGCTGGCCACGTCGACGCCGAGCAGCTTGAGCTTGGTCGACATGTCCGCGCCCGGGAACTCGCCCGCGCCGCCCAACAGGCGGTCGGCGACGATTTCGGCGGTGCTGTAGCCCGGGGCGACCAGGCCGTAGCACACGCCTTCCACGGCGGCGCATTCGCCGATGGCCCAGATGTTCGGGTCGGAGGTCTGCAAACCGAGATCGGTGATGATGCCGCCGCGGGGGCCGACCTCGAGTCCCGCGTCGCGGGCGATCTGGTCGCGCGGGCGGACACCGGCGGAGAACACGACCAGCCCCGCATCGATCACGGTCTCGTCGGAGAGCGTGACCTTCACGCCCTGGCCTGCGGCCTCGATCGCGGAGGTGCCCACGCCGGTGTGCACGTGCAGGCCGAGGTCGGTGACCAGGCGTTCCAGGATCGCGCCGCCGCCCTCGTCGACCTGGGCGGGCATCAGCCGGGTGTTGTACTCCACCACGTGCGGGGTCAGCCCGAGCAGGCGCAGCGCGTTCGCGGCCTCCAGGCCGAGCAGACCGCCGCCGACCACCACGCCCACCGCGCCGGGGCCGGCGGCTTCGGCGGCGGCGCGGATGCCGTCGAGGTCGTCGATGGTGCGGTAGACGAAGCACTCCGGCCGGTCGTGGCCGGGCACCGGCGGCACGAACGGGTAGGAACCGGTGGCCAGCACCAGCGCGTCGTAGGCGAGGATGTCGCCGGAGGAGGTGGTCACCTTGCGCGCCGCCCGGTCGATGGACTCGGCGCTCTGGCCCAGCCGCAGCTCCACCAGTTCGTCACCGGTGTACTCGTTGCCGGGCAGCGCGAGCGCGCTCGCGTCCCAGGCGCCGACGTAGGACGAGAGGCCGACGCGGTCGTAGGCGGGCAGCTGCTCCTCGCTGAGGATGATCACCTGCCACCGGCCTTCGGTGTCGCGCGAGCGCAGCGCCTCGACGAACCGGTGCCCGACCATTCCGTGGCCGACGACCACCGCGGTCTTGCGAGCGACTGTGGGGTTCATCTGGGGGTCCTCCTGGACTGGATCGGGTGTCAGGCGCGGGCCGAGCCGGCGGACGGGGACTGGGACTGGGACCGACCGGCCTCGGCTTCGAGGACGAAGGTCTCGGCTTCGGTGACGACATCGGAGTCGGCGGGCAGGCCCCGCAGGCTGGGACGGCGCAGGAACACCGCCCAGACCACCAGGGCGCAGAGCACGTAGAAGGCCATGAACACCCAGAACGCGGTGGTGGCCGACTTGGTGGACGCGTAGGAGGAGCGCAGCACCAAGTTGATGCCCACGCCGCCGAGGGCGCCGATGGCGCCGACGAAACCGATCAGCGCGCCGGAGGTGTTCTGCGACCAGGCCGACCGTTCGGCGGGCGTGGCGTCCAGGCTCCTGGACTTCGCCTCGAACACCGACGGGATGATCTTGGTGACCGAGCCGTTGCCGATGCCGGAGAGCACGAACAGGGCGATGAAGCCGATGACCAGAGCGGTCATCACGCCGCCGCCGGCCACGCCGTTGTTGTTGTCGGCCATCGTGCTCGCCACAGTGACCAGCACCGCCGCCGCCATCATCGCGATGAACGTCAAAAGCGTCACTTTGCTGCCGCCGATGCGGTCGGCCCACTTGCCGCCGTAGGGCCGGGCCAGCGAGCCGAGCAGCGGACCGATGAACGCGATCTGCGCGGCGTGCAGCGTGGCCTGCGCGACGGTGTCGCCGCCCGCGCGGAAGCTGATCTGCAGGATCTGGCCGAAGGCGAAGCTGTAGCCGATGAACGAGCCGAAGGTGCCGATGTAGAGGAACGCGATCGCCCAGGACTGCGGCACCTTCAGCGCCGTGAGCATGTAGGACAGGTCGGCCTTCTGGTTGGGCAGGTTGTCCATGAACAGCGCGGCGCCGAGCCCCGCGATCGCGATGAGCACCAGGTAGACCGCGCAGATCAACGAGGCGTAGCCGTTGCCGAGGGTCGCGATGACCAGCAGGCCGATCAGCTGGATCACCGGAACGCCGATGTTGCCGCCGCCCGCGTTCAGGCCGAGCGCCCAGCCCTTGAGCCGCTGCGGGTAGAACGCGTTGATGTTGGTCATCGAGGAGGCGAAGTTGCCGCCGCCGAAGCCCGCGAACGCCGCGACCACGAGGAACGTCGTGTACGAGGTGCCGGGCTGGTTGACGAAGTACAGCGTGAGCAGCGTCGGGATCAGCAGCATCACCGCGCTGAAGACGGTCCAGTTGCGTCCGCCGAAGCGCGCGGTCGCCACGGTGTAGGGAATCCGCAGGAACGCGCCCACCAGGGTCGGCATGGCGACCAGGAAGAACTTGCCCGCCGGGTCGATGCCGAACTTGTCGGTCGGCATGAACAGCACCATCACCGACCAGATCGACCAGACGGAGAAGCCGACGTGCTCGGCGAAGACCGACCAGATCAGGTTGCGCCGGGCGATGTCCTTGCCGCCGGCTTCCCAGGCGGCGACGTCCTCGGCATCCCAGTGCTCGATCTGCTGCCTGCGGATCTTCGTCCGTCCCAGCGCTTCCAGACGGTTACGCGTCAGCGTGCTCAACGGGGCCTCCCAATGTCGGTTGGCTCCACGGTAGGAAAGGGGTATTGCCGAAATGCTGCGCGAAATGACCGTCAAATCAACGGTTGCTCACGATTACCCGCGATCCGGGGTGAGTTTCGCGCCAATGTTTCAGGCGTGTGACACAACGGTTTCCGTGCGTCACAAATGGGCCGATATCGAATTCGGCGCGCGGTGAGGTGTGACGCGCGCTACTTTCGCGAAAATCGTTGCGCCCATCCTTACTCCGTTCGCACAGCCGCGCAACCGGAGTTGTGAGTTTTCACGCCGACAAGCCGCCGGGCTCAATTCCAGGTGTCTTCGAGCAGGCGCGGCTTGCACGCCTGCCAGGCGCCCACGAGCAGCACCAGCACGGCCACGGCGAGCATCGCGAACGGGGCGAGCCAGCCACCCGTCGCCGTGTGCAGCACGCCGAACAGCAGCGGACCCACGCAGGCCACCGCGTAGCCGACACCCTGGGTGAAGCCCGACAGCGCGGCCGACCCGGCAGGGGTGCGGGTGCGCAAGTTGATCAGCGTCAGCGCCATCGGGAAGGTGCTCGGACCGAGACCGAGCACGACGACCCACAGGATCGGCGCGGCCATCGGCGCGAGGAGCAGCCCGGTGAACGCGATGAAGAACAGCACGGCGCAGCCCACCACGACGGGGAACGGATTGCGGAACCGGGCGACCACGGTCGGCGCGGTGAGCGCGGCGACCAAGCCGACCACGGCGAACAGACCGACCATGGCTCCGCCGTACGCGGCGCTCGCGCCGGCCTCACTCAGGATCTTCGGCAACCACGTGAACATGGCGTAGGTGGTGAGCGAGGTCATGCCGAACATGCCCGCCATCCCCCACGCGATCGGCGAGCGCCACACACGCCCGGAATGCGGCTCCTGCTGCGGCACCGCCGTCGTATCCGCACCGTCGCGTCCGCGCCTGCCGCGCAGCACCGTCAGCCACGGCACCGCCGCGGCGAAGCCGAGCAGGCCCCACACCCCCAGCGAGACGCGCCAGCCGTACGCGTCGGCGACCGGGACCGCGGTGAAGGCGGGCACGACCGTGCCGAGCTGCACCATCACGATGTACAGCGAGCTGATCACGGCGAGGCGATCCGGGAAGTAGCGCTTCACCAGCGGCGGGATCACCACGTTGCCGATGCCCATGCCCGCGAGGGCGAGCGCGGAGAAGACGAGCAGTTCGGCGGTGCCCGACATCAGCACGCGCAGCGCCATGCCCGCACCCGCCATCAGCATGGCCGTCAGCGCGGTGCGCTCCAATCCGAGCCGGACCGCCAAGACCGGGGTGAGCAGTCCGGACAGCGCGAACATGGCGGTGGGGATCATGCCGAAGACGCCGACAACGGCGGCGCCGTAACCGATTTCGGCGCCGATCCGCTCGGCCAGCGGGCTGAAGGCGGTGACGGCGACCCGCAGGGTGAGCGCCGACATCACGATGGCGGTGAGGACCAGCAGGCGACCCTCGGTCAGCGCGCGTCGACGGCGCTCGACCAGGACTGATTCCTGGCGAGCCTCGGTTTCGGGAAGGGTCGCAGTCACCGAGAAATCATAGGATGACCGGATGAAGACCGGCAACGATTTGTGATGGGCGGTACTCTGTCCAGGTGCAACCCGTCCGGCGCACCAGCCTCATCGCCCAGGTCACCGAACAGCTGCGTGCCGAGATCCGTTCCGGCCGTTGGCCGATCGGCGCCCGCATCCCGACCGAGCCGGAGCTCACCGAGCTCACCGGCACCGGCCGCAACACGGTGCGCGAGGCCGTCCAGGCGCTGGTGCACGCCGGCATGCTGGAGCGCCGCCAAGGGTCCGGAACCTATGTGATCGCCGCCTCCGACCTCGGCGGCACCCTGGGCAAGTACTTCGCCGACGCCGAGGAGCGCGACGTCCTCGAGCTGCGCCTCGCGCTGGACGTCACCGCCGCGGGCTTGGCCGCGCGCCGCCGCGACGACGCCGACATCGCGAATCTGTTGCGCCTGCTGTCCGAACGCGACAAGAAGTGGGACGAGGACCCCGCCGCCGCGATCGAGGCGGACGTCCAGTTGCACCGGGCCATCGTCGTCGCCAGTCACAACGCGGTGTACCTCGAGTTCTACGATTCGCTGCTGCCCATCATCGAACAGGTCATCCGCGCCCGCACCGCCAAGTCCGACGACTCCTACACCGAGGAGCACGCCGCATTGGTGCACGCCGTGATCGACGGTGATCCCGAACGGGCCGCCTCGGCGACGCGCTGCTTCCTGAATTCTCTCATCGCGGAATATCCCGACGCCCGCTGAATCGCGCCAGGTAACCGAGTGGTCACCATTCGAGGCCGCGCGATGTGAGTCGGATTTGCCGGGAACGTCATCGCGGGCCACGGGGACGCAACAAGCGGCTCATACCTTTGTCTCGACCGTAGCTAGCACTCGACAGCCGCCGGCGGCGCCGCCGCGATGAGGGCCGGTCGAGCCGAATCGAGAGGAAGCCGATGACCGCCGTAGCAGCCACCGGCCAGCAGTCGCAGACAACGACTTTCGAATATCAACGACGTGGACGCTGGCTCGACCACTGGGATCCGGACAACGCGAAGTTCTGGGAATCCGGTGGCGCGAAGACCGCGCGCAAGAATCTGATGTTCTCCGTGTTCGCCGAGAATCTCGGCTTCAGCATCTGGGTCATCTGGGGCACCGTCGTGACCAGCATGGGCGCCGCCGGATTCGACTTCCTCGCCGGTCTCGGCAAGGGCAATCCCACCGCGGTGAGCAACGCGCTGCTGCTGACCTCGACGCCCACCCTCGTCGGCGCCGCGCTGCGCATCCCGTACACCTTCGCCATCCCCCGCTTCGGTGGGCGAGCGTTCACCGTGTTCAGTGCCGCGATGCTGCTGATCCCCACGCTCGGCCTGGCCTACTTCGTCAACCAGCCGGGTACGCCGATGTGGGTGTTCCTGGTGCTGGCGGCGCTCGCGGGCGTCGGCGGCGGCAACTTCTCCTCCTCGATGGCCAACATCAACTTCTTCTTCCCCGAGGGCAAGAAGGGCGCCGCGCTGGGCATCAACGCCGCGGGCGGCAACCTCGGCGTCGCCCAGACCCAGCTGGTGCTGCCGCTGCTGATCACCCTCGGCACGCACATCATGGCCAAGGACCCGGGCGGCTACCGCTTCGGCATCACGCTGTCGGTGCTGGTCTGGGTGCCGTTCATCCTGGCCGCGGCGTTCGGCGCGTTGCGTTACATGGACAGCATCAGCACCGCCAAGTCGGACGGCAAGTCCTACCGGCTCGCGCTCACCAACCGGCACACCTGGGTGATGGCGGTCCTCTACATCGGCACCTTCGGCTCGTTCATCGGCTTCTCCTTCGCCTTCCCGACGCTGATCAAGGCCAACTTCCCGGATCTGGCCAAGATCGGCTGGATCACCACGCTCGGCAACCTCGCCTTCCTCGGCGCGCTGGTCGGGTCGTTCAGCCGGCCGTTCGGCGGCTGGGTGTCCGACAAGGTCGGCGGCGCGAAGATCACCCTGTACGTGTTCGGCGGTATGGCGATCGCGGTCGGGCTGATCATGGCCGGGCTGGAACTGAAGAGCTTCCCGCTCTACCTCGTCGCGTTCCTGCTGCTGTTCGTGCTCACCGGCATCGGCAACGGCTCGACCTACCGGATGATCCCGACCATCTTCAGCGCGGAGTCCAAGAAGTACGCCGCCGAGCACGGCCTCGACGCGGCCGAAGCCGCCGCGTCGGCCAAACGCCAGGCGGGCGCCGCGATCGGCGTCATCGGCGCGGTCGGCGCCTCCGGCGGCTGGCTGTTGCAGCAGGCGCTGCGGCTGTCGAACACCCACCTGCACAGCATGGCCCCCGCGTTCTGGGGCTACGCCGCGGCGTTCCTGGTCATGGCCGCCGTCACCTGGTGGTTCTACCTGCGGTCCTCCTTCGCCATCCAGCGCGTCCCCTCGCTGGCCTACGCGAACGTCTGACCGCCGACCTGTCCCGCGGTCCGGACCCCGCGGGACACGGGCGCGACAACCGCCGTCCCCCTCCGGCGGAACCGCCCTGCCGAACGTCCGCCCATCGCCCGCTCTCGGGTCCAGCAATGGGTTCCGGCCTGCACCGGGACGAGGGGCGGGCGTTCGGTTTCGCGGGTTCTACGACTTGATGCTGCAACGGCAGCCGGGTCGAGTGGCGAATCCGGCTGGGACAATGCGGGCATGGATTTTCGTGCTCATGCAGATGCGTGGCTGGCGGCGTGGAACGCGCACGACCTCGACGCCATCATGGCGTGCTACTCGGACGAGGTCGAGTTCGTCGCTTCGACCGTCGCGCGCCGGTGGGACCGTCCTGATGGGCGGTTGCATGGCAAGGCGGAGTTGCGCAAGCATTTCGAGCTCGGACTGTCTCTGGCGCCGGACCTCACCTTCACCGAGGAGGCGCTGCTGATTCGGCCGGGTGGGTATGCGTTGCTCTACCGCCGCGAGAACGGAAATCGTGTTCTGGATGTCGTCGAACTCGACCAGGACGGGCACGCCGGTCGCGTGGAAGCCTTCTATGAACACGAGCAGCGGTAGACCCCCGACCAGCTCCGACGCAGACTCACCAGCCTGCACCCGCGGCTCGGCCCGGGTCCTCCGATCTCAGTACGGTAGGTGTACTCCGTCGCGCACTTCCTTGACGGTCTTGGCGATCATTTGTTGCAGGGTGCCCGCGATGCGGTCGGCGGTGGTGGGTTTGATCGTGAGCAGGTCGGTGCCGAAGGTGACGTAGCGGCCGTCGTTTTCGACGTCATTGAGCTGAAAGTCTTTGCGACCCTCGATATGCCGATTGTCCACGCTTCCCATCGCGTAGACGCCGACGTGACCGATCAATGTCATCGCCCGGGTGAAGAACCGCTCGAACTCCTCTCGCGGCGTCGGGCGCCAGGCATCGCGGACCGGCGGACGTGGCCGCGCGAGTTCCTCTGCGGAAGCCTGCAATTGCTTTCCCGTTCCCGGGCCGCAGACCGGGAACACATCGACCACGGCCCGCGCCACCTCACCGGCGGACAGCAACGTCAACACCACGTCACCGCCGTGCTCCGGGTCCGGTCCCGGTTCCTGCACCGCGACCGCGCCGTGCTGGGAGTGCACTCCCGCATGCGCCCGCAGCTTGCGATCCCTGCGTTTGCCGGCGAATCCGGCCACTTCCACCCGAGCCTCCGGCGCCAGCAACACTTCCACCGCACGCAACAGATCGTCATCAATGCGCGGGTGCAACGACTGCGCCGCGGCCTGCCGCAATCGCAGACTCTCCGACCGGAACTCCGTCGTGTACTGGTGCTGCAAGGGATAGGGCAGCACATCCCGGCCGGTGGACTCCCACAACGTCCGGAATTCGAGCGCGGTGAACCGCCAGCTCTGCACCTCAGGCACGGGTGATGTCCTTACCGCTGGCTGTCACCGATGACCGGCGGTACCGTCCGGGGCAGATCGTCGAGCCCTGTGAGCTCATTGCCGTGTTCCTGGGTGATCAGGTAGTCCGGGATCCCCTTGGTGGATTCCTCGTCCGACTTGCCGCCCCGCGCACCGGGAGCCATCCCACCCATGCCGCTCGCACCGGCGCGGCCGGGCGACGCGCCGGTCCGCGCGGCAGCCGGAACCGCGGTGGGGTTGTTCGGTGTGCCTTTGGAGGGAACCGAGACACCCGGCGCGTTCGGAGCGGTGGGACTTCCAGGACTGCCGGGACTGCCCGGCGTGCTCAGGTGCGGGCTGCCGGGACTACTCGGTGAGGTGCTCGGCGTGGGCGTCGTCGAAGCAGGTGTCGTCGCGGAAGGCGTGGTGGAAGCCGGTGTGGTGGACTCCTCCGTAGTGGACGCCGTAGTCGACTCCGGCGTTTCGGAGCTGTTGTCTGAAGACTCGGTGCTCGACGGAGTCGTCGGATCGTCGATGGAATTCGACTCGGAGGGATTCGAGCCGGGCGATGACGTCCCCGACGGGTTTCCGCTGCCATTGTTCGTCCCGCGCGGAATGCTGCCGTCGTCGGAGCCGCTCGGATTCGTAGCCGACGCCGGACGGGGGATCACGGGGACGTTCGTGTCGGACTCCATGACGACCGGGGCGTAGACGGTGCTCAACACCCGCACCGCCTCGGCTTTCGCGTTATGTTGCGCCACATCGTCATTCCGCCAGGCACGCCCTGCGAAAAGACCGATCGCGTTCTCGAAACCACTGCGATGATCCGGAGCATGCGGGACCAATTCTTTCGTCGGCTCCAACCCGGTTTGCAATTCGGCCAGCTTGCTACTGGTCAGGCGCGCCGCGTTCGATACCTGTGCGCCCTGGGCGGCGTAGTCGCTGACAGCGCTGGCCGCCGCGTTACGCGCTTCACCGCGCCACACCCCTTCATCGGTGGCACGGGCCATTGCTTCGGTGAAGGTCCTCAGCGACTCTTGGTGTCGTTCCGCGATGGTGTTCCACGCTTCGACCAGGCCACTGACAGTCGCGAGATCGATCTGATCGACCTTGCTGCGCAGCGTGGCGACGTCGTACCGTTCGAACTCATCCGTCTCGAGGACTTCCCTTGGCCGAAATTCGCCCTGGAAGCCCAGACCGGCGGCCCGCGAGCGTACGTCGTCTCGCTGCTGGTTATATTTGTCCTGCACAGCGAAGGGGTCAGCATCCGGCTGGATGTCGAAGACCCAGTTGGAAACGTTGCGGAGCACCGTAGCTCCCACGTCCTTGACCGCTGGGTTACTGAACGGATTGACCATCAGCGCACCTGCTCGGTGGTACTCGCGATCTGCGTCGCGTTCTCGATGTCCTGCCCGGTGATCCGCTTGAACGAGATCGCCATGACCTCACGCATGTTCTTCACGGTCTCGATGTGTTCGAGGATGATCTGGTCGATCGAGTTGGAGTCACCCACCGCTTGCTTCAAGAACTTCTTGACCAGATCGTCGGCCATTTTGAAATCGCCGAAACCGGAGACGTTCTGTGCGTTACCCGCCAACCTGCGTAAGGATTCGAGCGCCGCGATTCGCGTGTCACATGCTTGCGCACAGAGAAGTGCGGCGTTCTGATCGTCTAGGTATAGTTCTCCGGCTTTGGCTTGACTAGCAAGCCGACCCCAAACCGATGCATTTTCCTCACTCATGCGTCCCCTCCCTGTTCAACGCGGTAGTGTGGGCACAATCGACTCGCCGACGCGATAGAGGACCGCGCACGGGTTCTCTAGATCATCACGACCTGCCCGGCCCTGAACCCTCAACTGCAAGACACCCTGTGTTGCGGGGAACAGAACGTCGCAATCGAGATTCTTGGAGGCACCTTCCACTCTGAATTGCCGACCCTGACGACCTGCGACCGTGACATCCTCGAAGTCGACATTCCCAGGCTTCCGCTCGAACTCCGCCACGGTGCGTCTTGTCGAGAACACCGTGACGAAGTACTTGGGCCCATCCCAGCTGCAGATTTCCCAGCCGGATTGCGGCACACCGGCGATTCCCGACTCCTCGGTCTTCGGATCGACCCCGGCTGCCCGCAACGCATCGTCGGGGATCCCCGTGCACGGGTTGAACAAAGCCTGGGCAGCAGTCGTACTGGACCTCGTCGTCGGTGTGCCGCTCGTGGTGTCCTCGCAGGCGACGACTCCGGCTGTCAGCGCACCGATGAGCAGTGCCAACGTGATTCGACGACTCATCCCCACCCTCTCGACCCGCGACGACTCAGGTGCGCCAACACTAGCAGACAGTCAGTTGGTGGCCGCCTGTCTGCGCTGGGTGACGAGACATGGCAGGCCGAGGGCTGACTCAGCGGTCGGGATTGGGCTCTCGGCGTTGTGGTGTCGCGGGTTTGGGCACGCATCTAGGGTGGCAGTGCAGTAACGGGTTGGGTGAGGGTTGGGACATACGGCTGGGTTGGACTGATTATTCGAGGAGTTGGAATGATGAAGTTGGGCAAGATCTTGGCTGGGTTTGCGCTTGCTGTTGCGGCGAGCTCTGTTGTTCCCGCGGTTGCCTCCGCTGAGGATCCGGAGTTTCCGCGCAACGGTGTCATCCCGCCGGGGACCTATCACATCGGGCGGGGGCCTTCCAATGTGATCGGGTCGCCTCTCGAGAACTGTGACTTGCAAGTGTTTGTGGACGGGAAGACGGTGGTGCTGGTCTGTGGCGGTTCCAGCCGGGGTGGGCATCAGACGCCGGTCGGGCCGGACGAGACGTATGTTTCGTTCGACTTCGTTCCGTTCGGGCTCGACCTGCATGACATCGACCCCCGGCAGGGACTCTGGTCGGGAACGGTGAACATCGCCGGGACCCCGATCATCGCTCCGTACCCACTGGCAGCAGTCTGGCTCAGCCGCCGTTGAGGTGGACGCGTCGGCAACGCCGTTACGCGGCGTGAGCCCGTCAGAAGTCGAGACAACGACGGCCCGGACGACGGCTGCGAAGCCGAAGCCCGGGCCGTTCGTCGCGATGTCACAGATCGGAACGCGGATCGAACGCACCAGCCGTAATGCAGGCGGTGAAAGAGCTCCATTGACCCGGTGTGAAGATCAACGCCGGACCGGCTGGGTTCTTCGAATCACGGACACCGACGTGACCAGCCCCGAGCCACGCGATTTCGACGCACTGATCGGCCTCACCACTGTGGACAGACTTGAACCACTTCGCTCCGGATAGGTCGATGATCATTGTTCGTATCTCCTTGCCATATTCCTGAGCAAGTCTCTCGATCGTTGCTCTTCCAATGCAGCGCCCTTGACGGCTTCGTGAATCACCCGGAAGCGGTTCACATCGTCTTCCTCCTCGAAAATCATTGTCCCTATGGCACCTTCCGTGTAGACAACAGACGGCTCGTTAGGTGGGAAGTCGATGATGATGTACGGCGGTACCGCCACCCCTCCAGGGAATCCGGCAGTGAAGGGGACGACGCGGATCGAGACGTTCTCCCGCGTCCCCATGTCAGCGAGATGACGGTATTGCGAAGACATGATTCGCGTAGAACCGACAACAGTACGCAGAGCGGACTCATGCACCAGGAACTCGGCCTGCATCGGTTTGTGCTTGCGGGTGAGTATCGCTGATCGCCGTATCCTCCGTTCCACTACCCAGTCGGTCTCTTCGGATGTGCCCATCGACGCAGATGGTCGCACATTGCGGGCATAGTCAGGAGTCTGCAGTAGACCCGGTATGATGAGCGTCTGGAAAAAGTGCAATCCTGTTGCCGCAGCCTCTAATTGAACATAAGTATTGAACCCGGGCCGCACCAGATCCCGGAAGTCCTCCCACCACGGTTTCACCCGCGCCTGCTCGGCCAGCGATTTCAGGTACCCGGTGCGCTCCTCCGGTAGCCCGTAGTACTGGCAGATGAACTCGATGTCGCGAACCTTGACCTTCTCGTTCTGCCCCAACTCCAGCCGTCCGAGTGACGATCGGCTGATCTCCAGGACTTCGGCTACCTGCTCGAGGGTGTAGCCGTTGGCCTGACGCGCGTCGCGCAGTGCGCGGCCCAACTGGCGACGCGGCAGCGTCGTCCGGCTGATGTCCGACTTGCTACCGACCATTTCCGCTGTGTCCTCCCCTGCTCTCCCACGGTGTGACGTGTTTTTTCCCACGGCGAGAATCGATGTGCGCCCAACTCGGGAATCGTTCGGCGCGTATGCGCCGTTTGTCGCGCGCCTGCCGTTTCGAGCCTCCCGTCGTGAGCACGCCCGCAGCATATGCACATGACCGAACACCACGGAACAGAACTCGATTTCGTCACGAATTTCCGCGCGTCGGACCCGAATACGCGCGATTTCCGGCCGCCGACGCACGGCACCGGGTCGCACCGGCACGGCGGTCGTGGAGCACCGGATGGCTTGCTCGTCCCGCCCGAGATCTGCCGCCACGCGGACGTCCCGCTGGCGCACGAGCAGATGCGGGCTCACCTGACCTGCCGAATCGAGCGGTGTGCGTGGAAGGCGGCGGCGTACCGCACGCTTGTGTTCGCGGGACGGCTGATACCGCAGGCGGTGAGTCACCGGGAACGCGCCGCCGCACGTGGCATGCGGTTCCCGTCACATGACGAAGGTCGTAGGGCCGATCACCTCCACGATGTGCCCACGATTCAGGCTGTGCTGGAACGGCTGTCGGCGTTGGCGACGCCGCCGGAATCCGCGCGAGGGTGACCCGATTGCATCGCACCACCGCGGGAACCGCGCAGGCCGGATGGCGGATAGTGGGGACCCGCATCGAAGTCGTGTTCCTGCGTGACGACGCCGATCCGACCCCTGCCTATCGGCTGCGCAACAACGGCGACACCGTGCCGATTCCGTTGGGCCAGAGCGGGTTCGTCGCATTCGACGAGCGCGCACTCCCGGACCTGGCACAGGTTCGCGAATGGTTCCCGCGCCACTTCCGGCTGTGGGACGCGGTACGCGCCCAGTTCTGGGAGGTTCTGCTGTCCGCGAGCCGGGCGCGAACACCGGATCCGTCCCCACCCCGGCCGGGCGATCTCGCCTGACCCAGTCCATCACTCCGTGCGAGCAACCGAGAGGGACATGTCCAAGCGACGAAACCGTCCGCGCCCCGAGCCGCGGAAGCCCACGAATTCCACCATCCGATACCCACCCCGCGCCACGATCGATTCGATGCTCGCGGCAATGATGACCGAGCGCCGCGCAGACACCCCCGACACCGACACCGTGCACTTCTGGGGATTCGCCCGCACCGAAAGCATCACCGCACACGACGCGGCCCACATCCCGATAGTGCTCGACCCCGATGCCGAGCGCTCTCCCATCCTTGATTCGGCCGAATGGCTGATCCGGAGATTCACCGGTCGTCTGTGGGGTTTCGGCCTCGCCTACCTGACGGTGGGCGAGATGTTCACCGGGGCCGACGGCGTTCCCCCGGACGCGATCCAGGCCGCGGAGACAGGCCGACTCAGCGAACGCGCCACGTCCGACCCGGTATGCGCCGCAACGATTTTCGATGCGCGCGGACGCGCCTACACCTCGTTGACGTACACCCACCTGCCCGAACTCGGACCGACGCCCACCTGGGTGACCGACACCCGCGAGTCCACCGACACCTGGGTCACCCTCTTCGACCAGCGCGCCGTCGCGGCACACGTCTGGGCGGCGGCCATAACTCTGGATCCCGACGCGAACCACCTCGCCATATCTCGTCTGCGGTCGCACTGAATACCGGGCTTTAGGCAGGATGAATAATGCGTTGGGCCGACAGAGGTGCGTTGTTATGGTGTGGGCGTGAATTCTCCGGAGGCGTCCAGACGATAGCCGCCCGGCATATGTGCTGGGCGGCGTTGCGGGTCCAGAACTGCCGGTCGTAGTGCGATCGGCGGGTTTTTCGCAACGCCGGACGATGTCGGTTTCTCCGCGGTCGGGCGACGTTCGCCCGAATTCCGCGACCATCCCGGGCGCCGCGCCGTGTCTGCGTGGCGCCCTGTATCCGGGGAGTTCTCCTATGCCCATTGTGGTGTTCGTGCTGGCTGTCGCGGTGTTCGCGCAGGGCACGTCCGAATTCATGGTGTCCGGGTTGCTGGAGCGGATCGCCGTCGACCTCGGCGTCTCGCTCGGTACCGCCGGTCTGCTGACCTCGCTGTTCGCGGCGGGCATGGTGCTCGGGGCGCCGGTGATGGCGATGGCGGCGGGCCGATTGCCGGTCCGGCAGTCGCTGGCCGCCTTCTTGGCGCTGTTCTGTGTGACCCATGTCGCCGGTGCGATGACCAGCGATTTCGCGGTACTGCTGACGACCCGGGTCGTCGCGGCGGTCACCAACGCCGGGTTCCTCGCTCTCGCGCTGGCGGCCCTGCCGCGCTTGGTCGACCCCGCTATGGTCGGGCGCGCCACCTCGGTGGTGGTATCCGGGGTGACGGTGGCCTGCATCGCCGGTGTACCGGCCGGGACGCTGCTGGGGCAGGCCTGGGACTGGCGGGCCGCGTTCTGGGCCGTCGCCGTCATCAGCGGTGCGGCGGTGATCCCGGTGTGGACGATGGCGGCCCGTGCCGTGGAAGCCGGTGATCGGCCGACAACGCAGCTTCGGAACGAGTGGGCGGTGCTCGGCACACGCCCGGTTCGCATCGCGGTTCTAGTCGCGATCCTGGTCAACGCGGCGACCTTCGCGGGATTCACGTTCCTCGGCTCGATCACCGCCGGGCTCGGCGAGGCCGGTGGCCGCTGGGTTCCGGGCGTGCTGGCTTTGTTCGGCCTCGGTTCGTTCGCCGGCGTGACGTTCACCGGCCGCTACAGCGACCGCCATCGCGAGCGGCTCGTCACGCTGGGCACGAGCGGTCTCGTCGTCGTGTGGCTGCTGGCCGCCCTCACCGCGCATACCCTGCCCGGGGTGGCGATCATGGCGGCGGTGTCCGGGGCGGTCGCGTTCGGCGTTGGATCCACGCTGATCACCACGATCGTGCAGACCGCCGCGCCCACGGCACCGCGAATCGCCGGCGCGCTGGCCACCACCGCCTTCAATATCGGCGCTGTTGTCGGCCCCGCCGTCGCCGCTGTGGTCGTCGACCACGCAGGTGAGCCCGCGAAGGCGCTGTGGTGCGGCACGGTCTTCACGATTGCCGCGGTGACCGTCGTCCGCGTATCCGGACGGCCCGTCCCGTCTCCGGCTGCCGCAGCCACGACAGGAGACCCGGTCGAGTGAATTTGGCGAATTACCGCCAATAGACTTGACGGAGCCCATATCGAGATGCCACTATAAACATGGGAAGACACAAGAAATCATGTGTCTATTTTTTGATGTCCTCGACATCGGTCTCATTTGGGTGTAATTTAGGGCTTCGCGCCGGGTCGCGTGCTGTCCAACTCTCGAAATACGAATCGACCGTGGAAAGTGGCACTGTCTGCGTGTCACCTTCTACCCGTTGTTGTCGAGGCATGTTCGGGCACAGTCCAGCACGGTGCGTGATGAATACCGCCCACAGGACAAGCAGATACGTGCCGGCCACGCGAACGCGTGGGCGGTACCAGGTGCTGGAAGGACGCATCTTGACAGTCTCGACTCAGGCCGATGTCGATGCCGCAATGCCTGCCGATGCCGGTTTCTCCCGGGCCTCGAACCGACTCTCGTTCGCGAAAATCCGTGAGCCACTGGATGTCCCGGGGTTGCTGGAGATCCAGCTCGATTCGTTCGAATGGTTGATCGGTGCGCCTACCTGGCGCGAGCGGGCGGCGCACGGCGGGAGCGCGGGCGGACTGGCGGACGTGCTCGCGGAAATCAGTCCTATCGAGGATTTCGCCGGGACGATGTCGCTGACGCTCTCCGAGCCGCGCTTCGAGGAGGTCAAGGCCTCGATCGACGAGTGCAAAGACAAGGACATGACGTATGCGGCTCCGCTGTTCGTGACGGCGGAGTTCATCAA
>NZ_JBEYCG010000003.1:0-486225 GCF_040632645.1 Nocardia sp. NPDC019219 | reverse complement strand
AGCCCCACCCCACCACCACGCCTCAGCGCAACGCCCTCGCGGGCCCCCCCCCACCCCCCCCCCCCCCCCCTTCTCGCTATGGCTAGTCGTTCTGGAAGTAGCTCAGCAACCGCAGGATCTCGACGTACAGCCAGACCAGGGTGACGGTGAGGCCGAGGGCGACGCCCCAGGCCGCCCGCTCCGGAGCCTGCGCCCGGATCAGCTGATCGGCGGCGTCGAAGTCGAGCAGGAAGCTGAACGCGGCGATGGCGATGACCACCAGACTGAACACGATCGCCAGCGGGCCGCCGTCGCGCAGGCCGAGGCCGCCGTCGATGAAGAAGCTCGCGACCAGGTTGCCCAGCATCAGCACCAGGATGCCGATCATGGCGCCGACGATGATCCTGGTGAAGCGCGGCGTCACCCGGATGGCGCCGGTCTTGTAGACCACCAGCATGCCCGCGAAGACACCGAAGGTGCCGAGCACCGCCTGACCGATCAGGGCGCTACCGCCGACCCCGCCGAACTCGACGTTGGTGAACATGAACGACAGCGCACCCAGGAACAAGCCCTCTGCAACGGCGTAGGACAACACGAGCACCGGGTTGTCCATCTTGTTCGCGAAGGTCGCGACCAGCACCAGCACCAGGCCGACCAAGCCGCCGACGATCACGAACAGCGGCGCGAGCGAGGTGTTCGCGTTGGTGAGGCCGTAGGAGACGATCGCGGACAGGGCCAGCACCGCCAGGGTGATGCCCGTCTTGGTCACCACGTCGTCGATGGTCATCGAGCGCGTGGTGGGGGGAGCCTGCTGGTAGGGCTGCGGGTACTGGCCCTGGCCCTGCGGGTACTGGCCGTACTGGTTGCCGAACTGTCCCGCGGAGGTCACGCCGGAACCGAAGCTGGCGTATCCACCGCCCTCCTGCCTGGGCAGGTTCCTGAAAACCGGATTGCTCGTGGTACGCATGAACGGCGTCCCTTTCTGGAGTCGTTGCCGCTGTTCATCGAGTTCCTTCACTCGATATCCAACTGCCCTGTCCAACGTTTGTCATCCGTCGCGAGTTCCCGGGGAGTCTCTCGGAGCCGGACAATTCGGACTCTACCGCTGCCGCGGGTCGTGCAAGCCACGCACCGAACGAGTCACGGTGAATTTCCGGTTGCGGCCCATCACCTCGGTCCGGCCCACCATCCGTTCGACCACGGCCCGATAGTTCAGATGTGAGTTGTACACCGTCCACAGCTCGCCGCCCGGGCGCAGCACCCGCCCGGTCTCGGCGAACATCTTGATCGCCGATCCGGTGTGCACGGCCGCGCCGACGTGGAACGGCGGATTGCACAGCACGAGGTCGGCGCTGTTGTCCGCGGCCGAGGACATGGCGTCGTCGCGTACCACGCACACCCGGTCGGCGACCCCGTTCGCCTCGGTGGTGGCTCGCGCCGACGCGACCGCCGCGGCGGATTGATCGGTGGCGATCACCTTGATGCCCGGCCGCGCCGTCGCCAGCGCCACGGCCAGGATGCCGGTGCCGCAGCCGAGATCGATGGCGTCGCGCGCGTCCGGCTTCATCAGTCTCAGGTGCTCGAGCAGGAATCTGGTGCCGATGTCCAGGCGGGCACCGGAGAACGCCGCACCGTGCGCGACCACCTCGAAACCGAGTTCGTCCAGCCGCTCGCGCACCGGAAACGCCTGTTCGGCCACGGGTTTGGGTCCGGCGACCAGCAGCGTCCGCGACTTCTGCCTGCCGCGGCTGGCGCGCACCTCGGAGAACGACTGCGCGAGAACCTCGTTCATCGACTTGGTCAGATACTTGTCTCGCCCGCCCGCGTACACCTCGACCGCCGGATCCGCGTAGCGGGCGATGGCGTCGGCCACCTCGGCCAGCCCGGCGAGTACACGGGGCAGGCGAAGCAGGACCACCTGGGCATCGCGCAGCAACCCTGGACCGAGGGGATGCGCCGTGTAGCGATCCGACAGTCCCGCCGCACGCGCGTTGTTGGCGAGTGCGAGTTCGCCGGTGAGCAGGTCTTGATGTACCCGGACGTCGCGCAGATCGTGCCCCGCGATGGCGCCGAGGGTCAGCGCACCATAGGCGTCACCGATAACGGCTACTTTGCCGCTATCGACGGTCGACAGGGCGTCGGCCGCGACGTCGAGGATCAGCCGATCGGCGGCGTCCACCGCGTAGAGGTTCAGCGCCTCCACGTCCGGGTACCGCCGCAGCCGGCTCAGTACGTCCTCGACATCTCCCACACCTCAAGTGTGCTAGATCGTTGCCGTAAGGCCGCGCCCACCCCGGCCAATCGATCGTGTCGCGTTCCCGGCATGGCGGCTTGCGCGCTGAACCGCGTCAGGACAGGGCTTTTGGCCGGAACTTCGAGCAGCAGTCGGGAGGCGACGAGTTCGAGCGCACGAGCCCGGCAGCCGGAAAGCGCGAGCGCTCGCACGGCGCCGGGTGTGCGACGGGGCACGGTGACGGCGCCGGGTGGTCGTCAGTTCCAAGCGGGAGCACCGCTGACTCGAAGAGATGAACGGCAGTCCGAGTGTGCCGTACCAGCCCCGAAGTGCGATCGCTACGCGAAGCGGAGAATGCGGTCCACCCGAAAGATCCTGCGCCGACATCGGTTACCGCAGCCGCAGCGCACGATGGACGCCGATTGCCCGGCTCGATGAGAGGACGATCGGGCTCCGACACTCGCTGCACACGTCAGGCCAGGGTCCTTACGCACCGAATACAAGCTAGGGCAATCGGATAGCAATCAGACCTGCCGGACCGGCGGACCGGCAGGCTCCGCGATCGCCCGCACACGTGCGCACGTCATCGACCGGCCCGGGGCGAATCAGCCGCAACGCGCTCCGGTTACGCCATTCGACGCGTTCCGCTGAGTAGCATCAGCCCATGCGCAACAGGATGGTGTTCCTGGCCGCGGCCGCTACGGCACTGCTCACGGGCTGCGGTGACGGCGGGGCGGGGCCGGGCCTCCCGGTCGCCTCGACGACCCGGACATCCGCCGCGGCGGCGCAGGCCCCGGTCCCGGGCGACGCCGCGCCGAAGCAGGGCCAGCCCTCCGGTGACGCGGCGCTCACGGTGACCGACGTTCGCCTGGGGCGTCAAGCCGGTTTCGATCGCGTGGTCTACGAACTCGGCGGCGTCGGCACGCCCGGCTGGGTCGTCCGGTACACCGACCGCGCCGTGCAGGACGGCAGTGGCAACCCGGTGGACGTGGCGGGCCGGTCGATCCTGGAAGTGCGGATTCTCGGCTCCGCCTATCCGTTCGACAGTGGCGTGACACCGTACGCGGGCCCCGACCCGGCGGTGAATCCGGACGTCCCCGGCATCGCGGGTGTCTATCGGACGACCGTGTACGAGGGCGTCACGCAGTCGTTCATCGGCGTGCAGGCCGACCGGCCCGCTTTCACCGTCACCGCGCTGGCCAACCCCACCCGGCTGGTCGTGGACATCACCAGCCCGTAGATACGGGTACCCCGTATGCCGCGAACCACCGGCTAGACTCGGTACTCGTGGTCGATCACCGCAGACTCCGCGCCGCCGGGCCGTCCCGGCTGCTCGGGCTGCTGACGCTCCTGCTCGGGGTCGTCGCCATGCATTCGGTGATCTTCGGAGCCTCGGAACACGTCCATATCGCCGGTGCGCACGTCGCCGCGACGCTCGTCCCCGCGGCCGACAACCCTGGGGCGGCTGCCGCTCCTCGCCACGCCACCGGTCACGAGGCGACCAGCTCGCACCATGCGACATCGCCACGCCCGTCGAGCGGCCACGATCGACTTCGGTCGCAGGACCCCGCTCACCTTGCGGACGGTGATTTCCTCCGCGCGGCGCATACACCGGTAGTCGCGCCCGGCGATTTCTTCGCCGGGCGAGCGATCGCGGCTGTAGACACGGCCGCGCACGCCGAAATCGGGCGAGCGCTCGCCGCCACCGCAGCGCGGACCGGAACCCCGCCAGCACTCGCCGCCACCGCATCACACAGCGGAACCGCACCAGTCCTCGTCGCGACGAAGCTTCCCCACTGCGCGGGCGGCGGGTGCGACGGGGGTCACGACATGCGGCACGGCTGCGTTTTCATCCTGGTCGCTTTGCTCATGCTGGGCGCGTTGGTGCTGCTGTACCGGATGGCGGTCGATCGCCCCGGCGCCGGTGCGGCACGGCCGCGGCACTGGCGGGCACGGCGGGAACGACCACCGCCGTGGACCGTGCTCACCTTGGCCGAACTGGCGATTCTGCGGATCTGACAGGTCCGCCGCGGCCGTGTGTCCGAACCACGGTCGCGGCCTCGTCGACTCCGATCCCCAGACTTCGCCCTTCGCAAGGAGCACCCATGTTCATCACTCGTACCCGCTCGGTCCTCGTCCTCGCCGCGGTCGCCGCGGTGGGTCTCGCCGGATGCGGCGACGCCGATACCGGGCACACCACCGAGCACGGCACTTCGGCAACCACCTCGGCGAGCACGAGCGCACCGGCGCGCGCCGAGTACGACGACGCCGACGTGACATTCCTGCAGATGATGTATCCGCATCACGCCCAGGCCGTCGATATGGCGCGGTTGGTGCCGAGCCACACCGACAACCAGCAGTTGCGGGCGCTCGCGACGCAGGTCGAGCAAGCCCAGGCCCCGGAGATGCAGCAGATCACCGCCCTCTTGCAGAGCTTCGGCAAGCCCGCGCCCACCACGAGCGAGGGACACGGCGGCCACGGCATGATGTCCGCCGAACAGATGGCGGCGCTGCGGGCAGCCTCCGGTCCCGATTTCGACCGTCAGTGGCTGACCATGATGATCGAGCACCACCAGGGCGCGATCACCATGGCCGAAACGGAGCTGGCCGACGGCCGGAACGCCGACGCCAAGGCGCTGGCCCAGGCGATCATCGCCGCCCAGCGGGTCGAGATCGAGCAGATGCGGACCATGCTCGGCCAGAGCTGAACCCGGTGACCGCGCCGATATCGGTTGACCATCGATATCGGCGCGGGCGCGCGTGTCCCGCCCGCACGACGTACGGTCGGATCGTCCGGCACTGTCCATCTGTCCCGGCCGGACGTCCGAGGGGAGTGAGGGACCGACCATGCGACGATTCGAACGCGCGGGCCTGCTCGCGGCCGCGGTGGCCGTCACGGCGGGCGTGCTGCTCATCGGCGCCTGCGCACAGCAAGTCTCCGGTACGGCGGAGGTGAACCGGACCGACCTGGCCGCGTACGCCTCCGAGGTCACCTCCTCCTCGGCCGCCGCCTCGTCGTCGCGGGCCGCCGCCGTCGAACGCGCGACCGGCTCGGCCTGTGACGCCTTCCTGGCCGCGAACGGGAGCTCGGTACGGGCGTTCAACGACTACATCGATGCCAGCAACTCCAACGGGCGCGGAGATCCCGATACCGACAGCAAGGCCGACACCGCTGTCTCGACGCTGCGCAACAATGCGCGCTCGGTCGACCAGAACGTGACCAGAGACGTGCCGTCCGCGATCGCCACCCCGCTGCGCGCCTACCGCGACGACACCAACGCCCTGGCCGACACGCTGGCCCGCCGCGCGGACACCGACACTCTCAACACGGCGATCGACCGGTTCAACGCCACCAAGAACACCGCGCTGACGGCCTGCCACGGTCACGGCACACGTTGACCGGCACCTGTTCCGGCCGGTAACCGTCACCTGCGTGCTGGACGGCATCGCCGTGCACGCCGACGGGTGACCCGAGCGCGGAAGTGGGCGGCCTCCTTCTCATCGGTGAGGAATCGCCCTAGGCGGCTATAGCATCTGGCGCGTTTACTGCCACGCGGAACGGGACGAAGATATGACCAGCGGTATCCGGAATCCCCGTCCCCCCGCCCGGAACAGCCGACGCCGCAGGTCAACCGACTCGGCCACACCGACGTTCGCCGCGCTGCTGACCGCAGCGGCGGAGCACAATCCGGACGGCATCGCGGTGCTGTCCGACGACACCGAGATCACCTACCGCGACCTCGACGCCCAGTCGTCCCGCCTGGCTCGCACGCTGCTGGCGGCGGGCGCGGGGCCGGAATCGGCGGTAGCGGTGACACTGCCGCGTTCGCTCGATTCGGTGCTGGCGGTGTGGGCCATCGCGAAGACCGGCGCGGCGTTCGTCCCCATCGATCCGGCACTTCCGTTGTCCCGTATCCGATTCCAGGTATCCGACAGTGGCGTCGTGCTGGGCTTGACGCGCACCGAACATGCGACCGCGCTGCCCGCCGAGGTGCGCTGGCTCGCGTTGGACGATGCCGAGGTGGCCGCGCAGGTGGCGGCGAACCCAGCGAGTCCGATCGCGTATTTCGAACGCCCGGTACGGCTTCGGCCCGCCCACGCGGCCTACGTGATCTACACGTCCGGGTCGACCGGACGCCCGAAAGGCGTCACCGTCACCCACGCCGGGCTGGCCCCGCTGTGTGCCGAACTGGCCACCCGGCACGCGCTGGACAAGGACGCGCGGGTGCTGCACTTCGCGTCACCGAGTTTCGACGCCTCGATCCTGGAGTTGCTGCTCGCGATTTCCGCCGCCGCCACGCTGGTGATCGCCCCGCCGACCCTCTACGGCGGCGCCGCCCTGGTGGAACTGCTGGCGCGGCAGGCCATCACCCACGCCTTCCTCACCCCGTCCGCACTGGCCACCATCGAACCGGCCGGACTGCCCGCCCTGCGCTCTGTCATGGTCGGCGGCGAGCCCTGCGCACCGATGCTGCCACGGCACTGGGCGACCGGCGGGCGCCTGTTCCACAATGCCTACGGCCCGACCGAGTCCACCATCGTGGCGACGCTCAGCCCCGCGTTGGCACCGGACGCACCGGTCACCATCGGGTCGGCCGTGCCGGGGATGCGCTGCCAGGTGCTCGATCACCGGCTGCGGCCGGTCGGCGCCGGCGTCGTCGGCGAGCTGTACGTGTCGGGGCCCGGGGTGGCGAGGGGATATCACGGGCGACCCGATCTGACCGCGCAACGGTTCCTCGCCGACCCGTTCGGACCGCCCGGCTCCCGGATGTACCGCACCGGCGACCTCGTCCGCCGCACCACCACCGGCGCTCTCGACTATTTCGGCCGGGCCGACGACCAGGTCAAGGTCCGGGGCTTCCGGATCGAACTCGGCGAGATCGACGCGATCCTCTCGACTCGGCCCGGCGTCCGGCTGGCCGTGACCGTCGACCGCAAGACCGCCTCGGGCGAGACCACGCTGGCCGCGTTCGTCCAGCCCGAACCGGGACACGCTCCTGACACCTCGGCTCTGGCCGACGCGCTGGCCACACTGTTGCCGAAATACATGGTGCCGAACACGATCACGGTCGTGGACCGGATCCCGCGCACCCCGACGGGTAAGGCCGACCGGCCCGCGCTGCGCGTGCGTGCCCTCGACGAGCCGGACCATCGGCCCGCCGCCGACCTCGGCGAGGAAACGGTCGCCGAGGTGTTCGCACATGTGCTCGGCCGCGAGCGGTTCAGCGCCGACGCCGACTTCTTCGCGGCGGGCGGCAATTCGCTGCTGGCGACCCAGGTCGCCGCGCGCCTGAGCGAAACCTGGCGGCTGCGCATTCCGCCGCGGCTGGTGTTCGACCATCCGACGGTCACCACCTTGGCGAAGGCCGTTCGCTCGCAGCAGTTCGACACGGCCCGGCCGGTGCTGCGCGCGCAGGCCAGGCCGCAGCGCATCCCGCTGTCACCCGCCCAGCTGCGGTTCTGGCTGCGCAACCAGTTCGACACGACGTCCTCGGTGGACAACATCGGCTTCGCGCTACGGCTGTCGGAACTGGACGTCCCCGCCTTGCGCGCGGCGTTCGCCGACACCGTCGAACGGCACGAGGCGTTGCGCACGAAGTACCCGGCCGACGAGACCGGACCGCGGCAGCTGATCCTCGACACCGACGCTGTGGTGGACGATTTCGCGGTGGAGCAGCTGCCCGACGACGCGGTACCCGACCGGGTACGCGCGATCCTGCGGCACGGGTTCGACGTGTCGGCCGAAGTGCCGCTGCGCGTCCGGCTGCTGCACACCCCCACCGAATACGTCCTGGTCTGCGCTCTGCACCACATCTGCGCGGACGGGTCGTCGCTCGCGCCGCTGGCCCGCGACGTGGCCATGGCCTACGCCGCCCGGAGCGCGGGCGCCGCTCCGGCCTGGCAGCCGCCGGACGTGCAGTACGCCGACTACGCCCTGTGGCAGAAGGAATTGCTCGGTTCCCGCGACGACCCGGATTCTCTGCTGTCGCGACAACTGGCGTACTGGACCGCAGAGCTGGCCGGCCTGCCGGACGAACTCGATCTGCCCGCCGACCGGCCCCGCCCACCGGTGGCGACACTGCGCGGCTCGGCCACCCAGCGGTCGGTGCCCGCGACCCTGCACCAGGACCTGCTCACGCTCGCCCGCGCCCACCGGGCGACGCTGTTCATGGTGATGCGCTCGGCGCTCGCCGTGCTGCTGGCCCGCCTGTCCGGCGGCACCGACATCGCGATCGGCGTGCCGATGACCAATCGAGCCGAGCCCGCGCTCGCGGATGTCGTCGGCATGTTCGTCAATACGACCGTCTCCCGGACCAGGATCGAGCCCGCGGAGCGTTTCACCGCTCTGCTGCGCCGCACCAGGGAGCGGGACCTGGTCAACTTCGCGCACTCCGAGGTGCCCTTCGAGCATGTGGTCGACGCGGTCGATCCGACCCGCTCGCCCGGACGGCACCCGCTCTACCAGGTCGGCTTCGCGTTCCAGAACTTCACGCAGGCCACCCTCGAGCTGTCCGGGCCGAGCGTGTCGTTCCTCGACGTGGACGCCGACACGGCGAAGACCGACCTGCACATCGGTGTGGTGGACACCCGCGACGACGACGGCGAGCCCGGCGAGATCATCATCCGATTCGGTTACAGCACCGACTTGTTCGACGAGCACACCGTGCAGCGCTTCCTGGACGGCTACATCCGCATTCTGCGGCAGGTCGCGGCCGAGCCCGGCGCAGTCGTCGGGGACATCGACATCATGGACCCGGTCGAGCACAAGCGCATCCGGTCCTGGGGCGCCGGAGCCGAGTACGCCGTCCCGGCCGAGCCGCTCACCGCGGCGACGGCGCGGCATGCCGCGGCGACGCCGGACGCGATCGCCGTGGTGTGCGGGCCGGAGACGCTGACCTACGCGCACCTGTGCGAGCGCTCCGCGCGCCTGGCCCGCTGGCTGATCGAGCGGGGCGTGGGACCGGAGAGCGTCGTGGCGGTGGCGATGCGGCGGTCGATCCAGCAGGTCGTCGCGCTGCAGGCGATCGTGGCGGCGGGCGCGGCCTGGGTGCCGATCGATCCCGGCCATCCGGCCGAACGCATCCGGTACGTGCTCGAGTCGGCGTCGCCACGGTGTGTGCTGACCACCGCCGCGGACGACTTCACGGTCACCGAGGCGTACGACATCGATGCCCTGGATCTCGACCGCTTCGGCTGCGAACCCGTGCGCGACACCGAGCGCCGGGCGCGCTGGCACGCCGACCACCCCGCCTACCTCATCTACACCTCCGGCTCGACCGGTCGCCCCAAGGGCGTGGCGGTCAGCCATCGGGCGATCGTGCACCAGCTCGCCTGGATGCAGGCCGAGTACCGCGTCGACGCCACCGACGTCTATCTGCACAAGACCCCCGCGACCTTCGACGTGTCGCTGTGGGGCTACTTCCTGCCTTTGCGCGCGGGTGCACGGCTGGTGCTGGCCGGCCCGGAGGAGCATCGCGACCCGGCGGCACTGGGCCGACTGATCGCCGAGCATCGGGTGACCCTCACCGATTTCGTTCCCGCGATGCTCACCGTCTTCGCCCAGCACGCGACAAACGACGACTTGTCTTCGCTCCGAGACATTTTCGTCATCGGCGAGGCACTGCCCCCGGAGACCGCGCGGGCCTTCGCGAGTGTGAGCGGGGCCGGGTTGCACAACCTGTACGGACCCACCGAGGCCGCGGTGAGCATCACCCGGCACGCCGTCTCGGCAGCCGACCACACCGCCCCTACTGTCTCCATCGGTGTGCCGGAGTGGAATTCGCGGTGCCAGGTCCTGGACGGTCGTCTGCGGCCGGTTCCGGTGGGTGTGGCGGGCGAACTGTACCTGGGTGGCGTTCAGCTGGCCCGGGGTTATCACGGCGCATCCGGCCTGACCGCGGCCCGGTTCGTCGCCGATCCGTCGCATCCCGGCGAGCGGATGTACCGGACCGGTGACCTCGTGCGATGGAACCGCGGCGGCAACCTCGACTATCTGGGTCGCACCGACTTCCAGGTCAAGGTCCGCGGCCATCGCATCGAACTCGGTGAGATCGAAGCCGCACTGCTGGCCGATCCGGCGGTGGGCCGGGCCGCGGTGGCGGTCAAGGGCTCCGATGCCGGAGACCGGCTGGTCGGCTATGTGGTCGCCGCGCCGGGAGCCACGGTCGACCCGGACGCGGTGCGGCACTCGGTCGCTCGGGTGCTGCCCGGATACATGGTGCCGTCGGCGGTGCTGGCGCTGGACGCCTTCCCGGTGAACACCAGCGGGAAGCTCGACCGAGCCGCACTGCCCCAGCCGGTGTTCGCCGCACGCACCGAGGTGCGCCCCGGCACTCCGCTGGAGCGCGCGATCGCGGAGGTCTTCGCCGAGGTGCTCGCGGTGTCGCCGATCGGCGTCGGCGACGACTTCTTCGAGCTCGGCGGATCGTCGCTGCTCGCGTTCACGCTGCACCAGCGACTGTCGGACCGGCTGCGGCGCGACGTGCCGATGTCGGCGATCCTCGCGGCCCCGACCGTGGGCGGCCTCGCGGCGCGGTTGGCCGGCGAGTGCGCCCCCACCGCTCCCACGCCGGAACGCGACGCCGTGCTGGAGCCGGAGATCGGCATCGGCGGATGCCGGCCGGCGCACTCCGGGCCGCCGCAGGAGGTGCTGCTGACCGGCGCGACCGGCTTCCTCGGCGCCCACCTGCTGCAAGAATTGCTGGACCGCACCGACGCGCGAGTGTGGTGCGTGGTGCGCGCCGACGACGCCGAGGAAGGCATCGACCGGATCCTGGCCGCGCTGAGCCGCTACCGGCTCGCCGGGACGACCGCCGCGGAGCGGATCGTCGTCGTCGCGGGAGACCTCACCGCGCCGCGCCTCGGCCTCGGCCCCGCCGACTACGAGTGCTTGGCCGACAGCATCGACGTGATCTACCACAACGGCGCGCGCGTCAATCACGTCGACCCCTACGCCCGGCTCCGGCAGGCCAACGTCGAAGGCACGCGAGAACTGCTGCGGCTGGCGACCACTCGGCGAGTCAAGCCGTTCCACTTGGTCTCCACCATGGGTGCGGCCGTCGCCGCCGCGCCGAAGTCGCCGGTGGTCACCGAGGACGTCCGGCTGGGCGCCGATCAGGTGTCCGGCAACGGCTACCTCGCGTCCAAATGGGTCGCCGAGGAGCTGGTCCGGCAGGCCGGCGAGCGCGGCGTGCCCATCGCCATCTACCGCCCTGGCACCATCTGCGGGTGCCCCGAGGTCGGCGTGAACAGCCCGCAGGACTCGCTGTGGAACATGGTGCGAGCCGCCGCGATGCTCGGCATGGCGCCCGACGTCGGCGACGCGACCGTCTCCTTGGTTCCGGTGAGCTACGTGGCGGGCGCGATTGTGGAAATCTCCGTCCGCCCGCGCGCGCGAACCGTCTATCACCTGGTCAACCGAGCCCCGGTGGCGGTCGGCGAGATCCTCGCCAGTCTGCGAGCGCACGGGCTCCCGGTGGCGACGATGCCGGAGGACACCGTGCGTGCGGGCCTGGCCAGGGAAGCGCGGCGGCTCGACGCGCTCGGCGACGATTCGCTGGTGCGTGCGGCACTACTGAGTCATGACTTCGCCCGGCTCGCCGGTCATCTGGACTGGGGCGACGAGCATGCCCGCGCCGCGTTGGCGGGCACCGGGGTGGATTGCCCGCAGGTGGACCGCACGGTGGTGGACACCTTCGTGCGGGAGTTCATCGAGTCAGGTTTCCTGCCCGTGGACTGAGGATGCTCAGTACCCCGGCGGCGCGGCGGCGGGCTCCTCGCTGCGCCGGCGGGCCTGGGCTCGTGCGCGCACCTGCTCCAGCACGATCATGCCCACACCGGCCAGCAGGAAGACGGCCGCGATGATCGCGGCGACGACGGACGAACGGGCCAGCCCGGAGCCCGCGAGCACCGCGGCGGCTATCGCACCGGCCGCCGCGAGCAGCAGCAACCCGAACCCCGCCCAGTTCCTGGTGTCGGCCAGCGTCGATCCCGGCGGCGGCGCGGGGTCGCGCGCGATGTCCGGAGCGTCATCGATGGGAGGTATCTCCCATGGTCCGTCGTCCGCTGTCACTGGTGTTTCCTCCCGCCGCGATACCGGCCGCTGTCGCGGTATCTGATGCGGGAAGGATGCCCGGATCGTCTCCACCGAAACGCGAGCGCGGACACACCCGGACCGGGACGTGGCTTCAGTTGTAGGTCTTGGTGACTCCGTCGAGCAGATGCTCCAGGGTGTCGTAGGTCGGGGTGGCGACGACGTCCAGCAGCTCCGCGGGCACCGGGGCTTTGCGTTCGGCGGCGACCTTCGCGAACTGCGCGCCGTCGTTGGTGCGGAAGCCGTGCTCGGCGGCCAGCCGCTGCAACTCCGGATCCGTGGACAGCAGGCGGCCCAGCCGGTCGCCGGTCGCGCCGAACGGCACCAGCGTGTGCCGGGACAGCACCGTCGGAGACGGGTACAGCAGCGTCATCTCGGGTTTCACCTGGCCGCGCACGATCGCCTCGACGTACTGCGCCTCGTAGATCCACGCCATCGGCGTCGGGCCCATCCCGGTGGCGAGGTAGTTGTTGAACGGGCCATCGGTGGTGTTCTCGGTGTACCCCTGGCCCACGAACAGCCGCGACACCGCGGGCAGGACGGCCTGCTCGGCGGCCGGTCCCTGCACGATCGTGTTGTTGTTCGCGACATAGCTGGCGGCGGCCAGATACATGGCCGCCGAATTCGAGCTGCGCGGATCGGTGGTGGAGATCAGGATGTTCTTGCGCACCGGGTACGCGGCGTTGTCGGGCAGCTCGTCCCAGCGGGTTCCGTTGCGGACGATTTCGAGGTAGCGGCGCAGGTCCAGCGTCGGCACCGGGCCGGGGCGCAGCGCTCCCGCCTTGGCGAGCAGTTCGGTGATCGGCGTGAACGTCGCGATGGCCATCGGCGAGGAGAACGGCGTGTATTTCACGGTGACGTTGCGCTGCCGCTGGATTCGCTCGGCCGCCTGTTCACTGGACGGGAAAGCGAAATCGAATTTCGCGAGATCGATGGACGTGGCGATCTGGCGCGACCCGGCGGGCTCGACCTCGACCCGGACGCCGTTGCGCGCCAGCGCGTCGATCACCTTCTGGTCCTGGAAGAAACCCATCTTCTCGGACCCGACCACGCCATGGACGACGGTGAGCGGCGCGGCGGGAGACGGCGCGGCAGCGGGCGCCTCGGGAGCGGGTTGCCGCACGGCGAGGGCGACGGCGATCACCGTCAGGATGACGACGGCGCCCACCGCATATGGTGCGAAACGCTTCTTCGACGACCACACCGCACGCAATTCCGAGATTTTTCCCGAAAAGGTCGCGGAGGGCGCCTGCGCCTTGTCCATCGGGACCGTAGTGGGCTGGACTTCCGCTTCGGGGGACTTCTCCAACTCCCGCCGCACCACCCGCTCGACCAGAATGGGAACGAATTGCCGCACCGGGTGGCCCTCGAACTTCTTTCGCGCCGCCCCTACCGTGCTCTGGATATGCTCCGGAGAATAAGTCTCGGTGTAGTTTTCGACCAGCCGCTCCGTCATCTGACGGATCGCCTGTTCCTCTCGGACGGTATCGACAACCACCACAGTCTCCTCGGCGTCGGGGGGTAACGCGGCAGCGTCTCCGGCCTGCACCGCGCCGGCCAACACTAGCCCCATCATGTTGCCGCCGACATCCGGGCAGACTTCCCGCCGATGAACGATTTCGCCTGCGCCGGTGCGTATCCCACGTCGTCTCGCACGTCTGTCCGCCCAGCTCACAGGCCCTGCGAACCGCTCGAGCGCGGTGCACGCGACAGCCCGCCTACACCGGCCCGGGACCCGAACTCGCCACGCAGAATTCAATGGGCAATCTCCGAGCCGCCACCACGTGTTGTATTCCCGTTTCCCACCGCCGCAGGGCTTCACGTCGCAGTCGTCGCGCTTCCGCACCCAGCCGACGGCCGCACGTGCGGCACCGAAGTTACTTTCCGGTAGCGCCGACCGGGAAGTTGACGATATCGTCAGCGTATTTGCCGTCGAAAGGAGCGTCATGTCTCGGGTCGCCGTGGTCACCGGTGCGTCGTCCGGAATCGGGAAGGCTACGGCCGCCGCACTGGCCGGGCGGGGGTACCGGGTGATCGGCACCAGCCGGAATCCCGACGCCATCGGCTCCGACGCCGTGCTGCCGGGCGTCGAATACCGGGCGCTCGACCTCACCGATACGGCCTCGATCGATGCCTTCGCGGCCGGTCTGGACCAGGTCGACGTCTTGGTGAACAACGCGGGCGAGAGCCAGGCGGGCCCGCTCGCCGAACTGCCCACCGACGCCGTCGAGCGACTGTTCCAGCTCAACGTGCTCGGTCCGGTCGCGTTGACCAAAGCGGTGTTGCCCGGCATGCGGGAACGCCGATACGGGCGCGTCGTCATGGTCGGCTCGATGCTCGCCAGCTTCCCGATGCCCTACCGCTCCTCCTACGTCGCCACCAAGGCGGCACTGCGCGGCTTCGCGGTCGCCGCCCGCTTCGAGGAATCCCCCTTCGGCGTCTGGATCACCGCGGTCGAGCCCGGCCAGATCGACACCGGCCTCCGCGAACGTCGCACCAAATACCTCACCGAAGGCTCGCCCCACACCGCCGACTTCACCACTTTCATGGCGAAACTCGACGAAAACCAAGCCAAAGGCATCACCCCCGAAAAGGTCGCCACCACGATCGTCAAAGCAATAGAAGCCGACCGCCCCCACCCCCTCTACGCCGTAGGCAGCAACGCCCCCGCCCTCTTCACCCTCCGCCGCCTCCTCCCCCGCACCGCCATGGAACGCATCATCGCCCGCGCCCACGGCCTTTCGCGTTGACGGATTGCGGGCCGTGAGGCCCGCTACCCACCTCCATCGCGCACCGCAGCTGCGTAGCCCCCACACCACAGAGTCGATGGGCGCAGACGATTCACCGGCCGCGCTCGATTCCCGGCGCCGTTCCTAGCGCGGTTCCGCGGACTTACCTGGTTGGGTGTCGGCGTTGGCCAACGGTATGGCCACCGAGGTTGGGTGGGCAGCAGCTCATCGACCCGAGGAGCGCCCTCCACTGCTGCGGACGCATTGCGGACCGAGGTGCGCCGACACCGGCAGCCCTGGCGACAAGAAACGGACCTACCTGCGGTCGCAGCAGTGCCCCCAGTCGGACTCGAACCGACACTTGGCGGATTTTAAGTCCGCTGCCTCTGCCAATTGGGCTATAGGGGCGTCC
Source organism: Nocardia sp. NPDC019219 (assembly GCF_040632645.1). Classification (NCBI taxonomy): domain Bacteria; kingdom Bacillati; phylum Actinomycetota; class Actinomycetes; order Mycobacteriales; family Nocardiaceae; genus Nocardia; species Nocardia sp. NPDC019219. The sequence continues at coordinate 470,779 of NZ_JBEYCG010000003.1, read as the reverse complement.
GGGACAGCGTACCGAGTCGTACGGCTGTACCGGAATTCCGACAATTCGCCGGGGTGGCGGGGCGTCGGCCGTGGCCGGGTGCCGGACGGCGCGGTCGGGTGACCGGTGCCGATGACGGCGGTTTCCAGCCCGGGGCCGGCAGGCGTCCCAGAGAACTAGATCGGTGACGGCGGGCTGGTGTTAGCGTCCACGGATCATCTCGGCGTGTCGGATGTCCGGAGCGGGGTCAGCGGCGTGGCGGTAGCGGGATTCGGGCCAGATCGGTGGCGATGTGGATCTCGCCGGTGAAGTACTTCGCCGCTTCCGCCAGGTGCTCGTCGAGATCGCGGTAGCGCTGGGAGAAGTGGGTGAGCACCAGGGTGCGAACGCCCGCGTCGGCGGCCACCCGCGCGGCTTGGCCCGCGGTGAGATGACCGTACTCGACCGCCAGATGTTCGTCGGCGTCCAGGAATGTGGCTTCGATGACGAGCATGTCGACATCGGCGGCGAGTTCCCGGACGCCGGGGCACAGCCGGGTGTCCATCACGAAGGCGAAGCTCTGACCGGATCGAGGTTCGCTGATCTCCGCCAAACTGATTGTGCGCCCATCGGACTCGACGCTGCCGCGCTGTTGCAGTTCGGAGATGATCGGCCCGCGTAATCCCAAGGCGCGCAATCGGTCCGGCAGGATGCGGCGACCGGGCGGCTCGCTGAGCCGATAGCCGAAGGTGTCCACCGGATGCGACAGCGGCACCGCCGTCACCGTGAACGGCGCCTCGGGCAGGTCGACGGGCCCCGGTCCGGCCACCGGGCGCGGCCGCAGTTCGGCGCGGTGGTAGTAGGACGTCGCGTTGACCAGCCGGTCGTAGTACACCGCGCCGGACGCGGGGAACCAGACGTCGACCGGATGCGGCACCCGATCGAGGTTGATCCGCTGCACCACCCCGGCCAGCCCGAGGCTGTGGTCGCCGTGGAAATGGGTGATGGCGATCCGGGTCAGCCCGGTGGCGGTCACACCGGCATAGGTCATCTGCCGCTGCGTTCCCTCACCGGGGTCGAACAGGATCGCCTCGTCGTCCCACCGGAGCAGGTACCCGTTGTGGTTCCGCTGTTTCGTCGGCACCTGACTCGCGGTTCCGAGCACAACCAACTCACGCTGCGACACGGCGTCAGGCTAGCCGCCCACCTCCGAGGAGCCGAACACGGCCGCGTCACTCGAGAGCAGGAGCCTTCCGGAGCAGGGAGTTGCGCCGGGAGTAGGTGAAGTAGACGACGAACCCGATCACCATCCACACCAGGAACCGCAGCCAGGTCTCCACCGACAGGTTCAGCATCAGCCACAGGCACGCCAGCACCGCCAGGACGGGGACGACCGGCACGAGCGGGACCCGGAATCCGCGCGGCAGGTCCGGGCGTGTGCGCCGCAGGATGAGCACGCCGATCGACACCAGCACGAACGCGAACAGCGTCCCGATGTTGACCATCTCCTCCAGCGTGCCGAAGTCCACGAACCCGGCCAGCAGCGCGCATGCCACGCCGACGATGACGGTGACGCGCACCGGTGTGCCGTTCTGGCCGGTGTGCGCGAGCCTGCGCGGCATCAGCCCGTCGCGCGACATCGCGAACAGCACCCGCGTCTGCCCGAGGTACATCACCATCACCACCGTGGTGAGCCCGGCGAGCGCGCCGATGGAGATGATGTTCTTCGCCCAGGTCACTCCGTGGATGCCGAACGCGGTCGCCAGGGTCGCGTCGCCCCCGGCCAGCTCGGTGTAGGGCACCATGCCGGTGAGCACGAGCGACACCGCGACGTACAGGATCGTGACGATGAGCAGCGAGCCGAGGATGCCGCGCGGCACCGCCTTCTGCGGGTTGCGGGTCTCCTCGGCGGTCGTGGCGACCACATCGAAGCCGATGAACGCGAAGAACACCAGGCTGGCCGCGGCGAGCAGGCCGTACCAGCCGAAGTTGCTGTCCCCGGCGCCGGTCAGATAGGAGAACAGCGACTGCCGCAGGCCCTCGCCGCGCTCACCCGCCTGCGACGGCGGAATGTAGGGCGAGAGGTTCGACGACTTGAAGTAGGTGGCGCCCACGACCAGCACCAGCGCGATCACGCCCAGCTTGATGGCGACCGCCACCGCCGAGACTCGCGAGGACACCTTGGTGCCGGTCGCGAGCAGCACGCCGAGCACGGTGATCAGCAGCACCGCGCCCCAGTCGAAAGTCACCGGGCCCAGGTGCACGATCGGGGAGGTGGTGCCGAGTACCTCGCCGAGGTACTGCGACCAGCCCTTGGCCACCACCGCCGCGGCGAGCGCGAATTCCAGGATCAGGTCCCAGCCGATGATCCAGGCCACGAGCTCGCCGAAGGTGGCGTAGGAGTAGGTGTAGGCGCTGCCCGCCACCGGCACGGTGGAGGCGAACTCGGCGTAGCAGAGGGCGGTCAGCCCGCAGGCGATCGCGGCGAACACGAAGGCGAGCGAGACCGACGGGCCCGCGACATTGCCCGCGGTGCGCGCGGTGAGGGTGAAGATGCCCGCCCCGACCACGACGGCCACGCCGAAGACGGTGAGGTCCCAGGCGGTCAGGTCCTTGCGGAGTTTCGAGTCGGGCTCGTCGGTGTCGCGGATCGACTGTTCGATGGACTTGGTGCGGAACAGGCCGCCCCACCGAGACGAGACATCACCCGCCGGATCGGCTTGTGGCCCGGGGTTAGTCACGCGTTCTCCTTAATTCGTGCTGCTGTGCTTGGTGTTCTGTACCCATGCGGCGAGTCGATGCACGCCGGTCATGAATTTGCTGGCCATTAGCGCATTGGCGGTGACGATCAGCCCCGCACACACCACGACCGCCCGGTGATACCGGAGTACGCGAACCCGTGACCTGGGTCATAGAACCGAGCCAAACTACCCGACACCGATGTTCCGGGACCAACCGGGAAGAAGATACCGGTGCCGAACTTGTCGCTTCGACCATCTCCCGAAGATGGCATCCGCTGCGGCGCCGCGGGGGATTCGTTTGTTCTGTTCAGCCGGGCGGAGGAATCGGACCGGGGCACGTGGTTTGCCCGCCGGCCGACCGGGCACCCCGCAAGCGACAGGCAAACCAGCCCCCGCCCACTCCCAGGAAGCGTTGAGCTGATGGTCCACGTGGAAATCACCGTGCCGACGACACCGGAAGACGTCTTCGCCGTCCTGGCCGACGGATGGCTGTTCTGCGCCTGGGTGGTCGGCGCCACCCACATCCGCGACGTCGACGACGAGTGGCCCGGCGTCGGCGCCCAGCTGCACTACAGCGCAGGCGTGTGGCCCTTCACCGTGAACGACACCACCAAGGTCGTGTCGGTGGATCCGCCGCACATGCTCGAACTGGAAGCCAAGCTCTCGCCGATCGGCGCCGCGTGGATCCGTCTGGAACTCGTCGAGACCGTGCCCGGCGAAACCCAGATCCGGATGTACGAGCACGCCGAACGCGGGCTGGGGAGAATGGTGCCCAATGTGCTGCAAGAGCTCCTGTTGGTGCCGCGGAACATGGAGTCGCTCTCCCGGCTCGCCGACATCGCGGTCGGCAAATCCCGCCGCAGTCGCACCGAACTGGGCGTTCGAGCCGGAACCGACACGCACGCCGAGGTGAAACTCGACGGACACCCGCTGCAGACCTGACCGGACGCGCGGGCCGAGCGGAATCAGGCGATCGACAAGGCGATGCCGTCGAGGATGTCGTGCTCGCTGACGACAAGTTCGGCGATGCCCGCGCGCCGGGACAGTTCCTCGGCGAGCACCTCGGTGATGACCGCGCCGCCGCCGATCACGTCGACCCGGCCGGGATGCATCGGCCCGAGCGCGGCGCGCTGATCGTGGTCCATGGCGATCAGGCGGTCGCAGACCTGGTGAACCTGATCCAGGGTCAAGCGGGTGAGGTGCACCCTTTCGGAGTCGTATTCCGGCAGATCGAGCGCGACCGCGGCCAGGGTGGTCATCGTGCCCGCCACGCCGACCCAGGTGTGCGCGCCCTCCACGGGAACGTGCGTGAACGCCTCGGTCAACCGCTCGGTGGCGAAGGCGCGGGCGGCGGCGATCTCCTCCGCCGTCGGCGGGTTACCCGCCAGGCACCGCTCGGTGATGCGGACGCAACCGATGTCGGCGGAGAACGCGGCCCGCACTCCCGCGCTGTCGCCGAACACCAGCTCGGTGGAACCGCCGCCCAGGTCTACCACGACGAAAGGCCCTGACGCGCTGGACAACTCCCCGATCGCGCCGGCGAACGACAGGCGCGCCTCCTCGTCGCCGGTGATCACCTCGGCTTCCGCGCCCGCGACAACGGTGCCGAGTTCGGCCCGCGCCATGGCGAAGAAGTCCTCCCGATTGGCGGCGTCCCGGGTGGCGGACGTGGCCACCATCCGCACCCGGCCGACCCCCGCCTCGCGCATCAGCGCGGCGTAGTCGGCCAGGGCGGCGCGGGTGCGCTCGATCGCCTCGGGCGCCAGCGAGCCGGTCGCGTCGACCCCTTGGCCAAGGCGGACGATGCGCATCTCCCGGTGCACGTCGGCCAAGCGTCCGTCGCCGAGCACGTCGGCGATCAACAGTCGGATGGAGTTCGTGCCGCAGTCCACGGCGGCTACCCGGTCACTCATCGCTGTGCTCCAGATTCTCGCGGGCGGTCGGATGCGCGGGCCAGTCGGCCGGAATCGCGGTGCCGCGCAGGCCGTGCTCGGCGGCCAGCGCCACGGCCTCGTCACCGAGCGGGTTCACGCCCGGCCCCTTGGCCAAGGCGTGGGCGATCAGGACGTGCAGGCACTTGACGCGTTCGGGCATCCCGCCGCCGGTGAAATCGGTACCGAGCGATTCGATTTCGTCGCGTTCGGCCAGATAGCTCTCGTGCGCGGCGCGATAGGCGGCGGCCAGCTCCTGGTCGGCGGCGAGCCGCTCCGTCATCTCCCGCATCACACCGGCCGATTCCTGTCTGCTCGCCTCCGCGGTGAGCCGGGGATCGGTGAGGTAGTAGAGCGTCGGGAAGGGGGTGCCGTCCGGCAGCCGGGGCGCGGTCTTCACAACGGCCGGGATCCCGTCCGGGGTGCGGTAGGCGATGGCGAGCACGCCGCGCGGCGCACGGCCCAGCTGCTCGGCGATGATCGCGAGATCCTGGTCGGTGGGTGCGGTCACCTATGTCCTTCCGGTGCTTGCGGTAGTGGCGCGGCGGCCGCGGGCGTGGGCTGCGGCTCGGCGATGCTGCGCCACACTTCGGTGTACCAGGGATCGGGTTCTCTGGCTCTGGTGGGCGCGGGCGGCGGCGCGGGGGCCTCGATGCCGGGCACCTGCACGATGTACGGCGTCTCGCCGGGCATCACCAGGCGCAGGCGGTCCCGCGCCTCGGTACGGATGTAGGCCGGATCCTGTTGCTGCGCGCGACGATCCCGTAACCGGGCGAGATCCGCCTCGAGTTCCGCGCGCTGCTGCGCCAGTTGCGCCGCCTCCGCGCGCTGGGTGAAGTACGTGCGCATGGGCACGGCGAGGGTGAGCGCGAGCCCGCACACCACCATCGCGAGGATCACCGCCTTGCCGGTGGAGAGACCGAGGAAGGTGTGGTCGTGCTTGTCGCCTGCCGAACGGGACGCGATCGTGCGCGGCTTCGGTTTCTCCGCGGTCTCCGATCGCCTGCGGCCGCGTTTGGCCGCGGCATCGGCCGGGCGTGATCCGGCGGCACGCGACGTGCGGCGGTCCCCGCGTCCGGCCGGACTGGTCCCACGCGCACGTCGCTCCGTCATCTCACGCCTCGGTCTCTACTTCGCCGGCGCCCTGCGTGGGTCGGGCACACCACCCCCGCCGGGCACCGCAGGTCAGCCTTCGAACGCGAACCGGGGGAACGCGACGTCGCCGGCGTAGCGCGCCGAATCGCCGAGCGCGTCCTCGATGCGCAGCAGCTGGTTGTACTTGGCGACGCGCTCGCTGCGGGCGGGAGCGCCGGTCTTGATCTGGCCGCTGCCCACCGCGACGGCGAGGTCGGCGATGGTGGTGTCCTCGGTCTCGCCGGACCGGTGCGACATCATCGTCTTGTAGCCGTTGCGGTGCGCCAGCTCCACCGCGTCCAGGGTCTCGGTGAGCGTGCCGATCTGGTTCACCTTCACCAGCAGCGCGTTGGCGGCGCCCTTGGCGATGCCCTCTTCCAGGCGCTCCGGGTTGGTGACGAACAGGTCGTCGCCGACGAGCTGGATCTTCTCGCCGATCTGGTCGGTCAGGGTCACCCAGCCGTCCCAGTCGTCCTCCGAGAGCGGGTCCTCGATGGATACCAGCGGGTAGGCGCCGATCAGTTCGGCGTAGAACTGCGCCATCTCCTCGGCGGAGCGCACGACGCCCTCGAACTTGTAGCCGCTGCCGGAGGTGTAGAACTCGGTGGCCGCGACGTCCAGCGCGAGCGCCACGTCACTGCCCAGCTTCAGGCCGGTCTTGCCGATGGCCTCGCTGATCAGGTCGAGCGCGGCCTTGGTGCCGGCCACGTCGGGGGCGAAACCGCCCTCGTCACCGAGACCGGTGGACAGGCCCTTGGCCTTCAGCACCGCCTTGAGGGCGTGGTAGACCTCCGCGCCCCAGCGCAGCGACTCCTTGAACGTCGGCGCGCCGATCGGGGCGACCATGAATTCCTGCACGTCGACGCCGGTGTCGGCGTGCGCGCCGCCGTTGAGGATGTTCATCATCGGGACGGGCAGCACGTGCGCGTTCGGGCCGCCGAGGTAGCGGAACAGCTCGAGCCCCGAGGACTCGGCGGCGGCGCGGGCCACGGCCAGCGAGACGCCGAGCAGGGCGTTGGCGCCGAGCCGGGACTTGTCCTGGGTGCCGTCCAGGTCGAGCAGGACCTGATCGATGGTGCGCTGCTCCACGGCGTCGAGGCCGATGACGGCGGGCGCGATCTCGTCGAGCACACCCTCGACCGCCTTGCGCACGCCCTTGCCGCCGTAGCGCTCGCCACCGTCGCGCAGTTCCACGGCCTCGTGCTCGCCGGTGGACGCGCCGGAAGGCACGGCGGCCCGGGTCAGGGTGCCGTCGTCGAGAGCGATCTCGACCTCGACGGTGGGGTTACCGCGGGAATCCAGGATCTCGCGAGCTCCGACCTGTTCGATGATGGCCACGAAAACGACACTCCTTCGGCTGCTGACACGGTTGGTCTCACGGGATGGGCCGTGCGCTGCGAGCCTATCGTCCCGGCGGCGGCGCGGGTAACCGGCACTCCGGGGACCGGGGGATCACACCCGGCGGCCGATGCTGTAGCTGGCGGCCCGATCGCGCACCGTCAGCAGGTAGGCGTGCGACTGGTTGTAGGTGAGCAACGCCCGCTGCCAGCCGTGCTCGGAAGTGAGGTCACCGCCGCTGGCGCACAGGTATCTGGCGGCGGTGAGCGCGGCGTCGTCGATGTTCTGCGGATCGGCGGCGCCGTCGCCGTTGGCGTCGACGCCCCAGCGCTTCCAGGTCTCCGGGATGAACTGCAGCGGGCCGACGGCGCGGTCGTGCACCGGATCGCCGTCGAGCGCGCCGTCGTCGGTGTCCTGCACCAGCGCGACGCCGGGCGAGCCGTCCAGCGGGACGCCGATGATCGGCGGGCGGACCGAGCCGTCCGCATCCAGCTTCGCCCCGCGGTGGGTGCCGTGCTTGCTCTCCACGCTCGCGATGCCCGCGAGCGTCGTCCACGCGACGCCGCAGTCGGGACGCGCCCTGGTCATCACGGCCGCCGCGTAGCCGTACGCCTCCAGCGCGATCGACGGGATGCCGAGCCCGTCGGCCTGCTCGTCGGCCCAGCCGCGCAGTTGGACGGCCGTGCGGCCGGGAGCGTCCAGGTCGATCACGGGCAGCGGAGTGCCCGGCCCGGGCGGAATGCCCTCCGGGATCGGGGTGCGGTCGACTCCGCAACCGGCGAGCCCGAGGAGCACCACGACGGCGGCCGAGACGCCGGTCTTTCGCAACACCCCTTCCATCATCCAGATGACGGCGCGCTGCCGCGGCGAGCCGGTGACGAAAGCCACTGCGTGTCGGATGCGCTCATGGCTCCGCGCCGTTCGGGGTTCAGACGAGCAGTTCGCTGGTCGCGTTGTGCGTCGGCGCGGCGAGAACCGTTTCGGTGTCGCCTGTTTCGACGATGCGACCCTGATCGAGAACGAGCAGCGTGGGGCAGTATTCGGCCACCAGGGCCATGTCGTGGGTGATGATCAGCAGGGCGGTGCCGCGTTCGGTGCGAATCCGGTCCAGCAGCGCCATGATCGCCGCCGCCGTGTGGTGGTCCAGTGCCGAGGTGATCTCGTCGCACAGGAGCACGGCGGGTTCGGCGGCGAGAGCGCGGGCCAAGGCCACGCGCTGGCGTTGTCCGCCGGACAGCTCGTGCGGGTAGCGGGCCGCCAGGTCGGCGGACAGCTCGACAGCGGCGAGAAGTTCGGTGATCCGCCGCGCGAGGTCCCGGCGCGCGACACGCCCGATCCGCCGCAGCGGGCGGCCGAGCGTCTGCGCCACGGTGCGGCGAGGGTTGAGCGCGGACCTCGGATTCTGGGTGACCAGCTGAATACCGCCCGCGCCATACCGGATTCGCCGATTCGCGCCCACGGTGATCGGGGTCCCGCCCAGTTCGAGCGCACCGGTCGCCGAAGCATGCAACCCCGCGATGACGCGCGCCAAGGTGGTCTTGCCCGCGCCCGACGCGCCGACCACCGCGAGCGCGGAACCCGCCGCGAGCGCGAGATCGATATCGGTGAGCACCCGGTGTCCGTCGATCGAGGCGCTGATTCCCGCAGCCCGCAGCACGACATCGCCTTGCGGCCGGTCGTCGGCGGCCGGAAGGCTGCCTGCCGAGCCGTTTCGCGCCCGATCGAAGTCAGGGCGCGACTGTCGGGCACCGCTCGCTGCCGCCACGGGCTCTGCGGGTTCACCGGCTGTCGGGACATCGGCGATCGTCCGGCTCGCGGCTGGATCGGCAGACGTGGCGGACAACGGGCGCGTTCCCGGCTCAGCAGACGCACCGAACGTTCTCTCCGGCGAACCGTTTCCCTGAACCTGATACCGGGGCTCCACCGCCGCACCGGACGATTGCCCCAGCGAACCGTCCACCCGAACCGCATGCTCCGACTCGGCCCCCGCCACACCCGACGACCTCCCCGGCAAACCGCTCACCTGAACCGAACGCTCCTGCTCAGCCGCCACACCCGACGACTTCCCCGGCAAACCACTCGCCTCCACCGAATGCTCCGACTCGGCCCCCGCCACACCCGACGACTTCCCCGGCGAACCACTCATCCGAACCGGATGCTCCGACTCAGCCGACCGCTTCCCCGGCAAACCATTCGCTCGAACCGGATGCTCCGGCTCGACCGACGACTTCCCCGGCGAACCACTCACCCGAACCGGATGGATGGACGCAGGGAGGATCGCGCCGAGTTCGACGATGTCGTCGGCGATCGAGTGCACGAGAGCCGTGTCGTGCCCGGACAGCAGGATCGCCGCCGACCGCTCGCGGGCCAGTGCCGCGAGCTGCCCGGCGATGTCGGTGCGCAGCGCGCCGTGCAGCCCGGCGAGCGGCTCGTCGAGCACCAGCACGCCGGTCCGGCGGATCAGCGCCCTGGCGAGGGCGACGCGGCGCTGCTGGCCGCCGGACAATTCACCGGGGCGGCGGCGCAGATAGTCCGGCGACAGGCCGACCAGCGCGAGCGTGTCGGTCAGGGTGGACTCGGGCGCCCGCGGCGCGACCTCGCGCAGCAGGGCGCGCACGCGCAGCAGCGGGTTCAGCGCCGAACCCGGGTCCTGCCCGACGTAGGCGATGTGCCGACGCCGGAAGCGATGCAGCGCCGCACGATCGAGCGCGAACACGTCGTGTCCGGCGACCGACACCGAACCCGTCGCGCGCGCCGTGGCCGACGGCAGTTGCCCGAGCAGGGCGCGCATCACCGTGGTCTTGCCCGACCCGGACGGACCGGTGAGGGCCGTGACCGTGCCCGCCGGAATCCGGAATGTCGCCGGCCCGGCCAATTCCCGCCCGTCCGGGCCCAGCACGGTCAGGCCCGCGACCGCGACGAGGTCGTGCCGGACGCCGTGCGCCGCACCCGTCCGGCTTTCGTGTTCGACGACGTGCGCGTTCATTCCCGCTCCCCTCGCCCGAACGCCGCCACCGCTAGATTCACGCTCACCGCGACGACCGCGATGGCGAGGCTCGGAGCCAGCACCGCCCAGGGATTGAGCAGCATGCCGGAGGCGTTCTCGCGCACCATGACCGCCCAGTTGCTCGCGCCCAGCGTCGTCGGAAGTTGCAGGAACGACGCGGTGCTCACGAGGTAGACCCCGGCCACGAAACGCAGGCCGAGCTGCGTCGTCGACACCGCCCGCAGATTCGGGATCACCTCCCGGAACACGAGATGTCCGAGCGACTCACCCGCGGCTCGCGCGCTCTCGACATATCCGGATGCCGCGACACCGGCGGCGGCGGCGGTGAAGATGCGCGCGCAATATGGGACGCCGAACAGCAACGCCAGCACGATCAGTCCCGCGGTGCCCGCGTCCGGCCACGAGGTCAGCACGAGCAGGATCCCCAGCACCGCGGGCAGCAGGATGAACAGGTCGGTGCCCAGTTCGATCCACTCGCCGATCCGTGGGCGCAGTGCCGCGACCGCGCCGAGGACACACGACAACCCGGTCACCAGCACCGCGATGATCGCGGCCACCAGCAGCAATCCCCACCCGCCGTAGAGCAGGTGACTGAGCACGTCGCGGCCGAGCCGATCGGTGCCCAGCGGCGCGCCCGCTCCGGGAGCGCCGAACGGGATGCCGATCGCCTCCTCCGCCGGATGCGGAGCCAGCGTCGGCCCCGCCGCCGCCAGCAGCGTGACCAGCAGCGCGGGCACGACCGTCAGCCGTCCGAGCCGACGCGCCCGGCTCCCGATCTTCGTGGAAGTGTTCATCGGCGCCCCCGCAGCGACCAGGTGCGGATACCGTCGGCGACCGCGAGCACGACCATGATGACCACCCCGGACAGCGCGACGACCGCGGCGACCACCGAGGTGTCGCGATCGGCCACCGAACCGGCCAGGACCGCACCGAGACCCGGATAGTTGAAGACCGTCTCCACCACCAGTGCCCCGCCGAGCAACATCCCGACCGTGGTGGCGAAGCTGGCGACGATCGTCGGCAACGCGAACGGCAGCACATGCCGCACCAGCACCGTGCGGCTCGAAAGACCGTCGAGCACAGCGCTTTCCACATGAGGAGCGAGCGCGGCGTCGGACAGGGCCGCGCGCACCACCCTGGTGTTCCACCCGATCTGGGGCAACGCGAGCGCGAACACCGGCAGCACCAGCATCTCCGGTCCGGCGGGCATCCCCGAACGGCCGGTGATGGTGACCGCGGGCAACCAGCCCAGCGCCAATGCGAACACCAGGATCAGCACGGTGGCGATCACGAACTCCGGAACGGCCACCGCGGTGGTCGTCGTCGGCTGCAACACGCGCGCGGCCACGCTGCCCGGACGCGTGGCCCACCACGCGCCGAGCGCGAGCGACGCCAGCACCGTCACTGCCAGGGCGAGCCCACCGAGCAGCAGCGTCGGCGGGAACTTCTCGACCAGCAGGTCGTTGACCGGCCGTCCGCGCGCGGTGCGCCCGAAATCGCCGGTGGCGACGCCCGATATCCACTGCCAGAACCGCACCGCCAGCGGCCGGTCCAGGCCGAGTTCGCGCTCTTTGGCCGCGATCTGCTCCGGCGCGGCCTCCCGGCCGAGGACCGTGCGGGCGGTGCTGCCCGGCAGCAGGTCCACGGCGACGAAGACACAGGCCAGCAGCGTCACCAGCAGGATGACGCGCCGCAGCAGGAGTCGCGCGAACGAGATCACCCGGCCAGCCAGGCCTTCTCCAGCTGAACCCGGGCGAACCCGCCGAGCGTGGGCAGGTCACGCACCCGGGCGGCGGCGATGTCGATGCCGTCGGCCATGCCCCACACCAGGTATCCGCCGCGTTCGTACTGGATGCGTTGCAATTCCCGCGCGGCCTGCCGGTATTCGTCGTCGCTGTGCGCGGCGAGCGCCTTGGCCGTGGCCGCGTCGAACGCCGCGTCCTTGAAGCCGGTCTCGTTGCGGTTCGAACCGCTCGACAGCAATTTGCTCGCGAAGAACAGCGTGGAATCGTTGGTGCCCCACGAGATCGTGTACAGCGGCGCCTTCAGCCACGTCTGGTCGTAGAAGGCGTTCGGCTCCTGGGTGACGACCTCCAGCCGGATGCCGATCTCGGCGAGCTGGGTGGCGATCACCTTGGCCGATTCGACCTCGCCGGGCGCCTCGGCCTTGGTGACGAACGGGTAGCCGCGTCCGGTGTCGAAATTCGCCTCGCGCAGCAGCGCCTTCGCGCGGTCCACGTCGCGGGTGCGCTGGGCGAGGGAGGTGTCGTAGAGCGGATCGCCGGTGCCGAGGATGTCGTTGGCGATCGTTCCGTATCCGGAATGCACTTGGTTGACGAGGGCTTTGCGGTCGACGCCGAGCCGGAGGGCGGTGCGCACCCGCGCGTCGGCGAACGGCCCGTCGGAGGTGCGCATGGCGACGCCGACCACCGTGTCGTTCGGGCGGCGCACGACCGTCAGGTCGCCGCGTCCCTCGGCGGTGCGGCCCGCGATGGCTCCGACGTTCGAAGCCAGGTCGATCTGCCCGCCGAGTACCGCGTTGCCCAGCGCGGTCACGCTCTCGAACATGGTGACCTCGATGGCGTCCAGCGGCGGCGGCCCGCCGTGCCACCGCTCGTTGCGCACCAGCCGGGCGTTGCCGCCCTGGTAGGACTCCAAACGGAACGGTCCGCTGCCGACCGCGCCGGTGAAGTCGGTGGTGTCCTTCTTGGCGGTGAACGTCATCAACCGGACCAGCAGCGGCAGCTGGGTATTCGGCTCGGGCACGGCCAGGATCACCCGGTTCGGCCCGTCGGCGGTGATGTCCTCCACGGCCACCGGCATCTTCGACGCGCCGCCGATCGTGCGCAGCCTGCGCAGCGACCATACGACGTCCTCGGACGTCACCGGTGAGCCGTCATGGAAGGTCGCGTTCTCGGCCAGGGTGAAGCTCCAGCGCCGTCGATCGGCATCCGGCTCCCAGCGGGTTGCCAGGCGCGGCACGACATTCGGATTTCCACCCGGCACCGTGAGCGCGTCGTAGACCAGGGACGTGATCAGGAAGTCGCTGTCGTTGCTGAGGTTGGCGTGCGGGTCGCGTTCGATGCGAGCCGCGGTGCCGAGCGCGCCGACCCGCAGCGTGCCGCCACGCCGCGCCGGTCCGGACGTGTCGCCGCCGTCGGAACAAGCGGCTGCCAGCAGCACCGCTCCCGCCCCGAGGCTCGACCGCAGCAGTTGCCGTCGATTCAAAACCATTGCGCTGCCCCTCTTCCTGAACCGAACCCATCGCGGTACCGCGCGCACGGTGCGATCAGGACAGGCTAGCCTAATCCGCTGCGCGACTCACCGATACCGGCACCGAAACGGCAGCGTTAGGGCGCATTTTCCGCAAACGTTCCCACTCGCCTCGAGCGCGCCTGCCTGGGACTGCCGCGTTCAACCGCTCGAAATTATGCGTTTCTGCTATATTTTCTTCGACTCGATTAGGTAAGGCTTGCTTCACTAAGTCCGAAGGGTTACCTTCGCATGATAACTCGTGACCCCTGCTTTTCGAACCGATGCGAAGAAGGGATACCCGGTGAAAAGCGTTCTCTCCGAACGTAAGACGCTTCACCCCCAAGATCTCGAACGACGGGAGTTGTCCCCCGGAGCCGGCCGCGCGGTGCGCGCGCTCGCCAGGGAGATCTCCGCCACACTCGATCTGGCCCTCGCCGATCCCGCCGCCGCCGCGCGCACCCTCACGGACCCGGCGCTCATCGAACGGATCGATGCCGGCGCCGCGGCGCTTCCCGCCGAGGTGCGCCACGCCATGCGTCCGCCCGCCACCACGGCCGGCGCGACCGTCGTAGGCCGTCTTCCCGTGGCCGACAACGAATTCGGTCCCACGCCGCCGAGCTGGCGGGAAGCGGCGCGCTGGAGCGGTGATCCGGCGCGGCGCGCGCACTCGTTCGAACTCGATGTGGTCATGCTGCTGCTCGCGCGCAGTGCGGGCGAGCCGTTCGGCTGGCAAGGCCAGCAGGACGGACGTCTGGTCAACAACATCGTCCCGGCAGCCGGTCACGAGCACGAACAGTCCGGCGCCAGCAGCGCGGTGCTGCTGAGCCCGCACACCGAGGACGCCTTTCATCCGCGGCGCGCCAACCTGCTGATGCTCGGCTGTCTGCGCAATCCGGATCTGGTCGGCACCACCGTGTCGTCGGTGCGGCGCATCGAGCTGTCCACCGCGCAGCGTGAGCTGCTCAGCACACCGACACTTCCGATCCTGCCGGACGTCTCCTACGGTGACGGACACGAAAACTACGCCGCGCCACCGATTCCGACGCTGTGGAGCGCCGACGGAACCGAGGGTCAGACCCTGCGCTACGACCCGGCGTACACCCCGCTCTCCGACGCCGGTCCGGAATTCCGCGCCGCCTACGAGCACCTCGCCGCCGAACTCGAACGCGTATGCGTGACCGCCGCACTTTCCCCCGGTGAGCTGCTGCTGGTGGACAACGACGTCGCCGTGCACGGCCGGGTGCCGTTCACCGCGCGGTACGACGGCACCGACCGGTGGCTCAAGCGAGTGAACATCCGGCTTCCGGAACGTCGGCGCCGGGCCGAGGAAGCCGACGAGAATGGCTACGGGCAACAAACCGTGGCCCCGTTCCGAACGGCGGACACCCCGCCGGTCGAGAGCGGCACTCAGGAGCGGGATGCAGTACGACATGATCGAGGACCCCTTGAGCACGCGTGACCGAAGCACACCCCTGCGGGTGTTGAGCCGCAGCGACCTCGCCGACGTGCCGATCACACCGGCCGCGGTGGTGCGCGCGGTGGAAGAGGCGTATCTGGCGCTGGCGGCGGGTGATTCGGACAACCCGCGCAAGCTGAGCGTCGCGAATCCGGACGGCTGGTCGGTCGCCTACGCCATGCTCGGCCGGGACGGCCGCAGGCGCGTGGTGGCGATGAAGACCTCCTACAAGTTCGACCCCGGCCACGATCGCAGCACCAAGCGGTATTACACGACCATCACGCTCTACGACGACAGCACCGGTGCGCCGATCGCGATGATGGACTGCGCGCGGGTCGGCGCGCTGCGCACGCCCGCCGTGTCGGCCCTGCTGGTGCGCGAGACGATCCGCCGCGGCGCGGAGAGCGTGCTGCTGATCGGCACCGGAACCCAGGGGCGCAACGCCCTGCCGCATCTGCTCGCCGCGAACCCGCAGCTGCGCAAACTGATGGTGTACGGCACGCATCCCGAGGGGCTGGAAGCCGTGCACCGCGGGCTCGCCGAGCACCACCCGCACGCGCTGCTCGAGACCGTCACCGATCCGCGCGCCGCCGCGGCGACGGCCGACGTCGTGCTGGCGACGGCGGGCCCGGCCACCGAGGTAGCGCTCGAATCCGACGACCTGGCACCGGGTTCGGTGGCGGTGCTGGTCGGTTACGGGCTCGCGCCCTCCACGCTCAACGATGCCGACCGCGTGATCGCGACCAGCGCCGAGCAGATGGCGCTGACCGGCACCGACATGGCGGGCCCCGACGGCGCGCTGCGCCCGGTGGACGCCGAGCTGCCGCAGATCCTGAATCGCCGTGCGGTCGCGCGCCGCTCGGACGAGGAGCGCGTCTTCGTCTACAACAGTGGACTGGTGCTGACCGACATCGCGGTCGCGCACGCGCTGGCCGAGCGGGCGATCGCCGAAGGCCGCGGTACGGAGGTGCCGCTGTGGGATTAGCGCACGGAGGTGCCCGGTGGGTCTAGAGCACGTGAGTGTCGCCGTGGAGCCGGGGGCCGAGGCGAACGAGTCGATCGGCGCGGCGCCGATGCCCGCGCATCTCGACCCGTGGGAGCGCCGCCTGCTCGCCGATCCGGACCTTCTCGCAGACCTGGCTTTCGCGATGGGCGGCCCGTTCCACGTCATGTATCCGGCGCGAGTCGGTCACAACATCCGGGCCTTTCGCGCCGCTTTCACGCACGCCGGGGTGCACGGCACGATCTACTACGGCAAGAAGGCGAACAAAGCCGGGTGCGTCGCGCGGGCGTGCGCGGAGAACGGGGCGGGCGTCGACGTCGCCAGCGTCGGCGAGCTGACCGCGGCGCTGGCGCAGGGCGTGCGCGGCGCCGATCTCATGGTGACCGGCCCCGCCAAGGCGGGCGAACTGCTGTGGCTGGCCGCCCGGCACGGCGCGCTGATCGCGGTGGACGACCTCGGCGAGATCGGCAGGCTCGCCGCGCTGGCCACCGCGAGTGAGCCCGCGCGCGTGCTGATCCGCGTGCTGCCCGCGGCATCGGCCAGCCGGTTCGGCATGACACCTGACGAAATCGAGGACGCACTGGCGATCCTGGGCGGGCACGATTCGGTCCGGCTGGAAGGCTTCAGTTTTCACCTCTCCGGCTACGACGCGGTGGCGCGGGCGGAGCTGGCGGGCGAGCTGATCGCCCGCTGCCTGCACGCGCGCACGCTGGGACATCCGGCCACCACGGTGTCGATCGGCGGGGGCTTCGGGGTCGACTACGTCGCGGCGGACGCCGCGCTGGAGTTCACCGCGGGTGTGAACAGACAGTGGTTCCACTCCGGGAAGTCCTTCGATTCGTACTACCCGTACCACTTTCCCGTGCCCGGCGCGGCCATGCTCGCCCAGATTCTCGACCACGACGATCTCGCCGGACGACTGCGGGACAACGCCGTGCGCCTGGCGATCGAACCGGGACGCGCGCTGCTCGCGCACGCGGGATGCACCGTCTTCCGCGTCCAGGGCAGCAAGACCAGGCATGCGCACGGCCGGTCCTACCGGTTGCTCACCGTCGACGGCACCAGCCTCAGCCTCTCGGAGCAGTGGTTCGACAGCGAGTACCTGCCCGATCCGGTGCTGTGGCCCGAGCGGCCCGGCGACCTGACACCGACCAGTGTCGGCGCGGCCACCTGTCTGGATTCCGACATGCTGAGCTGGCGGCGGGTGCCGCTGCCCCGCGCCGCCGAGGTCGGCGACCTGCTGATCTACCCGAATACCGCCGGCTACCAAATGGATTCGAACGAGTCCGCCTTCCACGAACTGCCCATCCCACCGAAAGTCGTACTGCACGACGCGCCCGGCGACCGCTTCCGCTGGACCCGCGACGGCAGCTGACCCGACTTCCCCGACCCGAAACAGGAGACATCAATGCCGCTCGTCACGCGCGTGACGGATCTGATCGGCCGCACGCCGCTGTTCGAGCTCGCGGCCACCGCGACCGGCACCCGCCTGCTGCTCAAACTGGAGCAGTTCAACCCCACCGGCGCGGCCAAGATCAGAATGGCGCGCGAAATGGTGCTCGACGCCGAGCGGCGCGGTTTGCTGCGCAGTGGCGGACATATCATCGAATCCACGTCCGGCAACACCGGGCTCGGCCTCGCGGTAGTTGCCGCCGAACGTGGGTATCGCTTCACCGCAGTGGTCGACCATCACGCATGTAAGGACAAACTGCGCGCGATGCGGGCAATGGGTGCGGAACTGGTGTACGTCGCCGACGAGGGCGACGACAACCTCGCCACCTCGGCACGGGAGGACCTGGCCGAGGCGATGGCGGCCGAGCGGGACGACGCGTACTTCACCGAGCAGCACAACAACGACGCCAACGCGGTGGGCTACTACCCGGTGGCGGAAGAGTTGCTGGAGGACGTCGAGCGGGTCGACATCCTGCTGTCCGCTGTGGGCACCGGAGGCTCGCTGTTCGGCACCGCGACCCGGCTGCGACAGCTGGGTTGCACTCCCCACGTGATCGGCGTGGAGCCGGTCGGCTCGATCGCCTTCGGCGGGCCGGGCGGCCCGTACTGGCAGTCGGGCACCGGCACCCCGCCGGGCGCCACCATCGGCACCGCCGTCGACTACTCGCTGCTGGACGAGGGCGTGAAGGTCACCGATGTGGCGGCCTTCGCGACCGCCCGCGCGGTGGCCGCCGAACTGGGCCTGATGATCGGCGGGTCGGCGGGCGGGTCGGTACACGCCGCGCTCACCCGGCTCGAGGAGTTCCCGCCGGGCTCCACCGTGGTCACCATCGTGTGCGACGGGGGGGAGAAATACCTGGACACGGTGTTCGACGACGACTGGATGACCGAGCGCGGCCTGCTCGACCCCGGCACCGAACGCGAGGTCGCCGTGCTGCTGCGGCGCTACGCGCCCGCCGCCCGCAACGCACTGGTGCAGGCGCGGTGAAGTCCGGTCGCCCGCGCAAGACGACGCTCTCGCCCTCTGCGAAGGAGAACCGGTGATCGTGACGAGTTTCCGCGGCGACGGCGGGCGGCTCACCGCGCTCGCGACGCCCATCGCGCTGACCCAGCTGGCCCAGATCGCGGTGTCGACCACCAACATCGCGCTGATGGGCACGCTCGGCGTGCGCCAGGTGGCCGCGGGCGGGCTGGCGATCGTGCTGTTCAACCAGATCCGCACCATGTGCGTCGGACTGATCACCGCCAGCGGCAACCAGATCGCCACCGCGGTGAGCGCGGCGGGCAAGCGCGGTGATTCGCCGGATCCGGAGATCCGTGACCTGCTGCGCTCGAGTTTCGCGATCGCCACGGTCGCCGGTCTGCTCGGCGGCGCGGTGCTGATCGGGCTCGGTTGGGTGCTGCCCTGGCTCGGGCAGGACCCGGGCGTGCTCGCCGACGCCCGTCCGCTGCTGGTGGCGCTCGCTCCGGGCCTGCTGCCCTGCCTATGGTTCCAGGTCCTGCGCCAGTACACGGTCGGAATGCAGCGCCCGCAGGCGCTGCTGCTGGTCACGCTCGGCTCGGTGGTGCTCAACCTGGTGCTGGCCTTCGGCCTCATCCACGGCAAGGGCGGGTTGCCCGCGCTCGGGCTGACCGGCATCGGGGTCGCGACCTCGCTGGTCTTCCTGATCACCTTCGGCGTGTTCTGGGCGATGGTGTGGCACGACGACGAACTCGGCCGCACCCTGCCCAGGACACCGCTGCCGGTGCGGCTCAGCACCGTGCGCGCCGAGCTTCGACTGGGCACGCCGATCGCGCTCACCTACGGCTCCGAGGCCGGCATGTTCTCGGTGCTCGCGCTGGTCATGGGCAGCATCGGCCCGGCGGCGCTGGCGGCGCACAACGTCGTCTACCAGATCATCTACATCGTCTTCCAAGTGGCGATCGGCCTCTCGCACGGTGCGTCGATCCTGGTCAGCCACGCGGTCGCGCGGGACGAGCACGCGCACGCCCGCGCGCTGGCCTGGCTGGCGCTGCGGCACGCCGCGGTGATCGCGGCGGTGACGGGCACGGTCTACGTGCTCGCGCCCGATCTGGTGCTGCGACCTTTCCTGGATTCCTCGGATGCCGACACCATCCGCGTCGCGCACACCCTGCTGCTGATCGGCATCGTGCTGCAGTTCTTCGACGCCGCGCAGAACATCGGCACCGGCCTGCTGCGCGGGCTGAAGGCGACCAACGCGGGCTTCCGGCTCTCGCTGATCGGCTATTGGGGCGTCGGCCTGCCCGTCGCCCTGCTGCTGGCCTACCCGGCCGGGCTCGGCGCGGCCGGCGTCTGGTGGGGCCTGACCGCGGGCTTGTCCACCACCGCGATCCTCATGCTGCGCCGCTACTTCGTGTTGCTCGGTGAGCGGGAACGCGACCGGCCCCGCCTGCTCCCGGAGACCCTCACCACCCAGAGCTGATCGGTCCCGATCGCGCGGTGCGGCGCCTCGGGCCGGGGCACTCCCAATCGCCCCGGCCCCGGGCAATCGGCGGTAGGTCGAATCCCTTTCGGTGCGCGACGGCGCTTTCCCGTCTCGAGACTGCCCCGGGCAACCGGCGGTAGGTCGAATCCCCTCCGTGCGCGACGGGCGCTTTCCCGTCTCCGAGACTGCCCCGGACACCGCCGCGAGAGGGCGGGCGGCCGCGAGCGCGTCGCACCATCCGATGGGAGGCTCGAGACCCTGGTCGGTCCGCGGCGGCGACGTTGTGCGGGAGTTCGCGATCGCACGTTCCGGCACCGGCGGTCCCGGACGCCGGAACTCGGTCGGAGTCCGCTCCAGCACTGCCGAACGACGCGACGCGCACGCACGGGGTGCGCGGCGAGTTCGTCGATCACCGCCGTGGAAAACGGGGCGTCACGTAGCGTTGAAGGGTCGTCGGTCGGGCCGAATGCGTGCGCGCGGCCCGGGATCGGGAGGTGCCGGATGCTCAGCGTGTTCTCCTCGCCGGGGCATTACGTGCAGGGCCGGGACGCCACCGCCGCGCTCGGCGCGGAGATGACGCGGCTCGGCATCGGGGGTCCGGTGCTCATCGTGGCCGGATCCAGCGCCTTCCGGCTGCTCGCCGACACCTGGGAGCGCTCACTGACCGACGCGAAGATCGCCTATTCGATCCATCTGTCCGGCGGCGAATGCAGCCGGGCGGAGATCGCGCGGATCGCCCACGCCGCCGAGGAGACCGGCAGCACGGTCGTGCTCGGCGCGGGCGGCGGCAAGGTGCTCGACGCGGCGCGCGCGGTCGCCGACGATCTCGACCTGCCGATGATCAGCTGTCCGAGCACCGCCTCCAGCGACGCGCCGTGCAGCGCGCTGTCGGTGATCTACACCGATGCCGGCGAGTTCGAGGCGTATCAGCTGGTCCGGCGGAATCCGGCGCTGGTGCTGGTGGACACCTCGGTGGTCGCGCAGGCGCCCGCCCGGCTGCTCGCCGCGGGAATGGGCGACGCCCTCGCCACCTGGTTCGAGGCACGCACGTGCAGCGCCGCGCAGGTGCGCAACATGCGCGGCGGGGCCTCCACGCGCAGCGCCACCGCGCTGGCCGAACTCTGTTACCGCACGCTGCTGGCCGACGGTGCGCAGGCGCTGAGCGCCGTCCGCACGCACAGCGTCACACCGGCGCTGGAGCGCGTCGTGGAGGCCAACACCCTGCTGTCCGGGCTCGGCTTCGAATCGTCGGGGCTGGCCGCGGCGCACGCCGTGCACAACGGTCTCACCGCCGCCGCGCGGACGCGTCCCTTCCTGCATGGGGAGAAGGTCGCCTTCGGCACCGTCACCCAACTGGTGCTCGAGGGCGCGCCCGCCGCGGAGATCGCTACGGTGCTCGATTTCTGTGCCGCGGTGGGCTTGCCGACCACGCTCGCCGCGCTCGGGCTGGCCGATGCCGATGAGGAGACGCTGACGGCCATCGCGACCCGGGCGACCGCGCCGGGCGAGACCATCCACAACGAGCCCTTCGAGGTGGACGCCGCGATGGTCGTCGACGCCCTACGCGCCGCCGATGCCCTCGGTCAGTGACGAATCCCACACCGGCTGCCGTTTTCCCAGCGTCCGACACCGAAACCTCACCTTCCCGCAAGCGTGTCTTCACCAACCGTCGGGAAACCTGTCCGTAACCGACGCTATCGTGGCGACGGAGCCAAGCCAATGGCGGGCAAACCGCCAGGAGGGATTCGGTCCGGTGGCCATCACCAGAGTCGCGGAGTATCCGCGTCCGGATCACGTGTTGTTCCATTTCAGCGACACGCATCTCATCGCGGGCGACGACCCCCTGTACGGCGATGTCGACGCCGACCTGCGGTTACGGCAACTGCTCGAACAGGCCGCGGCGAGCCGGATCCGGCCGACCGCGATAGTGTTCACCGGCGACCTCACCGATCGGGGCGAGCCCGCCGCGTACGCCAAGCTGAAGTCGATCGTCGAGCCATTCGCCAGAAGTTTGCAGGCTCCGATCGTGTGGGTCACCGGCAACCATGATGACCGCGCCGCTCTGCGCGCCCGCCTGCTCGGCGAGTACCCCACCACTTCCCCGCTGGACCGGGTGCATCTGATCGACGGCCTGCGCATCGTCGCCCTGGATACCTCCGTCCCCGGCCACCACTACGGCGAGATCTCCGACGACCAGTTGGCGTGGCTGCGCTCGGTGCTGGCCGAACCCGCCCCGTTCGGCACCATCCTGGCCATGCACCACCCGCCGGTGCCGTGCGTGGTGGATCTCGCCGTCACCGTGGAACTGCGGGATCAGCGCCGGTTGGCCGACGTACTGGACGGCAGCGACGTGCGCGCGATCCTCGCCGGGCACCTGCACTTCTCCACCAGCGCGACCTTCGCGGGCATCCCGGTCTCGGTGGCCTCGGCCACCTGCTACAGCCAGGATCTCGGCGTTGCGCAGGGCGGCCTGCGCGGTCGTGACGGCGCGCAGGCCTTCAACTACGTGCACATCTACCCGGACACCGTGGTGCACTCGGTGGTGCCCATCGAGCGCGGCAGCACGGTCGGCGCGCCCGCCACGCCGGAGGAGGCGCAGCGGCGGTTGACCCAGGAGGGCATCGTGATCCCGCCCGCCGCGCGCATCCCGCACGTCATGCGGCGCCCTGCGTCGACTCCGGAAGCGGATGACGAGGCGGTGTGCTGAGCCGCTCCCACGGCGCCGCCTCGGGGTAGTACCCCGCCAGGAACTCCGACACGATCCGCACCCGTTCCGACTCGGCGACCTCCGGGAAACTGCCGTCGTTGAGGCAGAAGAAGTCGACGTCGCGATGGCGCGCCAGACCGTCCAGCAGGGACAGGCCGCTGTAGCTGGTGGTGTCGACGTACCGCACCTTCGCCGATTCCTGCGGCACCGCCCGCCCGGTCAGCAGGGCGTAGTAGTGATACAGCGAGTTGGTGACCGAGATGTCGGTGGCCGCCCGGAACCGGCTCGCACTCGTGCGCGCGAAGTCGGCGGCGAACTCCTCCTCCATCTCCAGCAGCACGCTGCGCCGCAGCGGCACCGGCGTGTGCTCCAGGTGCCGGGTGATGACATAACCGAAACGATCGGCCAGCAAGGCCCGGTTGACCCGCGCCGCGTTCTCGAAACCGCTGCGCCGCTCGTTGTTGCCGCCCGGACCGATCCTGGTATCCGCTTCGATGAACCGGCTCACGCCGCCCGGGGTGAAGAACATCGACGGACGTACCGGCCGCGCGAAGAACATGTCGTCGTTGGAGTACAGGAAGTGTTCGCTGAGCCCGTCGATGTGCTGCAACTGGCATTCCACCGCGTGCGAGTTGAACACCGGCAGACCGCTGAGGTCCCGGAAATGGTCCACCGCCCGCACCACGGTCACCTTCGGATGCGCGGTCAGCCAGTCCGGCGGCGTGGAGTCGGTCGCGATGAAGATCCTGCGGATCCACGGCGCGTTCTTGTGCACCGACCGCAGCGCGTACTTCAGCTCGTCGATCTGCCGGATCCTGGCCTCCGCGTCGTCGCCCTCACCGACCACGACCTGGGCGAGCATCCCGGCGCGGCGGGCGCGGAATTCCGGATCGGAGCCGTCCACCCAGGAGAACACCAGGTCGATGTCGAAGCCGACGTCACCGGTCTGCGGCGCGAACATGTCGACCAGGGTGGGCCAGGTCCGATCGAACAGCCGCACTTGCGTGCGCTGGACGTCGGCGAGGTCGAAGACCGTCCGGGTCAGCGCGTTCGGGCGCGGACAGGTCACCGTGTCACCGTGGTACTCCCACAGCTCCAGTTCGACGTGATGCGCCGGATCGTGGTCGCGTCCGAGCCGGAAGATGTTGTGCCGCAATTCCACACAGGAGAATCCGGCCGACATCGCCGCGGCGGTCACCCGGCGCACCATCGGCCGATGCGCCGCGTCGGCCGCCAGCACCAGCCGGTGCCCGCTGTCGCGCACGAGCAGGAACGGCACCTCCGCGGCCGCCAGCTCCGCGCGCAGATAGCCGAGATCCTCGATCATCGCCGCGGACACGGCGAAGTTGCTCGCCATGGCCCGCGTCACCATCTCCACCGCCCCCGAATCCACTGCTCCCCTGTCCGTCATGACTGCCTCCACATCCGTCTGTTCACCGGTTTACGACTGGTCCGGGGCACCGCGCCGAGCCGCGAGTCCGCCGATGCGAGACATCGGCGAGAGACGACCGCGCCCAGCGCGGTGACATTCAGACGTGGGGAAGGGAGCCGAAGCGGGCGTACGAATTGACCACCTGGCATGCAGACGACTGGTAGACCATTTCGTTTTCACCTCACTCACGGCCGGACGCGCGAAGCGTCATGAATGGAAGCGCTGCACTCGTGGCGGGAACTCGACCGCACGGGCGGCAGCCGCGGAGCCGGACAGTCATCGGCCGGCGGGAAGGTCGGCCCGGAAAACACCGGGCACCTCTAGGAATGATGCAACGCGCCGGAGATTCCGTCAATCGGCGCAGTTGAAACGCCTGCGCTCCGCTCTCCCCCGCCGAGACCGATCATCCGATGACGTCGCAGCACATCCTTCGCTATAGTTAGGGTAGGCTCACCATATTGATGCGAGAAGGGGTCGTACCGGTGCGTGTCGTCATTCTGTTCGGAACCGAGATGGGCACCGCGGAGTCCGCGGCGGACAGCATCGCCGAGGAGCTGCGCGGCGCGCACGACGTCTCGGTGCACGACATGACGGACTTCGGCGTCGAGGAACTGGACGTCCGCGACTTCCACATCGTCGTGTGCTCAACCTATGGCGACGGCGACCTGCCGACCGGCGCCGAGCCCTTCGCCGACGCGCTCGACCGCGCCGCGCCGGACCTGAGCGGACTGCGGTTCGCCGTCTTCGGGCTCGGTGACACGGTGTACGGCGACACGTTCAATCGCGGCGGCGAGATCATCGCCGAGAGGCTCGCCGACCGCGGCGCCGTCCAGGTCGGCGAGCACGCGCGGCATGACGCGTCGACCGAGGTCCGCGTCAAGGACATGGCGCGGCAGTGGGCCGCCGCGCTCGACATCCCCGCGCCGGTCTCGGCCTGACCGGCAGCGGCCGCGGGCCGATGCTCCCGGAGTGCGGTCCGGACAAAGCGCACAGCGCCAGCGCGTAAGGCGCACAGCACCTTAGACTGCTATCAAGCGCGGACAGCCCGCCGCGCTCGACGATCCATGAGGTGACGAAGATGGCAGCCGGAGCGAGCCCCGCCCAACGTCAGCACAACTCGACAGATCATCCCGAGCTGGACGTGCTCCCCGAGTGGCCGCTGGAGACGATCGGCGTGCTGGTGACGACCGATCCTGCGCCGCACGCGATTCCGGTGTCCTGGCCGGTGCGGGCCGGTGACCGGCGCATCCTGCTCAGCCTGAAGCACGACCGCGGTTCGCTGGCCCGGCTGCGCGACCATCCCGAGGTGGCGCTGCTGATCCTCGGCGGCGGCAATGTGGCGATGTGCGCCCGGGGGACCGCGCATGTGGTCGCCGAGCAGATGCCCGGCGCCGACGATTACGTCGCCGTCCGCATCGACGTCGACGTGATCGATGATCATCGCCAGTCGGCCTTCGCGGTCGTGCAAGGCATCCAGCGCACGGTGCTCGACGACCAGAGCGAACTGCGCGCGCTGCAGGGCCGGGTCAGCACCCTGCAATCCTGGGCCGATCACCAGAACTGAAATCCGCCCGACGTTTTCCGGGCGCAAGAAAGAGGCGGCACCGGCCGTGCCGCGCGGAAGGGGATCATGAGCGTCACTCTGGCCAAAGGCGGCAACGTCTCGCTGTCGAAGCAGGCCGCTAATCTCACCAAGGTGTCGGTGGGGCTCGGCTGGGACGTGCGCACCACCACCGGCGCCGACTACGACCTCGACGCCAGCGCGCTCGCCTGCGGACCGAACCTGAAAGTGCTGTCCGACCAGCACTTCATCTTCTACAACAACCTGCGTTCGCCCGACGGCTCCATCGAGCACACCGGCGACAACCTCACCGGCGCGGGCGAAGGCGACGACGAGGTGATCAACGTCGACCTCACCGCGACGCCGCCGACCATCACCAACATCTTCTTCCCGGTGTCCATCCACGACGCCGACGCGCGCGGCCAGTCGTTCGGCCAGATCCGCAACGCCTTCATCCGCGTCGTCGACGCCACCACCGGCGTCGAGCTGGCTCGCTACGACCTCACCGAGGACGCGTCCACCGAAACGGCCATGATCTTCGGCGAGCTGTACCGCCACAACAACGAGTGGAAGTTCCGCGCCATCGGCCAGGGCTACGCCTCCGGTCTCGCGGGCATCGCACGGGATTACGGCGTCAACGTCTGAGATTCTCCGGTTCATCGCCGCGCGGGTCTTCCACGCGCAGAGGTATCCCGGAAGACCCGTACGCAGGCTGTGCGTTTGCCCGACGTCAACCGCAGCAAACCGGGTCGTCGCACGGGTCGCCGACCTCACTGCCATAGGCCACGAAATGCCGCACCGGAGCCAAGACCTGCTCGACGCTGGAGGCATCCAAGGGCGGTGCGGAGCGGGCACTCGGTCGATCCCATCCGGGCGGTGTGTCGTCGATGTCGAAACGCGGTGCGCCGTCGATGAACAAAGTCCACAGCGGGTGGTCGGGGAAACCGTTCACTCGGAGGACCCACCACCGGCCCTCGACATGGGCGGCGACGGGGAATTTGCCGTTTCCGGTCGATTGCCATCGCGGGCGTGCATTCAGTTCGGGGTACGGCATTCTCTCAGTGTCCCTGATCCGGGCTGTGGCAGACCGTGCGTCTTCGGGGCGCGGCCCCTACTCGTTGTCCGGCCAGAAGGCGCGCCAATCCGCCGCGGTCAGCGGAAGACGTTCGCCGCGCTCCTTTTCCGCCGCGTCCTCCGCCGTGCGGATGGCGGCGGCGAAGGTGAGAGTCGCCTTGCGGAGACGTTCTTCGGCACTGTCCGGGCCGCCCAGGTGCACGATCAGGAGCGCTTCGGGGACGAGGTCGGGCGGCAGGCCCGCCTTGGTGCTACGGGAGACGACCTTCTCGGCGAGGGCCAGGGCGGGCTGAGCCATGGCGATGCCGTCCAGGCAGGAACGACGGGACTTCTCGGCGGATTTGCGCTCTTCCCAGGCGCGCTCCTGGGCGGCGATCTTCTCGGCCACCGAGGCGCCGGGACCGATCGCGGAGTCCACGAGGTGCGGGCTGCGGTTGACCAGCTTGGCGACCAGGGCTGCGGCGACGTCGTCGACGGTGAATTCGCCCGCCGCCTCGGCGATCCTGGAATGGAACAGCACTTGCAGCAGCAGGTCGCCGAGTTCTTCCTTGATCGTCTCGGCATCGTCGTGCTGGATGGCGTCGAGCAGCTCGTAGGTTTCCTCGAGCAGATAGGGTCGCAGCGAGTCGTGGGTCTGGGTGACTTCCCAGCCGCCGAAATGCCAGAGGCGGTCCATGACCTCGACGGCTCCGGCCAGTCCCGCCGCGACCACCGCGGTGTCGGTGCGCGCGACCGCGGCACCGTCCGGCGCGGCACGATCCACAGTCTCGGAAGCGCGGTGCCGGGCGGCCCGCAGGACGGACTCGTCGCGAGTCGAGCTCATCGCGGCGCCATCTCGGCGGCCACGGTGAGGTCGACCGCGCCCTGCGCCTTCCCGTCCAACGCCAGCAGCAGGTCGGCGACGAACTGCAGCAGCACCACATCCCGGACCCGCTCGGCCCCGACACTGTCTTCGACGCGCGGCAACGGAAGCTGCACCACCCCGGACGCGGCACGGTATCCGGCGCTCGGGTAGAGCCGCTCGAGGCGCAACTGCTTGGAATCGGGCAGGTGCAGCGGCGAGATCTTCAAGGTGGTCCCGGTGACGGCGATCTCGGTCACCTCGTACTCGCGGGCGAGCAACCGCAGCTTGGCCACCGAGACCAGGCGCCCGACCTCGACGGGCAGCGGGCCGTAGCGGTCGACGAGTTCCTCCACGACTTGCGCCAGCGCTGAATCATCCTGCGCCGCAGCGAGTTTGCGGTACGCCTCCAGGCGCAACCGGTCGCTGGCGATGTAGTCGGGCGGGATGTGCGCGTCGACGGGCAGGTCGATGCGGACCTCCTTGACCTCCTCGGTGGTGATCGGCTTGCCGTCCGCAGCGGCGCGATACGCTTCGACGGCCTCGCCGACCAGCCGCACGTAGAGATCGAAGCCGACACCGGCGACGTGGCCGGACTGCTCGGCGCCGAGCACGTTGCCCGCGCCGCGGATCTCCAGGTCCTTCATCGCGACCGCCATACCCGCGCCGAGGTCGGAGTTCTGCGAGATGGTGGCCAGACGGTCGTAGGCCGTCTCGGTGAGCGGCTTCTCCGGCGGGTACAGGAAGTAGGCGTAACCGCGTTCGCGACTGCGCCCGACCCGTCCGCGCAACTGGTGCAACTGCGAGAGGCCCAGCGCATCGGCGCGTTCCACGATCAACGTGTTGGCGTTGGAGATGTCCAGGCCGGTCTCGATGATCGTGGTGCACACCAGCACGTCGTATTCGCGCTGCCAGAAACCCTGCACGGTGGACTCGAGCGCGTCCTCGTTCATCTGACCGTGCGCGACCACCACACGCGCCTCCGGCACCAGATCGCGAATCCGCTTGGCCGCCTTGTCGATCGACGACACCCGGTTGTGCACGTAGAAGACCTGGCCGTCGCGCAGCAGCTCGCGGCGGATGGCGGCGGTGACCTGCTTGTCGTTGTAGGCGCCCACGTAGGTGAGCACCGGGTGGCGTTCCTCCGGCGGGGTCAGGATGGTCGACATCTCGCGGATCCCGGCCAGGCTCATCTCCAGGGTGCGCGGGATCGGGGTGGCCGACATGGTGAGCACGTCGACGTGTGTGCGCAGCGCCTTGATGTGCTCCTTGTGCTCGACGCCGAACCGCTGCTCCTCGTCGACCACGACCAGACCGAGGTCCTTCCAGCGCACGCCGGTCTGCAGGAGCCGATGGGTGCCCACCACGATGTCGACGCTGCCGTCGGCCATCCCCTCCAGCACGGCGCGGGCCTCGGCCGGATCGGTGAAGCGCGACAGGCCCTTCACGGTGATCGGGAAGCCCGCGACGCGCTCGGTGAACGTCTGCAGATGCTGCTGCGCCAGCAGCGTGGTCGGCACCAGCACGACGACCTGCTTGCCGTCCTGCACCGCCTTGAACGCCGCGCGCACCGCGATCTCGGTCTTGCCGTAGCCGACGTCGCCGCAGACCACGCGGTCCATCGGGACCGGCTTCTCCATGTCCGACTTCACCTCGGCGATGGCGGTCATCTGGTCGACGGTCTCGGTGAACGCGAACGCGTCCTCCATCTCCTTCTGCCACGGCGTGTCCGGGCCGAAGGCGTGGCCGGGCGCCGCCTGACGGGCCGCGTACAACTGCACGAGCTCACCCGCGATCTCGCGCACGGCCTTGCGCGCCTTGCGTTTGGTGTTGGCCCAATCCGAGCCGCCGAGCTTGGACAGTCCGGGCATCTCGCCGCCGACGTAGCGGGAGAGCTGATCGAGCGACTCCATCGGGACGAACAGCCGGTCGCCGGGCTGGCCGCGCTTGCTCGGCGCGTACTCGATCACCAGGTACTCGCGGCGGGCGCCGCCGACGGTGCGCTCGATCATCTCGACGAACTTGCCGATGCCGTGCTGGTCGTGCACCACCATGTCGCCCGCGCTCAACGCGAGCGGGTCGACCTGGTTGCGGCGCTTGGCCGGCATCCGCTTGCCTTCGGCCGGCGCGGTGACCCGGTTGCCGGTGAGGTCGGACTCGGCGACGACCACCAGTCCGGCGTCCTCGAACACCAGCCCGTCGTGCAGCGAGCCGCACAGCACGCCCACCACGCCCTCGTTCGGCTCGGCGCCCGTCGCCAGCGCGGCGGCGGGCACGTCGGCATCCGCGAGCCGTTCCAGGATGCGCTGCGCCGTGCCGTGACCGGCGACCACCACCACGGCTCTGCCGCCGGTCGTGACGTGGGCGCGCAACGAGGCGAACAGGGTCGCCACCAGTTCGTCGGACCCGCGCGCGGCGGGGCCGGGCAGCACCCGCAGCACCACCTCGGACGAATTCCCCGAGGCCAGCGGGCTCAGCGTCCACCACGGCAGGCCTTGCCGGTCGGCGCTGGCGTGGATCTCGGTCAGCGGGCGGTAGGCCGAGGCGGCCAGGTCGAGGCCGTGGCCGCCGAGCGGCGCGGCGCCGCCGAACGAGGCGGCCGTCCAGGAGGCCTCGAGGAATTCCTCGCCGGTGCGCACCAGGTCGGCCGCGCGGGTGCGAATCTTCTCCGGATCGCACAGCAGCACGTGCGTTCCCTCCGGCAGCACCTCGGTGAGCAGGCACAATCGTCCCGGTCGCAGCACGGGCAACAGCGCTTCCATGCCCTCGACCGGGATGCCCTGCGCCAGTTTCTCCAGCATCTCCACCAGCGCCGCATCCGCCGCGTTGGCGACGGCGACCTCGGCGGCGCGCTCGCGCACCTCGGGGGTGAGCAACAGCTCCCGGCACGGCTGCGCGACCACCACGTCCACCGCGACGTCCGGCAGCGAGCGTTGGTCGGCGACGGCGAACGGCCGCAGTTCGGTGACCTCGTCGCCCCAGAACTCCACACGCACCGGGTGGTCGGCCGTGGGCGGGAAGACGTCGAGGATGCCGCCGCGCACCGCGAACTCGCCCCGCTTGCCCACCATGTCGACCCGGGTGTAGGCGAACTCGACCAGCCGCACGAGCAGTTCGTCGAAGTCCAGCTCGGCACCGACGCGCAGCACGATCGGCTCGATGTCGCCGAGCCCGCCCGCCATCGGCTGCATCAGCGACCGCACCGTGGTCACCACGACGCGCAGCGGCGCGGGGAAGTGCGGGTCGTCGGGATGGGCGATCCGGCGCAGCACCTCCAGCCTGCGCCCCACCGTGTCCGCACCGGGTGAGAGCCGCTCGTGCGGCAACGTCTCCCAGGACGGGAACTGCGCGACCGCCGGGCCGAGCATCTCCGTCAGTTCGACGGTCAGATCGTCGGCCTCCCGCCCGGTGGCCGTGACCACCACCAGCGGCCGCTCGCCCGCCAACCGCGCCGCGACGAACGGCCGCACCGCCGACGGCGCGACCAACTCGACCGACGAGGTGCCGATCAGCTCCGTAACGGTCCGTAGCGAGGTATCGGCACCAGCCGCGGCGGCCAGTCCCGCCAGCGGCGGACGGTGGGTGGACATCGACAACTCCTGAGCGCAGGCGACACGTTTCGAGCGGCCCACCGAGTCTAGTGAAGCGAGCATCTCGTTTTCGCAGCGCCCGCACCGCGACGCGGCGGCGGTCCAGCGCCCGAGCACCCATCCGCACACTTCACGACCGTCACCCCGCCGCATGTTCCAGCTGATAGCGGCGGAACCAGGATCGAGCCGCACCGAGAAGCACCCAGCCGGGGAAGCCGTCGGCGACCCACGCCCACGCCGACCCGACACCGGGTTCCGAGGATCCGAGACAGCGCCTGCACCGGTTCACGGCCCGACTACAGCTCATGTCCGAGCCACCACAAGCCGCAGACCCGCAGGGACCAGCACACCAGGCGAGTCCCCGGGCAACCACGCACGCGGCGAGCCCGAGCCCGCTCAGCCGTTCCGGGCCGAGAGCGTCATAGCGCGAGTGCGAACGCCGACGTGCCCGGCGCACCGCAACCACGTCTTCCGAGCGAAGCGAGACCGAGCATGCGCGTTCGCGGCCCGGCTCGCGTTCGAGCGGCCGACGCGTACGCGACGAAGGAGCAAGCGGCGGTCGCTCGAACGCGAGCCACCAAGGGGCCGCGAACACGCCGCGACGAAGTCGCGGCCGAATATCACGGCACGTAGCGCCGCAGTCTCCTGGCCGCGAACTCCCTGAAGTACGAAAGCTTTTCGGGTGGCACGATGGCCGGGAGCAGGAAGTACCAGGCGCGCTCCATCCGGACCGCCATCTGGTCGATGGACTCGGTGCCGACGGCGATGATGTGCACGCCCGCGGCCATCTCCTGCCACAGCAGGCCGATGACCTCCGCGTCCAGGTCGGCGATCAGGTCGCCCTGGGCGATGGCGCGCTCGGCGAGCAGCCGGTAGGTGTCGCCCCAGTTCTTGGCGATGTTGTCGCCTTGGGCGCCGCGGTAGTCGCCGATCTGGTGGGTCAGCTTCAGCATGGCGCCGACCATCGGATCGTTCATGGATAGATCGGCGACGACGTAGGTGATGCCGATGCACGCTTCCAACGCGGGCACCCGGGGATCGAAGAAGCCCTGACACGAGCTGGTCAGTCGCTCGTTGCCCTGGTCGACCACGGCGCGCGCCAGCTCTTCCTTCGAGCCGAAGTGAAAATACAAGGCGCCCTTGGTGACATTGGACTGCGCGATGATCTCGCTCAGGCTCGCATTCGCATATCCCAAGCGCAGAAAGACATCGGCAGCGCCTGCCAGGACGGAGTCGCGGGTGATCTCCGCGCGCGCTTGCCTAGCCATCAGATCCGCCTGTCATCCTAAAAACCAGCCATCCTGAAGTAGACCGACATCCCGAAGTTGACCGACTTACCGCCCGAACAGCACCCAAAGGATGGGTGAACCGTACCACCAGGCGCGCGCCCAGCAGCCAATTCGAGCATTCGGCAAGACCTGTCGCGCAATTTGCTGGTTAACAATCCGGGTCACTCACCGGCGCCCGCGCGCCATTCCGAACTCAACTGCGGATCGGCCTCCAGATGGCTGAGCCCGTTCCAGCACAGGTTCACCAAGTGGGCCGCCACAACCTCTTTCGACGGTTTGCGCTCGTCCAGCCACCAGGTCGCGGCGGTGGCGACCTGGCCGACGAGCGCCTGCGCATAGAGGGTGGTCAGGCTGGTGTCGAACCCGCGGCGCGCGAAATCTCCGGCCAGGATGTGCGCCACCTGATTGGTCGCCTCGTTGAGCAAACTGGAGTACCGGCCCTCCGCGGCGGCGGCGGGCTGATCGCGCACCAGAATTCGAAACCCGTCGGTTCGTTCTTCGATGTAGGTCAGCAGCGCCAGCGCGACCTGTTCGAGCCGGATCCGCGACCGGTTGCGGGTGAGCGAGGAGGTGATCATGTCCAGCAGCATCGACATCTCCCGGTCGACGACCACCGCGTACAGCCCCTCCTTGCCGCCGAAGTGTTCGTACACCACGGGTTTGGAGACCTGGGCGCGTTGCGCGATCTCCTCGATGGACGTCGCGTCGTAACCGCGTTCGGCGAACAGCGCGCGCCCGATCTCGATCAGTTGCTGACGCCGCTGGGTGCCGGTCATTCGTGGCCGGGACACTCGATGCGACTCACCCGAAGACACCCCTGCTCCTCCGCCCTCTCCGCGTTGTGGCCGGTCGTGCGTGCCTCGACGGTTCCCTCCGAGCCGACGATCGCATGCCATCGGCGCGTCGCGGGCGAGCCCGGCGAGTTGCCCGCGTGCGTGCCGAGTCAGCCGCCGCACCGAAGCTCCGGCGCGCGACACCGACATTCGGATACCACTGTCCCAGACCGGTCGGCGGTCCGCCCGACCGCCCCGGTGTTCCCCACGCGAAAAATCAACACGGTCCGGGACCCGGCTCGAACACACGGTCGCATTGCCGTCGACGCGCCGGCCGACCTCGCGTCCACCTGGGAGCGGCACACCGCGCGACCGCGGGCCGGCCTGCGCGGATGGACGCGTATCGCACGCTCCTCCCCTGGTCCGGCACGAATACCAGAAGCGACCGACAGAACAATTCGCGGGGAGGCGGGCGAGTATGCGAGGATTCATCCCGTGCCGTGGCACAGCGGCGGGGGTTTCGCCAACCGCCGGTGTGGCAATCCGCCGTGGTGTAATGGCAGCACATCTGATTTTGGTTCAGAGAGTTCAGGTTCGAGTCCTGGCGGCGGAGCTCGAGAGCACGATGACTTATCGTTGGCCCGCACATCGCTGACCAAGCACGACGACAGCCCAGCACGAGGACAGGCAGCCGAGGGAGATCCATGCCACAGCAGACCGCCGTCGTCGTTCTCGCAGCCGGTGCCGGGACACGAATGCGGTCGAAGACCCCCAAGGTACTGCATTCGCTGGCCGGTCGGAGCATGCTCGCGCACGCGCTGCATGCGGCGAACGAGATCGACCCCGCGTACCTCATCACCGTGGTGGGGCACGATCGCGAACAGGTCGGCGCGGCGGTGACCGCGGTCGCCGACGACCTCGGCCGGGAGATCACCCCGGCGATCCAGGAACAGCAGCTGGGCACCGGGCACGCGGTCCAGTGCGCGCTGGCTGCCCTGCCGGTCGGATTCACCGGTGACGTGCTGGTCACCTCCGCCGATGTGCCCCTGCTGGACGGGCACACCTTGTCCGCGCTGCTGGACGAGCACCGCAGCTACGCCGAACGCCCCGCGGTCACGGTGCTGACCTTCGTCCCGGAGGACCCGAACGGCTACGGCCGCATCGTGCGCGACGCGGAGGGCCAGCTGGCCGAGATCGTCGAGCACGCCGACGCCACGCCGGAGCAGGCCGCGATCACCGAGGTGAACTCCGGTGTCTACGCGTTCGACGCCGCGATCCTGCGCACCATGATCAGCCGACTGTCCACCGCCAACGCCCAGCACGAGCTGTACCTGACCGATGTGCTGCGCCTCGCTCGCGAAGCCGGTCACCCGGTGCACGGCGCCCGGCTGGTCGACGCGGCCAAGGTCACCGGCGTCAACGACCGGGTGCAGCTGGCCTCGGCGGCGCGCACGCTCAACCGCTACATCCTGGAACGCCACATGCGGGCGGGCGTCACGATCTTGGATCCGGCCTCCACCTGGGTGGACGCCAGCGTGCGCATCGGAAGGGACGCGCTGCTGCGCCCCGGTGTGCAGTTGCTCGGCAACACGGTCGTCGGCGAGGACGCCGAGGTGGGCCCGGACAGCACGCTCACCGACGTGGTCGTCGGCGACGGAGCGAAGGTGATCCGCACCCACGGCGAGGGCGCCACCATCGGCCCGAAGGCCACCATCGGCCCGTTCGCCTACCTGCGTCCCGGCACCATCGTCGGCGACGCGGGCAAGCTCGGCGCGTTCGTCGAGACCAAGAACGCCTCGATCGGCGCGCATTCGAAGGTTCCGCACCTCACCTACGTCGGCGACGCCACCATCGGCGAGCACAGCAACATCGGTGCGTCCAGCGTCTTCGTCAACTACGACGGCGTGACCAAGCACCACACCGTCGTCGGGTCGCACGTGCGCACCGGCAGCGACACCATGTTCGTCGCGCCGGTGACGGTGGGTGACGGAGCCTATACGGCGGCGGGTACTGTACTGCGCAGAAACGTTCCGCCCGGAGCTCTCGCGGTGTCCGGTGGACCGCAGAAGAACATCGAGGGCTGGGTGCAGCGACACCGTCCAGGGACGGACGCGGCCCGCGCGGCGGCGGAAGCCATCGCGGCCAAGGAGATGTCGGGTCAGGCAATAGAGCAAAAGGATGGCAATCAGCAGTGACCGCGTCATGGATCGATAACCAGAAGAACCTGATGCTCTTCTCGGGACGCGCCCATCCTGAGCTGGCCGAGCAGGTCGCCAAGGAACTCGACGTCCACGTCACGCCGCAGGTCGCGCGGGACTTCGCCAACGGTGAGATCTTCGTCCGGTTCGAGGAGTCGGTCCGCGGTTCCGACGCCTTCGTGCTGCAGAGCTTCCCCGCGCCGCTGAACCAGTGGCTGATGGAGCAACTCATCATGATCGACGCGCTCAAGCGCGGCTCGGCCAAGCGGATCACCGCGGTGCTGCCCTTCTACCCGTACGCCCGCCAGGACAAGAAGCACCGCGGCCGCGAGCCCATCTCGGCTCGCCTGGTCGCCGATCTGCTGAAGACCGCGGGCGCCAACCGGATCATCACCGTCGACCTGCACACCGACCAGATCCAGGGCTTCTTCGACGGCCCGGTCGACCACATGCACGCGCAGGTGCAGCTGGCGGAGTACATCCGCACCAACTACAGCCTCGAGCACATCACCGTCGTCTCCCCCGACTCCGGCCGCGTGCGCGTCGCCGAGAAGTGGGCCGACTCGCTGGGTGGCTCACCGCTGGCCTTCATCCACAAGACCCGCGACCCGCTGGTGCCCAACCAGGTGAAGTCCAACCGCGTGGTCGGCGAGGTCGAGGGCCGCACCTGCATCCTGATCGACGACATGATCGATACCGGCGGCACCATCGCGGGCGCGGTCAAGGTGCTGAAGGACGCCGGGGCGGGTGACGTGGTCATCGCCGCGACCCACGGCGTGCTGAGCTCCCCCGCGGCCGAGCGCCTCGCGAACTGCGGAGCCAAGGAGGTCGTGGTGACCAACACGCTGCCGCTGACCGAGGAGAAGAAGTTCCCGCAGCTGACCGTGCTGTCCATCGCGCCGCTGCTGGCGCGCACCATCCGCGAGGTCTTCGAAAACGGCTCGGTCACGGGCCTTTTCAACGGCAACGCGTAGCCTGCGCACTGCCTGAAACGGCGGTTCGGACTCCGGTCCGGGCCGCCGTTTTCGCGTTCGCGTTAGCCGCGGCGATCGGTGGGGATACTGGGGGTATGGACCGTGACCCGTTGGAGACCGAGATGGGGGACGACGACCAGGAGGACGAGATCCGCGAGTATCAGCGCAACATCGAGGATCCGCCCGAGGACCTGCGCATCCGCTACCACGAGGACGAGGACGACGGCAGGCTCGGCATCGGCGACGAGCTGGATCAGGAGTGGACTTCGAGCGACCGCAGCCGCGAGGACGAGGAGGACGACACCCGGTCCGCCGAAGTGGCCGCTATCGAGATCGTCGACGACGAGGACCTCTGACACCCCGACGCGCCGCTTAGTAGCAATCGACTATCACGAAGCGTCCGTCGTGGTAGGCATGGTTGCGTGACCGGGACGACACGAGGAGGCTGCGATGAGCACGCCGAAGGAGCCGGACCACGACGAGCGGCGACCGGCGGAGTCGCCGTCGCAGCAGACCGGGGAGACCCCCGGCGACGAGCCCGCCCCGCCGCTGACCGGCGCCGCTCCGGCCCAGACACCCGGCGGACAACCCACCGAGCACGATCCCGCCGCCGCGCGGCCGCCGGAGGCCGAGCCGGGACCCGCGGACCAATGGTGGCAGTCGAGCGGCGCGCCGCCCGCGGAACCGCTGGGCGGCCAATGGGGCGCCGAGCCCAGCGGGCAGCCCGCCGAACCCCGCCCTTGGGGCGCCAACGGCGGAGGTGATCAGCAGTCCTGGGGCGCCGAACCCGCCGCGCCGGGGATACCGCTGTCGGGTTCCGCGCCCCAGCCTCCCAGCGACGAATCGACGCAGCGGTTCACCCCTGACGAGCACACGCAATACGGGGCGGGCGGGCAGCCGCCATACCCGCCGGGGCAACCCGCCGACGCTCAGCCGCCGTATCCGCCGAGCGGGCAACCGCAGTACCCGGCGGGCGGGATGTACGACTATCCGGCGTCGGGACAGCAGCAGCCACAGTACGGCTACCCGTCCTATCCGCAGCAAGGGTACGAGCCGTACGCCACCCCGCCGCGACAGCCGGGCAGTCAGGTGTACTCGATCATCGGGTTCGTCTGCGCGGTCACCGCCGTACTGTTCTGCCCGATCCTGTTCGGGCCGGCCGGGATAATCCTCGGCATAATCGGACACAACAAGGGCGAATCGCTTGGCAAATGGGCAGCGATCGCCGCGGCCGTCGGCATGGTGATCGGCTTCATCGTGGGATTCGCCGTGTTCGGCGGAGACTTCACCACGTAGATTTTCGGTATGCGTCTTTTCGGTGGCACCAGCGTGGCGGGTGCGCGAGCATGACCGGATTCGCGGGCTTCCCGCTGGCCGGGCTGGACTTCTACGAAGACCTGGAGGCCGACAACTCCAAGGCGTTCTGGACCGCGCACAAGAAGATCTACGACGAGTCGGTGCTCGCGCCGATGAAGTCGCTGGTGGCCGAGTTGGAGCCGGACTTCGGGACGGCCAAGATCTTCCGGCCCTACCGGGACGTGCGGTTCGCCAAGGACAAGTCGCCGTACAAGACCGCGCAGGGCGCGGTGGTGCGCGCCGGTGCGGGTGTCGGCTGGTATGTGCAGATCAACGCTGCGGGCCTGTACGTCGGCGGCGGCTTCTACCAGGGCTCGCCCGACCAGCTCGCACAGCTGCGCGCCACCATCGACGACGAGGTGCGCGGCCCCGAGCTGGCGGCGATCCTCGCGAAACTCGCCGACGCGGGTTTCACCATCGGCGGCGAGAAACTGAAGACCAAACCCAAGGGCTACGACGCCGACCACCCGCGCATCGACCTGCTGCGACACAAATCCATCACCTGCGGCCGCGAATTCGGCGCGCCCGCCTGGCTGGACACGCCTCGGACGGCGAAAGAGGTCCGCGCCGCGTGGGAGACGATGCGGCCGCTGGTCGAGTGGCTCGCGGCGGTGGTCGGCGGCGCACCGTCGTGGTGACCGCCGACCGCCGCGTGGTCAGCGCCGTCCGGCGAGGACCAGCGCGAAGCGGTCGTCCGGATCGGTCCACACGTGTCCGGTGGCGAAGCCTGCGGCCGCGAGTTCGGCGTCCAGGCCCGCGACCCGGAACTTCGCGGAGATCTCGGTGCGTATCTGTTCGCCGCGGCCGAGGTGCACGGTGAGGCCGAGGTCGGCGACCGTGACGGTCATGTCCTCGCGGGCCTCCAGCCGCATCTCGATCCACTCGCGCTCCGCGTCCCAGATCGCAATGTGCCGGAACTCGTCCGGCGCGAAGTCGGCGCGCAGACGAGCGTTCAGCACGTGCAGAACGTTGCGGTTGAACTCGGCGGTGACGCCCGCCGCGTCATCGTAGGCGGGGACGAGCACCGCCGGGTCGGTGACCAGTCCCGCCCCGAGCAGCAGTTGCTCACCGGGCTCGAGCACGTCGTGGATCCGGGCGAGGAATTCGGCGCGTTCCTCGGGGACGAGGTTGCCGATGGTGCCGCCGAGGAAAGCGATCATCCGGCGGCCGCCGCGCGGGAGGTTGTCCAGGGTGTCGGTGAAGTCGCTGACCACGCCGTGCACGGCGAGACCAGGGAACTCGGCCGCGACCTCGTCGGCCGCCGCCCGCAGCGCCGTGGACGAGACATCCTGCGGCACATACTTCTTCAGCGGTCCGCGCGCACCGAGCGCGGTGAGCAGCAGGCGGGTCTTGGCTGCCGACCCCGCGCCCAGTTCGACCAGCACCTCGGTCTGGGCGGCGTCGGCGATCTCGCCGACCACCTGCTCGAGCAGCGCGCGCTCGGTGCGCGTCGGGTAGTACTCGGGCAGCTCGGTGATCCGCTCGAAGAGCTCGCTGCCCCTGGCGTCGTAGAACCATTTGGGCGGCAACCACTTCGGGTCCGCGGTCAGGCCGAGGCGGGCGTCCGAGCGGAGCGCCGCGTCGAGGTCGTCGTCGGTGAGGTGGATGTCCAGCGTGGCTGCGGTCATGGCACGGCCTTTCGGGTCACAGGAGGGCGTCGACGGACAGCGCGCCGGGCCTGGCGCTCACCAGGCTGCGGTCCGGGATCGGCCGCCAGCGGGGGTCGTCGTCGAAGGGTTCGGAGGACACGAGCGCGAAATCGTCGGTGACCAGCACCGACAGCGAGTGGTGGCAGGTGGTCGCCCACAACTGCGCGCCATCGGAGAGCAGGAGATTCAGGCGTGCTTCCGGGGCCCGGTCGAGGATCGCGGAGACGAGCAGCCGCAGCGCCGCCGGAGCCGCCGACCATTCGCCGTCCGGTGAGCTGGTCGCCAGCAGATCGCACAGCAGCACCCACAACGTGGCCGCGTCGGTGGCCGACTCGGCCTCCAGCAGCCGCGCCGGGGTGAACAGGTCTTCGGCGCCGAGTTCGGCCGCGATCAAGGCGAACTCGGCGGCCACGCCGGTCAGGGTGCGCCGCCAGTCGGGCACCACGCCGTTGTGGCTGAACGCCCAGCGGTCGCGGGTGAACGGCGCGCACGCGGACCGCTCGACGGGCATGCCCACCGTCGCCGACCGCACCGCCCCGAGCACCGCGACCGACTCCAACTGCGGGAGCACCTCCTCCACGGCCGGGTCGGTCCAGATCGGCGCCGCGTTGCGGTAACGGCTGACGGTCACCGTGTCGTCCACTCCGACGTGCCACCAGGCGACGCCGAAACCGTCGGCGTTGATGGTGCCGCCGTGGCGCATATCGCGCGGCGCCCACGCCTGGGTACGCAGCGAATGAGAGCCGAGGGTCAACATGCCGCCTACCCGCACCGGAGGGCCGACGTAACCCAGGTGTCTACACATCCGCACCCGCCGGGGCCGCCGTCGCCGGACCGCGACCACACTTCCGCCCGGCCGGACGGGCGTGGCTCACTCCCCTTCTCCAGGGCGCAGATCCCGCGCCAAGCGGAACCCGGCGAAGATCTGACGGCGGATGGGGTGGTCCCAGTTGCGGAAAGTGCTGCGGCAGGCCACCGGATCGGTGCCGAAGGAGCCGCCGCGCAGCACGCGGTAGTCACCGCCGAAGAACACCTCGGAATACTCCCGATACGGGAACGCGCGGAATCCCGGATACGGCTCGAAACCCGAAGCGGTCCATTCCCATACGTCGCCGATCAGCTGGTGCACGCCCGCGGGAGACGCGCCGGCCGGATACGCGCCGACTTCGGCGGGTTCCAGATGGCGCTGCCCGAGGTTCGCGGTGGAGGCGTCGGGATCGGCGTCGCCCCAGGGGAAACGGCGCGAGACACCGGTAGCGGGATCGAACCTCGCCGCCTTCTCCCATTCCGCTTCGGTAGGCAGGCGCTTACCCGCCCAGTTGGCGTAGGCCTCGGCCTCGAACCAGCACACGTGCACGACCGGCTGGTGCGGCCGCAGCGGCGTCATCACCCCGAACACCCGTCGCCACCAGCGCCCGGACGGGTCGCGCTCCCAGAACTG
The DNA here is from genome assembly GCF_040632645.1 of Nocardia sp. NPDC019219. Classification (NCBI taxonomy): domain Bacteria; kingdom Bacillati; phylum Actinomycetota; class Actinomycetes; order Mycobacteriales; family Nocardiaceae; genus Nocardia; species Nocardia sp. NPDC019219. The sequence continues at coordinate 430,172 of NZ_JBEYCG010000003.1, read as the reverse complement.
CGGCGCGACCAGACCCGCCTCGACGCGATGCGCCCAGCCGCGTTCGGACCAGAGCTCGGGCCGCTCGTAGCCGCCGTCGTCGACGAAGGCCAGATACTGCTCGTTGGTCACCGGCGCCGCGTCGATCGCGAAACCCGGCACCCGGACGCGGTGGGCAGGGCGCTCGTTGTCCAGCGCCCACGCCTCGGTGGAGGTGCCCATGGTGAACTCGCCCGCGGGGATGACGACTTCCCCGGTGACCGTCGCCGGCGCGGCCGGTGCGGCCGCCGAGGAGAGCACGGCGGCGCCGGCGCGCAACTGGTGGGTGGCCAGCATCGTCTCGTCGTGCTGCTGCTCGTGCTGGGCGATCATGCCGAAGGCGAACCCGTCGTCGACCAAGGGACGCCCCCGTAGCTCGCTGCGCTCCAGCACATCCCAGACCTTGTCGCGCACGGTGCCGACGTACGCGCGAGCCTGGCCGGGATCGAGCAGCGGCAGGCCGGGCCGGTTGGCGCGGGCGTGTTTGAAGGCGTCGTAGAGCTCATCGATGTCGGAGCGCACCGGGTCGCGTCCGCCGACGTCGCGTACGAGCCAGAGTTCCTCCTGGTTGCCGATGTGCGCGAGATCCCAGACCAGCGGGCTCATCAGTCGCGAATGCTGGGCCACCAGTTCTGCCTCGTCGACGCAGTCGGTGAGGGTGTGGGTGCGCTGCCGGGCGCGCGTGAGCACCTCGGCGATCCGGTCGCGCAGCTGCTCGGTGCCGGAGTGGTCGGTGGATGCGGGATGGGAAGTGGTCACGGGAAACGTCTCCGAGATTCGTGCTGATCGGCGTCGGTGCGGCCGCGGCTGCCTGCGATTCGGCGCGCGCAGGTCCGGTCGGGCTGGGCGCTGTAGGGAAAGTGCGGCTGGTTGCTGGTCACGGGGCAGCCTCCGGCGGCGCCGGGTCGGGGCCGTGCTCGGTGTCGCCGTCGGTCGGGATGCGGCCGTGGCGACATCGTTCGGCGGCGGATTCCACGGCACGTGCCGCGTCGTCGGTCGCGGTGTGCTCGGCCGCCAGGCGCAGCAGGGCTACCGCGGCGGCTCGGATGTCCGGATCGGCCAATCCGTAGCGGGCGGCATCGACCCAGCGGGCGGCCAGGGGCGCGGCGATCGAAGTCGCCTCCGCGACCACCGACGGGCTGGACATGAGCGCGTCGATCACGTGCACCGGGACGGTCCACCCGTCACCCGGCTGGGCGTCGAGGTAGCGGATCTCCAGGTGGCCCGAGGCGCGCACCGGCGGGAACAGCGTGGTCAAGTGATAGTCGAGGTCGCCGATGCCCGGGCGGCGGCCGACCTCGTCGTCCAACGCGCCGGACAGCCAGTCGGCGAAGGTCGCACCGGGCGGCGCGGACCATCCCTCGCCGTCGCCGCGTTCGGCGGCCCCGTCGGGTCGGCGCACGCACAGCAGCGGCACGTCCAGCGCCCATCTGCCGTACGCGGCGATCGGGTCGGACCAATCCAGCACCGGCGGGCGGGTGCGCGCGTTGTCCAGCCGCAGCCAGGTCCGCATCCGCTGGGACGCCCAGCCGCCGGGCGGCGCGCCACGCAGGACGGGTGAACAGGCGAAGGCGGCCAGCAGCGCCGGGCCGACGGCGTACAGGGCGGTCCAGCGCGCGGTGACCTCCGCGCGGTCGGCGCCCGCGTCGACGCTGACCTGGGTGGCCGCGGTGTTGCACATCATCAGCTTGCCGAACGGACCGATGCCGCCGAAGGAGCGTTCCATCGCGCGGTAGCGCGGGAGCTGGAGCAAGCGTTTGGGACGACGGTCCGCGTCCGCGGCGACGGAAACCATGCGGATGGACCGGGATTCGAGAAGTTCCCGCAACAAGCGGGCATCGTCGCGCAGGCGATCACACAACTGCGCGGCAGCGCCGTAGGGAGCGCTGGAGAGTTCGATCTGACCGCCGGGTTCGAGAGTGACCCGGCTGCCCCCCGGCAGTGCGAGTGCCGGCGAATCGGGGGCGATGGACCGTGGTGCGTACGGTCCGAGGGCGTCCGCGAAGGCGGACAGCTGGGGGCGCGGAGCCGCGGAAGGACCGGCCGCCGAACACTCACCCTGCACCGTGAGCCATTCGAGTTCGGCGCCGATCAGCGTTGGTGGTCCGAGTTTGAAGCACACCCCGCCGATGTATGCCTCCGCCGCCGCGCGGGAGGACAGTTCTCCCTGCTCGGTGGCACAACCGGCCGACTCAGGACTCTCGAGCGTGACCGCCATGCCAACCTCCAGTGGGCTCCGGGACGTAGTCCGCTGCTCTTCGGTTATCGCCATTCTGCGCGGTGGTATTCCACTCCCCCGCCGGAATTCGCGTATGGCGACCCATCCAGCGTAGCCACGCGGACCGACAAGAAATCGACACGCAGCCGAACAATCCACCCGATAAGGTCGGCTCCATGCTGGACGACGATCGCGTACGAGCCGACACTCCCGGATGCGTGGACGGGCCCGGCCCCGGCCCCGTCTTCCTCGACAGCGCCGGATCCTCGCTGCCGCCGCGGGTCGTCACCGAGACCGTGATCGAGCATCTGCGGCGGGAGGCGGAGATCGGCGGCTATCGCGCCGCGAACGAGCGGCTCGACGATCTCGCCGACGTCAAGACCGCGATCGGCGCGCTGATCAACGCCGAACCCGAGAGCATCGCGCTCAGCGACAGCGCCACGCGTTCGTGGGCGGACTTCTTCTACTCGGTCCCGCTCGCCGCGGGCGACCGCGTCCTGGTCTCCGAGGCGGACTACGCCAGCAATGCCATCGCCGCCCTGCAGCGCGCCCGCGCCACCGGCGCCACGGTGGAGAAGATCCCCAGCGACGGCAGCGGGCAGATCGACCTCGACGCGCTGGCGGCGCTGGTGGACGAACGGGTCAAGCTGGTCTCGGTGCTGCACGCGCCGACCAACGGTGGGTTGGTGAACCCGGCCGCCGAGGCCACCCGGATCGCGCACTCGGTCGGCGCGCTGGTGCTGCTGGACGCCTGCCAGTCCGCCGGACAGTTGCCCCTGGACGTGGCCGATCTCGGCGTGGACGCTTTGTCGGCTACCGGTCGCAAGTGGTTGCGTGGCCCGCGCGGCACCGGCTTTCTCTACCTGCGGCCGGAATTGGCGCGCTCGATGGAACCCGCACGGCTCGATCTGCACAGCGCGGAATGGACCGGACCGCAGGACTACCGGCTCGCGCCCGGCGCGAGCCGCTTCGAGTTCTGGGAGTGCGACGTCGCGGCCCGGCTCGGCTTGGGCGCGGCCGTGCGATACCTGCTGGAACTGGGCCCGGAGGACGTCTACGCCGCGATCGCGGCCCGCGCCGAGCACCTGCGCAAGGCGCTGCCGGAGATCCCCGGCGTGACCGTGCGCGACCTCGGCATCCGGCACAGCGGCATCGTGTCGTTCACCGTCGACGGCGTCGACTCCGTCGCGGTGCGCGACCGGCTGCTGGCGCAGGACATCACGGTCACGGTCAGTCACGCCGGTTCGACCCTGCTGGACATGACCGGCCGCGGCCTCGCCTCGGTCGTACGCGCCTCGCCGCACTGCTTCGTCGGTTTCGACGAACTCGATCGTTTCGTCGCCGCGGTGGCGGCCCTGCGAGCCTGAACCGCCGGGGACCGCCCCGGAACAGTCAGGCCAAGTGCACCGCGAGCGCCCTGGCCACCAGCGCGTCCGCGTCGGCGCCCGGACCGACCAGGCGCAGGCTGCGATTGGCCTGCGCCGTGGCGATGCCGTGCAGGTTGGTCCACAGGGCGACAGCGCGGTCGCGCGGATCGATCGTGTCCGAGGCCGCCGCCGCGCCGACCAGCTCGGCGAACCGCGCGAACAGCGGCAGGCTGACCGACCGCAGATTCTCGCCGGAACCTTCGAGCAGGTCGTGCCGGAACATCAGGGTGAACATCTCCGGACGCCGCACGGCGAACTCGAGGTATTCGGCGCTCATCCGCGTCAGACGGTCACGTGCCGACTCGGCCTCCACCGCCGCGAACCGGTCTTCCAGGTCGGCGAACCCGCGCGCGGCGATGGCGGCGAGCAGTGCGCGGTGCGTCGGGAAGTATCGCCGCGGCGCGCCGTGGGAGACGCCGGCCGCCCGGGTGATCGCGCGCAGACCAAGATGCGCGGCCCCCACCTCTTCGAGCAGGTCGACGCCCACGTCGACCAGTCGATCCCGCAACGACTCGCTCCCAGTCATGTGGACATTGTCTACGCCTGGCCGGGCCGCGGGCACACCCGGGCGTAGACACTGTCTACAAGATCGGGTAGACAATGTCTACACACTCGGCTCCCGGAGGTCTTCATGTGGTACGCACTGTTCAAGTACGTCTTGCTCGGCCCACTGCTGCGGCTGCTCGGCAGACCCGAGGTCGTTGGGCTGGAGCACATTCCGCGAACCGGGCCGGTGATCATCGCGGCCAACCACCTCGCCGTGATCGACTCGCTGTACCTGGCGCTGGTGGTGCCCCGGCACGTCACGTTCCTCGCGAAACAGGAGTACTTCACCGGAGAAGGCGTGCGCGGACGATTCAACCGCTGGTTCTACTCGGTGTCCGGACAGGTGCCCGTCGATCGGACCGGCGGGGACGCGGCCGCCGCGGCGTTGGCCGCGGCCACCCGCATCCTGGCGGACGGCGGGGTCTGGGCGATCCACCCCGAAGGCACCCGTTCACCGGACGGGCGGATCTATCGCGGCCGCACCGGCGCCGTGCGGGTCGCCATGGCCACCGGCGCGCCTGTGGTTCCGGTGACGCTCTCCGGCACCGACCGAGTGAACCCGCGCGGCAGCCGCCTGCTGCGTTTCGCCAAAGTGCGCATCGAGTTCGCCGCCCCTCGCCGCTACCCACCCGCCGAGCAACGTCACCTGGTGCGCGCCGCGACCGACGAGCTGATGCGCGAACTCGCCGCACGATCGGGCCGGTGCTACGTCGATCGCTACGCCGCGACCTTTCCGGCCGTCATTTCACGCCTCTGACCTGCGCCCCTGGAAATGGGGTTAACGCTGGGCCACTATGGCGTGATAGTTGGGGGAGGCCGGATCCCGGCAACGGTTGGTGAAGAGGAGTTGGGACTTTGAGCAGGTTCACCGACGAGATGTACGCAACCGCACAGACCTCCGAACGCGGACTGGTGACCGGCGAGCCGGGCGCCCCGCTGCGCCGCACCTGGGCCGAAATCCACCGGCTCGCCCGGCGCATGGCGGGCGGGCTGGCCGAAGCGGGCATCGGGCACGGCGACGCGGTGGGCGTGCTCGCGGGCATGCCCGCCGACATCGCCCCGGCCTGCCAGGCCGTCTGGATGCGCGGCGCGTCGATCACCATGCTGCACCAGCCCACTCCGCGCACCGATCTGGTGGTGTGGGCGCGGGACACCGAGACCGTGCTGACCATGATCGAAGCGCGCGCGGTCGTGCTGGGCGCTCCGTTCGAGGCGGCCGAACCGCTGCTGCGCGAACGCGGCATCACCGTGGTGCGCATCGACCAGCTGCCCGACGGCCCCGACGTCGACCCGGTGCCCACCGTCGAGGGCGATATCGCGTTGCAGCAGTTGACCTCCGGTTCGACCGGATCGCCCAAGGCGGTGCGGATCACGCACGAGAACTTCTACGTCAACGCCTACGCCATGTTCGACCGGGTGAAATTCCAGCTCGACGACGACGTGATGGTCAGCTGGCTGCCCCTGTTCCACGACATGGGCATGGTCGGGTTCCTCAGCGTCCCCATGCAATTCGGCGCGGAAGTGGTGTGCGTGACGCCGCTGGACTTCCTCACCAGGCCGCTGCTGTGGGCCGAGCTGATCAGCAAGTACCGTGGAACCGTCACCGCCGCGCCGAATTTCGCCTATTCACTGCTGGCCCGGCGGCTGCGCCAGGCCGACGACGGCGCGTTCGACCTCAGCAGCGTGCGCTACATGTGGAACGGCGCCGAACCGGTGGATCCGGACACCATGGACGCCTTGGCCGAGGCGGGCAAACGCTTCGGGCTCAACCCGATGGCCCTCACCCCGGTCTACGGCATGGCCGAGACCACGCTGGCCGTGTCGATTCCCGACCCCGGGCACGGACAGGTGGTCGACGTGATCGACGCCGACCTGCTGGAGGCGATCGGCAAGGCGGTGCCCGTGCCGGAGGAGCACGGCCAGCCCGCCAACATCCGCAGGTTGCCCACGCTCGGCTATCTGGTCGACCACCTGGAGGGCCGGATCGTCGACAGCGAGCGTCAACCGCTGCCCGCCCGCTCGGTGGGCGTGATCGAACTGCGCGGCCCGGCGGTCACGTCCGGCTACGTGACGGTGGACGGATTCCAATCGGCCCAGGACGCCGATGGCTGGCTGGACACCGGCGACATCGGCTACTTCACCGACGAGGGGCTGATCGTGGTGTGCGGCCGGATCAAAGACGTGATCATCATGGGTGGCCGCAACATCTACCCCACCGACATCGAGCGCGCGGCGACGCGGGTGCGCGGCGTCCGGCCCGGCAACGCGGTGGCGGTGCGCCTCGACGCGGGTCATCAGCGGGAGAGTTTCGCCGTGGTGGTGGAGAGCGGCAGCCACCAGGACCCCAACGAGGTCAAGCGGATCGAGCGCGAGATCGTGCACTCGGTGTTCGCGGAGGTCGGCGCCCGCCCGCGCACCGTCACCGTCCTCGGCCCCGGCGCACTGCCGAAGACCTCCTCCGGGAAACTGCGCAGGGCCGCGACCGCGATGCATCTGCCCCGCGGCTGACCGCCCGGCGCCTCGCGTCCTGAATGAGTTTGCCGCTCAGTGCAATTGGTTCTGCGCGGTCTCCAGACCCACGCGCAGCAGCAGTTCCACCGCGTCGGCGGCCTGCTCGACGATCACCGGGACCTCTTTGCGCTCCGGCGCGGAGAACGGCTTCAGCACGTAGTCGGCCGGATCCTGGCGGCCCGGCGGGCGACCGATGCCGATCCGGGTGCGCAGGTAGTCCTTGGTGGTCAGGGCGGAGGACACGGAGCGAAGACCGTTGTGCCCGCCCTCGCCGCCGCCGCGCTTGAGCCGGATCGCGCCGAACGGCAGGTCGAGCTCGTCGTGCACGACGATCACCTCGGCCGGCGGCACGGAGAAGAACTTCGCCAGCGCGGCCACCGGCCGCCCGGACAGGTTCATGAACGATCGCGGCTTGGCGATCAGCACCTGGCGCCCGTCCAGCCGCGCCTGCAGCAGGTCGGCGCCGGATTTCTTGTGCACACCGAAACGGCCGCCGACGCGCTCCGCGAGCACGTCGGCGACCAGGAAACCGACATTGTGCCGGGTGCGCTCGTATTCGGGACCGGGGTTGCCCAGTCCCACCACCAGCGCGGGCCCGGCAGACGATTCGGTACTACTCAGCGCTCTCGCCCTCGGCCTCGGCAGCACCCTCACCCTCGACGGGCTCGGCGGCCGGGGCGGCGATCACGTTGACGATCAGGGTCTCCGCGTCGGCGGCCAGGTCGACGCCCTCGGGCAGCTGCAGCGCGCCCGCGGTGATCTGGGTGCCCGCCTCGACACCTTCGACGGAGACCTCGATGGCCTCCGGCAGCTTCAGCGCGTCGGCCTCGACGGAGACGGTGGTGGCCTCCTGGGTGACCAGGGTGCCGGGGGCGGCGTCGCCGGTGACGGTGACGTTCACGTCGGCGGTGACCTTCTCGCCGCGCTTGATGATCAGCAGGTCGGCGTGCTCGATGTAGCGGCGGATCGGGTGCACCACGACGGACTTGGTCAGGGCGAGCTGCTTCTTGCCGTCGATGACCAGGTTCAGCACCGCGTTGGTGCCGTGCTCGCGCAGGATGGCGGCGAAGGCCTGGGCGTTCACCGAGAGATGCTGCGGGTCGGCCTGGTGGCCGTACAGCACGGCCGGGACGTTGCCCGCACGACGGGTGCGGCGGGCAGCGCCCTTGCCGAACTCGGTGCGTACGGATGCTTCGAGAAGGTTGACGTCGGACATGACTGGATCTACTCCTACGGCTCTTCCGGGCTGTCAGTTACACGTCAGGGGTTCCGCACACCTGACGGGAGGGTCTATTCGTCGGGGCGAAGACCGAACGAGGACGGCCGGAAGCCGCGCCGCGTCGATCACGGTGTCGCAAAACTGGTCTGCGGACACCCTCGCCGAGACAACCCGAACACCATACCCCAGCGCCGGGGCCGTCTTGGAATCGGGTGGTCACCGGCGGTTCGGCTCGCGCTCGCGCGCGTCGCGTACGCTGGCGTGGTTGCCCGATCGGTCGTCTGCGAAAGGTTGTCTTGCGTTGAGCGCCTCCCCTGAGGGTGTTGTCGCGCCCGCATCCCGCGGGTTGCCCGCCGAGGTAGCCCGCCGGCGCACGTTCGCGGTGATCTCCCATCCCGACGCGGGCAAGTCCACGCTCACCGAGGCGCTGGCCCTGCACGCGCGGATGATCTCCGAGGCGGGCGCGATCCACGGCAAGGCCGGGCGCAAGTCCACGGTCTCGGACTGGATGGAGATGGAGAAGGCGCGCGGCATCTCGGTCAGCTCGACCGCGCTGCAGTTCAACTACCGCGCCGCGGGCTCGGACGTGGACAGCGTCATCAACCTGGTCGACACCCCCGGGCACTCCGACTTCTCCGAGGACACCTACCGGGTACTCACGGCCGTCGACGCGGCGGTGATGCTGATCGACGCGGCCAAGGGCTTGGAGCCGCAGACTCTGAAGTTGTTCCAGGTCTGCCGCCACCGGGGCATCCCGGTGATCACCGTGATCAACAAGTGGGACCGGCCGGGCCGGGCGCCCCTGGAACTGCTCGACGAGATCAACGAGCGGATCGGCCTCACCCCCACTCCGCTGTTCCTCCCGGTCGGCATCGCGGGAGACTTCCGTGGTCTGCTGCGCCGCGGCCCGGACGGCGCGCCGCTGGAATACATCCACTTCACCCGCACCGCGGGCGGAGCGACCATCGCGCCGGAGGAGTCGCTCACCCCCGAGGCCGCCGAGGCGCGCGAAGGCGAGCCGTGGACCACGGCCGCGGAGGAGAGCGAGTTGCTCTCGGCCACCGGCCAGGACCACGACCAGGAGTTGTTCCTCGCCGGGCAGACCTCACCGGTCATCTACGCCTCCGCGATGCTGAACTTCGGCGTACGGCAGCTGCTGGAGACCCTGGTGGCGCTCGCGCCCGCCCCGGGGCCGCGGCCCGACATCGAGGGCAAGCCGCGCGAGACCGGCGACCCGTTCAGCGCGGTGGTGTTCAAGGTGCAGGCGGGCATGGACGCCGCCCACCGCGACCGCCTCGCGTTCATGCGGATCGTGTCCGGCGAGTTCGAACGCGGCATGGTGGTCACCCACGCGCAGACCGGGCGGCCGTTCGCCACGAAGTACGCCCTGACCGTGTTCGGCCGCGAGCGCGCCACCGTCGACACCGCATACCCGGGCGACGTGGTGGGCCTGGTGAACGCGACGGCGCTGGCTCCGGGACACACGCTGTTCGTGGACAAGAAGGTCGAGTTCCCGCCGATCCCGTCGTTCGCGCCGGAACATTTCGCCGTGCTGCGGGCCCGCACCGCGGGCAAATACAAGCAGTTCCGCAAGGCCGTGGATCAGCTCGACTCCGAGGGCGTCGTGCAGGTGCTGCGCAACGACATCCGCGGCGACGCCTCGCCGGTCCTGGCGGCCGTCGGCCCGATGCAGTTCGAAGTGGTGACCGCGCGCATGCTCACGGAGTTCAACGTGGAGACCACGATGGAGCACCTCGGTTACACGCTGGCCCGGCGCACCGACGCCGCGTCGGCGGAGGAACTCGGGCGGCAGCGCGGGGTGGAGGTCTTCACCCGCTCAGACGGTGCGCTGCTCGCGCTGTTCAGCGACAAGTGGCGGCTGCAATACATCGAGAAGGAGCACCCGGCGCTCACCTTGGAGCCCCTGGTGGCCACCGCCGACTGAGTCAGCCGGCCTCGGACTCCGGCCGCAGCGGCGCGGTGCCCGGGTCGCGTTGGATCGAGGCGATCCCGTCTTCTCGCGCGATCAGGCCCCAGCGGCTGGAGGTCAGGCGCAGGCTGGGCAGGTCGCTGAGGGACAGCACCACCTCGTAGGTGCGTTCGTAGCCGGTGTGCGAAATCCGCCAGCGCCGGTCGTCGCAGCGGACGTAGCGATCGGTGTAGAAGGCCGCGCCACGCAGCAGCATGTTGTGGGCCGGGATGAGGACCGTGTCGGCGAGATACCAGGTGCCGGTGGCGCTGTCGCCGTCGACATCGATCTCCGGGTGGTCACAGCGATGCTCGGTGATCACGTGCGGTCCGAGCGTGTTGCGCATGAACGCGATGAACGCCTCGCGCGATTCGAACTGCAGGTATTCGCTGTAGGTCGCGGTGGCCTCGGGGATCATGGTGTCGGCGAATTCATCCCATGATTTGGTGTCGAGGGTGCGCAGGTACCGGTACTTCAGCCGGGCGATCGCCGCGATGTCGTCCAGTTCGGGTTCCGCGTCGCGGCCGCGCGGCCGCGGATCGTCGCGCACCTGCCCGAAGTCGATCGGTCCCGCGTCGAAGCGCAGGCGCTCATCGGCGCGCCGGTCGTCGGGATCCCGCTCACCCGTGCTCGTCGCCCGCTGCCCGCCGCGCCGGTCGGGGCCGACCGGGTCGATGTCACGCTCCCGCTCGTCCTGCTCCGATCCACCCGGATCGAGGTCGACGCCGCCGCGCTCGTCCCGGGGAAATCCCGGATCGTCGCGCCCCTGCCCACCGGAGTCCGTGTCCCACTCGTTACGCGCTTGCCCAGCGATGCCCACACCGGGGTCGCCGCGCCCCTGCCCGCCGTTTCGCTGATCCATACCTCCACAATCCCATCCCGAGTGCCGGATTGGGAGAGTTGTATCAGATTGCTATCACGGCGAGGAGAATCTTCCGACGAAGATCAACTCCGCGGCGTCAGCTGCCGATCGTGAAGCAGGTGCGGCAGAAGTCCTCGCCGAACTCGGTCAGCCGGAGACTCTTGCGGACGATCTTCGGCGCCCGGCCCGCCTTCTTCAGCGCCGCCTCGACCACCGGCTGCACCTCCAGCACCATGTACCGGCTCAGCACCACCGGATCGTCCGAGGTCAGCGTGAGCCCGAGGCGGTTGAGGTTGATCAGGTAGGACCGGGCGCGATCCGGGTAGCGCACGCCGGCCTGCTCCGGCACCGAGGTGAGATCGCCCTGCACCAGTTCCGAGCCGATCCCCAGCGGACGGTTGGTGCGCACGTCGACCGACGGCTGCGGCCCGTTGAGCGCCATGAAGCGCAGGATGCGCGCCTCGTCGGGCGCGAGCTCGTCGAGGATGCGGTCGTAGGCGGGGTGCACGTCCTCGGTGAAGTAGACGTCGGCGGACCTGGCCAGCAGCGCGTCGCCGCGGCGGCGCAGCTCCTCGGTGCTCGCCGAGCGCAGGTAGGGGCCGACGGTCAGCGCCTGCTGCGACGAAGCGGGGCCGTTGGACGTCGGGACGTAGCTGACGATTTCCCGGACCGAGCCCTCGGTGACGCCGAGCGCGCTGCGGGCGATGGAGCGCAACGCGTTTCCGGTCCGCTCGGCGATCTCGGCCGAGGACTCCCCGTCCAGCGCCGCCTGGGTGATCTCCCTGGTGACCTCGTAGGTCGTGCCGACCGCCCATTGGCTTCCGCGCATGACGGTGCCCGCGGCCACGCCTGCCGCCCGGAACACGCCGCGGATCAGCCGTGCCTCGTTGCTGATCTGCCGCTGTTCGACATCCGAACTGCGCTCGACGGCGCGAGAACCTGGCCGGGCCACGTCCTGTCCGGTCCTGTCGTCTGCCACGTTTTCTCCGATATCGCCGGGGGAACGAATCCGCTCCACAGATTACTTCCCCTTGTGTCGCGGGTCATTCGCACCGCCTGACTCGGACAGTGCGACCGGCACGCGGCGCGCAATAGGGTTTCTGCGCCGAGGGGGTGCTAGTTTTGGGTGCCGGTGAGGCGGCGATCACCGGTGTATCGGCAGGAGGGTGTCGTGTTAGAGAGCGTATTCGGAATCCACCCCACGATCCTCCTCGAGCTCGTGACGATACCGCTTTTCACCGGGGTGATCGGCTACATCACCAACTGGACCGGCGTGCTCATGCTGTTCAAGCCGGTCGCCTTCCACGGCGTCCGAGTTCCCGGCCTGCGCGCGCTGTATCCCTTCCTTCCCAAGCGAATTCAAGTCCTCCCGTTGCTCAGTTACGACGGCCGGTTCGGCTGGCAGGGCATCGTTCCCTCGCGTGCGGACAAGATGGCCAGCATCGCGGTCGACAAGGGCCTGGCCAAACTCGGCAGCGTGGCCGACTTCTACCGGGAACTCGAGCCGGACAAGCTGGCCGAGCACCTCGCGAGCATCGCCGACGCGCAGATCAAGGACATCGTCGAGGACATCCTGCGCCGCGAGCATCCGCAGCTCTGGTACAACCTGCCCGCCCAGGTGCGCGACATGGTGCACGCGCGGGTGCGCCAGCAGCTGCCGGAGATCCTGCGCGAGCTGACCGAGGAATTGGGCGCGAATATCGATCAGCTGCTCGATGTGAAGCAGATGGTGATCCGCTACTTCCAGGCCCGGCCGCATCTGCTCAACACCCTGTTCCAGGTGCTCGGCGCGAAGGAACTGCGATTCATGCAGAACTTCGGTTTCTACTTCGGCGCGCCGATGGGCGTGCTGCTGGTCGCCGTCCTGCATCTGACCGGCTGGTCCAGCCTGGTGGTGCTGCCGATCGGCGGCGTGATCATCGGATGGGTGGTCAACTGGATCGGCATCAATATGATCTTCGCGCCCGCATATCCGAAGTGGTGGGTTCCGTGGCGGCAGGGCCTGCTGATCAAACGCAAGTCCGAAATCACCGACGGATACGCGGAATTGGTTTCCAGCCAGGTGATCACGGTGGCGAATATCGGTGACGAGTTGCTCAACGGCCCCCGCTCGGATCGCACCATGCAGATGCTGGAGGACACGCTGCGCCCGGCCGCCGACCGCGCCCTCGGCCCCGCGCGTCCCGCGGTCAAGTTCATGCTCGGCAGCCGCGAATACGACTCGCTGCAATCGACGTTCACCAGCGAAGCCATGGCCATCGCGCCGATCGCGTTCGCCGACCCGGAGTTCAACGTCCGCCAGGGCAGGCAGATCAACGAGTACATCGCCAGGCAGATGGCGATGTTGTCGCCGCCGGACTTCGTCGACATGCTCCGCGCGGCCATCAAGCAAGATGAATGGCTTCTTTTCGTCCATGGCGGCGTGCTGGGGCTGTTCGCCGGATACGCTCATATCCTGATCTTCGGAACGGGAGTGGCGACATCATGGCTGTAGCGGGTCCGGACGACGGCGATATCGAGGCCGTCGAGCACCTCGACGCGACGGCGGCGAACGCCGCGCCATCGCAGGAGATCGCCCGGCGGCCGGCATCGGAGCTCACTCATCCCGACGAGTTATCCAGACGGGTAACGGTTCCCGTGGCCACCGTGCGTGCCGCGACGGGCGTCGCACGGGTCGCGTGGACCGCCGTCACCGGGGTGACGTCGTGGGGCGTCGGCACCGCGGTCGGCGTCACCTCCACCGTGGTGCGCCGCAGCATCGAGGGAGCGCCGCCGCGAGAAGTCCTGGCCGAGGCGGAATCCGAGGTCCGCGACGCGATGCGCAAAGCGCTCGGCCTGCCCGCCGCCGCACAGCCGCCCGCGCAGGAAGCCGTGCCCACGCTGCGTGAGCAGGGCGCCGCGCTGCTGCGGTTGTCGGCCAGCCCGCACGGCGAGGACGACAACCACCCGGCCTTCGCTGGCATGCTCGCCGAACTCACCCCGGACGAGGCGCGCATCCTGCGTTTCCTGCACCTGGACGGGCCGCAGCCCTCGATCGACATCCGCACCGGCCGCCCGCGCGCGCTCGGCTCCGAGCGCCTCGGCTCGATGCTCACGCTGATCGGCGAGCACGCCGGATTGCGCTTCCCGAACCGGATCCAGCAGTACCTGACCAACCTGCGCAGACTGGGTTTGATCGAGCACGCGCGTGAGCCGGTCGGCAACCCGAACCGGTACCAGCTGCTGGAGGCGCAGTCACCGGTGCGGGAGATGCTGAAGCGCTCCGGCTTCGGCACCAAGGTGATCTACCGCAGTGTGGTGCTCACCGATTTCGGCGCGGACTTCGTGCGCATCTGCCTGCCGGTGGTGGTGCAGGACGGCCGGGCCTCCGGCCACTAGGCTCCCCAGCCGCGCAGCGCGAGTTCGGCCACCCCATCGAGTTCGGCCCGGCTCGCGCCGTCGCGCGCTGCCTGGGACATGCCTTGCATCACCGTGCCGACGTAGCGGGCCAGCGTGCGCGCGTCCAGGTGGTCGGGCAGGAGGCCCGCGTCGATGTCGGCCTGGATGCGCGCGGCGAACGTGTCGATGTTCCGGTTGCGCATGTCGCGCAGGAGTTCGGCGACCTCGGCGCTGGTGGTGTTGACGCCCGCGCTGATCACCAGGCACCCGTGCGGGCAGTCCGGCCGGGTGTACTCCCTGGCCGCCTCGCGCAGGATGCGCCGGACCGCCGCCCGCGCGGTGTCCTCCTCGGCGAGTGCCCGCGCGACGAATCCGCCGTAGCGCGCGCCGAAGGTGGCGACGACTTCGGCGAACAGCGTCTTCTTGTCGCCGAACGCCGCGTACAGGCTCGGCGCGCCGATCCCCATGGCCGCGGTCAGGTCGCCGATCGATGTCGCCTCGTACCCGCGCGTCCAGAACAGCCGCATGGCCTGTTCCAGCGCCGCGTCCCGGTCGAAAGAGCGCGGCCGTCCCCGCGTCGGCGTACTCATGCGAAGAATTCTATAGCGATCACTAGACAATGTGCTACCGTGCTTTCTGTAGCGACCGCTAGAGAAAAGGATTTCGCGATGGGCGCACTGACGGGCAAGACGGCACTGGTGACCGGGAGCAGCAGGGGCATCGGCCGGGCGATCGCCGAACGACTCGGGCGCGACGGCGCACGCGTGGCGGTCCACTACAACGCCGACGAGCAGGCGGCGAAGGCGACCGTGGCCGCGATCGAGGCGGCGGGCGGCGCGGCGTTCGCCATCCGGGCCGAACTGGGCGTGCCGGGTGACGCGCAGGCGCTGTGGGCGGCGTTCGACGCGCACGCCGACGGATTGGACATCCTGGTGAACAACGCGGGCGCCGACGTCATCCGGGAGCCCATCGCCGGGACCGACGAGGCGGCGTTCGACCGGGTCTTCGCGATCAACGCCAAGGCGCCCTTCTTCATCACCCGCCTCGGGCTGGACCGGTTGCGTACGGGCGGCCGGATCGTCAACATCTCCACCGGCCTCACGCACGGCGCGCACATGCCCCAACTGATCGCCTACACCATGACCAAGGCCGCGATCGACAGCTTCACCAGCGTGCTCGCCAAGGAGGTCGGCGCACGCGGCATCACCGTGAACGCGGTGGCGCCCGGCATCATCGACACCGACATGAACGCCCACTGGCTGCGCGACGCCGAGACCCAGGCGGCGGTGGCGGCGATGTCCCCGCTGCACCGCGTGGGCCAGCCCGCCGACGTGGCCGATGTAGTCGGGTTCCTCGCCTCCGACGAGGCGCGGTGGGTGACCGGCCAGTGGATCGATGCCACCGGCGGCGCACTGCTCTGACGCGCCGGGAAGCCGGGCCTTCGGCTGCCCGCCTCGGTGCGAGCTACGGACCGGCGTCGCCCGGCCGCTCCCATTAGGCTTGAGCACCGTGCTGTCAGTTGTGCCTAGTCCCGTCACCGTGCGGGCGCCGTCGAAGGTGAACCTCCATCTCGGAGTGGGCGACCTGCGTGCCGACGGCTACCACGACCTGACCACGGTGTTCCAAGCACTGTCCCTGAGCGACGATCTGGAGATCTCGCCGTCGGGTTCGCTGACCGTCCGGGTCACCGGAGAGGGCGCCGCGGAAGTGCCGACCGACCGGACGAACCTGGTCTGGAAGGCGGCCGTACGGCTCGCGCACCTCGGCGGCCGCGCTCCCCTGGTGGAAATCGCCATCGCCAAAGGCATTCCGGTGGCCGGGGGCATGGCGGGCGGCAGCGCCGACGCCGCCGCCGCGCTGGTCGGCCTGAACGAGCTGTGGGACCTGGGGTTGTCCAGGGATGAACTGGGGGCGGTGGCGGCCGAACTCGGCAGCGACGTGCCGTTCGCCCTGCACGGCGGCACCGCGCTGGGCACCGGCCGCGGCGAGCGCCTGCTGCCGGTGCTGTCGCGCAACACCTTTCACTGGGTGCTCGCCTTCGCCAAGGGCGGCCTGTCCACCCCCGCGGTGTTCGCCGAGCTGGACCGGTTGCGCGAGCACGGCGAACCGCCCCGGCTCGGCGAGCCGCAAGAGCTGATGCAAGCTCTGGCCTCGGGCGACCCGCGGCAGCTCGCGCCCCTGCTCGGCAACGATCTCCAGGCGGCCGCGGTGTCGCTGAAACCGGAGCTGCGCCGCACGTTGCGCGCGGGCGTGACCGCAGGCGCGCTGGCCGGGCTGGTGTCCGGCTCCGGTCCCACCTGCGCGTTCCTGTGCGAGAGCGAGGAATCGGCGATCTCGGTGGCCGCCGAACTCGCCGGCGCCGGCGTCTGCCGCAGCGTGCGGACGGCCAGCGGACCCGTGCCGGGTGCGCGCATCCTCAGCGCCGACCCGTCGAGCAAGCACTAACCGGCCGCATACCGCCGAGACCCGGAACGAGCCACCGCATCCGCCAGGCTCGGGCGTCCACCGCCGCGTGCGGATGGCTGGCGAACCCCGGCGCAGACACATCCTCAGCCCGACCGTCGGGCGAGCACTGACCGGCCCCATATCCCCGGTAGCCCGGGCCAAGTCGCAGACACCCCATCCACCGAGCGCAGCCATCCACCGCAGCGAGCGGACAGCTGGCGAACCCCCGCCGCATGCGCATCCTCAGCCCGACCGTCGGGCTAGCACCGACCGTCGCACAAGGCCGACGCCGGGCACGGCGGCGGGCGAACTCGCGCCCGCCGCCGGACATGAACAGCCGACGATCCCGTGCCCGCGTATGCCCAGCGTCGACTCATCAGAGAAGCGACGATCACCGCTCGACCCACACAAAAACGGGCGGTCGCCGACACCGCGGTCGGGGGCGAGGCGTGCGGCGCGGCCGGGAAGGTCGAAACACCCCAGTCGACCACGGTTGTGGCTACCGCGCGGTTATCCCTCCGAACGGCGACGGGGCGAGCGCTGCACAGCGGCAGGTGCATCCCGGTCCGCGTGGCACCGGGACGAACGCGCGAATGCGCACGTTGCCGCTACCACCGGAATACGCGACCGGTCCCGGGAGCGACCGGATTCCGCTGACCGCCCGGTTCTCCGGGACTCGTGCACCGCGCCGCTCAGGGCAGCGCGTCGGCGAGGCGATCGACCTGGTCGGCATCGCGCCCGTAGCAATAGAACATCACTTCGTCCGCGCCGAGGTCGCCGAATTCGGCGATGGTGGTGCGGATCTGCGCGGGCGTGGTGAGCAGGCCCGCGAGGATGCCCTCGGTGTAGTCGCTGAACCCGTAGTAGGCGCCCATCGACGCGCGAGCGTCCTCGATCACGTGATCGGGACCGAGGGCGACGTTGACCTGGGCGACGATCCTCGGTTCACCCGCTCGGCCGTGGTCGGTCCAGGAACGGCGCGCGGTATCGAAGAGTTTGCCCGCCCAGGAGGGCGGAACGGCGGCGAGGAATCCGCCGCCCCACCGCCCGATACGGTCGAGCGCGGCGGGCTGGAAGCCGCCGAACAGGATCTCGGGCCCTTCCGGGCGCAGCGGCGCGGGGCCGATGGGTCCGCACTCCGCGTCGTACGGCTCGCCCGCCCACAGGCGGCGCATGAGCGCGAGCTGCTCGTCCATGCGGCGGCCGCGCGTGCGCAGCTCGGTGCCCGACGCTCGGTGGTCGTCGGCGCGACCGCCGACGCCGAGACCGAGCACCAGGCGCCCGCCGGACATCCGGTCCAGGGTGGCAACCTGCTTGGCGAGCAGCACCGGGTCGCGCAGCGGCGCGAGCAGCACTTCGGTCTGCACCTGGACACGGCTGGTCGCGCCGGCGAGCGTGGCCAGCGCGATCAACGGTTCAGGGTTGTCGTAGACCAGCCGGTCGAGCAGGCCGAGGGTGCGGAACGGGCCCGCGTCGGCGCGCCGGGCCCAGTCGAGCAACGCGGCGGGATCGGAAATGGGCAGGCCGAGGCCGACATGCATGGCAATCCTCCAGAGGTAGAGCGAAAGGGAATGGGTGCCGCCCGCCGACGCCTCGATCCGAGGCGGGCGTCCCACTCTGCGGCTGTACTTCTGGGGAGCGCCGATTCGGTTGCACTGAACGAACACTGTTCGTTCGCGCTCAATCTAAACGAACATCGTTCGTCACGCAAGCGCGCCGCCCTTCGCCGGGCCGACGGGCGACCGGCGCAGGTCGGTACGCTGGCCCGGGGCGATCATCGGCCCGCCCGCGCAAGACACGGAAGGATCCATGTCCAACCTGATCAACCTCGAACAGGTCCACAAGAGCTTCGGGATCAAGCCGCTGCTGGACAACGTCTCGCTCGGCGTGCACGCGGGCGAACGGATCGGAGTCGTCGGCCTCAACGGCGGCGGCAAGACCACCCTGCTCGAGGTGCTCACCGGCATCGAGGAACCCGACAGCGGCCGGGTCAGCCGGCTCGGCGGCCTGCGCATGGCCGTGGTCACCCAGCGCGGCGTACTGCCCGCGGGCGCGACGGTCGGTTCGGTGGTGCTGGCCGGGCTGGCCGACGACGCCATGACCGACGAGGTCGCCGAACACGAATGGGCCGCCGACCCGCGCATCCGCTCGGTGATGGAAGGCATCGGCATCGCCGATCTCGGCATGGACACCCGGGTGGACAATCTGTCCGGCGGTGAGCGGCGCCGGGTCGCGCTCGCCGCCGCGCTGGTGCGCGAACTGGACCTGCTGGTGCTCGACGAGCCGACCAACCACTTGGACGTGGAGGGCGTGCAATGGCTGGCCGCGCATCTGCTCGGCCGACGCAGCGCATTGGTCGTGGTGACCCACGACCGCTGGTTCCTCGACACCGTGGCCACCAGCACCTGGGAAGTGGTCGGCGGCAAGGTCGAGAGCTACGAGGGCGGCTACGGCGACTGGATCTTCGCCCGCGCCGAGCGCGCCCGCCAGGCGGACGCCTCCGAGGCCCGGCGGCGCAACCTGGCCCGCAAGGAACTGGCCTGGTTGCGGCGCGGCCCGCAGGCGCGCACCTCGAAGCCGCGCTATCGGGTCGAGGCCGCCGAAGCCCTGATCGCCGACGTGCCGCCGCCGCGCGACAGCGTCTCGCTGGCGGCCTTCGCGCGCAAGCGCCTCGGTCGCGTCGTCGTGGAGTTGGAGGACGCCACGCTCACCACGCCGGATGGCCGGGAGCTGGTGCGGGACCTGACCTGGCGGCTGGCGCCGGGCGAGCGTGTCGGCCTGGTCGGCGTCAACGGCTCGGGCAAGACGACGCTGCTGCGCGCCCTGGCGGGCGACAGCGACACGACCTTGGCCGCGGGCAAGCGCGTCCAAGGCCAGACCGTGCAGATCGGCTGGCTGCGCCAGGAACTCGACGACCTGCCGACCGACCTGCGCGTGCTGGAGGCGGTGCAGCAGATCGCACAGCGAATCATGCTGGGCGACAAGGAGATCTCGGCGGGCCAGCTGGCCGAGCGGCTCGGGTTCAGCCCCGCCCGCCAGCGCACGCCGGTCGGCGACCTGTCCGGCGGCGAGCGGCGGCGCCTGCAACTGACCCGCATCCTGATGTCCGAACCGAACGTGCTGCTGCTCGACGAGCCGACCAACGACCTGGACATCGACACCCTGCAACAGTTGGAGGACCTGCTCGACAACTGGGCGGGCACCCTGGTGGTGATCAGCCACGACCGGTACCTCATCGAGCGGATCTGCGACTCCACCTGGGCGCTGTTCGGCGACGGCAAGCTGACGAACTTGCCCGGGGGCATCGA
Organism: Nocardia sp. NPDC019219; assembly: GCF_040632645.1. Classification (NCBI taxonomy): domain Bacteria; kingdom Bacillati; phylum Actinomycetota; class Actinomycetes; order Mycobacteriales; family Nocardiaceae; genus Nocardia; species Nocardia sp. NPDC019219. The sequence goes on along the minus strand of NZ_JBEYCG010000003.1, from coordinate 410,271 downwards.
GGAGTACCTCGCCAAGCGCGCGGCCCTCGCGGCGAGCCGGACCCGCGCCGCCACGCCGGAGACCAAACCCGCCGACGCGCCCGCCACCGACTCGGCCGCCTACCGCGCGGCCCGCAAGGAGCTGACCCGGCTGGAACGCGCCATCGACAAACTGTCCGAACGCGAACAGCGTCTGCACTCCGCGCTGGCCGACGCGGCCACCGAGCCGGACAAACTGGTCACCCTGGGCGCGGAGCTCAAGCAAGTGCTGGCGGAGAAGGAGACGGCCGAAGAGCGCTGGCTGGAACTTGCCGAGGGTGTGTAGTCCCCGGCCGGACCGCGCCCGGCCGACTCGGTAGAGCCGATCAGCCGAGGGTGCTGTCCGTGGTGTTCGCCCGCGAGAACGCCGACCGCGTCGAATTTCGCACTCCGCGGGGGACACTCAGTGCGACGCCACCCTTGCATGACCATACCCGCTGGGGGTATGTTTCAGGAGTCGGGGTACCCCCCGCCCGTATGAGAATTTGGATGCGAAGGAGTCGGACATGCCCACCACCACCTACACCGTCACGGGGATGACCTGCGGGCACTGCGTCAGCTCCGTCAAGACCGAGATCGGCAAGATCGACGGCGTGACCAGCGTGGATGTGGACCTCGCCAGCGGCGCGGTGCGCGTCGACAGCACCGCGCCGATCGCCGACGCCGACGTCGTCGCCGCCGTGGACGAAGCGGGCTACGAAGTCGCCGTCTGACCCGCCGCGTGGCTCCTCGCACCGGCAGTCCGGCGCGGGGAGCCATTGTTTCGCGACGCGCTACGCCTGAGCGGCCAACCGGACGAAGGCCGCGGTGTCGAGGGTTTCACCGCGAGCCGTAGGGGCGATGCCCGCGGCGACCAGACGACGCTCCGCTTCAGCGGGCGAACCAGCCCAGGCGGCCAGCGCGGCGCGCAGGGTCTTGCGGCGCTGCGCGAAAGCGGCGTCGACGACTTCGAAGACGCGGCGGCGATGCTCGGCGTCCATCGGCCACGGCGGCTCGGCGAAGCGATCGATCCGCACCAGACCCGACTCGACTCGCGGCACCGGCCAGAACACCTGGGTGCCCACCGCTCCGGCACGCCGGACCGTCCCGAAGAAGCCCGCCTTCACGCTGGGCACGCCGTAGGTGCGGTTGCCGGGCTCGGCGGCCAGCCGATCGGCCACTTCGGCCTGCACCATCACCAAAGCGACCGCGAGGGTGGGCAATTCGGCCAGCAGATGCAGCAGCACCGGCACCGCCACGTTGTACGGGAGGTTGGCCACCAGCGCCGTCGGCGCGGCGGGCAGGTCCGCGGCGGTGACGCGCAGCGCGTCCGCCTCGACCACCGACAGGCGGGCCGCCAGATCCGGCGCCCGGTCGGCGACAGTCTTGGGAAGATGACGCGCCAGCACGGGATCGATCTCGACCGCGACCACCGAGTCCACCACGTCCAGCAGCGCGAGGGTCAGCGAACCGAGACCGGGGCCGACCTCGAGCACCACGTCCCCGCGCCCCACTCCCGCGGCCGCGACGATCCGCCGCACCGTGTTCGCGTCGTGCACGAAGTTCTGCCCGAGTTGCTTGGTCGGTCGCACCCCGAACCGTTCGGCGAGCACCCGCACCTCGGCGGGCCCGAGGAGCGCCGCACTCCCACGAGCGGAAATTTCAGGTTCGGACACCTCGAGAATCTATCAACCGCGCCGCGGCCCCCGGGTCCGGTGCAGGTCAGCTGATGCCGAGCCGGCCGGTGCACGCGGGCCAGGCGCCCCAGCCCTGCCGCTGCCGGGTGATCTCGGCAATGGCGATCTGTTCTTCCCTGGTGGCCAGATCGGCGCGCGGGGCGTACCGCAGCCCGCCCTGCCGCTCCCAGGTGCCCTGGTCGAACTGCACGCCGCCGTAGTAACCGTTGCCGGTGTTGATCGACCAGTTGCCGGTGGACTCGCAGCGAGCCAGCGCGTCCCAGATCGCGCCGTCGCGCACCGGGGGCACCTCGGTGCCCGGCTTGGCGCCCTTGCGGACGGTCTTGGGCTGCGCAGCCACGGTGACGGTCGAAGCGACCGGCTTACGGTCGACTTCCTGGCCGTTGACCATGGTGACCGCGAACGTGACGTTCTGCACTCCGGGAGCGCCGGGGGACTCCACCACCGTGCGGCTCATGTTCATGGTCGGGTCTTCGATGACGTTCTCCGGCGGATCCAGCGGCAACGTCTCGGTCTGCTGTTCGACTCGCTTGCGCGTCACGGTGACGCGCAGGCCGTTCGTCAGCGGGGTGGACGCGGCGGGCTCGACGGAGTCCTGCTCGATCAGCGGGATCCCGGCGACCTCGAGGAACTTGCCGACAGTGGGCGCGGCGGCGCGCACGTCCACCGGATTGCCGATGCCGTCCACCAGCGACACCATGCGCGGAGTCGCGATCATGAGCGTGGCGCCCTGTAGCGGGAGCCGCTCGTCGCGGGCGGGCGAGACGTACACCTCTTTCGGGATCCTCAGCTGCTCGAGCGCTTCACCCGCGGTGACCCCGGTGGTCCAGACCTTCTGCGTCATGCCGTCGACGGACAGATCGACCTCGCGAGCGCGGTTGAGGGTGATGGTCGCGCCGTCGCCGATGTGCGCGGCCAGCGCGGGAGCCACCTTGTCCCGGTCGGTCACGATGAAGCCCGCCGCCTTCAGCACGCCGCGCACGTCCCGCGACATGGTGGTCTGGAAGAGCTTCTCGCCGTCCACGACCACGGTCACCGTCTTGCGATTCACGATCGCGAGGCCGGCGCCGACGATCAGCGTCAGCAGCAGCGCGCCGACCGCGAGGTGCAGCAGCGGCGAACGCGACTGGTTGATCCGCGTGAAGGGGGACATGGTCACAGCACGATAACGAGGGGGTCGGGCGCCGACAACAGCAAGCTCCGGAACAGCGCCTTTTCAATATCACGATCGAATATCGACCCCGCAGGTAAATCACGAAACGGAACGCCGAAAGTGACATAGGACACATTTCGCATACACCGATGCATTCCGGGCATCCGCGACGCCCCTCGGGTGCGCGGGCGCGCCGCTCAGATCCGGTAGACGCGGCGTGCGTTGTCGGTGGTGATCTTCGCCAGTTCCACCGGATCCTGCTCGCGCAGCTCGGCGAGCGCTCGCACGGTGTACGGCAGGCAGTACGGCTCGTTCGGCGCTCCCCGGAACGGGTGCGGCGTCAGATACGGCGCGTCCGTCTCGACCAGGATCTGGTCGTCGGGCACCACCTTGGCCGCCTCCCGCAACTCGTGCGCGTTCTTGAAGCTCACCGTCCCGGAGAAACTCAGGATGTAGCCCTCGGCCACGCAGGACAGCGCCATGTTGGTGTCGGAGGAGAAGCAGTGGAAGATCACGCGGTCCGGCGCGCCCTCGTCCAGCAGCACGGTCAGCAGGTCGTGATCGGCCTCGCGGTTGTGGATCATCAGCGGCTTGCGGACCCGTTTGGCCAGGTCGATGTGCCAGCGGAAACCCTCGATCTGCGTCTCGATGTCGGCGCAGCCGTCCAGCTTGCCCGGCCAGTAGTAGTCGAGACCGGTCTCCCCCACGGCGACCACCCGCGGGTCGTCGGCCAGGCGCTCCAGCTCCGCCCTCGCCTCGTCGTCGAGCGCGTTCGCCCTGGTCGGGTGCAGCGCGACAGCGGCGAACACGCGATCGTCCCAGTGCGCGGCCCGCACCGCCCACCGCGCGGCGGCCAGGTCGTCGGCGACGGTGACCACCCGGCCGACGCCGACCGAAGCGGCGCGGTCCAGGATCGCCGCGGTGGACACCGCGTCGGTCGCGCCGCAGGCGTCCAGATGGGTGTGCGCGTCCACGATCGGCGACAGCGGCTCGGGCAGCTCCGGCGCGGGCCGAGCGGCGCTCATCGGCGTCCCCGGCCCGACGCGAACGCATCGACCAGGGGCATATTCACGCGAGCGAAAGAATGCACGCGCATTACAGTAGACACACCATGAGCGAAGCTGACCGCCCCGCCTTCTACATCACCACGGCCATCGCCTATCCGAACGGCGCGCCGCACATCGGGCACGCCTACGAGTACATCTCGGCCGACGCCATCGCCCGCTTCAAGCGCCTCGACGGCTACGACGTGTTCTTCATGACCGGCACCGACGAGCACGGGCAGAAGATGCAGCAGGCCGCGGTCGCCGAGGGCATCCCGGTGGAAGAGCTCGCCGCGCGCAACTCCGACGTGTTCGAGGCGCTGGACAAGACGCTCGACATCTCCTTCGACCGGTTCATCCGCACCACCGACGAGGACCACCGGGCGGCCTGCGCCGCCATCTGGGAGCGGATGCTGGCCAACGGAGACATCTACCTGGGCAACTACTCGGGCTGGTACTCGGTGCGGGACGAGGCGTTCTACACCGATGAGGAGACCACGGTGCTGGAGGACGGCACCCGCATCTCCACCGAGTCCAAGACGCCGGTCACCTGGACCGAGGAATCGAACTACTTCTTCCGGCTGTCGGCCTACCAGGACAAGCTGCTCGCGCTCTACGAAGAGCACCCGGAATTCATCGCGCCCGCCACCCGGCGCAACGAGATCGTCAGCTACGTCAAGGCGGGTCTGAAGGACCTGTCCATCTCGCGCACCACCTTCGACTGGGGCGTGCCGGTGCCCGGTCATCCCGACCACGTCATGTACGTGTGGGTGGACGCACTCACCAACTACATCACCGGCGTCGGCTTCCCGGACACCGAGTCGGCCGCGTTCGGCAAGTTCTGGCCCGCCGACGTGCACATCATCGGCAAGGACATCACGCGGTTCCACACCGTGTACTGGCCCGCGTTCCTCATGTCGGCCGGCGTGGAGCTGCCGAAACGCGTGTTCGTGCACGGCTTCCTGTACAACAAGGGCGAGAAGATGTCCAAGTCGGTCGGCAACGTGGTCGACCCGCTGGAGCTGGTCGAGAGCTACGGCTTGGACGCGGTGCGCTTCTTCCTGCTGCGCGAGATCTCCTACGGTCAGGACGGCAGCTACAGCCACGACGCCATCGTGAGCCGGATCAACAGCGACCTGGCCAACGAGTTCGGCAATCTGGTGCAGCGCAGCACCAAGCTGGTGGCCCGGGACTGCGGCGGCGTGGTACCGACGCCCGGCGAGTTCACCGCCGACGACCGCGCCTTGCTGGATCTGGCGGGCGGCCTGCTGGAGCGCTGCCGCGCCGAATTCGACGCGCAGCAGATGCATCTGGCGCTGGAGGCGATCTGGCTGACCCTCGGCGAGACGAACCGGTACTTCTCCGCGCAGGCGCCGTGGGCGCTGGCGAAGTCCGGCACGCCGGAGGATCTGGCCCGCGAGGCCACCGTGCTGTACGTGACGCTGGAAGTGCTGCGCATCGTCGCGATCCTGGTGCAGCCGGTGCTGCCGGGATCGGCGAGCCGCATCCTCGACCAGCTGGGCCAGCAGAACCGGACGTTCGCCGACATCGCGACGCCGATCGAACCCGGGGCGGCGCTGCCCGCACCGGAACCGGTGTTCCCCAAGTACGTCGAGCCGAAGGACTGACCCGGTTCCGGCCCGTCCCGCGGCGGGCCGGAACAGCAAGGCGCACAACACTTTCGCCGCATTCCACGGTGGTCTGCCCACCGGTGGATCCACCTGCCTTCCCGGTGTGGAATGCGTTGTCGGATAATGAAACACCGGTTCGCGGCCTGGTGACGCCCCCGGACCGTGTGCGATCGGTACGACAACGTTCCGTTCGGAATCGGTTCCGGCACAGAGAGGGCACCCATGGGCCAGCAGCATGCGACGGCATCCGTTCACCGGTCCGGTTTCGCCGAGCGGCATCGGGCGGCACGCGAAGCCGTGCTCACGTCGCAACGCGGCAGGCTGGTCGAGGCGATGGTGGAGTCGGTGGACAGCAAGGGCTATCCGGCCACCACGCTCACCGACATCGTCGCCAGGGCCAGGGTTTCGCGCACCACCTTCTACGACCATTTCGCCAACAAAGAGGAATGCTTCGCCGAGGCGGTGCACACCGGCGTCGACATCATGGCGACCCGCATCGCGGACGAACTCGCCCAATTGCCGCCGGACGCCGACGCCTACGCGAAGATCGAGTCCATCGTGGTCACCTTCTGCCGGACCGTCGCCACCGAGCCGGATTTCGCCCGGCTGGTGCTCGTGGAGTCGTTCAAGGTGAACCAGGAGGCCGTCGGCTACCGCGACCTGGCCGTGGACCGCTTCGCGCAGCTGTACCGGGTGTTCTACGACCAGGCTCGCGCGGCGGACCCGACGCTGCCCGAACTCTCCGACGGGCTCATCGCCCTGATTCCGGACGCGATCGGCGAGCGCACGCGGCGGGTCATCGTCTCCGACGGACCCGCTCGCGTGCCGGAGCTGGCGCCGCTGTTCGTCCAGTTCGTCATGAGCGCCCTGGGACTACCCGTTCCCTCCTGAAGCATCGGGCGACGTGTTCGCCGGTGCGCTGCCGCCGCCCGCCGGTGGGGCCCGGTCGGCGCGGCGCCCGAATGCCGCGCACGCCGAACCGCGTTCTCACTTCCAGCGGCCGAGCAGCGCGTCGATCTCCTTGGTCAGCGCGGCCTGCAGGAACGGACCGAAGGTGATCCGCGCGACGCCCTGATCGGCGAGGGCGGCCTTGTCGGCCTGATCCGGGAGGACGGTCGCGCTGATCGGCAGCGGCAGTTCACCGGTGAGGCGGCGCATGTCGGCGTCGGCGTGGCGGCCCACCGGGAACAGCACGTCCGCGCCCGCCTCGGCGGCCAGCTTCAACCGCTCGATGGCGCGGTCCAGCCGGTCGGCCTCGTCGCCGTCCTGGCGCAGGAGAAGGTCGGTGCGCGCGTTGATCACCAGGTGCACGCCCGTCGCGTCTGCGGCCTTGCGGAGGCCGTGCACGAGATCGGCGTGCTCCTGCGCCGTCCGCAGACGCTTGCCTTCGCTGTGCACGGTGTCCTCGATGTTCAGTCCGATCGCCCCCGCCTCGAGCAGGCCCTCGACCAGCCGCGCGGGATCCTGCCCGTAGCCCGACTCGATGTCCACCGACACCGGAACGTCCACCGCCGCCGTGATCTGCCGGACCCGGGTCAGCGACTCGTCGAACGTCATCCCCTCGCCGTCCGCGCGTCCGATCGAGTCGGCCAGCGGATGGCTGCCCACCGTCAGCGCGGGAAAGCCCGCCGCCACAGCGACTTTCGCGGACCAGGCATCCCACACCGTCGGGAAGACCCCCGGATCCCCCGGCACGTGCAACCCGAGAAACGTCGTGGCCTTGCTCTCCAGAGAAGTCATACCGATGATCATGCCCGCCGCCGCACCCCGGGTCGACCACCCGCGCGGAGCGAAAGCTCACAGCGGGCTAGGAGCCGCGGCGCGCGGTGAGCACCGCGTCGTAGAGCTCGCGACGGGAGACGGCGTGGGCGGCGGCGACCTCGCCGCAGGCGTCCTTGAGGCGGACGCCGGTTGCGGTCAGGGTTTCCACGGCGCCGACCAGGTCCGCGGGGTCGGCGGAGGTGGGCTGGGCGCCCGCGAGCACCACGGTGATCTCGCCGCGCGCGCCCTCGACGGCCCACTCGGCCAGTTCGGCCAGGGTGCCGCGGACCACTTCCTCGTAGGTCTTGGTCAGCTCCCGGCAGACGGCGGCGCGGCGGTCCGGGCCGAGGATCTCCACCGCGTCGGCCAGGCAGTCGGCGAGCCGGTGCGGCGCCTCGAAGAAAACGCAGGCACGCGATTCCGCCGCCAGCGTGCGCAACCATTCCCGGCGCTGGCCGGACTTACGCGGCGCGAAACCGTCGAAGCAGAACCGTTCCACCGGCAGGGCCGACAGCGCGAGCGCCGTGGTCACCGCCGACGGGCCGGGCAGGCAGGTCACCGGCAGATCACGCTCCACGCACGCCGCCACCATGCGGTAGCCGGGATCGCTCACCGACGGCATGCCCGCGTCGGTCACCAGCAGCACCGTGCGGCCGTCGGCGATGTCGTCGAGCAGCGCCGGAATCCGTGCGGTCTCGACGTGATCGTAGAAGCTGACCACCCGGCCGGAGATCTCGACGCCGAGCGCCTTGGCCAGCGCTCTGGTACGGCGCGTGTCCTCGGCGGCCACCACGTCGGCGGTCGCCAGTCCCTCGCGCAGGCGCTGCGAGGCATCCCCGATGTCGCCCATCGGTGTCGCCGCGAGCACCAGCCTGCCCGTCGTCACTGTCGCTGTCCCGCCTCTCCGGGTATTCCGGCCATACAACGTTCGTAGCGTATTCCGCTGTCGGCGACGACCACGGGCGGGTCTCCGGTCCTGGGCCGGGTTCATCTCGAGAACTACACCCGACGCGACAGCTGATCTCGCATGTACATGGGTAACTCCCCGGGTACGCCCGAACCTCGAGCGGCACCCGACGCAGGACCTGGACGCAACTCGTACAACCACCCAACGCGTATGGCCTGAATACCCGGAGAGGCGGCACAGCATACGATCGGGGCGTGACCCAGGTGACCGACCAGCGCGCGACCGCACGGTTCGGGACCGTGCCCTCCTGGTCGAGCCCGGGACCGCTGCGGCCGCCACTCGACTTCGGGCCGACCGACCGCCTGCGCGGCTGGCTGGTGACGGCCTTCCTCACCGCGATCGCCGCGGTGACGCGCTTCACGATGCTCAACTACCCGACCGACGCGGGCACCCCCGTGTTCGACGAGAAACACTACGCCCCGCAGGCCTGGCAGATGCTCACCGGCGGCTGGGTGGAGGACAATCCCGGCTACGGACTGGTGGTGCATCCCCCCGTCGGCAAGCAGTTCATCGCGATCGGCGAGGCGATGTTCGGCTACAACGGCTGGGGCTGGCGTTTCACCGCCGCGCTCGCCGGGACCGTGCTGGTGCTGCTGGTGATCCGGATCGTGCGCCGGCTGGCGCGCTCCACCTTGATCGGCGCGATCGCGGGCATCCTGCTGATCGCCGACGGCCTCACCTTCGTCTCCTCGCGCATCGGCATGCTCGACATCTTCATGGCGCTGTTCGTCACCGCCGCCTTCGGCTGCCTGATCGTCGACCGTGACGAGATCCGCGCCCGGTTCGCGCGCGCGGACGCGCAGGGCCGGATCGGCGTGACGGATCTCGGACCGCGTCTCGGGGTGCGCTGGTGGCGTTTCGGCGCGGGCGTGCTGCTCGGCCTGGCGTGCGGAACCAAATGGTCCGGGATCTATTTCATCGCCGCCTTCGGCCTGATGAGCGTCTATTTCGACCTTTCGGCGCGGCGGATGTACGGGGTGCGCCGCCCTTGGCTCGGCGTCGCGCTGCGCGATATCGGGCCCGCGCTCTACGCGCTGGTGCTGGTGCCCCTCGGCGTCTACCTGGCGAGCTACTGGGCCTGGGTCGCGAGCGAGACCGGTGTGTACCGGTATATGCCGGGCAATCCTTCGGCGCCGACCGACCCGATCGGTACCGGCGGATTCTGGTCGCATGTGGTGCCAGGTGCGCTGCGCTCGCTGTGGTACTTCAACGCCAGATCGCTGGAATTCCACACGGAGCTGACCAATTCGGCGGGTAATCATCACCCGTGGGAGTCCAAGCCGTGGACTTGGCCCATGGGCCTGCGGCCGATGCTGTACTACTACGCCGACAGCGGCGTCTCCGGGTGCGGCCAGGCCCAGTGCGTGAAGGCCGTGATGCTGATCGGGACGCCCGCCATCTGGTGGGTCGCGTTTCCGGTCCTGGCCTGGATGCTGTGGCGCGCGGTGGTCCGTCGCGACTGGCGCTACGGCGTGGTGCTGGTCGGCTACGGCGCCGCCCTGCTGCCCTGGTTCGCCACGCTCGATCGGCAGATGTACTACTTCTACGCCGTCCCGATGGCCCCGTTCCTGGCGATGGGCGTGGCGCTGGTGCTGGGCGACGTGCTGGGCCCGGCGCGCCCGAGCACGATTCCGCGCAGCCCCGCCGGGACCTACCTGCCCGCCCCGCCGAACGAGCGGCGCAGCCTCGGACTGCTCGCGGTATGCCTCTACCTCGGCCTGGTGATCGCCAATTTCATCTGGCTGTGGCCGATCCTCACCGCCCTGCCGATCACGCCGGGCAACTGGCACGACCATCTCTGGCTGCCCAGCTGGAGGTAGTAGCTCAACCTTCCAGCGCCGCCTGCACGTAACGCAGGGCGGTGGCGTCGTCCAGGCCCAACCTGCGGACCGTCGCGACGTAAGCGGTGGCCGCGCGGCCTGCTACGTCGCGGGTCGGGTCGCCGGACGACGCGATGAACGACCCTTGCCTGCCGCGGGTTTCGACCACGCCGTCGGCCTCCAGCTCGCGGTAGGCGCGTGCCACCGTGTTGGGGGCCAGACCGAGTTGCGCGGCCAAAGCGCGGACGGTCGGGATCTTGGTTCCCGCCGTGAGCTCGCCGGAACGAACTTGGGCGATGATGCCGAGGCGCAGCTGCTCGTAGGGCGGCACAGCGGATTCGTGCGAGACCGTGACGGTGAACATGCCCGCGCTCACAGGTCGTCGCGGGACAGCGGACACGACAGGCACCGTGGTCCGCCGCGGCCGGAGCCCAATTCGGAGCCGGGGATGCGCAGCACCTCGATACCCGCGTCCTCCAGCCTGGCGTTGGTCATCTCGTTGCGCTCGTAGGCGACGACAACGCCGGGCGAGAGGGCGAGAGTGTTGTTGCCGTCGTCCCACTGCTCGCGTTCGGCGGTGACCCCGTCCAGTCCGGTGTCGATCACTCGCAGCTTGCCGATGCCCATGGCCTCGGCCGCCGCGGGCAGGAACGGGTCGGGGCCGCTGATGCCGACCCGTCCGCTGCCGAGCCGTCCGCCGTAGTCGTCCTCCTTGCGGATCGTGAAGGCGCACAGTGATTCGCGCACCGCCGGATACATCACGACGGCGTCCGCGTCGACCATGGTGCACACCGTGTCCAGGTGCATGGTCGCGCGAGTCTGCGCGATCGGCACCACGAGCACAGTGTGTGCGAGGTCGTCGTCGAACAGGCTGCGCGCCAGGGCTTCCGCGCCCGCGGGCGAGGTGCGCTCGCCGACGCCCACCGCGACCACGCCTTCCGACAGCAGCAGGACGTCACCCCCTTCGATAGGAGCGGTGTGCGATTCGTAGGCGCGGCGCACCCCGAGGAATCGGGGATGGAAGGCGTAGATGAGATCGGTCAGCGAGGTCTCCCTGCCGCGTGCGGGCAGCGCGAGGGAGGTGATCGCGACGCGCGGACCGACCCAGAACGAGGAGTCCCTGGTGAACAGCAGATTCGGCAGCGGGTCGATGACGAAGTCGCCGCCGTGGTGCATGCGGCGCACCAGCGAGGTGTGGTCGGGCCCGAAGGGCAATTCGTCGAAGGTCATCCCGGCCATCAGGATCTCGGCCAGCTCCTCGGCCGGCACGCCGCGCAGGAAGCCGGCCAATTCGTCGGCCAGCGTGTGCCCGAGCCTGCGCGCGTCCACCGCGGCGGAGATGCCCTGGATGCGGGCGGCGCCGCTGACCGCGATGGTCTCCGCGAGCAGATCCGACAACAACAGCACCTCGGTGCCGCGGCTGCGCAGCACCTCGGCGAACGTGTCGTGCTCCTGCTGCGCGCGCTCGACCCACGGGATGCCGTCGAACAACAGCTGATCGTTGTTGCGCGGGGTCAGCCTGCGCAGCTCGTTGCCCGGCCGGTGCAGCAGCACCGTACGTAGCGCGCCCACCTCGGACGTCACGGCCAAACGCGCACCCTCCCGCGCGGACACTGCATCTGCTCCCATGATCGAACCGTAGTGCGCCGCGGCCCGGAGAGCACGGAAATCCCGGCTTCGGATGCCGATCGGCGCGCGATCACCGAATCCGGTCCCGGCACACCCTAACCTCAAGTATTGTTGAGGTGATTGGGAGGAGCGTGCATGTCGACAGCAGCCGATTGGCGGGCGAAGGAGCTGACCCCGGGGCAGCTCTCCGAGCGTAGTGGAGTCGCGGTCTCCGCGTTGCACTTCTACGAACGCGAAGGGCTCATCACGAGCAGACGCACCAGCGGGAACCAGCGCAGATACGCCCGCGAGACCTTGCGCCGCGTGGCGTTCATCCGCATCTCCCAGCGCGTCGGCATACCACTGAGCGAGATCCGCAACGCCCTCGATCAATTGCCCGAAGGGCGCACCCCCACCCGGCGCGACTGGGAGAGCCTGTCCACCACGTGGCGCGCCGACCTCGACGACCGGATCACCCAGCTGATCCGGTTGCGCGACAGCCTCACCGGCTGCATCGGCTGCGGCTGCCTGTCGCTGGGCACCTGTCGTCTGGTCAACGAGCACGACCGGCTCGGCGCCGACGGTCCCGGCGCCCGCGTGCTCGACGTGCAGCTCAATTGCCCGTCGAAGCCAGCAGCCTGCTGAACCGCGCGCTGGTGCGCCGCATCACGAACTCGTAGGGAAAGGCGAATTTGCGCTTCCACCAGTAACCGAAGCGGATGTCGAACGAGCTGTAGACCAGGAACCGGTTGCGCTCGATGCCGCGCAGGATCGCCGTGGCAACCCGTTCCGGCGGCACCGCGTGCTCGGCGAAGGCGGCGGTGAGCCGCTTGATCTTGGGATGCTCTTTGTTCACCCCGGCCAGTTCGACGCTCTGCACCAGCGGCGTGTTCACCGCGCCGGGCGCGACCAGATGCACGGTGATCCCGTGTTGCGCCAGGTCGAAGCGCAGTACCTCCGACACGCCGCGAATGCCGTACTTGGCCGCGCTGTAGGCCGCGTGCCAGGGCAGCGCGAGCAGGCCCGCCGCCGACGACACGTTCACCAGCGCACCGCCCTTGCCCGCGCGCACCATGGGCGGCACGAAGGTCTCGATGACGTGGATCGGCCCCATCAGGTTGACCTCGACCATGCGCCGCCAGTGCTTGTGCTCCAGGTTCTCCACGGTCCCCCACACCGAGGTGCCCGCGATGTTCATGACGACGTCCAGACTGCCGAGTTCGGCGTGCACGCGGTCGGCGAAGGCGCGCACCGCGTCGTAGTCGGTGACGTCCAGCGCTTCCGCCAGAGCGACGCGGCCACCCGCGGCGCGGATGTCGGTCACCGTGGCGTCCAGGCCCTCGGCATTGATGTCGGTGAGCACCAGTTCGGCGCCGTCGGCGGCGGAGGCCAGCGCGGTGGCCCGCCCGATGCCGCTCGCCGCACCCGTGATCAGAACCTTCGCCTCGCGCATCGTCGTGCGACCCGCTCGCCCGCGACCTCTACCCAGCACTGCGCATCCCATCTCGAATCGCCGAATCGGTTCCCCGCAGGGTAATCCAGCCGACGGCCGCAGGCCGCTAACGACCGAGGACCGCAAGCATGCCCGCTACAGCGCGCGGCCAGGTGAACTGTTCGGCGCGGCTGCGCGCGGCCCTGCGGCGACCGGCCTGCGGCATCGCCAGCACGTCGCGGACCGCCCGCGCGAACGCGGAGGGATGGTCGGCGGCCACCGCGCCGCAGTCGGCGGTCACGATGTCCGCCAGCGCCGAGGAGCGGCTGGCCACCACGGGCGTGCCGGCCGCGAGCGCTTCCAGCGCCGCGAGGCCGAAGGTCTCGTGCGGCCCCGGCGCCAGCGAGACGTCCGCGGTGGCGAGCAACCTGGCCACCATCGCGCGTTCGGAGATGAATCCGGTGAAGTGCACGGCGGGCATGCCGCCGGGCAGCGGGGCCAGCGCACGGGCCCGCCGCTGCAGCGCGTCCCGGCGCGGACCGTCCCCGGCGACGACCAGCCGCGCCTCGATACCGGCTTCGCGCAACGCCCCGACCGCCTCGATGCTGCGATCCACCCGCTTCTCGACCGACAACCGGCCGCAGTGCACCAGCAGCGGATGACCGGGCACGCCGAGATCGGCGCGCAGCCTGCGATCGCGCCGGTGCGGGTTGAACAGTTCGAGGTCCACCCCGAGCGGGACCAGTTCCACGTTCCGCGCGCCGATGCGCAGGAATTCCTCGCGAGCGAACCGGGTGGTGCACACGACCATGTCGTAGTCCGTGGCGGTGTGCCGGTTGGCCACGTCGGCGCAGCGCCGCGCCAGCGGGCCGGGCAGCACCTGGCCCAACAGGCGGTCGAGCCGCTCGTGCGAGATCATCACGCCGGTCACCTCGCGCCGCCGCGCCCAGCGCCCGAAACCGCGCAGCGTCAGCCGGTCGGACACCTCGAGCACGTCCGGCCGCAATCCGTTCAGGACGTCGGCCACCCGGCGGGGATCCGCGGCGCGGTAACCCCCGGTCCACGGGATGGCCAAGGCCGGCAGCGTGATGCGCGCGACACCGGTGGGCAGGATCTCCTCCGAGCGGCGCGGACCCGGCACGATCAGCACCACCTCGTGCCCGGCGGCGACATACCCCTCGCCCAGATGGTGCAGCGCCGTGCGCAGCCCACCCGAACGCGGGCCGTAGAAGTTCGCCAGCTGAACTATGCGCACGTGGCCGATCGTGCAGCGGACGGGGTTACCCGCGCCCAACGACGCGTGAACGGCCGTGAAAGAACCGGATAACCGGCGGCTGCGGAAGTGCGCTCAGTGCGCGGGTAGCCCGCGCCCGGCCCGGGGCAGATCGAGGTCGAGCGGAATCCGGCCCGTGGTGAGGTGCGCCTCGACCTGCTCGGCGGGCATCGGCTTCGCGATCAGGAAGCCCTGCGCGCGGTAACACCCGAGGCCGACCAGCGTCCGCGCGGCGACCGCCGTCTCGACGCCTTCGCCGACCACGCCGAGCCCGAACGAGCCTGCCAGGCCGATGATGGACTTCACGATGGCCAGATCGTCGGTGCTGGCCCCGAGCCGTTGTACGAATCCCCGGTCGATCTTCACCGCGTCCACCGGCAGCGCCTTCAGATGCGACAGCGAGCTGTAGCCGGTGCCGAAGTCGTCGATGGCGATCTGCACGCCCATCCGCTTCAGCCCGCGCAGCGTCACCTGGGTGCGGGCCAGGTCCTGCACGACGACGTGCTCGGTGATCTCCAGGCACACCGAGCTGCCGTCGATGCCGAACAGGCGCAGGATGTCTTCGATGCGCTCGACGAAATCGAGGCTGACCAGCTGCACCGGCGACACATTGATCCGCATCACCACGTTGCCCGCCAGGCCGCGTCTGCGCCATTCGGCGAACTGCGCGCACGCCGACCGGATCACCCAGCGCCCCAGCTCACCGGCCAGGTTGGTGGCCTCGGCCACGGTGACGAACGCGGCGGGCGGCAACAGCCCCCTGGTCGGATGCAGCCAGCGGACCAGCGCCTCCAACGCGACGATGCGGCCCGTGCGCAGGTCGACCTCGGGCTGGTAGTGCAGCAGCAGCGAGCCGTCGGAGACCGCGCCGCGCAGGTTGAGCTCCACGTCGTCCTGGAGCTCGAATTGCGCGCGCATGGTGTCGGTGAACACCGCGACGCCGTTGCCACCGCCGGATTTCGCCGACAGCAGCGCATGATCCGCGCGGCGCAGCACGTCGGCGACGGTGGTCTCGCCCGGGAAGCCGAGCGCCACGCCGACGCTGGCGCCCCGGCTGACCGACTCGCCGCCGACGGTGACGCGCCGGGCGATCAGCTGCTGGATCCGATTGGCCTCGTATTCGGCGGCCACCGCGTCCATCGGCTTGGCGGGCACGATGACGAATTCGTCGCCGCCGAGGCGGGCGATCATGTCGTTCGGGTCCAGGTTCTCCCGCAGCCGCGTCGACAAGGTGCGGATGAAGTTGTCCCCGGCCGTGTGGCCGAGAAAATCGTTGAGTGCTTTCAAACGATCCAAGTCGAGGAAGAAGGCCGCCACCGGGCCGGGACTGCCCGCGCGTAATCGCTCTTCCATGTGCTCGAGCAGCGCCCGCCGATTCGCGAGCCCGGTCAGGTCGTCGTGCAGCGCGATATATCGAAGACGTTCCTCCGCGACCACCCTGGCTTGCAGTTGCGCGAACAGCGCGGCGATGGCTTTGAGCACGTTGAGTTCGCGATTGCTCCACTCGCGATCGCCCGACTTGACGAATCCGAGCACGCCGGTCGGCTCGCCCCGCGACAGCAGCGGCACGGCAGCCGAGGTCACCCCCACGATGCCGGACCCGCGGCGGACGGTTTCCTGATAGTCGGCGAACTCCGGGGTCGGGCGCGCGACCATCGGTTCGGTCGCGTTCTCCAGGGCACGGAACACGGGGTCGGCGCCGTCGAAGTAGATCACGCCGAGCGGGTCGGGATCCGGAATGTTCTGCCGGTGCGGCCACTCCGCGATGAGCACGGTTGCCCGCCGTTCGCGGTCGGTGTGCCGCACGTAGCTGAAATCCACGTCGAAGTACTCGACCAACTGCGCGAGCACCCGCTCGGTAGCGGCGACCATGGTCGTGGCGTCCACACCCATGAGCTCAGAGGCGACCTGGGTCACCAACGAGTCGAGTGTCCGCCGTGGCACATTGTCTCCGATCGCGCTAACTACTGGTGTCCACACCGAGCACCGGACGCCGCCTGCTGCGTACGGTGGCGGCGGAGGCATAGCTCAGGCGAAGCACCAACGCCATGGTCTCATGCTCAGGCACTTCCAGCAGGTCCAGGAAACGGCCCTGAAGTGACGCTAGTGTATCCGCGAAGTCGGGGGAAATCGCAGCAAGTTCGCCACGGCGTCGGGCGTAGAGGTATACGGGGGAAATCGGTTGGACAGACAATCCGAGGCGTTCGGCGCGCACCCAAACCCGCGCGACCGCGGCGCCCGCCTCCGCGTAGCCGGTCAATCGAGGGTCGGTCGCGTCGAATGTCACCGCCAGAATGGCGGAGCTGGAGCGCACCCGGTCACCGGTGTATTTCCCCAGCGCCGCGCCGCCCGACCAGGACCGCAACTGCGCCATGACGTCGGCGCGAGTGGTGATCTGAAATGCCGCCCACTCGTCGTCGGTCAGTTCCAGGCTGCGCGCGTCGATTCCGGTATCCGGATCGTCGTCCTCCGCCCAGCGGACTTCGGCGAGCATTTCCTCGTATAACCGGGGCGTGAGATACCGGATGCGGTCGGAATCACCCAGCAAACGTGCGGCTTCTTCGATCCCCTGCCGATCCACAACCGCGCGCACATGGGCTCCGGCCGATTCGGCGACCGCCGTGAGCATGTCGAGAACGCCGTCGGCCAGCCTGGTCCCGGTGCCGACCCTGCGGTTGGTTCCGCGGCGCAGAACGGCGGGATAGTCGGCGGCGAGCTCATCGCTCCGCTCGTTCCCCAGCCGCAGGCGCGCGACGAGACGACCGGATCCCGGCGCGCCCTCGATGAACTCGTGCGGCCCGAGCACCCCGTGCGCGGCCGCGGCGACCCGCGCGTTGTACAGGGCGGCGCCGAGCGCGAGGGCGCTGCCGCGGTAGCCGATGTCCATCGCAGTGCTGTGCTGCGGCGCCAGTTCGACGACGATGTCCTCCGCCTCGGCGCGCAACGACCACGGCTGCATGTTTCCCCCGGACGGCGCTCGCTGTGCGCAGGCAAGGACGCTTTCCACGGGTCCGGCGACGGACTCCGGCGGCGCCTCGGCCCACGCCGGCTCGTCGTTCGGCGGCGGGTCGGCGAGTTCGTCCAGATGCCGTTCCACGTCGATCCGGACCCGACCGGAGGCCAGCTTCATCCCCAGGCCGATGCGCCGTACGGCGGCCACCACGCTCGCGGCGCCCAGCGCGACGTCACCGGCCAGCTGCGGCCAGCTGGTCACCGTCTCGCCGACTTCGACCAGGCTCGCGCCCAGCCGCGGCGACAACCCGGCGGCACCGAGCAGCCGCACCACGAACGGCGCCTTCTCCCTCGACGTCAGTCCGCGCAGATCCGCCGCGCGAACCGCACCGAGCAACCCGTGGAACGCCGGGCGCTGCGGTTCGAGATCGAAACGCTCGACGTCCAGCAAACCGCGGTCACTGGTTTCCATCAGCACCGGAATACGATGGCGGGCCGCCGCCTCACGGATCACCAGCTTCATATCGAGCGAATCGCATTCCTCGACGACGATCGCGAGGCCGTCCAAGAACTCGTCCACCGAATTCTCGTCGATTCCGGCTTCGAAGATCCGCACCGGCAGATAAGGATCCAATTCGGCGATACGGCGTGCGGTTACCACCGATTTGTTGACGCCGACGTCGAACAGAGTTCCCGCGACGCGGTTGAGATTCGAAAATTCGATTTCGTCCAGATCGGCCAGGCGCAGTTCCCCGCAAACGCCCTCCATGGCGAGCAGATGCGCGATCGCGTTCCCGGCGCTTTGCCCGACGACCCCTATCGCGCGTTCGGCCAGCCGGTCCTGTTCGGCTCTGGTCAATTTGTTCCGATTGCGATCCAGCCGGATCAGCCGGAAAGTACGCGGACCCGGCAATCCGATCACCGCCGCCCGCCACGGGTAGTAGATCCAGCGGTCCGCTTCCGGGCCCTCCGGAATATCCGGTGGAGCAACCATTTTGCCGAGTTCGGCGCGTAACGCCGCACGCAGGTCGCGGAATTCGAGGCGCGGGTCGTCGCGCAGCGCGGCGAGCATCCGCGCGTCCTCCGGATCGGCGGGGTCGAGGATCAGCGGCCGGTGGTCGGCCGCACGCGGCCGGTCATCGCCCATGGCCGCGCCGGCCCTCTGTCGGGCGGCCGATTCCGCACCGCGTATCGGACGGACGCACGGCGGGCAGCCCCAGTGCGTCTTGCTCACCGTGCGTCAGGGTGCGTTGCGATTCCTCGGCGAACGCGGCGTAGCTCCGGGTGTCCCACCACAACGGCACGGTTCGGTAGCGCTCGTCCGGATACGGCACCGCGGGGATGCCCTCGGCTGGAACGGCACCGCACGCCTCGTGCCGGGGCACGGTGAAGGAGGCCACCGTCGCGAAGCCGTAACGCGCGCCGAGCAGGCGCGCGCCGTGCAGCACGGTGCGCGAGATCGCCGCGCCGAGTTCGGCCCGGTTGGCCGCATCGCGCGCGACCCATGCGCCTTTGGCCTCGATCACGCCTTGCGGTATCCGATCGGCGAGCATCCGCCGCAAGTCGTCCGCGCCGGGGTGACCAGCCCATTCGACCAGCGCGTGCGCCTGCCGCGCCGAGCTGTACGGCCCTTGCATCCGCGCCCCGGCGACCACGTCGCCGTCGGCGTCGAGCGCGGCGAAGAACAGCGCCGTCGAACCGCCGTCGGCGACCGCGTCGTATTCCAGTGCGTGTTCCACCCCGAAGCGCCGATAGACCTCGCGCGCTCCGTGCAGATACCGGCGCCAGAGTTCCGGCTGCGCAGCCGGTTCGGAGACAAAGAACGCACACTCGGATTGCGCGTCGTAATACCGCCGCACTCCCCGCCCACGGGAGTTCCTCGGCACGACTGCAATCAGATCCACAGTCATGTTGTTCCTACTCCATCGCCGCGCTGCCCTGCGCGATAGTCCAGCCCGATGCAGCCCCCCACGGCCCGAGCCGAGACGAAGTTGCCCAGGGCAGTATCCGTCATCGGACAGGAATTGACCAGCCGTCCGGCTAATCTCCCGAAAACTCTGCGGTACATGCGATATTTTCGCAGGTCAACCCCGGCGGAATCGATATCGGAAATAAGATGGAGACCAGTCGGTTCTGGTTTAGTTACTATTCAGCAAGCTAAACCAGGATCGAAATGAACAACTCGACCGACTCCGGGCCGTGCCAGATCTCGATTTCTTCACGGTAGGCCCGGGTGACCTCGGCCGACGCTGTCGCGTCGTCGACCTGCGCCCAGACGTCCTCTACCGGATCGTGATAGTCGCCGTTCGGCGCGAAACGGGCGTAGACGCCTTTCGGCACCCGCACCAAGACGTCACCCACCGGCACCGCATCCGGGGACGGGTACTCGAAGCAGACCACGGCGTTGTAGTTCCCGGCCGGATCCGGCACGTACACCGTGTACATCGGCCCCTCACCACCCTGACGGTCGCGCAGCCGGTCCTTGAGGAACTCGATCAGGTCGCTGTTGCTGACCTTGAAGCTCGGGCGCACGCGCGGGACGACCAGCCCGCCGTAGACCGCCTCGGCACGCACCACGATCGCATAGCTCATCGCGCGTCGACCGCCAGGTACAGATCGATCTTGTAGGCGTGCGGATAGCACTCGAAATCGCCGGTATAGGTCCGTTTGATCTGGTTGTGTTCCTCGGCGTAGGCGATCTGCGTCCACAGGTCGGTCATCACCTGCGGGAAGTTGCCGACCGAGGAGAAACGGGCGTAGGCGCCGCGCGGCAGGCGCGCGACCAGGTGACCACGGGTGACGTCGTCGAAGGACGCGCACTGATAGCCGACGATCTGGGTGTTGTACGTGCCCAGCTCACCGGTGTAATCGGTGTAGGCGCTGGCCAGCGGGCCGCCGAGCTCCTGGTGCAACACCGCCGCCCAGGCGGCCTCCAGATCGCGGTCACGCAGTTCCCCGAGCGCACGTTTGGGGCTGCGTACCGGCAGCCCGGCAACCCACGTCTCGTCCCGCTCGACGATCTCAAACTGCATGGAAAGACTCTTTCGAAGGAAGCCGGAGGTGAACCACCGCGTCCGGTCGGTCGGAATCGCCATGCTACCAACCCGGACCGGGTGGTACCGATCACATAGCGCGGTCGGCGGCCGCGCGATCACCACGCTGAACTGGACAGATGTCCGAAGCGGTGCCGTCCGGCGGGGACCCGTCGGCGGTCGGCGGCGGCCGGTCGCGCTGAGGCATAGTGGACATGATCGTCCGGTTCGCCCCTTCCGCGGCACCACCGAACGGAGTCCTGATGAACGAGACACCGCCCGCCGACCGCCACCGCGCGCCCGCCCCGGCCGCACGCGGTGACCACGCCGCCGACCCCGGCACCGGGAACTGACGTGTGCCGGTCCATCGCCGAGCTCGACGCGGCGGTCGCCGACTGCTTCGCCTGCCCGCGCCTGGTCGCCTGGCGCGAACTCGTCGCGCGGCAGAAACGCGCCGCCTTCCGCGACCAGACCTATTGGGGCCGTCCGGTGCCCGGATTCGGCCCGGCGGACGCCCGGATGCTGATCGTGGGACTCGCGCCCGCCGCGCACGGCGGCAACCGCACCGGCCGCATGTTCACCGGCGACCGCAGCGGGGACGTGCTCTACGCGGCGCTGTACGCGGTCGGCCTCGCCAACCAGCCGACCGCGGTCGACCGCGACGACGGCCTGCGGCTCGACGGCGTGCGGATCACCGCCCCGGTGCACTGTGCGCCGCCGGACAACAAGCCGACGCCCGAGGAACGGGACCGTTGCGGCCACTGGCTGGACACCGAACTGCGTCTGCTGACACCCACCGTGCGCTCGGTGGTGGTCCTCGGCGCGTTCGGCTGGCAGGCCTTGCTCCCGGTGCTCGCGGGTGCGGGCTGGGTGGTGCCGCGCCCGCGACCGCGGTTCGGCCACGGCGCGCACGTGGAACTGGCCGCCGCCGATGCCGGCCGGAACCCGCTGCATCTGTTCGGCTGCTATCACGTCAGCCAGCAGAACACCTTCACCGGACGACTCACTCCGGCCATGCTGGAGGAGGTGCTGGCCGACGCGGCGGAAACCGCCGGGCTCCAGGTGCGGCGAAGTCACGCGCCGCGCGGGTGACCGTTCGCCCATCGCCGCTCGGTAGCCGGTTCAGACGTGGTCGACCAGCGCCGGGTGACCTGCTTCGTGGGCGCAGTGCGCGCAGCAGAAGTAGTCCCCGCGCGCCTCGACGCCGTGCCCGAGGATCCGGCAGGAACAGTGCGTGCACGTCGGGGCCATGGCGTTGATCGCGCATTCGAAACTGTCGAAGGTGGCGGACGTACCGTCGCGGGTGATGGTGAACGTCTTGTCGTACTCGTTTCCGCAGGTGTCGCAGGTGGCCATGGGGTGTCACCGGTCCTCTCGCGTCGATGGACTAGAGCGTCGCAGTTCGCGGTACCCAGCCCCGGTCACGCAAAACGGACCGGCGGACCTCAGGCCAGGCGCAGCGCCTGGACCGGGCAACTGTCCACGACGAGCTGGAGCAGGTCCCGCTCGGGCGAGGTGACCGTGTCGACCGGCGCGACGATCCCGTCCGCGCCGACCCGGAACAGATCGGGAGCCAGTGCTTCGCACATGCCGTGCCCCGCGCACACGGTGCGGTCGGCGACGATTCTCATCGGTCGATCCGCTCCAGCCGGATGGGCAGGCCGTCGGCGGGCACCGGCCCGGTCCCGGCGACCAGCGGCACCTGGTAGCCGTCCGGCACGCTCCAGCGGTACCGCAACAGCATCTGATGGACAACGGCTTTCACCGTCATACCGCCGAAGTAGAGGCCGATGCACTTGTGCGCCCCGCCGCCGAAGGGCGCCCACGCGAAGCGGTGCGATCGGTCCTCGCGGCGATGCTCGGCGAAGCGCTCCGGGTCGAAGGTGTCGGGGTCGTGCCAGTACTCCGCGTTGCGCATGAGCCCGTACGTGCCGCACAGGATGAACGTTCCCTTCGGCAGGTAGTACCCGAGGATGTCGGTGTCGGCGATGGTTTCGCGAACCTGTTGCGCCACCGGCGAGTAGACCCGCAGCGCCTCCTTGAACGCGAGGTCGAGCGAAGGCAGGCGGTCGAGATCGTCGTAGTCCAGCGCGGGCTTGCCCAGCGCGACGGATTCCGCCCGCAGCCGTTCCTGCCATTCCGGATGCCTGCCGAGTTCGTAGACGAGCATGGACGCGGCGATGGTGCTGGTGTCGTGGGCGGCCATCATCACGAAGATCATGTGCTCGACCACTTCCACGTCGGTGAAGGTCTCGCCGTCGGCGGTGCTCGCCCGGCACAGCACGCTGAACAGATCGTTGCCGCCGCCCGCGCGCTTCGCGGGCAGCTCGCGGCGGAAGTGTTCCTCGAGCACTCGGCGGCCGCGCACGCCCCGGGCCCACACCCCGCCCGGCACGTTCGCCCGGATCAGCGCGGCCCCGCCGCGCACCGCGTCCTCGAAGGCGCGCTCCAGCCGTGCCGCGTCCGCGCTGGGTTCGGCGCCCGCGAAGACTTCGGTGGCCTGCTGGAGCAGCAGTTTCTTGATCGCGCGGTAGACGCGGAAGTCGTCGGCGGGCTCCCAGTTGGCGAGGCCACGGGTGATGCGCGGCGTGGTCATATCGAGGTAGCCGATCAATCGCGGCCGCGTGAAGGCCTGCTGCATGACGCGCCGGTGGAACAGGTGGTCGTCGAAATCGCGCAGCAACAATCCACCGCGGAAGAACGGACCGATCAGCCACTCCCAGCCGCGCTGCGCCGACAGCGCCTTGTTCCGATCCAGCATCACCGCCTCGTACCCCTCGGGGCTGCCGAAGGTGACCATCCTGCGGCCGAGCATGCCGAACCACTGCACGGGGCCGAAGCGATCGAATCGCTCTCGCGCGAAGCCGATCGGGTCGGCCAGCGCGTGCACGCTGTACCCGATCCCGGGCAGCCCGAAGTCGCCGAGCACCGGCTTCAGCCCGCTACCCGGCGGTGGATCGGCCAGCGGACGCACGTGCGCCGGGTAACGCGCGACCGCCCGCGCGGCCGCGCGCTGCGCGTGCCACGCCCAGGTGGTCCGCGCCTGGCGGATCGTGCCGGAGACCTCGTCGAACGACTGGGGCACAAGCAGACTCATGACCGTCTTCCCTTCGCGACACTGCGATAGTCCGACGATAGAGGAAACCATCGTTTCCGTAAACATTTGTTTCCCAATTTTGGCTGTGCCAAGCTGACGTGGTGACCCGTACCGTCAGCGGCACCTACCGCGGAGCCTCCACGGCCGAGCGCCGCGAGGACCGGCGCAGGCGGTTGCTCGACGCCGCCCTCGACATCATGGGCACTCAGGGATTGTCGGCATTGACCGTGCGCGGGGTGTGCGAGCAGGCCAAGGTCGGCCCACGCTTCTTCTACGAAGCGTTCCCCGACCGCGACGCGCTCGCCTCCGGCGTGCTGGCCGAGATCCAGCAGGCGGCGCTCGACCGGGCGAAGGCCGCGATCGCCGAGACCACGGGCAAGCCCGCCGACCGAATCCGCGCCGGGGTCGCGGCCCTCATCGTCGAACTCACCGACGACCCGCGGCGCGCGAAGGTGGCGTTCGCCCAGACCTACGGCGACGAAGCGCTCATGCGCAGCCGCTTCGCCGGGATGCGCCAGGTCGCCGACGTCATCATCGAGCAGACGCGCCTGGTGCTGGAACTGCCCGAAGGACAGGACACCGCGATCGCCGCGACCTCCCAGCTGATCACCGGCGGCGCCGCCGAGCTGGTCCTGGTCTGGCTGGACGGCGGCCTCGACGTCGACCGGGACGGGCTCATCGCCCTGCTCGCCGATTTCACCGTGGCCATGCTCGACCGGCTGCCCGCGGTCGCCGGGCGACTGTCCGGCCTCACACCAGATTCCTGATCAGCGACGACATCAGCGGCTCGCGCAACGCGGGCAGGGCGGCGAAGTCGCCCGCGACGACCCGGTTGGTCGCCAGCGAGACGACCGCGCCGATCACCGCCTCCCCCGCCAGTCGCTGATGCGGGTGGGTCGCGCCGAGGGTCGCGGCGAATCCGTCGACCAACGCGGCCTGGGTCGCCAGCCGCCGCTCCAGCACCGGCCTCCCCGCCGCGTACGCCTCTACCAGGAAGACCTTCGCGACCTGCGGTTCCTGCGCCAGTGTGGAGAAGTACGCCTCCAGTGCGCGGTCTATCCGCTCGAGCGGCGTGCCGTCGGCCGCGAGCGCTCCCGCGATGCGGGTCATCACGATCTCCACGGCCATGTCATAGGCGGCGAGGAAACACGCCTCCTTGTTCGCGAAGTGCTGGTAGAACGTCATCCGCGACACCTCGGCCCGCTTCAGTACATCCGCCACCGTCGCCGCCGCGTACCCCCGGTCCGCGGCCGCCTCGATCATCGCCACCAGCATGCGGGCCCGCTGCGCGGCCACCACCTCTTCCGGCGCGATGCCGTGATTGCCGCCGTGCAGTTTGCCGCCCGCCCGCGCCTTCAGCAACGATCCTCGCTCCACGTTCCGATGCTAAGTTCACCCGCCCGTCGCCCGTCCGCGAATACGGCGGCGACTCTGGGCGCGAATCGGACCGCGAAGGGTGCGAAACGGGGCACAATGGCCGTCCGAGAGTGCTCGATTCGAAAGAAGGAGCGTGATCGACAGTGGACGGCAGGCAGCCGGCGAGACGAAGCGCCCTGGTCGCGGCACTGTGCGCCGGCGCGTTCACGGCGACGGCCCCGGCGACGGCGGGCGAACCCGCGTTCGTGAACATCGGGGTGATCCACACCTTCGGTGACACCTGCTACGGCGAAGGGCATGCGGGCGTCTCCTCGCCCACCGGGACTCCCGGCGCGGCCCGCTTCGGCATCAGCTTCGTCAACCAGACCCCCACGGACGCGCCGTGCACCTTCACCGCGTTCGCCAACTGGCGCAACCTCGACAGCGGCGCCACGGGCACGGTGCCTGTCCTCGTCACCGACAAGACGGCTTCGAACCAGCCGTCCGCAACCGTCTTCGCCGCCTTGCCCACCGGTTCCGGACGCGTGCAAGTCGACGTGACCACCGACTATCCGCACGTGGCGGCCCCGCCGGTCGAGATACGGATCAGCTGAACGTCTGCGGGTCCGGCCTCGGATCATCGCGTTCTTCGGCCGCCGAGCCGCCCGGCATCTTCCACACCGCTACGGCGAATCAGGGAGGAGCACTCGGCAGATCGCGGATATCGGCGGGTGATGGCAATGCGCGGGCCGTGCCCGGCTCCTAGACTGGGGAATTGCGGCACGGTCGACCGTCGAAGCGCCGCGGCGCGTCCGCGGTCGGCAAAACCAGAAGTCCCGATCCAGCAAGGGCCGCTCGGTGGCGGCCCGTTCCCGTGCAGGAGGGCCGCATGCCCGACCCGTTCCATCTGCGAGTCTGCCTGGTCGGCCGAGGTTGCCTCTGCCCCACGGTCACCCTCTTCCTCGCCCCAGAACCGCTGATCCCCGGCGGCAACATGCTGCACGTGGTCGAACAGGATCCCCTCACCGCCGACACCGGCACGCCGACCCCCGACGCCGAAGTGATCGACATGGTCGAGGGCAGCCCGGCCGCCGCAGGCCCGCAACTACGGCCCGAGCTACAGGAGTTCCGGCCCGGACGCCCCGACCCGCATCAGCTCCACGACATCCTGCACGACCATCACATCACCGACGCCGCCCCCATCGGCCTGGACGTCAGCGACCCCGCCGAACTCACCCGTCTGGCCCTACTCCCCGAACACCCCATCGGCTACCGCCGCATAGACGACTTCCAGCAGGAAGCGACCGCCCGCGCGATGCTAGCGGTCTACCGCCTCTTCGAAGTCGACCAGCGAGTCCGCCTCATGTACCACGGCTTCGCCGATCCGGAAACGGGCTGGTTCGCGCTACGGACCGCGACTGCCTGAGAGCGGCGCGACCCGGGAAACGGTGATCAGATCGCCACGATGAGTGGTCTACAGCCGACAGGCGCAGGGCTGACGAGGCAGCCCGACCGCCGCTCGGCCCCATACTGCGGCACCATATGAAGTCGGCGCCTGGTTGGACAGCTGCGGTCTCAGCCGTCAGTGTTCGGCAGCCGATCGGCGATTCCCAGTAAGCTTGAAACGTGACAGCAGCCCACGACTACGAAGCGGTTCACCACATGGTTGATCGCTTGTCCCCGGCGCAGGTCCGACGACTGAGGCTGCTGGTGAGCGAGCCGGAGCAGGCCGAAACCGACGACGCGGAGCTGTTACAGGCGGTCACCAAGCTCGTGCGCGCACTAGGCATCGCACATGATGTCGGTAAAGCCTCCGAAAAATTTGCGTCTCGCCGCAGGTCACTGGGATTCATCGGCACGCTCGACGCCGAACCCGAGCTGGCGGAGAAATCCGGAGACCTGATCCGCAAAGGCATGGGCAGCGCCGAGTGCTAATTCTCGACACCGGTCCGATCGTCGCCGCTATCAACAAACGCGACAATCGGCACTCCGAGTGCGCGCGGCTACTGGAATCAGCACCAGGTCCGCTGATTGTGCCTGCGCCAGTGCTCACGGAGGTGTGCTATCTCCTCGAACAACGCAGTGGTACGCATTCGGAGGCTCTCTTCATCGCAGCGCTCCGTGATGGTGACCTGTCATTGGAACCGTTGACGTCAGGCGACCTGCGGCGGATTCATGAATTGATCCTCACATACGCCGACTTGCCGCTCGGAGCTGTGGATGCATCGGTCATCGCAGTCACCGAACGTCTCGGGGCGCGAGCCGTCGCAACGTTGGACGTGAAGCACTTCTCCGTAGTGAAACCGAAACACGTTTCGGCACTCGACCTGCTGCCGATGCCCTAAAGCGCGAGACGCGCGCGCTTGCCGTTTCGGCAGCACAGCGACCGACATCTTGGCCGAGATCGCGTGGTGCTCAGTAGTTTCGGAACAGCGTAGCTGCCTTCTGGTACGCGACACCAAGTTTGGACTACTCCGGTCCCGGCCCTCCCAAGTATCAACAGATTCCGGTATTCACCGTTCGACCGAGGCGGGCTGAACCGGCTTTCGGCCCGCGGCACGGCTGTGACCGACGATCAGATGCGCGGTCTTCCATCTACCGCCTACATAGGGCGTCGATCTGTGCCGAGTCATGCGTAAGACGCGGGACGCGGTAGAAAAGGACTCCGAAGTCTGCTGGCCCCCTGTGGATGAGGGATTTCGGCTGCGGCGCCGGTGAGACCTTCGAACGACAGTTTGTGGAGCGGATCACCAAGGCCACGTTCCGAGTGGTAGCTCGCCGTACCCCTTGGTAGGTTTCGGCTTGTTCGCGCAGCGTCGCGCATCACCATCAGCCTTTGACTCGCGGAACATCCCCTTCGATCCACAGTTCGTGCGCCTCTTTCGTCTGGAACGAGGCGGGAATCGTCATACCCACACAGCCGCTTTCGCCGTTCTCGACGGCCGAATCGGCGGTTGCGCGCTGCACGCCCCCGACCGCTGCGGGCGTAGCTGTTCTATCTCATCGAGCCTTCTGGAGTACCGGTGGTAACTGCACTATCTCACCAGCCCGCGGAACTCGACGCGGTAATCTTCGACTACAACGGCGTCATCGGCCTGCAACCCACCGTTCCCATGTGGAGCGAGCTAGCCGAACTCGCCGGATGGCACGCGGACCAGCTCGCTCTCTTCCAGAACGCCTTCTGGAGCGCCCGCGAACCCTACGATTCCGGTGAATTCGACGACGCGGCCTTCTGGACCGCCGTGCTCGGCCGTCGCCCGGACCCGGAACTGCTCACCCGGTTGCGTGCCGTCGACACCGAGCTGTGGACCCGGACCGACGACCGCGTCGTCGCACTCCTCCACCACGCCCGGCAGGCAGATCTTCCGATGGTGCTGCTCTCCAACGCACCCCATCCGGTCAGCGACGCCCTCGACGCCTCCGACTGGCGCACGGTGCTGACCGACGCGCTCTACTCGGCCCGGCTCGGCATGAACAAACCCCACCCCGACACCTACCGAAACGCGCTCGCCGCAACCGGTGTTCGTGATCCCGGCCGCGTCCTGTTCGTCGACGACCGTGCCGACAACTGCCAAGCCGCCGCCCGCCTCGGCCTACGCACCCTCCACTACACCGGCTCACCCGCCGATATCGAGGTATACCTCCCGCCCACCACCGTCGCCGCGTAGGTCCCGGCGCGTCGTCACAGGACCGTCGGGCACCCCCGGTCGATGCCGGACACGAGCCGGGCCGGACGCTCGGCATGGTTAACCCAGCCGAGCAACCGCGTGGCGCCGCTTCGGGCGCCATGACCGGGCGTATCCACCAGGAGGCTGCATCGATTGGGGAAGGTATATGGGCAGACGAACAGCTCGCGCAGCCAGGCTCGCAGCTCGCGCCTCTCCGGGTACGCGGCAGGATCCTTCCAGCCGCTTTCGGTGCCCAATGAGGCGAACCGCACTGGCTACTACGCAATTCGGCGCCTGGATCCACTGCGCACCCGCAGCGATGTCCGCCGTTGGGCTAGCGGACGGGTGATGGACCCTGCGGGGTCCGACCGGCACCGTGACCACCCAACGCAACCACACGCAAGGGGGTCCGGGGGCGAAGCCCGCCGGGCGGGGCGTGGGGGTTGCACCCCCACAAAACACGCGGAACGCAAAAGGCTCATGCTCTCTATGAGCATGAGCCTCCGATGCGTGGAGCTAAGGGGAATCGAACCCCTGACCTTCTCGATGCGAACGAGACGCGCTACCAACTGCGCTATAGCCCCGTGCGGTTCCGGGGAACCGCGCTGTGACACTGTATCAGGCGAGCCCCCCAGACTCCGAATCGGCACCCTGACCTGCGGAGATAAGCCAGGTCTACGCGCCCGCCGCGCGGCGCATGTCGCCGCCGGTGCGGGTGCGCAGGGCGCGGGCCGTGGCCGGGTCGAAGGGGTCGAGGTGGGCGAACGCGGGGTCTTCGTCGTCCGGCTCGATCAGGGTGGAGCGGCGGCGTAGGGCGCGGGCGGTGTCGCGGTCCATGGCGCCGCGCGGGGCGCGGGTGCGGCGGCTGCGTGGATCGGCTTCGCCCTGGTGGCCGCGGTTGAGGCGGGCCGCGCGCCTGCGGCGGATCTCCTCCTCCATCCGCACCTGCTTGCGCAGGTAGGCCAGGTAGGTCACCAGCACGGTGACGGCGAGCCCGCAGGCCCACCACAGCAAGGGGGTGACCACGAGCGCGAGGGCGCCGGACAGGATGGCGGTGAGCAGTAAGCCGAGCACGGCCCGCTGCCGGAAGGTGTAGCGGGCCGCGCGGGCGATGGCGTCGGCCTCGGGGTCGAAGCCGCCGCGGCCACGGCGGTTGGGGACGAAATCCGGTTCGGCCGAGTCCGTCTCGTCGTAGTCGTCGTAGTCGTCGTAGTCGACGCGGGCGGGCACGGTAGAGCGCGCAGGCGGGATTCTGGCCGCGACCGGCTCGGGGTGGTGTGCGCCCACGCCGTCATCATCGGTCTCCGCGTCGATCTTCGCAGCGACTTCGCCGGCTTCGTCGTCGTCCGTCTCGTCCGCGTCGGGTGCTGCGGGCTCGTAGTCGTCTCCCACGGCGTCGTCCGGTTCGGCATCAGCGATGTCGGATGCCGCCGCGTCGTCGGCCGCGGGCAGGTTCTCCTCGTCGGTCTCGGTGACGGGCTCGTCGGCCGGTGTCGTCATCCGGTCCTCCGCATCATCGCTGTGGGGATACTTTCTCGGTACGCGGCGGGGCCGCCAGTTCGGATCGGTTTCGTGCCCGGCGGCCGGGCCTTTCCTGAGACGTCGTTTGCCGCCGCCGCGGTGCAGGACCCTGGTCGCCAGCGCGGCGTCGGTGGTCCGGCGGATTCTCGGGTGGCGATCGGCGAGGATCGGGAAAAGGACGAAGACCCAGAGCACGACCAGCCCGATCCACAGGATCGAATTCGGCATCGCGTCAGCACCTCCGTCCCGCCTGGATTTTGTCCGGCTCGGCCCGCGAGCGGTGCGTGACACGCCCCGCGCTCGGCCGGCCCCCGTCCGACGCAGCGGCGCGGACGCCGGTCCCCTCGCAGGCTCTGTGCCGATGACGCAAGACGCACCATCGACGTCCGTAGGCTAATTCCGGGTAGCACCAAGTTCCGGCAGGCGCGCCGTGCACATCCGCCACACCTGTCACATTTCTACCAATGTCACCGCGGCTCGGTGGCCGGATCTACTGGAGGGTGACGCGCCCCTCTCGCACCAGCCGGTCCAGGACCGTTCCGGCCAGTTCCTCGACGGTGATGCCGACCAGCAGGTGATCCCGCCAGGCGCCGTCCACGTCGAGGTAGCGCCGCAGCAGCCCCTCCTCCCGGAAACCGACATTGCGCAGCACCGCCTGACTGGCCAGATTCTCCGGTCGCACGGTCGCCTCGACTCGATGCAGACCGACCGGCCCGAAGCAGTGGTCCAGCCCGAGCGCCAACGCCGCCGTCGCGACGCCTTGCCCGCTGAGATCCTTGGCCACCCAATAACCGATCCAGGCCGAACGCAGTGCGCCCCGCACGATATTGCCGACGGTCAACTGCCCGCTGAACGCACCGTCGACCTCGATCACCAGCGGGATCATCGCGCCGCGCCTGGCCTCCGCCTTCAGGCTCGACCACAGCGAGGGCCAGTTGGAGGCGTGGTTGCGCGCCTCCCACGATCCGCGGCCGGTCGGCTCCCACGGCTCGAGATGCGCTCTGTCGCGCAACCGGATCCGGCTCCAGGCCGCCGCGTCGCGCAGCCGCACCGGACGCAGAGTCACTTGACCGGCGGCCACCCGCACCGGGCCCAGTCGCGCGGGCCACCCCGGATGCTGGGTGGCCCGGAAGACATTCATGGCGTCCACGTCTCAGCCGCGCTGCGCGAGAAAGGCGACCTGGACTTCGTCACCGGTGCGGATCTCGGTGTCGTCCGGGTCGATCACGATCAAGCTGTTCGCCTCGGCCAGCGTGGCGAGCAGGTGGGAAGAGGAGTTTCCGTTGCCGAGGGGCTGCACAAGGTATTCGCCGGTCGCTTCGTCCCGCATGAGCTGCGCGCGCAGGTAACCCCTGCGACCGTCCATGGAGCTGATCGGCGTGATGGTCCGGGCGCTGATGATCCGGCGCATGGGATGCCTGCGGCCCAACGCGATTCGGATCAAGGGCCGCACCATCACCTCGAACACCACCAGCGCGCTCACCGGGTTGGAGGGAAGCAGGAACGTCGGCACTTCGTCGCGGCCGAGCCGGCCGAAGCCCTGCACGGAGCCGGGATGCATGGCCACCCGGGTGATTTCGAGCTCGCCGAGCCCTTCCAGCGCCTCCTGAACCTGTTCGGAAGCCCAGCCGCCGACCGCGCCCGCGATGACGACCACCTCGGCGCGCACCAGCTGTCCCTCCACCGCGTCGCGCAAGCGGCGCGGATCGGAACTGACGATGCCGACGCGGTTGACGTCCGCGCCGGCATCCCGCGCGGCCGCGGCCAGCGCGTAGGAGTTCACGTCGTAGACCTGGCCGGGGCCGGGTGTGCGGTCGATGTCGATCAGCTCGCCGCCCACCGAGAGCACCGATAGTCGCGGGCGCGGGTGCACCAGCACCTTGTCCTGACCGACAGCGGCGAGCAGACCTACTTGCGCCGCGCCGATGATGGTTCCTGCGCGCACCGCGACATCTCCCGGCTGGACGTCGTCCCCGATCCGCCGCACGTAGTCGCCGGAGCGCACCGGCTCGTACACCTTGATCCTGGCCCGCCCGCCGTCGGTGAAATCCAGCGGGAGCACCGCGTCGGCGAGGGTCGGCATCGGCGCGCCGGTGTCCACCCGGACGGTCTGGCGGGGCTGCAAGCGGATCGGCTGACGCGAACCGGCGACCACCTCGCCGACCACCGGGAGGGTCAGGTCGACGAGATTGCCCTCTTCGTCGCGAATGTCGGCCCCGGCCGAGGCCACGTCGACGCTGCGCACGGCGTAGCCATCGATGGCGGCCTGGTCGAAGCCGGGCAACGGACGCTCGGTGACGACGTCCTCGGCACACAGCAGGCCCTGGGCCTCGGAGATCGCGACCCGAACCGGCCGGGGCGCGACCGCCGCGGCGGTCACCTTGATCTGCTGATCCTCAACCGAGCGCATCCAGCCCTTCCTGATCCTCTCCGCACTCCATCCGATCTCGCCTGCACGGGCGTGCGATCCCGCCGCGGCGCAGGCGCATTCGCGCACGCACCGCGGTGAACCATCATTCGTACCCGACGCTCCACGCTCGGCGAAACCCCCGGCCGGGTCCGTCAGTCGTCGGTCGTCAGCTGCGGATCCCAGTCCGGACCGAGGCGGTGCTGCAGCCACTCCCGCAGGGCGGGGCCGTATTCCTCTCGTTCCAGTGCGAAATCGACCGCAGCACGAAGATAACCGCCCGGGTTGCCCAAGTCGTGGCGCGACCCACGGTGCACCACGACATGAACCGGATGTCCCTCGGCGATCAGCAGTGCGACCGCGTCGGTGAGTTGCAGTTCGCCGCCCGCGCCGGGCTCGATGCGGCGCAGCGCGTCGAAGATCGCGCGGTCCAGCAGGTACCGGCCCGCGGCCGCGAACGTCGACGGCGCGTCGGCGAGCGCGGGCTTCTCCACCATCCCCTTGACGCGCAGCACATTCGGGTTCACCGCGTCCGGCACCGGCGCGACATCGAACACGCCGTAGGCGCTGACCTCGTCCTTGGGGACGTCGATGGCGCACAGCACCGTTCCGCCGCGCTTGCGGCGCACCCGGCACATCACGTCGAGCACGCCGCGGGGCAGCACCAGGTCGTCGGGCAGGAGGACGGCGATGACGTCCTCGTCGTCATCGAGCGCCCGCTCGGCCTGGGCGACCGCGTGCCCGAGCCCGAGCGGCTCCTCTTGCACCACCGACGTGACATCCAGCAGCCCCGGCGCCTTGCGCACCTTCTCGAGCAGCTTGAACTTGCCGCGCTCGGCCAGCGTGCTCTCCAGCACCAAGTCCTCGACGAAGTGCGCGACCACGCCGTCCTTACCCGGGGACGTGACGATCACCAGCCGCTCGGCGCCGGATCCGGCCGCCTCGGCGGCGACCAGCTCGATGCCGGGGGTGTCCACCACCGGAAGAAGTTCCTTGGGCACCGTCTTGGTCGCGGGCAGGAACCGTGTCCCGAGCCCGGCCGCGGGGACCACGGCCGTGCGGAAGCACGATTCCGCCGCCGCGGCACCGGGCTGTCCGGCCTTTGCTGTCATACGCATACCCTATCCATCCATCACGCCGCCGGGATCGGCGTCGCGCCGTCCCGGTCCCGGGGTGAGCCTATGGTGATCACTGTGAAGATGCCCGGCGAGCGCGATAAACATGCATGGCGCATCGAACTGCTCGCCCGAAGGGCTGTGATGCCTGCCACGGAGCGGGAAAAAGAGGCGTTCGCCCTGGCCACAGCGGTCGGCGCGATGGGTGCCCATGGGTGGGTCTGCGCGTATGTGCCGGTGGCCGGGGAACCGGGATCACCGGCGATGCTGGACGCGCTGCGGGCCGGTGGCGCGCGGGTGCTGTTGCCGGTCACCGGGCCGCCGGGGCCGCTGAGCTGGGGCGAGTACACCGGTTCGAACGGTCTGCGCCGAGCCCGCTACGGGTTGCTGGAACCCTCCGGCGCCGTCCTGCCGCCAAGCGCCGTCGGCCGGGCCGACCTGATCCTGGTTCCCGCTCTCGCGGTGGACCTGCGCGGCGTGCGGCTCGGCCGCGGCGCCGGCTACTACGACCGCACGCTGTCCGCCGCGCGGCCGGACGCCCGGCTGGTCGCGGTGGTCCGGGACGACGAGCTGCTCGACCGGCTCCCCGAGGAACCGCACGACCTGCGCATGGGTTGGGCGCTCACGCCGCGCGGCGGACTGCGCCGGCTCGGCGACGATTACCCTGGGGAATGAAACACCGATTGGCGGTGTTGGCACTGTCGGCTGTAGAGTGCCAGATCGACGAACACCGCGGAGGATCCTGTGCCTACTTACTCGTATGCGTGCACCCAGTGTGACAACCGCTTCGACATCGTTCAGTCCTTCACGGACGAGGCGCTGACCGTGTGCTCGGAGTGCTCTGGGAAGCTGCGCAAGCTGTTCAACTCGGTCGGCATCGTCTTCAAGGGCAGCGGCTTCTACCGCACCGACAGCCGCGGCGGCTCCACCACCGCGAGCGAGCCCGCCAAGTCCGACAGCGGCAAGTCCGACAGCAGCTCGAGTTCGTCCTCGGATTCCGGCTCGTCGAGCGGCTCCACAGCCGCCGCCAGCACGGCCGTCGCCGGCTGATCCGACGGTTTTCCCCAGCCGATCATCTGTCCACAGCCCGCCGTGATCCGGGCCGGAGGGGTGCACGCCCGGCCATAGGATCCGGCCATGACTCGTGCACTCGTCGACCTCGGCCGCGGCGGCTGGAACCCCTCGGGCTGGCAACGACCGCGCTGGGCCGACGCCGTTCTCGCTCGACGACTGCTGGCCGCCGCGCTCGCCGCAGTCGCGGCGCTCCTCTTCCTCCGTGGCGACCCGGACACCGAACGCACGACGGTCGTCGTGGCCGAGCGGGATCTCGCGCCCGGACGCCTGCTCGAAGCAGGTGACCTGCGCTCCGCGCCGCGCGAAGCGGGCACGCTGCCTGCGGGCGCGGTCGCCGATCCCGCCGAACTCGTCGGCGCGACGCTGACCGGCGCCATGCGGCGGGGCGAGGTCTTCACCGATCTGCGCGTGGTCGGTCCACGCCTGGCCGCGGCGGCGAGCGATGCGCGCGAGGCGCGCATCGTGCCCATCCGCCTCGCCGAAACGGCGGTCGCCGACATCCTGCGCGCGGGCGATCGCGTCGACGTGATCGGTGCGGAGGACGCGAACGGAGGCGGTACCCGGCCTGCCCGCACCCTGGCCACCGACGCCACCGTCATCCTGGTCTCCCGCGCCGGTGACGGACGCCAAGCCGCCGAACGCGTGGTCTTGGTCGCGATGGACGCCGAGCATGCCACCGTCGTGGCCGGGGCGTCTCTGCGCACCGCTCTAACGGTCGTCTTTCACTGACCCGCCGAACCCGCCCGTGCCGCAAGCGAAACGGGCCCGTCATCGGACGGGCCCGTTCGCGTTGTGCGAGTGGTGATCCGGCTCAGCCGAGGCTGAAAGGCGCTCCCCACAACGTCACCCAGGTGATGACATTGTCGGTCTCGACCTCGACACTGACAAAGGCGCG
Source organism: Nocardia sp. NPDC019219 (assembly GCF_040632645.1). Lineage (NCBI taxonomy): Bacteria > Bacillati > Actinomycetota > Actinomycetes > Mycobacteriales > Nocardiaceae > Nocardia > Nocardia sp. NPDC019219. Next base: position 374,772 of record NZ_JBEYCG010000003.1, on the reverse strand, counting down.
CGCCTGGGCGTAGCCCGCGCAACCGTTCAGACCGATGGTCTCATCGGCCCACGTCACCGAACCGCTCGTGCCCCTGAACGCATTACGAGTCTTGTGGGTCTCGTTGCCGAAGTCATCGGCCTGCTCCAAATCCAGCACATAGAACGACTTCGCCTGGCCCGGGCCCAGCGAGAGGTTGCCGCCGGAGTTCGCGCCAACACCACCGGTGACGTTCTGGCCGTCGCTCCAGTCCACATTGCCGTCCACACCACCGGTCGCACCGCCACCGGCAATGTTCACCTGGCAACCCACGGTATAGCCGGGGAAGATCTTGCCCCCGGCCGTACCCGAAAGCTCCACTTGCGCGCTTCCGGACACCCAGGCGTTGCGATGCAAAGGCGTCGAACCCATGGACGGACTGATGTTGGCCGACTCCCCGACCAGACGGATGGTCACGACAGTGCCGTCCGACAACGTCTTGGTGAGTTCCCCGCCCGGCAGCGGCACGAACGTGTCGGCGTTCGCCGCACCGGTCGAGAGCAGACCTACCGCGATGGCCGCGGACGCGCACAGCCCGGCCGCGCGCGCCAGTTTTTTACGATCGAACATGATGGTATTCCCCTAAAGAATCGAGTTCGCCTCGGCGAAAAGAGATTTGATAGATCCGACCCGCGTCAGCCGATGCTGAACGGCATCCCGTAAAGGGTGGTCTTCGAGTAGTGATCGCCGATGATCTCGACGACCGTGTACGAACGCGCCTGCGCGTAACCCGCACACCCTTGGATCTGAATCTCGGCATCCTGATATTCCACCGAGTACACACCCGGCTTCAGAATGTCCTTGTAATCGATCTGAACGAACTTGACCTCACCGGGACCGAGGTTGATGCCGATCGAACCACCGGCGCTCGCGCCACTGAGGTTGACACTGCCCGACACACCCGCGGAAATGGCGTCGTCGGCGATGCTGACCTGGCAGCCGACGATGTAACCGGTGCTCAACTGCGAAGCACCGTGGGTGGACGAATTGTTGGTTCCGGGGTTTCCGGTCGGACCGTTGTTGGGGCCGATCTCGCCTTCCGGCGTGACGGCCACATCGGCGATGGCGTTCCCCGAAACCCACACGACACGGCCGGCACCGTTCGCGGCAAGGGATGGGGAGATCAGGGCGCGCTCACCGGTACGAGCGATGTTCACGCCGGGGCCTGCCTTGTGACCGTCCGGCAACGGTACGAAGACATCGGCATTGGCTGCACCGGTCGACAACAGACCGGTGGCTACGGCCGCCGCGGCGGCGGCGCCCGCGACGCGGACGCCTCGAGACAGACCGTTGATGCGGTACTTGCTCATGTTTTTCCTCATCAGGTTGCATCCGCCCGCCCCAGGGTGTCGAGGCGGGACGTGTCCCTCCAAAGCCGACGGGGCGCGTGATGGAATGTGCTGTCCATCAAGCGATCCGCCGACCATCGCGTCATCGAGCGATCTCGGACGAAACAATGCTATTCGGTATCAACCAGACTTTTCCGGAAATTCGGGCAATTCGTCTCGCGAAGTAAGGGATCCGACTAGGATCCCATAGCCGTTGAGGACCAATGGAATTCATGACGAAATGGACCCGCCGCAATGCGAGGGGTCCATTTCATCGGCAGCTACGGGTTTTTCACCCGCAGTTCACTCAGCCGAGGCTGAAAGGCTGTCCCCACAACGTCACCCAGGTGATGACATTGTCGGTCTCGACCTCGACACTGACAAAGGCGCGCGCCTGGGCGTAGCCCGCGCAACCGTTCAGACCGATGGTCTCATCGGCCCACGTCACCGAACCGCTCGTGCCCCTGAACGCATTACGAGTCTTGTGGGTCTCGTTGCCGAAGTCATCGGCCTGCTCCAAATCCAGCACATAGAACGACTTCGCCTGGCCCGGGCCCAGCGAGAGGTTGCCGCCCGAGTTGGCACCCACACCACCGGTGACGTTCTGGCCGTCGCTCCAGTCCACATTGCCGTCCACACCACCGGTCGCACCGCCACCGGCAATGTTCACCTGGCAGCCGACGGTGTAACCCGGGAAGATCTTGCCGCCGGCCGCGCCGGAGAGTTCGACCTGCGCGCTTCCGGAGACCCAGGCGTTGCGATGCAAAGGCGTCGAACCCATGGACGGACTGATGTTGGCCGACTCCCCGACCAGACGGATGGTCACGACAGTGCCGTCCGACAACGTCTTGGTGAGCTCGCCACCCGGCAGCGGCACGAACGTGTCGGCGTTCGCCGCACCGGTGGAGAACAGGCCCATGGCGATGGTGGCAGCGGCGCCGACGCCGGCCATCCGCGCCAGGTTCTTACGGTTGATCATGGTTGATATCCCTCGAGGGTTGAGTCCGCTTCAGCGGGAAGATGGTTCGTTGGTTTCGACAGACGTCAGCCGATGCTGAACGGCATCCCGTAGAGGGTGGTCTTCGAGTAGTGATCGCCGATGATCTCGACGACCGTGTACGAACGCGCCTGCGCGTAACCCGCGCAGCCCTGGATCTGAATCTCGGCATCCTGGTACTCGACGGAGTACACACCCGGCTTGAGGATGTCCTTGTAATCGATCTGAACGAACTTCACTTCGCCGGGGCCGAGGTTGACACCGATCGAACCGCCCGCGCTCGCGCCGCTGAGGTTCACGCTGCCCGACACACCCGCGGAGATCGCGTCGTCGGCGATGCTGATCTGGCAGCCGACGATGTAACCGGTGCTCAACTGCGAAGCACCGTGCGTCGAGGAATTGTTGGTCCCGGGGTTTCCGGTCGGACCGTTGTTGGGGCCGATCTCGCCTTCCGGCGTCACGGTGACGTCGGCGACCGCGTTGCCCGATACCCAGACCACGCGACCGGCGCCGTTGGCAGCCAGCGACGGCGAGATCAGGGCCCGCTCTCCGTTCCGGGTGATCGTCACGCCGGGTCCCACCTTCTGGCCGTCCGGCAACGGCACGAAGGTGTCGGCATTGGCGGCACCGGTCGAAAGCAGGCCCAAGGCAACAGCCGCGGCAGCGCCGACGCCCGCGACGCGGGCACCGCGGCGCAGACCATTGGTGCGGTTCTCGCTCATACTTCCCCTCATCAGGTTCAAACAGTCAACCTCGACCATCGAGGCTGGACAGTGGTCCTCTCAGGCCCAGCTCAGTGTGTCGCCTCTTTGTTGCCGACGTGTAACCGGCCGTTATTTCGGCGCAACGAACCAGCTGGCGACGGAACCGAGCCGAGTTCCGCCGTCCGGGTTTGGTGCGGGCCGGGTTCCCACGATTGCGGGCCCGATTGCGAGTGGCTCGATGGGGAGATTAAACGTTCGATAACGACGCCCGCAACGTGACGTTTCGTAAAGTTCAAGGTGAGCTACATCACAGTTGCGCACATTTGAATATGGCTTGACGTGCATAAATGCGGGATCGCTACAGCCGATGGAAACAATGAGCCGAGATGACGGCACAGGAGCGCCAGTGGCCGGATACGGGACAGGGCCGTAGCGGAATCGCCCCGGTTGGTTCCGAGCGGAAATGATCACGGGTGGATTACGGAGGCCGTGAGCATGATTACGTAGCTACTACGTAGATAACGGGCTAGCCGTGATGCGGGGGTATCTGGGCGCGCAGCCAATCGTCCGGCGACCGGACGTCGTCGCGCTCGTCGCGCTCGTCGGCGGTGGTGTCGGGCAACGTGTCGCCGAAGATCTTCGCCAAGCGCGCGGCATCCCTCGCCCGGCGCGCAGCCGGGCGAGGGTCCTCAGCAGGTGTGGGCGCGGGGATTATTCGACCAATCCGGAGAGCTCACCGATCACCCGGCTGGCGAGCGGGCCGAGCGTCGCCATGCCGTCCCGGATGGCGGAACGGGTGCCGGGCAGGTTGACCACCAGGGTGCTGCCGGACACGCCTGCCACACCGCGGGACAGTCCCGCGTCCAGCGAGCCGGCCACCCGGCCGGAGGAACGAAGGGCCTCGCTGATTCCGGGCAACTCGCGGTCGAGCACCTGCGAGGTGGCCTCCGGCGTCACGTCGCGCGGGGACATGCCGGTGCCGCCGACAGAGATCACCAGATCGACGCCGCCGATCACTGCCGTGTTGAGCGCGTTGCGGATCTCCACCTCGTCGGCCTGGACCGACACCGACGCGTCCACGAGGAAACCCGCCTCGGTGAGCAGCTCGGTGACCAGCGGACCGAGCGAGTCAACACCTCCATGCGCCGTTCGATCGTCGACGACCACCACCAGAGCACGCCCCGCCACAGGAGCATCGATTTCCATGCTGCTCACCGTAGCGCCTGCGTCCAGCAACTCGGCGGCCGCGCCGAGAACGTCGGCGTCCACATCGATCACCGGGACCCGTCCGCCGGGTACCGCGCGCATCATCGGCCGCCGTCCGCGGGCGCGCCGGAGAGGGTCACCTCGACGGTCTTGGGGTTGTTGCCTTGATCGTCGGTGTAGGTGATCTTCACCTTGTCTCCTGGTTGATGGGAGCGGACCGCGGCGACGAGCGCGTTGCCGGAGTCGATCGGGCGGTCGTCGAGCTTCGTCACGACCGCCCCCGGCGGCACGCCCGCGCGCGCGGCGGGACCGTCCGGCGTGACGTCGCGGACTTTCGCGCCGGAAACCTGCTGGGCCGGGTCCTGCTGACGCGACACCGTGATCCCGACTTGCGCGTAGGTGGCCTTGCCGGTCTTGATCAGTTCGTCGGCCACCCGGCGCGCCTGGTCGACGGGGATCGCGAACCCGAGCCCGATCGACCCGGTCTGGCCACCCGTCGTCTCGGTGGGCCCGAGCGTCGCGATGGCGGTGTTGATGCCGATGAGCTTGCCGCTGCCGTCCACCAGCGCGCCACCCGAGTTCCCCGGGTTGATCGCGGCATCGGTCTGGACAGCGTCGATCACCGGGCTGACCGCGGCGCCGGACTCGTTTCCGTCGCCGCTGGTCACGACGGGACGGTTCAGTGCCGACACGATGCCCGTGGTGACCGTGCCCGCCAGTCCCAGCGGCGAGCCGATCGCCACGACCGGCTGGCCGACCTGCAGGTTCGCCGAGGTGCCCAGCTCGATGGGGGTCAGGCCGCTCTTTCCGGAGACCTTGATGACGGCCAGGTCGGAGACCGGATCGGCGCCGACCAGCGTCGCGGGCGCGCTGCTGCCGTCGGAGAACACGACCTCCATCCTGGCGTTCGGCCCGCCGCCCGCGGCCACGTGATTGTTCGTCAGGATCAGGCCGTCGGAGGACAGCACCACGCCGGAGCCCTCCCCCTCGGCCTTGCTGCTGGCCACTTTGATCATCACCACGCTGGGCAGCACCTTCTGCGCGACCGCCTGGGTGGAACCGGCCGGAGCGTTCACGGCGTTGCTCACGTTCGGCTTCGGCGCGTCCAGGGCGTTGGTCACCGGGGCTCGACCGTCGTCACCATGCGTGACCAGCGCGCCGACCGCACCGCCGACACCACCGCTGACCAGTGCGAGCACGACGGCGCCCGCGGCCAGGCCGGCGCGGAACGGACGCCGGGCCGGTGCGGGCGCGGCGCCGAAGGCCAGGCCGTGCGGTTGCGTGGCGTCGTTCGGGGGAGCGAAGGACGGCGGATATCCCGGGAAGGGCGCGGCCGGATGGTGCTGCGGCGGGAACTGGGCGGTGGGATGCTGCGCTTCCCGCGGACCGTAACCGGGAGCGTGCGCCTCTCCTGGCCCGAACGCGCCCGCGTCCGGCGAACCCGGCTCCCGGCGATCCTTCGAATCCTCGGTCATGGACTCCTCGTTTCTGCTCACGTCTCGACCAGGGTGGCCACGGCGACTGAGAGCGGACTGAGACCGTGCTTTCAGTTTTCCGAGAGCTGCGCAGCCGGGGCGCAAAAGAACCACCGACAACTTGATGTCTCAAATCTTGCGGCAAACCACTCGGAGCATTGTCCGAAATACCCCACCGGCGATGAATATTCCGCACAGAACTCGACATTGTGTCGGAAATGAAGTTCCGTCGCCCGGTATTGGCTCAATCCGACGCCGGCGCGCCCGGCTCGCCCGGCAACACGATGCGCACCACGGTACCGCCGCGCTGCGAGGTATCGATGGCGATGGTGCCGCCGTGTTTCGTCACCACCTGCTTGACGATCGCCAGCCCGAGACCCGAGCCCGGCATCGACCGCGACGACATCACCCGGTAGAAGCGCTCGAACACCAACTCCCGCTCCGCCGGCGGGATACCGGGACCGGCGTCATCGATGGACAACTCGAGCAGGCCCGGACCGCTCTCCCGCATGAGGATGCGCACCTGCGCGCCCGCCGGGCTCCACTTGGCCGCGTTGTCCAGCACGTTCAGCACCGCCCGAGCCAAGCCCGCCTCGTGCCCGTAGACGAACCACGGGCGCAGATCGGCGACGAATTCGATGCCGGCCCGGCGGCGGCGGGCGCGCTCGAGGGCGCGCTCCACGACCTCTCCCAGATCCACCCGCTCGTAGACGGTTTCCGGCGCGTCCTCCCTGGCGAGATCGACAAGATCGCCCACCAGCGTCGACAACTCCTCGATCTGGGCCATCACGTCGGCGCGCAGTCCGGCCATGTCCTCGTCCGGTATGCGCGGAGCGCCGGGCCGGCTGGACGCGATGAGCAACTCCATATTGGTCCGCAGCGAGGTCAGCGGCGTGCGCAGTTCGTGCCCGGCGTCGGCGACCAGCCTGCGCTGGCGATCGCGCGACTCGGTGAGCGCGCGCAGCATCGTGTTGAAACTCTCTGTGAGCCTTGCCAGTTCGTCGTCACCGGTGACCGGGATCGGAGTCAGGTCGTCGGTGCGGGCGATCCGCTCGGTGGCCGCCGTCAGCCGCGCGATGGGCCGCAGCCCGGTCCGGCCGACCGCCGTGCCCGCCGCGGCGGCCAGCACGACGCCGCAACCGCCGACGACGAACAACAGCCAGGCGAGCCGGTCGAGCACCTCCCGGGTGCGGTCCAGCCGCTGCGAGATCACCAGCGTGGCACCCGTGTTGGTGTACACCGCCAGCACGCGCTGATTGCCGTCGGTGCGCAGCGACGAACTGCGCTCGCCGCGCGCGACGGCCAACTCCTGCGGGCCGACCGGCGGATCGGTGGATTGCGGCGGCAGCCAGCGCCGGAGGTCGGGGTAGATCAGCGCGATGCCGGTGTCGTCGTAGAACGCGGCGGCGACCATCAGGTTCAGGTTGTTGAAGCCGTACGGGTTGCTGGCGATCACCGCCGTGGACCGGCTGCGCAACTGGGCGTCCACGTCGTCGTACAACGCGCGCGCCACCAGCGCGTAGGCCGCGATCGAGGTGACCGCCACCGCGATCGCCACGACGGACGCGGCCAGCAGGGTCACCCGCCACCGCAGCGAGACCGTCCGCGTCAGCGGCATGGGCGGGCGCATATCCGAGGGCTCGGGCGGGCGCTGTCCGAGTGCGGCGACGACGGGGCGCCTGGGCGGGGTTCGTGCCATGACCGCGGACCTACGGCGGCGTTTCACGCAGCACATAGCCGACGCCGCGCACCGTGTGGATCAGCCGCGGCTCGCCCTCGGCCTCGGTTTTGCGGCGCAGATAACCGATGTAGACCTCGAGCGCGTTTCCCGAGGTCGGGAAATCGTAGCCCCAGACTTCCTCGAGAATGCGGCTGCGGGTGAGCACCCGGCGCGGGTTCGCCATCAGCATTTCCAGCAATGAGAACTCGGTGCGGGTGAGACTGATCTGCCGCGCGCCGCGGGACACCTCGCGAGTCACCGGGTCCAGCGACAAGTCGGCGAACTTCATTGCCTCGGAGGCGTCACCCGGAGCCGCGGACGTGCGGCGCAGCAGCGCGCGCAACCTGGCCAGCAGTTCCTCCAGTGCGAAAGGCTTCGGCAAATAGTCGTCCGCCCCGGCGTCGAGGCCCGCGACCCGCTCCGATACCGAATCTCGCGCGGTGAGAACCAGAATCGGCAAATCATCGCCGGTGCTGCGGAGCCGACGGCAGACCTCGAGCCCGTCGAGCCGGGGCATCATGACGTCCAACACGAGCGCGTCGGGTCGCTGGACGGTTGCCTTCTCCAGCGCGTCCACACCGTCCACCGCGAGGTCGACGGAGTAGCCGTTGAAGGTGAGCGACCGGCGCAGCGATTCCCGGACCGCCCGGTCGTCGTCGACCACCAGAATGCGCATGCCACCAGTTTGACCGCACCGACTGAGAGGTAACTGAGAGGGCGCTCTCGACACGCCGAGGCGCGGACCCGCGGCAACCCTCGGCGCGTCGCACTCGTCAACCCCGGGTGACCAGGGCCTTCCACGGCCCTGCCGAGAAGTTGACGCGTCCCTTACGCATTTCCACCGCGAAACACGTTCTCTATAGCCATATTCGGTAAATTGCGGAGCGGCTCCCCCGGATTGCCGATGCCCCCTCTGCACGGTATGTTCCGTGCGGTAAAAAGAAGACCTCTAGTTGGTTCTTTGCGGGTTGAATCAATACCGAACAGCCACGCGCGCCCGAGGTCACTGGTGAAGCGGAGGCGACGGAAGCGGATGGAAGCTGCACCGCGGTCCTGGCAATTCAGCCTGTCGAACTGGTCGGTCACCCGCAAGGTTGGCGTGGTGCTGGTGCTTCCGGTGCTGCTGGCCACCGTCTTCGCCGTGCTCCGCATCAACAACGAACTGCGCACCATGGCGCAGTTGGACGCGGCGACCGAACAAGCCATCATCATCCGGCCGATCGTCAAGTTCGGTTCGGCCACCGAGCAACTGGGCGTCACCGCGACCGCCACCTGGGGCAACACCGCGGACCCGCAGACCGACGCCGCGCTGACGAAGTTCGACCAGGCGCTGGCCGAATTGGAAGCCGCCCTGCAGACCACCAAGGTCAGCGGCCGGGTCACCTCCGAACTCGCCTCGGCCATCGCCACCGGCACCACGATGCGCAACAGCTTGCGCAACGGCTCGCCCGCCATGGTCGGCGAGCAGTCCGACGAGATCATGGTCCGCATCGGCAACGCGCTCGCGCTGTCGCCGTCGGTGGACGACCTGGTCATCCAGCGGTACTTCCTGCAGCTGGCGTCGGTGCAGACCGCCCGGCGCGTGCTCACCCAGCAGCGCATGCTGATCGGTTCGCCGGACGCGGGCCGCAACCCGAGCGTGCGGCCCCGCGTGCTGGTCGCCGCGGGCGCCGAGATCACCATGATCTACCAGTACGCGCAGATCCTGCCGGACTACGCGGGCAACATGCGCCCGCTGCTGGACGCGGTGCAGACCCGTCTGGGCACCTTCAGCCAGAACGTGGCCGACCCGGCGTCGAATCCGGCCGTCATCGACTCGCTGCTGGTCAGCTCGGACACCTACGAGAAGACCACCGCGCAGCTGATCGACACCATCGACGGCGCGCTCGCCGCCCGCACCACCGAGGCGCAGGCCGGTGCGCTGCGGGAGACGACGATCGTCATCGGCATGCTGCTCGCGGGCCTGGCCTTGGCCCTGTCGGTGGCGCGCACCCTGGTCGTCCCGGTCCGCCGCCTGCGGCGGGACGCGCTCGAGGTGGCGCACATCAAGCTGCCCGACGAACTCGCCGTGGTGCGCGCGGGCGGCACCACCCCGGAGATCACCCCGGTCGCGGTGCACACCACCGACGAGATCGGCCAGCTGGCCCGCGCCGTGGACGAGATCCACGAGCAGGCGCTCAACCTCGCCGCCGACCAGGCCCGCCTGCGCCTGCAGATCGGCAACATGTTCGAGACGCTGTCGCGCCGCAGCCAATCGCTGGTCGAACAGCAGCTGGCGCTGATCGAGGACCTCGAACACGACGAGGACGACACCGACCGGCTGCAGAGCCTGTTCCGCCTCGACCACCTGGCCACCCGCATGCGCCGCAACGGCGACAACCTGCTGGTGCTCGCCGGTACCGCGCTGCGCCGCGGACAGCTGCACCCGGTGCCGCTGTCGGACATGCTGTGGAGCGCGGTCTCCCAGGTCGAGGACTACCAGCGCGTCGAGATCGGCGCGGTGCCCGACGGCATCGTCGCGGGCGAGCCCGCCGTCGACATCGAGCACCTGCTCGCCGAGCTGATCGACAACGCGCTGCGTTATTCGCCGCCGACCACGCCGGTCACCGTGATGGTGTCGCGCGCCGTCGACGGCGGCTACCTGATCGAGATCACCGACCGCGGCCTCGGCATGTCCCTGGAAGACCTGCAGACCACCAACGACCGGCTGGCCTCCGGTGGTGAGGTCACCGTCGAGACCGCGCGCCGCATGGGCCTGTTCGTCGTCGGCCGCCTGGCCAAGCGCCACACCATCACGGTGAGCCTGCGCCGCACGTCGACGATGGCGCAGCAGCCGGGCATCACCGCCAGCGTGCACCTGCCCGGTGCGCTGGTCGCGCCGCCGATGGACGCCACCGACCCGGCGGGCAAGCCGCTCGACCTCACCGCCGAGCACCAGCTGCCCTCGCTCGCCACCCCGCCCACCGGGGCGCAGCCGCGCAACCTGGTCCCCGTCCCGAGCCTGCCGCAGCGCGACACCGCGCGTTTCGGCGTGACGAGTTCCGGCCTGCCGCAGCGCCGTCCCGCCATCCGCGTCGCCGACGCCCCGGACCAGCCCTCGGTCTCCACGCCGGTCGGCCGGTCGGTCAGCCCGGCGGACCAGCCTGCCACCCAGCCGTGGCCGGTGCTCACCCCGCGCTCGGACGACCGCACCCCGACCGGCCCGTTCGCCCCGGTGACGCCCGCCACCGGCGAGCAGGCCGTCGAGCGGGAGCAGCAGCCCGCGCGCACCGATCTGTGGACCGAGGTCAAGGACGACGAGCCGACCACCGGTCCCACGCCTGCCGTGCCGAGCCAGGCGCCCGCGCCGCAGACCACCGCGCGATCCGGTCTTCCGATCCGGAAGCCGGTCGCCCCCGCCGAACCACCGCAGGAGGCGGCGCCGGATCCCGCGACGGTGACCTCCTCCCGGCTGCAGCCGGTCGCCGGTTCCTCCCCCACCCCCATCTATCAGCGCATGGTCTCGGAATGGCTGGTCGAGCCCTCGACCTCGCCATCGCCGGAAAGCTCGTGGTCCTCGCCTGGTGACGCGGGCTGGCTGGCCGCCGAAGACGCCAGCCATCCGACCACCACCGCGCGCACCGTCGGCGGGCTGCCGATCCGCAGGCCGGGCGCCCAGCTGGTGCCCGGCGGCCTGGCACCGGCGGAGGACGCGGGCACGCGCGATCCGGAAGAAATTCGCAACAACCTGACCAGGCATCTCAGTGGGGTCCGCAGCGGGCGGGCCAATGCGCAGTACAACGACGGAGGGCTTGCATGACCAACGCGAACAACAGCACCACGGACGAGAATCTGAACTGGCTGGTCGCCCGCTTCACCCGAGATGTGCCCGGCGTGTCCCATGCGGTGCTGGTATCGGCGGACGGCTTGTTGCAGGCCACCAGTCCGCATCTGCCCAGCGACCGCGCCGAACAGCTCTCCGCCGTCACCGCCGGACTCGCCAGTCTGTCCATGGGCGCGGCCTCGCTGTTCGACGGCGGCAAGGTGATGCAATCGATCGTGGAGATGCAGCGCGGCTACCTGCTGGTGATGAGCGTCGGCAACGGCTCGCATCTGGCCGTGCTGGCGAACAAGTCGCACGATATCGGCCGCATCGGTTACGAGATGGCACTGCTGGTCGATCGGGTGGGTTCGGTGGTCACCGCGACCGCGCGCACCGCTGTCTGAGTGTGCGATGTCCAATCCATACGGCCCCGGACCACGGCCGACAACGCGCGTCCGGCCCTACGCCCTGACCTCGGGGCGCACCGAACCCGCGATCGACCTGCCTTTGGAGGCGGTCATCGAAACCTTGTCGTACACTGCACATCTCGACTGGCCGACCGGCGACATCCGCACCGAGATATTGCGACTCGGCACGCATCGGCTGTCGGTCGCGGAGATCGCGGCACATCTGGACCGGCCGCTCGGCATGGTCCGAGTGGTGATCGGCGACCTGGTCGTCGACGGCACCATGCGCGTGCATTCGACTTTGACCGAAGAGGCGAGCTATGACGAGCGACGTTCGTTGATGGAGAGGACATTGCGTGGACTCCGCGCCCTATAGGAATTCGGGGCCCAGTGGACATCCCGGGCCAAGTGGGAATCTCGGACCGGGAAGTGCCCCCGGGCCGGACGGCTTCGAGAATCGGGTCGCTTCGACGAAGATCGTCGTCGCGGGCGGTTTCGGCGCGGGCAAGACCACGTTCGTCGGCGCGGTGTCGGAGATCGTTCCGCTGCGCACCGAGGCGATGGTGACCCGCTACTCCGACGGCATCGACGATCTCGCCGAGACGCCGGAGAAGGAGACCACCACGGTCGCCATGGACTTCGGCCGGATCATCCTGCCGGGCAACCTGGTGCTCTATCTGTTCGGCACGCCCGGTCAGCGCCGGTTCTGGTTCATGTGGGACGACCTGATCCGCGGCGCGATCGGCGCGGTGGTGCTGATCGACACCCGGCGGCTGGAGGACAGCTTCGCCGCGGTCGACTTCTTCGAGGCGCGCAAGCTGCCGTTCCTGATCGCGGTCAACCGCTTCCCGGACGCGCCGCGCTTCCCCATCGCGGAACTGCGCGAAGCGCTCTCGGTGCGCGAGGGCGTGCCGATCGTGGACATCGACGCGCGCAACGCGATCGAGGTGCGCCAGGCGCTGGCCGCGGTCACCGAGTACGCGATCGCGCAGCTGAAGGCCAGTGAACTGGAAGGAACCGCCCGCCATGCGTGAGGTCGCGGTGCTGGCCGCAGGCGGTGCGTCCGTCGACCAGTTCGCCCTCGGCTATTGGCTGGTCGCGCTGTCGCTGGGCATCTCGGTGCTCGGCGCGGTGGTCGGCCTCGCCTGCATCGTGCACGGCGCGCGCTCGGTCCAGTTCCGGCTCGTGTGGCTGGTCTCGGCGGCGATCTCGCTGGGCGGTGTGGGGGTGTGGCTGGCCACGTCGGTGGCCATGCTCGGCCTGAAGGTGCCGGGTAGCGCGATGCGCTACGACCCGGGCCGGCTGGTCGCGGCCCTGGTGGTGTCCATCGTGGCCGTCTTCGCGGCGCTGCTGATCATCGGGCGCACACCGCGGCTCGCGCTGCTGTTGCCCGGCGGCGCGGTGCTTGGCCTCGGCATCGGCGTCACGCATTATCTCGGCATCGGCTCGCTCGAGATCCAGGGATCGGTCGGCGTGACGGCCTGGCTGACCGTCGTCTCCGCCGTGATCGGGGTGATCACCGCGTCCGCGACGCTGTGGCTGTTCCAGACCATGCGCTTCCCGCTGGCCCGCGCGGCGACCGTGCTGCTGTTCGGCGTCGGCGTGTCCGCCACCTACTACTTGGCGCTGGCGGCGTTGCATTTCGACGTCGACCGGACGGCGAAGGTGCCCGGCGGCATGGAGTTGTTCGACTTCGTGTTCCCGATGTTCGTCATCGGCCTGCTGGCCCTGACCGTGCCGATCTCCGCGGTGCTGATCGCGCCGGATCGCCGCGAGCTGGCCGCCCCGCCGAAGCCGCGACGGCCGAAGCTGGAGCCCGCTCGCTGATCCGGACGCGCGGACTCCTTCGCGACTTCCGGTCCTGATTCGCGGCGCGCTACCGGGCTGTTCGGCCGTTTGTCGCTGATCCGCCCCCGGTGGACGGCCCGGATTCGGTGATGCCGCGGATTCACCCACCGGGCCCACTTACAGTGGAAGCCATGCGTTTCGGTCTCGACTACGCCGCGGGACGTCCGGGGGGCGCGGCGATTCGGGCGGCGGGGTACGACTTCGTGGTGCGGTATCTGTCCGACGGCGGCCCTAGCCTGCCCGGCAAGCTGCTCACCCCGGCCGAGGCGAACGATCTGCGGACGCACGGTGTCTCGATCGTCTCCAATTGGGAGACCACGGCCGCGCGGATGCTCGACGGGTACGGCGCAGGCATCGTGGACGCGCGCGCGGCCCTGGCCCAGGTGCTGCGCTGCGGCGGCCGGGTGGACCGGCCCATCTATTTCTCCGCGGATTTCGATGCCACCGAGCAGGATCAGTTCCGCATCAACGCCTATCTGGACGGTGCGGTGACCGTGCTCGGCCGCGCCAATGTCGGTATCTACGGCGGGTACTGGACGGTCAGTCGCGCCCTGGACGCCGGATACGCGACGTGGGCTTGGCAGACCGACGCCTGGTCCGGCACGAATGTGGAGAGCAGAAGGGCCATTCATCAGACGCGACGCCAGGTGACCGTCGGCGGCGTGCGCTGTGACGTCAACGAGGCCGAGACGATCGATTTCGGCCAGTGGGATTTCGTCGAACGGGAGGATCCGGACGTGACGCCGGAACAAGAGGCAGTGCTGCGCGACATCCAGATCCAATTGCGCGGACCCGACTTGTCGGGCTGGCCGCAGCTGGGCGCCGATGCCGACGGCCGAAATCGGACGCTAGTGGACGGACTGGCCGCTGCGCTGGCCCGAATCGCTGCTCTGGAGCGCGAATCCGCCGAGTTGCGAACGCAAGTTGGCGAATTGCGTACCGAGATCAGCGAACTGGAGGCGACGACGGCCGAGTTGACCGAGCAGGTGCAGCGCTGGAACGGGCGGCACTGGCCGTGGCCGCTGTCGCTGATCGAGGGCCCCGCCGCGCTGGTCGGCGAACAACTGGCGCGGTTGGAGGCGTTGCTGCCGGACCTTCCGGGACTGCCGGGACACGATGGTGACGCGCGCCGGACACCGGGCGGCGAGGACGGGGCGGCGGCGCTGACCTCGAAGAACTGAGTCACACACCGCGCCACGGCCGCATCCGCGCGGTCGGCGGCGGAAGCGCCTCGGGGAGAGTGGAACCCGGCGAGACAGGGCCCGAAATTGGCGATGGACGGGTTCTCTTGGAAACCAAGAGAACCCGCCCTCGACGACGAGGGTACCGGTATCCGGCCGCGAGCGCATCATTTTCGGCGAACTTTTCGTCGGCCAAAAACCTACCGCCCATCCGGATTTCACCACCTGGCTACTCGATCGCAATCGTCCAGCACGCAATAGTGCGACGTGATGCAGGACACATCGGTAGCTGAAAAATAGCTGACACGCTTTGTAGTCGCCTTGAAAATTTTCGCCAGAGGTCGCCGAAGTGCCCTTTTCCGGACGATTGACCAGCATCCGCATCGTCCGGAGACTCGGCAGCACCACCCGAGCAATCACGCAGTCGGCGCGCCCCTGCTCGTGACCTCGGCGCTCAGAGTTTCTCGATGTCGATCAGGCCGCGCCGCACGGCCGCCACCAACCGGCGCGGCACCTGACGCACAACGCCCCCGACGGTCACCGGCACCAAGTCCACCGGCGCCGCCTTCCAATTCGACCGGCGGCTGCGGGTGTTCGACCGCGACATCCTCCGCTTCGGTACCGCCATCTCAGGATTCCTTTCGCGCGCGCTTGCCGTATTTGCGTTCGAACTTCTCCACACGGCCCTGGGTGTCCAGCACGCGGTGCGCGCCGGTCCAGAACGGGTGCGAGTCCGCGGTGACGTCCACCGTCAGCAACGGGTAGGTGTTGCCGTCGGTCCACTCCACCGTGCGGGCGCTGGTGGCCGTGGACCGGGTGAGGAATCGCTTGCCGGTGCTCACGTCCTCGAAGACCACCGAGTGGTAGTCCGGATGGATACCCTTCTTCACTTCGTCTCTCCTCTCGGGCTTTTCGCTTCCTGCGCGGGTTGCCCCGCCTCCTCGTCGGCCGCGCACGGATCGGCGTGCCATTCGCCGAACGGGTCCTCCCATAGGGCGACCCGCTCGGGGGCGCGTTCGACCAGGCGCAACTCGTCGTCCTCCACCAACGCCCAGTGCAGCGCCTCGCGGATCTCCGCCGGATCGGCGTCGTGCACCAGGATCGACAGCGAGATGTCCCGATCCCCGAACCGCTCGTCCCAGCGCAGGGCGGCCATCGCGCGCCGCTCCGGGTCCACCGTGGACAGTTCCGCTTCCGGCATCGCGGCCAGCCAGCGCCCCGCGCCGCCCACCCGCAGGCCACCACCGGCGGATTCGAGCCACACCACCTCATCGGGCTGGGTGGCCAGCCATACCCGCCCGCGCGCGGTCACGACGCCGTCCAGCAACACGTCGAGCGCCTCGTGCAGGCGGGCGGGATGGAACGGCCGCGCCGCGGCGAACTCCACGAGTTCCACGCCGTAATCAGTGGTCAAGGGCGGACGGCCGCGCAGCAGCGGTGCGTGCGCGTCGAACACGCGGCCGCGTCGCGAATCGGCGGGCACGCGCGTGATCAGCGTTTCCACCAGGGCGGGTGTGATCGAGCTCGGTTCCCCCAGCCAGGCGACGGGCGCGCCGGGGACCAGCCTGGCCAGTACGGCCGCGAGCTTGCCACGCTCGGCCGCGGCCTCGCCGAGCAGCGCGGTGTGCGCGGTGACGGCGCCGAGGGCGATCACGGCGTCGGCGAAATCGACCTGCCCGACCGCGACCTGCGCCACCGTGCGGTCGTCGTCGGCGGCGGCGAGACCGCGTTCGGCGAGCGTCTCGTCGCCGGTCGCGTCGGCGAGCCAGGCGCCGGCGTCCAGGCAGGTCAGCACTGCCTCCACCCGCACGTCGCGCCCAGCGGGGCCGTCGACACGGCCGTGCACACCGGCGACCACGACATGCTCGACGGCTTGACACACCGCTTCTGCCTCGAACGCCGGGTCCAGCGCGAGCACGATGCGGTCCACCGAGTCGCGCCGGGCGAGGGTGCACAGCAGCGGAAGCAGATCCGTCCGCAGGGTGCAGGAGACGCAGCCGTGTGCGAGTTCCAGCACGGCCGAAGTCTCCCGGGTGGCGGTGCGCACCGTGCGGTGCACGATGCCTTCCCGCAGTTGCGTCAGGTCGTGGCGGACCACGACGGTACCCGGCGCCATGCCCAGCACCGCGGCCGCGCGATCCACGCCCGCCGCGGCGAGTCCGGCGAAACCGGTGAGCACCACCACGGGCGTTCTGCGGTCGGACTCGGGTGGTCCCAGGGTGGAATCTGCCGCAGCCACCGGCAACCCCTTTCGGTAACGATTTTCATTTGCTGTCACGTCACGGTACATTGCCGGGCAAGCATTGTCGAAAACGATTGTCATCTACTGGAGGGAGTCCGGATGTCGGCCCATTGCCAGGTCACCGGGCGCAAGCCCGGATTCGGCAAGTCCGTGTCGCACTCGCACAAGCGGACCAGCCGCCGCTGGAACCCGAACGTCCAGCGCAAGACCTACTACCTGCCCAGCGAAGGCCGGCGCGTCACGCTGACCGTCTCCGCCAAGGGCATCAAGACCATCGACCGGGACGGAATCGAGGCCGTGGTGGCCCGGATCCGGGCACGCGGCGACAAGATCTGAGGAGCGACCCATGGCGTCGAAATCCACCGACATCCGCCCGATCGTGAAGCTGAAGTCCACGGCAGGCACCGGGTACACCTACGTGACCCGCAAGAATCGCCGCAACGATCCGGACCGGCTCGTGCTGCGCAAATACGATCCGGTGGTGCGCAAGCACGTCGACTTCCGCGAGGAGCGCTGAGATGGCCAAGAAGTCGAAGATCGCCCGCGATCAGCAGCGCCGGGCGATCGTGGCGCGCTACGCCGAACGTCGCGCGGAGCTGAAGGAGCTCATCCGGAAGCCGGGCACCCCCGAGGCCGAACGCGCGGCCGCCGAGGCCGAACTGCGGCGGCAGCCGCGCGACGCCAGTCCGGTACGATTGCGCAATCGGGACGCCGCCGACGGACGACCGCGCGGTCATCTCCGGAAGTTCGGACTCTCCCGTGTGCGTGTGCGCGAGATGGCCCACCGGGGCGAGTTGCCCGGTGTGCACAAATCGAGCTGGTAGACAACCACTGATCTCGTGAGAAGGAACTCGTCATATGGCAGTCAAGCGAGCACCGTCGAAGAAGGTTCGCGCCGAGCAGGCCCGCCGTCCGAAGAAGAACCCGCTCATCGCCGCCGGCATCGAGACGGTCGACTACAAAGACGTGAACCTGCTGCGTACGTTCATCTCCGATCGCGGCAAGATCCGCAGCCGCCGGGTCACCGGGCTCACCCCGCAGCAGCAGCGCCAGGTCGCTGTCGCGGTGAAGAACGCCCGTGAGATGGCGCTGCTGCCGTTCACCAGCCGGTAGGCGTACTCCGCCCACGAGCGAGCCGAAAGACCCCCGATGCGCCTGCGCCGGGGGTCTTCGTCGTCGCTACCGAATCCGGATCACGGGATGGTCAGTACCTGTCCCGGGTTGATCGCGTCCGGGTCGGGAATGCCGCTGGCGTCGGCGATCTCCTGGTAGCGGTTGCCGTCGCCGTAGAAGCGCTCGGCGATCGCCCACAGGGTGTCGCCCGGCTCGACGGTGTAGGTGCGCGGTTCGGGGGCGGGCGGCGGAGGCGGCACCTCCTCCGCGGCCGGGGCCGCGACCTGCTCGTGCACCGGTTCCGCCGCCGGCTCCGGGGCGGGCAGCGGAGTGTCGGTGTTGGTGCCCGAAGCCCACAGCGCGCCGCCGTCCGCGCCGTACAGCACGACATTGCGATCGGCCTGTACGACCAGCCGCTCGGCCGCCCGGCCGTTGGTCTCGGTCGCCCAGGCAGCGCCGTCACTCTTGTAGAGCACGAAGTTGCCGTCGTCCTGCAGCACGGCCCGCTCCACACCCTGGTCATGCGTCTGGGTGGCCCACACTACATTTCCGCCCGGCTCGGACAGCACTAGATTGCCGTCGTCCTGCAGGGTGAGGGTGTAAGCCCCGCCCTGGAGGGATTGACCCCGCCCGAGTTCTTCCCCTACGCGCAGCGTGTCGGCCACGATACTTCCTTTCCGGAAAAGCTGGTAGAGCATCCGACATGATTTGCGCCGCAACAGCTCTGGCGCGCATCCCCGCAGAACTTACTGCCCTCGAACGTTTTTCGGAGCTATTACGCGCACGGTTCGCGGAAAGTTCACTGTGGGGTTCGTCCCAGTGCACCACGCCCCCGCCGTGGCGATACGCGAACGAGCGCCCGGACTAGGGTGTCGGTATGGATCGGATCCAGGCCGGACGCGCCGCCACAGCTGTCGCCGTAGTGCTCGCCTGTCTCGCCGCCGCGGGCTGCGGCGGCTCGGACGACGAGGCGAAACCGCCGAGCACGAGCACGACCCCGAGCGCGGCGCCGCGCACGCCGAGCGAGGACCCACGCGGGAACCAAGGCAACGAGTTCACCGCCGATCCGACCATCGTGGGGGCGCATCCGATCCCGTTCCAATCGTGGACTCGATTGGGCGACAACAAGATAGCGGTGAACTTCGAAACCGGATCGCCGGAGTGCTACGGCGTGGACGCCACGGTCACCGAGACCGCGTCGACGGTCACCGTCGAACTGCGCTCGGGCAGCCGCGCCGAGGCGGTCGGCCGGATGTGCACCATGATCGCGGTGTTCGGCACCTTGGCGGTGCCGCTGAAAGAACCGCTCGGCAACCGCACCGTGCTCAGCGCCGTCTAGGACGCCGTACCGCATGGCCGGGGCCTCCGCGCCGCACGGATTCGCCTCCGCCTTCCCCATCCGGGAGGCCAGGTAGCTACCGGCTTGCGCCGATGTTCAGCCGAAGCGCCTTCCGGTGAGCAATCCGCGGCCGCGTCATCGCCGCCGGAACGAAACGCCGCGTCGGACCTTCGATCCGACGCGGCGTTCCAGTACTACCGATCTCAGTGGGCGAAGTGACGGGCCCCGGTGAGATAGAGGGTGACGCCAGCCTCACGAGCGACGTCGATCGTCTCCCGGTCGCGCACCGAGCCGCCGGGCTGGACGATGGCGCGGACACCGGCCTGGATCAAGGTCTGCGGACCGTCCGGGAACGGGAAGTAGGCGTCGGAGGCCGCCACCGAACCTTTGGCGCGGTCTCCCGCCCGCTGGACCGCCAGGCCGACCGCGTCCACGCGGTTGACCTGCCCCATGCCGACCCCGACCGAAGCGCCGTCGTGCGCGAGCAGAATGGCGTTGGACTTCACGGCCCGGCAAGCGCGCCAGGCGAAGGCCAGATCGGCGAGCGTCTCCGCGTCGGCGGGCTCGCCCGCGGCCAGCGTCCAGTGTGCCGGGTCGTCGCCCGGCGCGTCCAGCACGTCACGCTGTTGCAGCAGCGCCCCGCCGCTGATCGGGCGCAGTTCGGCGCCCGCGCGCACCGGTGCCTCGGCGACGAGGATGCGCACGTTCTTCTTGCGCTGCAACACTTCCACGGCGCCGTCGGCGTAGGACGGCGCGACGATCACCTCGGTGAAGATCTCGGCGACCTGCTCGGCCAGCTCCACGGTGACCTCGCGGTTCGCCGCGATCACCCCGCCGTACGCGCTCACCGGGTCGCAGGCGTGCGCCTTGCGGTGCGCCTCGGCGATGTCGCCGCCGAGCGCGATGCCGCACGGGTTGGCGTGCTTGATGATCGCGACGGCCGGGGCCTCGTGGTCGTAGGCGGCGCGCCAGGCCGCGTCGGCGTCGACGTAGTTGTTGTACGACATCTCCTTGCCGTGCAACTGCCGCGCCTGCGCCAGACCGGGGTTGCCGTCGGCGTTGGCGTACAGGGCGGCGGACTGATGCGGATTCTCGCCGTAGCGCAGCACCGCCGACCGCTCCCAGGTGCCGCCGAGCCATCCGGGGAAGCGGGTCTCCGTGTCCTCCGCCGCGTCACCGGCGCTCAACACGTTGGTCATCCAGCTCGCGACAGCCACGTCGTAACTCGCGGTGTGCTGGAACGCCTTGGCCGCCAACGCCGTACGCTCGGCCAGCGTGAAGCCGCCGGACTGCACCGCGGCCAGCACGTCGTCGTAATCGCCGCTGTCCACGACCACCGCCACCGACGGGTGGTTCTTCGCCGCGGCGCGCACCATGGACGGCCCGCCGATATCAATCTGCTCCACGCACTCGTCGGGGGTCGCGCCGCTCGCCACGGTCTGTGTGAACGGGTAGAGGTTGACCACCACCAGCTGGAACGCTTCGACGCCGAGCTCGGCCAGCTGGTCGACGTGCTCTTGCTTGCGCGAGTCCGCCAGGATGCCCGCGTGCACCCGGGGATGCAGCGTCTTGACCCGGCCGTCGAGGGTCTCCGGGAACCCGGTCAGGTCCTCGACCTTGGTCACCGGGATGCCCGCGTCCGCGATCCGGCCCGCGGTGGACCCGGTCGAGACCAGCTCGATGCCGGCGGCGTGCAGACCGGTCGCGAGCTCCACGAGACCCGTCTTGTCGTAGACGCTCACCAGCGCCCTGCTGATCGGCTTGCGTTCACTCACCGGAGAACTCGCTCATCTGGGATAACTGCCTTTCGTCCGTCGGAGACAATGCCTCGCGTCGCGACGGCGGCGACGACCTCCGCCAGCAACCGTCGCTCGACAACTTTGATGCGTTCGTGCAGGGCGGACTCGTCGTCACCCGGCAGCACCGGCACCGCCTCCTGCGCGAGGATCGGTCCGGTGTCCACGCCCTCGTCGACCAGGTGCACGGTGCAGCCGGTGACCCGCACGCCGTAGGCGAGCGCGTCACGCACACCGTGCGCGCCGGGGAAGGCGGGGAGCAGGGCGGGATGGGTGTTGATGATGCGGCCGCCGAAACGGTCCAGGAAGGCTGGGCCGAGCAGTCGCATGAAGCCCGCCGACACCACCAGATCCGGGTTGTGCGCGGCGACCGCTTCGGTGAGCTCGGCGTCCCAGGCGGCGCGATCCGGGAAGTCCTTCACCGCCACCCGGAAATGCGGCACGCCCGCGGCGTCGGCGTGTGTGGTGGCCGCGCAGAGCCGGTCGACACCGACCGCGACGACTTTCGCCGGGTAACCGGGGGCGGCCGTGGCGTCCAGCAGGGCGCGCAGCAGCGAGCCGGTGCCCGATGCCAGCACGACGACGGTGGCCGGCGTAGCTGCGGGCTTCCACGAGGCGTGCGAGGACGTCAGCGCTCTACTCCCTGATCGTTCGGATGGCGGATGGATGCGGCACCGCCGGGTTAGAGCCTAACGACCGTCCACCCGGTCACTGTCCGGCAGGTCCGCCTCGACCACCTCGGCGTCGACGATGTCGGCCCCGGCGTGGTCGTGGTAGCGGACGCGGGTCTCGATCGCGGGCGGCTCGTCGACGAGTTCGGCGTCCAGCGGGCCCTCCAGCTCCGGCTGGTCGTAGTCGTAGTGGTCGTCGTCGTAGCCGTCGTCGTCGTGGTAGTCGTCGTCCTCGTAGTAGTCGTGGTCGTCGTAGTAGTCGTCGTAGTCCGCGTCGTCCTCGTCGTCCGCGTCGGAGTAGTCGTCGTAGGGATCGGCGTAGCCGCCCGGCGGGACGCCGACCGGCACCAGGAACCAGCGCGCGAAAGCCAGCCCCGCGTAGCCGGGAATCGCCAGCCAGGCGAACGCAACGAGGGTGAAGATCGGCAGGTCCAGGCCGACCCGTCCGACCTCGCCGAGGTCGCCGCCCGCGACCATCCCGGCCACCGTCAGCGCGAGCGCGGCGAGCGCGGCGGAGGTGAGCGTGGCCCACGGCGCGGTGATCCGGTCGGTGGAGGTGCGCGCGAGGTCGAGCCCCCCGAGCACGCCGACTGCCGCGGGGATCAGCAGCAATACCGGCCACCATCCCGCCGCGGGCCCGGTCGGCACCGCGGCGAGCAACGGAAACGCCGGGATGGGGCCGCCGACCACCGAGAACACCCCGAAGGACGCGACGCCGATCTGCGCGCTCGAACCGACCAGCACGCCGACGGTCTGGATCACCAAGTTCGGCAGGTAGGCCAGCGAGAGCACGGTCAGCCCGACGACGCCACCGAAATCGCCCGCCGATCGGTACATCTCGCCGAGGCGCGGAATGTGCGCGAGGAACGAGATCACCGCCACCGCCGTCGCGCAGACCAGCAGGCGCAGCGTGGAGCGGCCTGCGCCGTAGAGGCCGGAGACCACCCAATCGGGCATTCGCAGCAGCGCGAACAGTTGCTGCCGCAGGCGGACCGCGATACCGATGGCGGCGGCCAGCAGATACAGCGCCGCGACCCACGCGAACGCGGCGAGGGTGTTCGGCGGTTGCAGCGCGATGACCCCGGAGGCGTCTTCGGTGACCGCGAGGCAGACGGAAGTGACCAGCAGCGGACCGCCTACCGCGGCGCCGACGATCCACCCGAGATCCGCCCGGGTGCACTGCGGTTCGACGGCGCGCGCGGATTCCCGCGCGGCCAGCCAGACCAGCAGGGCGGTCGGCAACAGCGGAAGCAGCCCGAGCGAGGTCTTGCCGATCACCAGCGGCACCTGATGCACGGCCAGCCAGGACGCGGCGACCGCGCCGGACGCGCCATCCAGATCGCTGCCCGCCGCCAGCAGCGTGCCGAGCACGAGCACGACGAGGGTGGTCAGCCCGAAGGCCGACGGGCGGCCCGCGACGGCGATGAGCACCCTGGACCGCTCCGGGGTGAGCGACAGAAACCCGGCTTCCTCCGCGTCGGGGTCCGGCTGCGACGCGCGCGACCCGCCGATCCGGCGGGTCGAGGAGTTTCTGGAGGAGCTCATGGCATTTCAGCGTGGCATCCTCCCCGGCACGAACGGGTCAGGCGCGCCGCAGGCACGCGACCGCCGCCGCGGGGAGGATGCCGCTGAATTCCTACTTGTTGTTGTCGTCGTTCGAGGGACGGAAAGCCTGGGTGGCGTCCGAAGAGGGGTCACCGCTCTGCTCGCCGCCGAACGGCTTGTTCTGCTGGCTCGGCTGGGCCTGCTGCTGGCCGTAGCCCGGGGAACCGTAGGGCGACTGCTGGCCGGACTGCTGCTGGCCGCCGAAGTGCTGGGTCACGCTCTCGTCCGGGCGCGGCTGCGCGCCGTAGGGCGAACCCGGCTGCTGGGACGCACCGTAAGCCGTGGTCGGCTGGCTCTGGCCGTAAGGGGACTGCTGCTGGCCGTAGGACTGGCCCTGCTGCGCTTGACCGTATCCGGGCTGGCTCTGCCCGTAGGGCGACGGCTGCCCCGCCTGGGACGGGAACTGCGGCGGCGCGGCCTGCGCGCCGTACCCGGACTGGCCGTACGGGCTCGCGCCGTAACCGGGCTGCCCCTGGCCGTAGGACTGCTGCTGGCCCGGTCCGTACGACGGTTGCTGCTGGCCGTAGCCGCCCTGGCCGAAACCGCTCGGCGCGGTGGCCGGGCGCGGTGCGGGCGCCTTGAGGATGCCCGTCTCGAACAGCGTCGCGGCGATCGCCACGGCCGCCTGCACGAAGGCCAGCACGAGCAGGACGAACGCTCCCGCTTTCAGCTCACTGCCCTCGCCGAAGTTGAACGACTGGAACAGCAGCGCGATGAAACCAGCGGTCGAAGCCGCGGCGGCCGCGCCGATCCAGTTCTGCTTCGGCAGCAGCGACAGCCCGGCGAGCAGACCGCCGAGCAGCAGCAGGCCGAGCAGCGGAGTACCGGAGGCCACCTCGAAGAGGTTGGCCGTCTCGGGCGCGCTGACCCGGCGGCCGCCGATATCGACCGGCTTGCTGCCGAGGAACGGCAGGAAGCCGAGCAGGAAGTTGATCACGCCGAGCGCCGCTACGCCGACCACCAGGAAGAACGGCAGACCTTTGGCATCGGAACCGGTAGCGCTCGAACCTGAAGTGGCACCACCCGTGGCCGGGCTCTGGCTGGATGGCGCTGAGGGCGAGGGTGTGTTGTACCCGGAGCCCCCGGTCGGGTAGGACATGTCGTCGTCTCCTAAATCGAGTCGTACATGGTCTTCACGGCTGGATTACTTCTGACGCTACTGCACTCCCTCGCCCAGGTCACCCCGCCGCGACGGCCGGGATGAGCGGATCCGCCCGTATCCCGGCAGGTCGCGGCAGATGTCCGGCGCGGAGTCTTCAGCGAGACCACCTACCGCTCCTCAGAACTGTTTCCCGCGATGGCGATTTTCACACCCGCGGATTCTCAATAGCGGGGAATTCCCGGCGAAAGTCGATGAACCATCCGCCGCGTTGCCTCGTGTCAACAAGCGAAGGGGATCACGGATCCCCGGCAGCGCGCCCAGTTCCGCACGTGGCTGGTCAGGACGCTCGGCTGCTGCCCAAGCCTGAGCCCACCGCCACACATGACGAAGGCCGCCCCCCGAATTCGGAGGCGGCCTTCGTGCGCGGAGGAGAGATCAGGCGCTGATGCTGGCCTTCTCGAGGATCTCGCGAGCCAGCGCGGCGGTCTCGGACGGCGTCTTGCCGACCTTCACGCCCGCGGCCTCCAGCGCGTCCTTCTTCGCCTGGGCGGTGCCCGACGAACCGGACACGATGGCGCCCGCGTGGCCCATGGTCTTGCCCTCGGGAGCGGTGAAGCCCGCCACGTAGCCGACGACCGGCTTGGTGACGTTGGCCTTGATGTAGGCCGCGGCCCGCTCCTCGGCGTCGCCGCCGATCTCGCCGATCATCACGATCAGCTTGGTCTCCGGGTCCTTCTCGAACGCCTCGATGGCGTCGATGTGGGTGGTGCCGATGACCGGGTCGCCGCCGATGCCGATGGAGGTCGAGAAGCCGAAGTCGCGCAGCTCGTACATCATCTGGTAGGTCAGCGTGCCGGACTTGGAGACCAGGCCGATCGGGCCCTTGCCGGTGATGTTGGCCGGGGTGATGCCGACCAGCGACTCGCCCGGGGTGATGATGCCGGGGCAGTTCGGGCCGATGATCCGGGTCTTGTTGCCCTTCTCCACGTTGTAGGCCCACGCGTAGGCGGTGTCCTGCACCGGGATGCCCTCGGTGATGACCACCAGCAGCGGGATCTCCGCGTCGATGGCCTCGATGATGGCGTCCTTGGCGAACTTCGGCGGCACGAACGCGATGGACACGTCGGCGCCGGTCTCCTTGATGGCCTCGGCGACGGTGCCGAACACCGGCAGCTCGACCGCGTTGCCGTCCTTGTCGGTGTGCGCGACGGTGGTGCCCGCCTTGCGCGCGTTCACACCGCCCACGATCTGGGTGCCCGCCTTCAGCATCAGCGCGGTGTGCTTGGTGCCCTCGCCGCCGGTGATGCCCTGGACGATGACCTTGGAGTCCTTGTTCAGGAAGATAGACATTCTTTTCGTCCTTACTCGGCCGTCGTTATCGGGCGGCTGCCAGTTCGGCGGCCTTGTCGGCGCCTTCGTCCATTGTCTGCGCCAGCGTCACCAGCGGGTGCGCGGCGTCGGCCAGAATCTTGCGGCCCTCGTCGACGCGGTTGCCGTCCAGGCGGACGACCAGCGGCTTGTTCGCCTCGTCGCCGAGGATCTCCAGCGCCTTCACGATGCCGTTGGCGACCGCGTCACACGCGGTGATGCCGCCGAACACGTTCACGAACACGCTCTTGACCTGGCTGTCGTTCAGGATGACGTCCAGACCGGCGGCCATCACCTCGGCCGAGGCGCCGCCACCGATGTCCAGGAAGTTGGCCGGCTTCACGCCGCCGTGGCCCTCGCCCGCGTAGGCGACGACGTCCAAGGTGGACATGACCAGACCGGCGCCGTTGCCGATGATGCCGACCTCGCCGTCGAGCTTGACGTAGTTGAGGTCGTTCTCCTTGGCCTTGAGCTCCAGCGGGTCGGTCGCGTCCTTGTCCGCGAACGCCTCGTGCTCCGGGTGGCGGAATCCGGCGTTCTCGTCGAGGGTGACCTTGCCGTCCAGCGCGAGGATCTCGTCCTGCGGGGTGCGCACCAGCGGGTTGACCTCCACCAGGGTGGCGTCCTCCGCGACGAACACCTCCCACAGCTTCTGAATGGTCACGGCGGCGGCGTCCAGCACGTCGGCGGGCAGGTGGCCCTGCTCGGCGATCGAGCGCGCGAACGCCAGATCGACGCCCTTGACCGCGTCGACCGGGACCTTCGCCAGCCGCTCCGGCTTGGTCGCGGCGACCTCTTCGATCTCCATGCCGCCCTCGACGGAGCACATGGCCAGGTAGGTCCGGTTGGCCCGGTCCAGCAGGAAGGAGATGTAGTACTCCTCCGCGATGTCCTTGGCCTCGGCGACAAGGATCTTCTTGGTGATGTGGCCCTTGATGTCCAGGCCGATGATGTTCTGCGCGTGCGTGAGCGCGTCCTCCGGGGTCGCGGCGTACTTGACGCCACCGGCCTTACCACGGCCACCGGCCTTCACCTGGGCCTTGATCATCACCGGCTTGCCGATTTCCGCCGCGATGGCGCGGGCGTCCTCGGCCGTGTCCGTGACGCGGCCCTCGGACGAAGGCACTCCGTGCTTAACGAAGAGCTCCTTCGCCTGATATTCGAAGAGATCCATGTACTCACCGTCTCGTCTGCGTTGCGATGACAACGTCTTTGTTGGCGGCCCGACGTCGGAAGCGGGTCGGGTCGGACTCTAACCAGTCACATGGAGGGCCAATCGGCCACGTTCATCCTAAGTGGCGCAGGTCACCCGGCGTCGCCCGGACCGGCAAAACCCCTGGCCAACGCTACTGGCGAGTAGGTTGCTGGCACCGCGCCAGGTAGAGCGGGCGAACCCATGGGCGGAGCCGGATCTACTACGAATTGTCGTTGAACAACCTCTCCGGGGTGCCCATACAGCAGTGAGTTATTCCACGGGCTAAGCGTGATCAATCTCACATGTTTGTTACGGACCAGCCGCACCGCTTGTCGCCGCTCAATCATTTCGTTACCGTCAATGCGGTCGATGTCACAACACGGTCACGACTAGGAGGACGGCAAGCTTTGACGCAGCACAGCGCTCCGCAGATGGAGAGCCGCTCCGTATTCGACCGATCGACGCCGCTGGTCAGGCGGCTTCCGAGTTCCACCAGCTTCACGATGTGGCACCGCCGATGAACCACAGCTCCACCTTCGCTCTCACCGATCGCTCGCGGACGGGACATCGTTACCGCCCCGACGACGAGCCCTTCGCCCCGAGCGCACACGCCGAACCCTCGTTCGACCAGCACCACGCCGGGTACGAAGCCGCGCCGCAGGCGCAGTACGACTACTTCCAGGCCACCGGCGCCGGCTACGGCTACGACGCCGAACAGCCCGTCCACGACGCGGGCTACGAGCAGCCGGCCTATCAGAACGCGGCCTCCGACGACTCCTGGGCCACGAACAACGCGTGGGCGCAACAGAATTGGGCGCGGCAGGAGACCTGGTCCGACGGCGGCGCATGGAACTCCGGCGACGCGTGGGCCGAACAGGAGGCGTGGGCGCCCGACGAGCGATCCTGGGTGTCCGACACCGGCTGCTGGGCGCCCGAGGAGTCCTGGGCCACCGAGACCGCCGAGCCCGAGGCTCCCGAGGAGCCGCGCACACCCGCTCTCCCGACCGTCATCCCCGGGCGCCGTGCCGCGAACAAGCGCGGCGGCGCGCATCGGGTGGCGGCGCCGCCCGCCGCTCTGAAGGGACGCGCCGCGGTCGCCGCCGTCGCCGCGGGTGCGGTCGTCGCGGCCGGACAGGCCGCGTTCGCCTCGCCCGAGCAGCCGTCGCAGGCGGTGGACTACGAAGCCGCCGGCCAGATCCATGAGATCGCCGCGCAGTCGATGAACGTGGCCGATCCGACGGCGGCGCCGGACTCCCCGCAGGTGCTGAACGTCTCCTCGCCCGCGCACCTCGATCAGTTCAACGACATCCTGCAGAAGGGCCAGAAGTACGCGGAAGACCTCGCTGCCCAGGAGGCGGCGAAGCTTCGCCCGCTCTTCAGCAAGTTCGCCGCGGGCACCTTCACCTCCGGCTTCGGCATGCGCTGGGGCGTACAGCATCTGGGCATCGACATCGCGGGCCCGATCGGTACCCCGATCTACGCCGTCGCCGACGGCACCGTGATCGAAGCCGGGCCCGCCTCTGGCTTCGGCATGTGGGTCCGCCTGCTGCACGACGACGGCACCGTCACCATCTACGGCCACATCGACACCGCCACGGTGTCCCAGGGCCAGCGCGTGCTCGCCGGCGACCAGATCGCCACGATCGGCAACCGCGGATTCTCCACCGGTCCGCACTGCCACTTCGAGGTCTGGCTGAACGGCACCGACAAGGTCGACCCGCTGCCCTGGCTGGCGACCCGCGGCATCAGCCTCGGCCCGCAGCGCGACTGAACGGCGCGCCGTGGCCACGCGCTAGTGGTGGCTCCGGCGCACGGAGTTCGGGTGCCTTACGGCCATCGGGTTCGCGTCGGCCGGGCATTCTCGTCCCCGCACCGCGGATTCGGTACATGACGATGCGCACGATTCCCCCGCGCCCGCCGACGGATTAGCGTCGGGCTCATGGCACGACGTACAACGACGTACACGCAATTCATCGCGATGCCTGCCGAACGGATTTGGAGTGTGCTCGGCGATCCGACGCGATGGCCGGAGTGGAACCCGGGCGTCGCCGCTGCGCGGCTGGACGGACCGGTCGCGGTAGGCAGTACGGGAACCTACGTGCCACGAGGGCGGGCGCATCGCGGTCTGCACGTGCGCACCGCGCTGCCGTTCGTCGTCGCCGCCGTGCGGCCGGAGCGGGAGCTGCGCATCGAACAGTCCGAACCGCTCGGGCGGATGCGGCTGAGCTGGACGCTGACGCCGCGCGACGGCGGCACCGAAATCACCCAGCGATTGACCTTTCTAGGCCTGTCAGCCGGTATGGCTCGGCTGCTCACCACCGGCTTGCTCGAATCCGATGTGCGGGTGGGATTCGCCCGCTTGGCCTTCGCGGCCGGCCTCCAGCCCGGTGCCGACGCGCTCACGGTGGTCATCCCCGGCGGCACCGGCGGACTCGGCAGGCACGTCGCCGCAGACCTGACCTGTCGCGGCCATCGCGCCGTCATCCTCACTCGTCGTCGCGATCCCGAGCTGCCTTTCGATCAAACGGAGTGGGACGGCAGATCGGTCGGTGCGTAGGTTGCGACGCTGCGTAATCCGGTCGCACGGCAATCGTCAACCTCGCCGGGAAACTGGTGGACTGCCGTCCGACGGCGCGGAACATCGCCGAATTACGCGACAGCCGAGTCGATTCCACCCGCGCCCTGGTCGCCGCCGCCGCGACACGCGACGCGCCGATCGACTATTGGGTGCAGGCGAGCACTACCGCCATATGGTCGGACGCGGACGAAACCCGCTGCACCGAAAGCACTCCCCTACCCGTCGGGCTACCGCAGATGACCGGCGTCGCCGAACCGTGGGAGCGGTCCTTCGACCCCGCCCACGCCGCACACTGGACCATTCTGCGCACCTCGATCGTGCTCGACCCGCAAGCGCCCGCCTTGCGACGCCTCACCCAGCTCACCCGGGTGGGCCTCGGCGGTCGAGTCGGCTCCGGCAACCAGTGGTTCAGCTGGATCCACATCGACGACTGGCTCGCGATCGTCCGCGCCGCCCTCGGCCTCGATCCGGCGATCGAACTGCCCAACGGAGTTCTGGTGGCCGCCACCGACGCACCGGTCCGCAACCGCGAGCTGATGCGCCTCCTGCGCAAACACCTGCACCGGCCACCCGCCCCACCCACGCCCGCACCCCTACTGACCCTCGGCGCGATCCTCCTCCGCTCCGATCCGGCCCTCGGCCTCACCGGCCGCCACGCCACCTCGGAGGTATTGCCGAAGGCGGGCTTCACCTTCCGCTATCCCACCCTCGACAAGGCGTTGGGGGACCTGCTGCCCCACTGACCAATTCCAGGTGCGTAGAAGGGCCTGCCACGCCGAGCATGATGGGGCCATGACAGTTTCGCAGCCCCCTCTGGAACCGATGCGGCCCGTAGAGCAGTTGCGGCGCCCGCCGCGAGCCAGGCCCCGAAGACGCATACTCAGTTGGCCGTTCGCGTGGGGACTCGCGCTCGGTCTCAGTGCGGGCGTGCTCGTAACAGTCCTGGCGGCAGTCAGCCTATTCATGCATCACACTGACACGGTCCGCATATATCCGACATGGAGCGGCACGTATGCCGCCGCCGTAAAGCGGACACACAGCCGGATGGACATCGACGCGTACGAGGTATGGCTCGGACCGCTGTTCGAAAGCGGGGTGTCACGCGGTCACGTCATCACGATCCCGCTCGGCTGGAGTACCGAACCACGGATCGACTGGACCCCGGACATGGTTGTCCTGCGTTTCGACCCGGGTGGGGAGATCCGCGTTCCCATCGCGATGGTGCTGGACAACCGCTAGTTCGACGTATTCGTCAGTTGATGGGATCTGAACCCCACGGCAGCGTGGATGGCAGAACCGTCACGTGGCCGCGCCTGCGAACAGTTCCGGGGCGACCTTCCGCACCTTCCGCATAACCTTCGATGCGCGTTCCGAGGTCACGGTGGACAGAAGGGGCAGTGCGGGCCGCCACAGTTTTGCCGCGTCCTCATGCCGTCCCAGACGCCACCGGATCAGTCCCGTTTCCGCTGCGGAGAGCGCATGAATTCGAGTATGTGTTTCGGGATGCCACATCGAATGCGACAGGAAGAGATACCGCTCAGCTTCGACGTAATCACCCAAGGCGGCGAACGCTTTCGACGTCTGCCTGGCTACGCTCGCTTTGTTCGGACACCAGAGCGCTGCCCAGCGGGGTAACTCGGTGGTGATTTCCGTATCGATCCACGGCTCCGCCTCCCGCAGAGTATTCCGCGCTGCTCGATGCTGCCCCGTTTCGGCGTAGCAGCGCGCCAGACCAACCAGGAACAAGGACATGGTGTCCGGGCCTACTTTGTCGCGCGCCACTGCCACACCGCGTTCGGCAAGCTCGGCCGCGTGCTGCGGCTGTCGTACATCGGTGGCGTGTAACCCGAGCATGCGGAAGCAGAAGCCGTCCTGTCCCGGAACACCGGATTCCTCCGCCAGCCGCAACGCCGAAAGGAAGTACCGCTGGGCGATGCCGTCCTCCCCCGCGTCATGGGCTTTGAAACCCGCCAGGTAGGCCAGCTCTGCCGCAGAGCTGAACGCCGCGGAGCGGACCGTCGAATCGGCGAACCGCGACCGCAGCAGCGACGCGACATCCGTGCTCAGGAACTCGGCGACAGCGGTCCGCCCGATACCGCCACCCTTGACCTCGTCCAGGCCGAGGAACGCGTCCGTGATCCTCTGCACAGCACGCACTTCCGGCATGCCGACACGCGCGGATTCATCGACTCGGGCCAACCGGGCCATATCCGACTGCGGCACCAGCGCTGTCGCGGAAAGCGCCGCGCTGTAGACGGACGTGCGCAGGAACGAGCGGCGGTCGACATCGGCTCGGCCCAACATACTGACCAGTGTGACAGGATCGCAGGTCACTTCGCCGCATGCGCGCGCATAGGCCGCGACCACGTCGGGCGAGGCGGCGCGTGTCCCCGTCTCGACATGGCCCAAGTAGCTGCGTGAAAACGGGATGCGCGCCGCTAGCTCGGCGAGTGAGAGCCCCGCCGCCTGCCTGGCGGCTCGCAGACGTTCCCCGATGTCAGGAGGAAACCCCCCGTCCGTCCCCATGCGTGCATGGTAGGCGGATCAGTAGACGCGTTGTAGCCGTTTTCCCAGTCCAGAGCGGGGTTTTCCGCGCGACGCTTGCAGCCGCACCCACCCGGCGGGCGCGTCCCTGCCGACCGGAACGGACGCATCGCAAGCCGTGAGCGGCCTGCGGTGACTATCACCCCGCCGGGTGGCGTGCGCCGAAACGACAAGCGAGCACAGCAGGGGTGAAACGCGATGGGGTTCGACTGGTGGCGAGACGGCGAGCAAGACGACATGTCGGCGCAAGCGATCATCGATCGGGTGGCGGCCGAGTGGCGTGCCGCACGGGAACGCCAACGGCTTCGCGCCGAGCAACCCGACGCCGGAATGTGGCCTACCGGGTGGCCGCACGAAGCGCCCGACACTCCATTGAGCGTTACCGAAGCGCACCTGGCCATGCAACGACACAGGGCATGCCGAACCGATCAATGCCCACGCAAGGCGGCGGCCCGGCAGACGCTCATCGAAGCGGGGCGGATGAGGCCGGACACTTCGCGTGAGCCACGCTGAACAGCTGGGAGCGGTATCGGCAGGTGACCGGATGAGTACTCAGCCCGACCGGGCGGCCGCCGACGCGATCTTGTGATCGACGATCGGGGTTGTCGCGCCGGACACTCCGAGCGCACCGATCAGGACTCCGCCCGTTTCGATCAGGACACCGCCGCCGTGCGGCACGAACGGTTCGCCCGAGGACACCGCCCCGGGCAGCAGGTGACCCGGGTCGTTGAGCGGGGCCATCTGAATGGTGTCGAAGCCGAGTGCGATCGCGGCGGCAGCTTTGTGCTGGGCGGCGTCGATGGTGGGCAGCGACGCGCCGGGCATGCGTGCGAAGGCCATCAGATTGCCGTCGGCGTCGACCACCGCGATCGTGACCGTTTCCCCCGGTCGGTCGCGGCTCGGCGGGCGGCGGCGACCACGGATTCGGCTCGGTCGAGCGAGATCGTCATGGATCCAGAATGACGTACCACCGACGGAACCGGCCGCGGCGACCGCGCCTACGGCGCCGCGGCGATCGCGAGGCCGACCAACGCGACGACCTTGGCGACCTCCAGGCCGATGTACCAGTAGTGCGCGTGCGAGCGCGGCAGTTCCTCGCCCGCGAGTACGCGATCGGACCGGCGGGTCAGCGGCGGGCGAACCACCACGATCTGAACGGCCAGCACGACCGCGGCCACGCCCAACCACACCCAGGTCGCGGTGCCGGAGCCGACGATCAGTGCCGCGAGCACCAGTAGCGCGGCGAGCACGGCCTCGGCGATGTTCAGCGCGCGGAACACCAAGCGGCCGATGCCGAGCCCCAGCGCCAGCGTGACGCCGGGGGCCCGGAACTTCAGCGGCGCTTCCAGGAACGAGATGGCCAGCACCATGCCGAGCCAGAGCATGGGCAGGAACCACAGGATGTGCTGCGCGATCGTATCCACGTCGCGGACCCTACCGGCGCGAGCCGGACGCGGGCAGGGGCCGAAGGCCCGCGCGGGTCAAAGCTTGACCAAGGTCCGGCTGTACTGCGGAATCAACCGGATCTTGCCCGCGGTGCCGAAATCGATGGTCACCGTGGCCAGCGGCCCGAAGCCCTCCGCGGCGATCACACGGCCGAGACCGTACTTGTCGTCGCTGACCCGATCGCCCACCGCGAGCACCAGGTTCGTGTTGTTGCGGGTCGCGCCGCCGGGAGCGGGCCTGCGCGGCCCGCGATCCCGCAGGCCGGGCCGCGGCTCCGACCATCCGTCGCCGCGCGTCCAGTCCCGCTCCAACCCGTCGTCGTCCCCGCCACGCCGCCGGATGCCGCGCGTCCCGGGCGAGCCGGCGGGCTCCAGCCGCCGCCAATCGATGAGATGACCCGGAATTTCCTGCAAGAATCGCGATTCCGGGTTCGACACCGGCTGCCCCCAGCCGGACCGCACCACCGCACGCGTCAGATACAGGCGCCGCCGGGCCCTGGTGATGCCGACGTAGGCGAGGCGGCGTTCCTCGGCCAGCTCGGTCGGATCGCCGAGCGCCCGCATGTGCGGGAACTGCCCGTCCTCCCAGCCCGTCACGAACACCACGGGGAATTCCAGGCCCTTGGCGGTGTGCAGCGTCATCATCGTGACCACGCCGGAGCCCTCGTCCGGAATCTGATCGGTATCCGCCACCAGGGAGACCCGCTCGAGGAACGCGGCGAGCGAACCGGGATCCGGCTCCCCTTCGCCCACCTCGGGCAGCAGCCCCTCCTGGCGGGCCGCCTCCGCGTTGTTGTGCGCCTCGGAGCTGAACTCCCGCGCGACACTGACCAACTCGTTGAGGTTGTCCAGCCGGGCGCCGTCCTGCGGGTCGTCGGACGCTTCCAGTTCGGCGCGATAACCGGTCCGCTCGAGCACCGCCTCCACGACGTTACCCACGTCGGGGAAGTCCGAGTCGTCTCGCTCACCCGCCGCCCGGATGTCGTCGAGCAGATCGAGGAAGCCCGCGATGGCTCGCTGCGCACGCGTGTTCAGCAGCGCCACTTTGCCTTCGGCGGCGTCGCGCAGCGCGGCGGCGAAACCGATCCCGCGCTGCTCGGCATGGACCGCCACACAGGCTTCGGCCCGGTCGCCGATGCCGCGGCGCGGCGTGTTCAGGATGCGGCGCATGCTCACCGCGTCCTCCGGGTTCTCCAGCACCCGCAGGTAGGCGACGATGTCGCGCACCTCTTTGCGCTCGTAGAAGCGGACGCCGCCGACCACCTTGTAGGGCAGGCCCATCCGGATGAAGATCTCTTCCAGCGCGCGGGAGTTGTTGTTGGTGCGATAGAACACCGCGACGTCGCCGTAGTTGGCCTCGCCCTGGTCGACCAGCCGGTCGATCTCGCGGGCGACGAACGACGCCTCGTCGTGCTCGTTGTCGGCGACGTAACCGGTGATCAGATCGCCCTCGCCGGAATCGGTCCACAGCTTCTTGTCCCGCCGGTTCTCGTTGCGCGAGATCACCGCGTTGGCGGCGGAGAGGATGTGCTGGGTGGAGCGGTAGTTCTGCTCCAGCAGGATGGTTTCGGCGTCGGGGAAGTCGCGCTCGAACTCCTCGATATTGCGGATGGTCGCGCCGCGGAAGGCGTAGATGGACTGGTCGGCGTCGCCAACCACGCACAGTTCACTCGGCGGCACCCGGTCCTCGGCCCCGTCGTCCACGTGGTGGCCGACCAGTTCGCGGACCAGGACGTACTGCGCGTGGTTGGTGTCCTGGTACTCGTCCACGAGCACGTGCCGGAACCGGCGGCGGTAGTACTCGGCGACCTGCGGGTGGTTCTGCAGCAGCGCCACCGTCTCGCCGATGAGGTCGTCGAAGTCCAGCGCGTTCGCCGAGCGCAGCCTGCGCTGATACTCGGTGTAGACCTTGGCCACCAGGCCGGGCAGCTCCGTGTCGTCCGATTCCGCGTCCGCGGTGGCACGGGCGGGATCGATGAGTTCGTTCTTCAGATTCGAAATCGCGGTCGCGAGCAGGCGTGCCGAGTACTTCTTGGTGTCGATGTCCAGGTCGCGGCTGATCATGGTGAGCAGGCGCCGCGAATCGTCCGCGTCGTAGATCGAGAAGTTGGAGTTCAGCCCGGGCAGCAGCGCGGCCTGGGTGCGCAGGATACGCACGCAACTGGAGTGGAAGGTCGACACCCACATGCTGTTCGCGCGCGGACCGACCAGCCCGGTCACCCGCTCTCGCATCTCGGCGGCGGCTTTGTTGGTGAACGTGATGGCGAGCACCTGGCCCGGGGTGACGCCGCGGGCGGCCAGCAGATAGGCGATGCGGCGGGTGAGCACGGCCGTCTTGCCCGAGCCCGCGCCCGCCACGATGAGCAGCGGCGACCCGGTGTGCACGACCGCCGCGCGCTGCTGCGGATTCAGGCCGTCGAGCAGGCGTTCGGCCTCCTCGGCGCGACGCTGCTCGCGCTCGACGCGCTGCCGCTCGCGCTCGGCGTCCGTCGGCGGCGCCTCCGGAATGGCGGCAGGCTGCGACCCCTCCGCTGCGTTACCGCCGGCGAACTGCGGTTTCGATGTCGGATCCGGGTGCACGACCCGACCGGCCTGCGTCTTGGGAGCCACCGTGATGTCCATCGCCCATCCACGCTACCGGCGGCCACCGACAGAGATGAAGCCCCGGGTGACATCGGTATCGGTTCGGCGCCGGAGGACTGAACGGCGGATGAACTCCCCCTGGTGGGAAGCACCGGCGAAACGACCTGCGTTTCTCGCGCGATTCCCAAACGTATACGTTTTGCATACCCCCCAGCCCGTGGCACACTGGCGACATGCTCAGCGTTTTCGCAAGACATCCGATTCGGCTGCCAGCCGGACGCCGGGTTCGCGGAGCCTGTACCTGAGCGCACCTTCTGGGGGGACAATCAAGGCCCCACCAGGTCTGTTTCACGGTGAAAGAACTGGTCGGTAACGAGCCGCGAGCACGCGCCGATCGATGTTCTGACACGAGGAGATGAATGATGAGCACCCCTGCCACGACGACCGGATCCGAATCCGCGCTGCCGCAGACCGAGGCCGAGATCGACAAACTCCGCAAGGAGATCGACCGTCTCGACGCGGAGATCCTGGCCGCGATCAAGCGCCGGACGGAAGT
The DNA here is from genome assembly GCF_040632645.1 of Nocardia sp. NPDC019219. NCBI lineage: Bacteria > Bacillati > Actinomycetota > Actinomycetes > Mycobacteriales > Nocardiaceae > Nocardia > Nocardia sp. NPDC019219. The sequence goes on along the minus strand of NZ_JBEYCG010000003.1, from coordinate 337,949 downwards.
CTCCCGGATCATCGGCCGGACGCGCATGGCGTCGGGCGGGCCGCGCCTGGTGCACAGCCGCGAGATGAAGGTGCTGGAGCGTTTCAGCGAGCTCGGCCAGGAAGGCCACACGCTCGCCATGCTGCTGCTTCGCCTCGGCCGCGGCCGGCTCGGCCACTGAACTGAGAGCCACGCGGCGCTCGCGAGACCGTCGCTTCCGAACAGGCCGCCCCGGGTGTGAAGGCCCCGGGGCGGTCGTTTCATGTCCACGGCCGGATGCGGCCGCCTTCGCTCACGTGAGCGCGATGTACTTGGTGGACAGGTACTCCTCGATCCCCTCCGTGCCGCCCTCGCGGCCGAAGCCGGACTCCTTGACGCCGCCGAAGGGGGCGGCGGGGTCGGAGATGACGCCGCGGTTGACGCCCACCATGCCGGATTCCAGGCCCTCGGCGATCCGCAGGGCGCGGTCGAGGTCGCGGGTGTAGACGTAGCTGACCAGTCCGAATTCCGTGTCGTTGGCGGCGGCGAGCCCCTGCTCCTCGGTGTCGAAGCCGACGATCGGGGCGACCGGGCCGAAGACCTCCTCGCGCAGGATCCTGGCCTGCGGCGGGACGTCGCTCAGGACCGTCGCCGGGTAGAACCAGCCGGGGCCGTCGGGCGCCTTGCCGCCGATCAGCACCCGCGCGCCCTTCGCCACGGCGTCGTCCACCAGCTCGCCGACCGTGCGCAGTTGCTCCTCGTTGATCAGCGGGCCCAGCGTGGTGTCCGGATCGGCGCCCGGCCCGAGCCGCACGCTGCTCTCCATCGCCTCGACCAGCTTGGTGGTGAACTCCTCGAGCACGCTGTTGTGCACGTGGAAACGGTTGGCGGCGGTGCACGCCTCCCCGCCGTTGCGCAGTTTGGCCAGCATCGCGCCCTGCACGGCGGCGTCGACGTCGGCGTCGCCGAACACGACGAACGGCGCGTTGCCGCCGAGTTCCATCGAGGTGCGCAGCAACCGGTTCGCGGATTTCTCCACCAGCTTCTTGCCCACCTCGGTGGAGCCGGTGAAGGTGAGCTTGCGCAGCCGGGAATCGTCGAGCAGCGGTTGGGTCACCGCGCCGGAGCGGCTGGAGGTGAGCACCGACAGCACGCCGTCGGGCAATCCCGCCTCGCTGCACAGCTGCGCCAGCAGCAGCATGGTCAGCGGCGTCGCCGAGGCGGGCTTGACGATCATCGTGCAGCCCGCGGCCAGAGCCGGGCCGATCTTGCGCGTGCCCATGGCGAGCGGGAAGTTCCACGGAGTGATGGCCAGGCAGGGGCCGACCGGCTGCTTGTGCACCATGATCCGGCCGGTGCCGGAAGGCGCGTGCAGGTAGCGCCCGTGCACCCGGGCGGCCTCCTCACTGAACCAGCGGAAGAATTCCGCGCCGTAACGCACCTCGTTGCGGCTCTCCGGCAGCGCTTTGCCCATCTCCAGGGTCATCAGCAGGGCGAACTCCTCCGCGCGGGCGGTGATCCGCTCGAACACCGCGCGCAGGATCTCCCCGCGCTCCCTGGCGGGCGTGGCCGCCCACGAGTCCTGCGCCGCGACGGCGGCGTCGAGTGCGCGCAGCGCGTCTTCCGGCGTCGCGTCCGCGACATTCGTCAGCACTTCGCCGGTCGCGGGATTGTGCACCGGGAAAGTACCCGCCCCGGTGGCGTCGACCGGCCGTCCACCGATCCACAACTGCGTCGGCACGGATTCGAGAAGTTCACGTTCGGACACCATGACGCCAGCCTATGCCTCCCCGGCGCCAGCGCAGCGGGAACGCGCGCCACCGCGACCCGGGGCAGACACGGCGTGTCGCGGGCGGCCGCCACCCGGCGAGTCCGGTGTGGCACAGAGGATTTTCACCTCGGCATCGGCGCAGGTCCGGCCGACTCTCCGCGTACGCGCCCGTGCGCGCGGCGATGCCTGCTTGTACTCTCGGCGAACGTGAGCAGCGACATCACCGCGACGGCGGCATGGCGGAAACTGCACGATCACCACGGCACCGTCGCGGGACGACACCTCAGGGAGTTCTTCGCCGACGATCCGGCCCGAGGCGGCGAGCTGACCGTCCAGGTGGCGGACCTGCACATCGACTACAGCAAGCACCGCGTGAACCGGGAAACCCTGCACCTGCTGGTCGAATTGGCCCGCGAGGCGGGCGTGGCCGAGCGGCGCGACGCGATGTTCCGGGGCGAGCACATCAACACCTCCGAGGACCGCGCGGTCGGCCACGTCGCGCTGCGACTGCCCGAAGGCTCGACCATGATCATCGACGGCGTCGACGCGGGCGCCGAGGTGCACCGGGTGCTGCGGCGGATGGGCGAGTTCACCGACGCGCTGCGCTCCGGGGCGTGGCGCGGGGCGACCGGCGAGCGCATCACGACGGTGGTCAACATCGGCATCGGCGGGTCGGACCTGGGTCCGGTCATGGTGCACCAGGCGCTGCGGCACTACGAGGACGCGGGCATCGGCGCGCGGTTCGTCTCCAACGTCGATCCCGCCGACCTGGTCGCGAAGCTGGACGGGCTGGATCCGGCCACCACGCTGTTCATCGTCGCGTCCAAGACCTTCTCCACCCTGGAGACGCTCACCAACGCGACCGCGGCCCGGCGCTGGCTGGTCGCCGCGCTCGGCGAGGACGCCGTGGCCAAGCACTTCGTCGCGGTGTCCACCAATGCCGAACGGGTCGCGAAGTTCGGGATCGACACCGACAACATGTTCGGGTTCTGGGATTGGGTCGGCGGCCGGTACTCGGTGGCCTCGGCGATCGGCCTGTCGGTGATGGCGACCATCGGCAAGGAGCGCTTCGCCGAGTTCCTCGCCGGCATGCACGCGGTGGACCGGCATTTCGCCGAGGCGCCGCTGGAGGCGAACGCCCCGGTGCTGCTCGGGCTGCTCGGCGTCTGGTATTCGAATTTCTTCGGCGCGGAATCGCACGCCGTGCTGCCGTATTCGAACGATCTCGCCCGTTTCCCCGCCTACCTGCAGCAGTTGACCATGGAGTCCAACGGGAAGTCGGTCCGGGCCGACGGCACTCCGGTCACCACCGCCACCGGCGAGATCTTCTGGGGCGAACCGGGCACCAACGGCCAGCACGCCTTCTACCAATTGCTGCACCAGGGCACCCGGCTCGTCCCGGCGGACTTCATCGGATTCGCGCAGCCCACCGACGATCTGGCGACCAGCGACGGCACCGGCAGCATGCACGACATCCTGATGAGCAACCTGTTCGCGCAGACCAAGGTGCTCGCGTTCGGCAAGACCGCCGAGGAGATCGCCGCGGAGGGCACCGATCCGGCGATCGTGCCGCACAAGGTGATGCCGGGCAACCGTCCCTCTACAACCATCCTCGCGCCGCGGCTCACCCCGTCCGTCGTGGGCCAGCTCATCGCGCTCTACGAGCACCAAGTCTTCGTGGAGGGCACCATCTGGGGCATCGACAGCTTCGACCAGTGGGGTGTCGAACTCGGCAAGCAGCAGGCGCTCGCCCTGGCCCCGCTGCTCACGGCGCCGGAAGACCCGCAGGCGCAGGACGATTCGTCGACCGACTCACTGATTCGCTGGTACCGCGCGCACCGCTGAGCCCGGCCCGCGTCCGCGGCGTCAGTCGGCGCCGCCGGCCGGGCGGTTGCGTTGAGCTTCGTCCAACTGCTGAATGATGTGCGAGGTCGAGATCGCGATCAGGATGCCGATGACGCCGAGGTCGAAAGCGACCTGCACCATGGTGGCCACTTTCGCGGCGGTACCGACCGCGTGCACGTCGCCGTAGCCGATCGTGCCCAGCGTGACCATCGTGTAGTAGAGCGCGTCGGTGCGCGTGTGCAGGCCCTCGAACTGACCGGGGGCGCGCAGTTCCAGCACGTAGTAGTAGAGGGCGAAGAACGTCACGACGACGCAGACCACCAGCAGCACGTCGTTGATCCGTCCGACGGTCGCGCGGGGATCCCTGACGTACCGCCGGATGCGCCACCGGGCCAGCCAGATCAGCCCGGCGACGCCGACGACGAACGCGAGCAACGCCGGCACGCCGGACAGTCGATCGAAAGACACCGCCTCCAGCGGCAAGAAGTAATAGAAGAGCAGAGCGCACACCACGGCCAGCAAATTGTGCAGGGCCCGCGAAAATCTGCCGACTGCGCGATTCTCCGTCATCCCCTCATCATCGGCCCAGGTAGAGCACCTGAGCCGGGGCACGCGCCGGAGGACGCGAGGTCGCCTTCGAATGTCGTGGATCCAACGCCCTCCAAGTGATCCCTATCACATGACGTCACGCCGATCGCGCACCCGGTGTCTTGTGCTCGAACCTCGAAGCGAAGGAGACACCATGACTGGCAACACCGAGGTGGTCGTGGTCGGCGGCGGATACGCCGGCGTCATGGCAGCCAATCGCCTGACGCGGCGGGACGACGTGACAGTCACCCTGGTCAACCCGCGGCCGCGTTTCGTCGAGCGGATTCGCCTGCACCAACTGGTGGGTGGGTCGCACGAGGCGATGGTCGACTACGGGGAGGTCTTGGCCGAACGCGTCCGGCTGGTGGTCGACACCGCGATCCGGATCGACGCGGCCGAGCGTCGCGTGTGGTTGGCGTCCGGCGGCCCGGTCGGCTACGACTTCCTGATCTACGCGGTGGGCAGTGGCAGCGCCGACCCGAGTGTGCCCGGAGCGGCCGAGTTCGCCTACCCGATCACCACCCTGGAGGAGGCCCAGCGGCTGCGGCCGGTGCTCGACGCCACGCCCGTGACCGCCTCGCTGACGGTCGTGGGAGCCGGTGCCACGGGCATGGAGACGGCCGCCGAGCTGGCGGAGCAAGGCCGCCGGGTGACGTTGCTGTGCGGCGGCGCGCTCGGTCCGTATCTGCATCCCAGGGGTCGGCGCTCGGTGTCCAAGCGGCTGGCGAAACTCGGTGTGACCGTGCTCGAAGGTCCCGAGTCGAGGGTGACGTCGGTGACCCGCGAGACCGTGCGGCTCAGCGGCGGCCACACACTGTCGAGCGCGGTGACCATCTGGACCGCCGGATTCGGCGTGCCGGATCTTGCCGCGCGCAGTGGACTGAGCACCGACGTCACGGGCCGCCTGCGCACCGACGAGACGTTGACGAGCGTGGACGACGAGCGCATCGTCGCCGCCGGGGATTCGGCGGCGCCGTCGGACCTGCCGTTGCGGATGAGCTGCCAGACCGCGCGCCCGCTCGGCGCACACGCTGCCGACACGGTGCTGGCCCGGATCGCGGGAGCCCGGCCCGCGGCCATCGACGTGGGTTACTTCGGCCAGTGCATCGGCCTGGGCCGGCGCGCCGCCACCGTACAGTTCGCCTCCCGGGACGACATCGCGAACCGGTTCTACCTCGGCGGCAGGCTCGCGGCGAAGATCAAGGAGTTCGCCTGCCGGAACGTCGTCAAGGAATTGGCGGACGAGGCGCGTGAACCGGGTTCTTTCACTTGGGGATTCGAGAACGACAAGCGCGGGCGGCTGCTGGAAGCCGAGCGCGGCGACGCGCTGGCCTCCACCTGAACGGGTCATGCACCACCGTCCTGCGCCGGGCGGTGTCCTACGCTCGACCGCGCCGATCCGGTGGATCGGATGGAATGACTCGCAACGAAAGGGACCTTGCCGGTGGATGCGACGCGTGCAGGCGGACGGCAACCGTGCCCGGCCGGCCCGGAGAGGGCCGGACGATGAGCGGCCATGCCACCGACCCGGCGACCGAGGCTTTCGTCGCGCACCGAAACCTGCTGTTCACCGTCGCCTACGAGATGCTGGGGTCCGCGGCCGACGCCGAGGACGTCCTGCAGGAGACCTGGCTGCGGTGGGTCGAGGTCGACTCCGACCAGGTGCGCGACGAGCGCGCGTATCTGGTCCGGATCACGACCAGGCAGTCGCTCAACCGGCTGCGCACGATGCGGCGGCGCAAGGAGGCGTACGTCGGCCCCTGGCTGCCCGAGCCGCTGCTCACCACGCCGGACGTGGCCGAGGATGTGGAACTGGCCGAGAGCATGTCGATGGCGCTGATGCTCGTGCTCGAGACGCTGTCGCCGACCGAGCGCGCCGTCTTCGTGCTGCGCGAGGCGTTCGGCATCGGCTACGAGGAGATCGCGGCCGCCGTGGACAAGACCCCGGCGGCCGTGCGCCAGATCGCCCACCGCGCCCGCAAACACGTGGACGCCCGTCGTCCGCGGTCGGTGGTCTCCGTGCAGGAGACCCGGGCGGTCCTGGAGTCGTTCCAGCGGGCGCTGGAGACCAGGGACCTGCAGGGCCTGCTGGACGTGCTCGCTCCCGATGTGGTCGTCGTCAGCGACGGCGGCGGAGTCAAGCAGGCGGCGCTGCGGCCGATCGTCGGCGCGAACCGGGTGGTTCGCTTCGTGACGGGCGGTCTGGGCAGGACCGCGGCTACGCTCACCATCGGTCCCAGCGTGGTCAACGGCAATCCCGCACTCCTGTTCAGCCTGGACGGTGAACTCGACGGCGTGATGGCGGCCCGTGTCGAGAACGGCCGCATCGCCGGTCTCTACTACGTCCGCAATCCGGAGAAGCTGACTCGCGTCGGATCCGAGACCGTTCTCACCCGGCGCTGAGTGGCGGCGGGGCAACCACCGTGTAGCTGCCCGCATGCTCGCGCAGCACGAGGTCGGCGCGCTCCTTGGTGGTGGCGACGAGATCGGCGTTCGGCAAGTCACTGCGGTACACCTTGTCGCGCGCCGCCGCGGGCGTACGCCCACCGCGAAGATGCCTGTCCAGCAGGCGATCCTCGATCGTCTCCCGCGCGGCGTCCAGGTACCAGCATTCGTCCAGGAGGGTGCGGACCACCGACCACCGCCGCGTTCCGAAGTCGTCGAGCAGCAGGTAGTTTCCCTCGGTGAGGACGATGGAATGCCGGTCGAAGACCACCCCGCCCGGCACCGGGGCATCGACGGACCGGTCGAACGTGGGCCACGGCACCGGCTCGCCCACCGGTGTGGTGCGCAGGCGGCGCAGCGCCGCGATGTAACCGTCGACGTCGAACGTGTCCGGCTCGCCCTTGCGCGCAAGGCTTTCCGTGGCCCGCAAGACCTCGTTGCTCAGGTGAAATCCGTCCATGGGAGCGATCTCGGCGATCACGTCGCCCGCCGCGGCGTTGATCGCGTCGCGTAACGCCACCGACAATGTCGACTTGCCCGCGCCCGGCGGCCCCGCGATGCCGAGCAGGAACCGTCCCCGCGCGGCCCCGTCCCGCAGCCGCCGGACCAGCCGGCTCAATGGTCTCTCGACGAACTCCCCTGCCACCGCCGCCACACTACCTGCGCCTTCCCGCCGGGCACCGACCCCGCGAAGATATCCACACTCGTCCACAGGGTGACCAGTCGGCGCGCGGGCTGTCACGTACCGGCCCGAAGGCGTTGGCGCACGTGGGCGGACAATTCTGCCGCCTGGTCGCGCAGCGCTTCGGCGAACTCGGCACGCGCTTCGGCGGTGCCGCGGTCGCCGCGATGGGCGATGACTGTTCGCCGGACCGCGGACGGGTGATCGATCCGTAGCAGTGCGATAGTGGGCGGCAGGACGGGGACGGCGATGCCGGGCACCACCGTGCTCCCCTGTCCGGCCGCGACCAGGCCGAGTTTGGCGAACCAGTCGCGTGCGACGAACGCGATGTCCGGCTCCCAGCCGGGGTCACGCCATGCGCCGAGCAGGGTCGCGGACGCGTCCTGGCTGCCCGCGATCCATCGTTCGTCGCGCAGTTGTCCGGGCGTCGCGCTGACCGCGCCCGCGAGCGGGTGTGTGGCGGCGACCGCGACGAGCAACGGGTCGTCGACCAGTGGCTCGAGTTCGACTCCGGCGGGCGGGGTGTCCGGGGCGGTCACTACGGCGAGGTCGAGGCGTCCCCGTGCGACGGCAGTGAGCAGCCTGGGGCTGAGTCCCTCCCGCAGCGAGACGCACACCTGCCGGTCGCGGGCGGCCGTCGCGGCGATGGCCCGGGGCACCAAGGCGGCCATGGCGGTGGAGAACGCGCCGACGCGCAAGCGGCCCGGCGGGCGCGCCGCGAGCTGATGGATGTCCTGCCGGGCCTGGTCCAGTTCGCCGAGGATCACCTCCGCATGGCGCAGCACGACGCGTCCCGCCTCGGTGGGCCGCACGCCGCGGGCGTGCCGCTCGAACAGAGCGCGACCCGCAGCCCGTTCCATGAGCGCGATCTGTCTGGACACCGCGGACTGGGTGTAGCCGAGGCGCTCCGCCGCGGTGGAGAACGAGCCGCAGGCGGCGGCCTCCCGTACCACGCGCAGACCGGCCACGGTGAATTCTTCCATGCGTATTGCTCATACCAGATATGCGAGATAGTCGCTTGTCGCATGCATTCGGTGACCCTAGCGTCGTCGTCATGACCGCGATGGAGAACAAGAAGCTGCTCACCGACATCTTCGAGCAGATGTCGCTCGGCAACACCCGCGCGCTGAGCGACGCCATGGCCGACGATTTCCGCTGGGTCTTCCCCGGCGACTGGTCCTGGAGCGGCACCTGGGAGCCGAAAGATGTTGTGCTGGAACAACTGTTGCAGCCGTTGATGCAGCAGTTCACCGAATACCGCAGCGCCGCGGACACGATCGTCGCCGCGGACGACCGCGTGATCGTGCAGGCCCGCGCGGAGGCCGTGACCACACGCGGGGAGACCTACGACCAGACCTACTGCTTCGTCTTCCGCGTCGCCGACGGGAAGTTGCGCGAAGTGGTCGAGTACTGCGATACGGCGTTGGTCGAACGCGTACTCACCCCGCCCGCCTGACACCGAATACGCGAGCGGGCGTTAGCCCCTGGACAGGAACGCCGGGAGTCTCGGCCCCTGTGCACCCGAACGGGTCCACAGGGGCGCAACGCACTCAGACGAACGCGCGCTCGATGATCGCTCCCGTGTCGACACCGGTGGGCAGCGTGCCGAACGCGATGCCCCAGTCGTCGCCGAGCCGTGTGGCGCAGAAGGCGTCGGCGACGGCGGGATGGCCGTGGCGAACCAGCTGCGCGCCTTGCAGCACGAGCGCCATCAGCTCGACGACCCGCCGTGCGCGGTATTCGATGTCGTTCAGATCGGACAATTCCTTGCCGACCCGTGCGATGGCGTCGTCCAGCCGCGGGTTCTCGCCCTTCGCGAGCGACACCTCGTTGAAGTACGCCTCGACCGTCTCCGGCTGACGACCCATGGCCCGCAACGCGTCCAGCGCGGCGACGTTGCCCGATCCCTCCCAGATCGACATCAGCGGCGCCTCCCGGTACAGCCGTGGCATCCCGGATTCCTCCGCGTATCCGTTGCCGCCCAGGCACTCCAGCGCCTCCGCCGCGTGCGCGGGCGCCCGCTTGCACACCCAGTACTTGGTGACCGCCAGGGCGATACGCCGCAGCGCGGCCTCGGCCGGATCCCGACCGGCCCGGTCGGTGGCCCCGGCCAGCCGCATCATCACGGTGGTCGCGGCGTCGGACTCGATCACCAGATCGGCGAGCACGTTGCGCATGGCGGGCTGGTCGACGAGCGTGGCGCCGAACGCTTTCCGGTGCCGCGCGTGGTGCACCGCGTAGACCGCACCCGCTCGGATGCCGGTGGCGGAGCCGATCACGCAGTCCAGCCTGGTCATGTTCACCATCTCGATGATGGTCTTGACGCCCGCGCCCTCCGCGCCGACCAGCCAGCCCGTCGCGTTCTCGTACTCGATCTCCGACGAGGCGTTGGACTTGTTGCCCAGCTTGTCCTTGAGCCGCTGGATGCGGATCGGGTTGCGGGCGCCGTCGGGCAGCACCCGGGGCAGCAGGAAGCAGGACAGGCCGCCGGGCGCCTGCGCCAGGGTGAGGAACATGTCCGACATCGGCGCGGAGGTGAACCACTTGTGCCCGACGATCCGGTACGACCCGTCCGGCTGCGGCGTAGCGGTGGTGGTGTTGGCGCGCACGTCCGAGCCGCCCTGCTTCTCGGTCATCGACATGCCCGCGATGAGCCCGGCCTTCGTGGACGGCTCCCGCAACCCGTAGTCGTAGACGCGGGAGCCGAGCAGCGGTTCGTATCTCGCCGCGAGTTCCTTGTTGTGCCGTAGCGCGGGGACCACCGCGTAGGTCATCGAGATGGGGCACATGTGGCCCGCGTCGGCGACGCCCCAGGTGTAGAACTTCGCCGCCCGCGCCACGTGCGCGCCGGGGCGGTCGTCCAGCCACGGCGCGCCGTGCAAGCCGTGCTCGACGGCGACGCGCATCAGATCGTGCCAGTGCGGGTGGAACTCGACCTCATCGATGCGGTGGCCGTAGCGGTCGTGCGTGCGCAGCACCGGCGGGTAGTCGTTGGCCAGCCGCCCCCACTCCTGCGCCTGCGCGCCGCCCGCGAGCGCGCCCAGCTCCCGCACCTCGGCTTCGGCCCAGCCCGCGCCCTCGCGATGCAGGCCGTCGAGCAGCGCCGGATTGCGCGAGACGTCGAAGGGCACGATATCGGGCACCTGGTTGAAGACTTCATGCGTCTGCATCTGACACTCCTGGTTCCAGCCGGGCGCCACCCGCGCCCGGGTCGCCGCGCACGCCCAGCGCGCGGATCGCGAAAGCGGTGATCTCGGGGACGACGGATTCGCCGTGTGGCGCGTCCGCGAGCGGGCCGACCAGCACCTCGCCGATCGCGCCGACCAGCGCGGCGGCGCTGATCCTCGGGTCCTGCGGCGGGAGTTCCCCCCGCGCGATGCCTTCGGCCACCGCCGATTCGAAGGTTTCGGCGAACGCCCGCCGGAAACGCAGGCGTTCGTTGTCCACGGCCGCGTCGACCGGTTCGGCGAGCAGCACGTAGGCCAGGTTCGGGTTCTTCAGCGCACGGCCCGCGAAGGTCTCCACCGCCGCGGTGACCCGTTCGACGGCCGTGCCGCGCGCGCCCGCCGCCGCCACGGCCGCGACCTCGCGGGCGACCACTTTCCGGAACACCGCGCGGACCAGAGCGGACTTGCCGTCGAAGCTCTTGTAGACGGTGCCGGTGGCCACGCCCGCCTCGGCCGCGACCGCCGCCATGGACAGCGCCGCGTACCCGCCACGGGACAGCACCTTGGTGGCGGCCTGCACGATCAGCCCCGCCTGGGCGTCCAGGCGGGCCTGCACGGCGGGGGTTCTGCGGTAGGCCACCCAAGAAGTGAAGCACGAATTCATTTCTTCACACAAGGGTGCTTTTACGGCGTATGGTCAAGCGCGTGACCGTACTGATCGAACGCAGCGGCCCCGTGACCACCGTGATCCTGCACCGGCCCGAAGCGCGCAACGCGGTGGACGGACCGACCGCCGCCGCGCTCGCCGACGCCTTCCGCGAGTTCGACGCCGACCCCGAGGCCGCGGTCGCGGTGCTGTGGGGCGACGGCGGCACGTTCTGCGCGGGCGCCGACCTCAAGGCGCTCGGCACCGAGCGCTCCAACCGAGCCGCCGAGGACGGCGACGGGCCGATGGGACCGACCCGGATGCGGCTGTCCAAGCCGGTGATCGCGGCGGTCTCCGGCTTCGCGGTGGCGGGCGGGCTCGAGCTCGCGCTGTGGTGCGATCTACGGGTCGCCGAGCAGGACAGCACCTTCGGCGTCTTCTGCCGCCGCTGGGGCGTGCCGCTGATCGACGGCGGCACCATCCGGCTGCCGCGGATCGTCGGCACCGGCCGCGCCATGGATCTGGTGCTCACCGGACGTGCGGTCGGCGCCGATGAGGCGTTGCAGATGGGTTTGGTCAATCGCGTGGTGCCCACCGGCGAAGCTCGCCGGGCCGCCGAGGCGCTGGCCGCGGAACTGGCCGCGCTGCCGCAGACCTGCCTGCGCTCGGACCGGATGTCGCTGCTGGAGCAGGAGGGGATGACCGAGGAGTCCGCGCTGCGCAACGAGTTCCGCCACGGGCTGACCGCGCTGGCCGACGGCGCGCTGGACGGCGCGCAGCGTTTCGCGGCGGGCGCGGGCCGGCACGGCGCGAACTCCTGAGCCCCGATGGGCCGCCTGAGCGTCGTCGACGAGATCTTTCTGCGCAGCCACCGCGGGCTCGGCACACCGATCGCGCTGCAAGGGCTGTGGCGCACGGCCGGTCAGGTGGACCACGCACTACTGGAACGGGTGCACGCCGCCTTACGCGCTGGACCATTGGGACGCAGGGTCGTTCGCGCGCGAGTGCCGGGGGCTCGCCGTGCCTGGCGGCCGAATGTCCGCGCGTATCCGATCGAGCGCACCGAGGACGTTCTTCCGGTCGCGGAGCTGCTCGACTGGGCCGACGCGCAAGGCGCCGGGCTCGATCCGGAATACGGCCCCGGGTGGCGGCTGTCGACCGCGACCCTGAACGACGGCGGTTCGGTCGTCTCGCTCACCTGCTCGCATGTGCTGGCCGACGGGCGGGCCCTCGTGCTCGCGGTGGACGACGCGCTGGGCGGCGCTCGGGTGTGCCCGCCGGATACGACGGCGCGCGACTCGGATTGGGCCGACGCCCGGCGCCAGTGGTCGATCGTCCTGCGCGGCACCGCGGCTGCGCTACGGCACGGGATACCGCGGCAACCCGCCGCGCCGCGCCGCGACGAGCAGCCGCGCGGGGCGGGCAACGCGACGCACAGCGCGATCCTGCAGTGCTCGGCCACCGAGTGGGACCGCGTGGCGGCGCGTGACGGCGGCACGGCGAACAGCTTGTTCATCCACCTCGTCGCGACCATGCTCTGGGACAGCGGATTTCCCGGCGACACGATCGAAGCCAGCCTGCCCGTCGACACCCGCGACGAACCCCGGGTCGACAACGACCTCGCCATGACGCGCATCGCGATCACCCGCGCCGACACCCCGGCGACGATCCGCGCACTGGCCCGTTCCGCCTACGAGCACCGCATGTCCGCACCGAGCGGCATGCCCGAAGAACTCCTCCAAGTGATTCCGGACCGCTGGGCCTACGCGCTGTCCGAGGGCGCGGGCGAACGGGACATCCTGTGCTCCAACATCGGAACGCTCCCCGCCTCGCTGCTCCGGCTCGGCCCACACCGCTGCACCGGCGTCGCGGCCCGCGCCATCCATCCCGGCCTGGCCACCGCGCGACTGCCCCGCACCCGTCTCTCGGGCTACCTCTGCCGCATCGGCGACGACTATGTGCTGAGCCTGGTCGGCCTGGACCCGGCGCGGATCGCGTCGGCCGGTGCGTTGCGCGAACTCGCGCTGCGCGCGGCGCACTGCGCGGGCTTGCACGCCGACGCGTGGTGATTCCCGCGGGCTGACGCGCGGAGCCGCGGTCGTCGGCACGGGCGCGCCCAACGAGCCGCGGGCATATCCACGGGCGCGCACCCTGGCTCACGGGTCTCCGCGCGGCGAATTCGACGACACGCGCAATATTTCGGCGAACCGCGGGGAGTTTCGGCGACCTGGTATGAAATCGGATGGTTTCGCTCGCCGGACACCGGCGTTCGCGCGAATGCCGACGACGACCGCGATCGGTCGGGTCGGCCGACTCGCCGTGTCGGCGTGATCACCGCCGTCGGCCGCACCGCCCGATAAAGTCTGCGGCGTAGGCCGAGTGGGGGCCGCGACGACCCATTTGCCGTGCCGCCCTTTCGCGCATGAAGTTCCGATTCCATCGATACTCGACTGGAGCATGATGAACCGAAAGCATTCGCGTACTCTCGCCGCGATCGTAGCGGTGGTTGTGGCCGCCACCGGCGCTTTCGCTGTTTCTGATTCCGTGGCGGGCGCCGCGCCAGGAGAGATCGACGCCGGCGGACTTCATCTGATCGCTTCGGTGAACGCCAACAATGTCGTGCCCGCCGGCGGTGACATCGCACCGGGAGTTCCATTCGTGCACGCGGTGAAGATGTCCGGCGACTTCTCGGTGAGTCTCGACGGCCCCACGGCGCTGCGCGGCGGAGAAATCGCCGTCGGATATCTGATCGGCTGCGCGGTCGACATCGCCAACGGCATCTCGATCGGTATCTCACCGAGTGTCGGTGCCGGCGTCGGGATCGCGCCCTCCTTCGGCCTGGAGGGCTCCCTCACCTTCGATGCGCCCTCCGTGGAGATGAACATGCCCGATCAGCACACGATGATGCCCTCTCTGCAACTGATGGCGCCGCCGAGCGTCAGCGTCGGCGCCGCCGTCGCCATCCAGCCCAGCTTCGAGGTCGAGGCGGGCCTCGCCGCCGAACTCGCGGTGAATCTGGCGCCCGGTTCGGTCACGGCGGCGGTGATCGGCGCGGCGGAAATCGACGGGGATTCCGAATTCCCTTACACCTTCGCGCACTCCAATACCCCGTTGAATATCAGCGGCTGCCTTTCACCGGCCTCCGCCATGCCGTTTGTCACCGTACGGGCCGATTCCAGAAGGGCCACAGCGCAAACGACGGGTTACGGCACAGCGTTCTGGTTCTGAGCCACCGCACCGCACCAATCCAGCAGCGCGCACAGACGCCGATCGAACTGTGCGTCCGAGATCCACCGCGCCGGCACGGCGGCACTCGCCCGGGCGCGGCCGACAGTCACCGTCGACGGTGTCGAACGCGCCCGCGCGCCCGGCGATCCGCTGGGGTCCCGGTGCCGGCGAGGGTTTCCCGCATCCGCTTATGCGAAAAGGCCGATGGCCGTGCGAGCTACGCGCGCCGGATCACCCGGCCGCGCGCTCCAGGACATCCGAGGGAACCCGAACGCCGGGGTCCAGGTCCGCGGAATCGATCGGGGCGTCCCAGGTCTGGCGCAGCGGGAGGACACCCGCCCACACGCCCCCGTTGTCGATGTCCGACGGGTCGTCCTTCGGGCCGCCGGTGCGGACCTTCACCGAGGCCTCGGTGAGGTCGAGGGCGAGCACTTTCGTGGCGGCGAGTTCCTTCTTGGTCGGGGGCCGCACGCGAGACCACGCGCCGGGCGCCGCGTGTTCGACGATCACGCGCAGCCCGTGCAGACGCTCGTCGTGATCGGTCACCTCGCGAGCCCGTCCGAGCACGACCGCGGAGCGGTAGTTCATCGAGAAATGCATGGCCGAACGCGCGTAGACCACGCCGTCGACCATGGTCACCGCCACGGAGATGTCGGCGGCGACGGCCGCGCGCATGTTCCCCGCGCCGGTGGAGCCGTGCAGGTAGAGCGTGTCGCCGTCGCGGCCGTAGGCGGTGGGCAGCACGACCGGCGTACCGCCGAGCAGCACCCCGAGGTGGCAGATCAGCCCGGCGTCGAGCACCGCGTCCAAGTCGGCGCGGTCGGTCCGGGCGCGGTCGGTCAGCCGGGTCGGCGTGCTGCGCGGCGTGGGCGAGAGCGGAGTGCGTGGGCGCGCGGTTTCGGTCATGCACCCAGCATCCGGCCGGGAGTGGCATTATCAAAGCGCCAATTCAGACTATTTCCAGCAGTCCACTTTGCGAGGAACCCATGCTCGAGGACCTTCCCCTCGACCTCGATCGCGAGCTGGCGCAACCGTTGTCGGTACAGATCGCCGACCAGCTGCGCCGCGCCGCGACCGGCGGGCCGCTGCGCGGCGGCGATCGGCTGCCGTCCACTCGCGCGCTGGCCGGGCGGCTCGGCGTGAGCCGCACCGTGGTCGCGGCCGCCTACGACCAGCTGCACGCGGAAGGCTGGATCAGCGGCAGACGCGGGTCCGGTACCTACTTGACGACCGCACCGGCCGCCACGCCCGAGCGCACCGACTCCGTGCCCGATACGGACGCCACACCGCGGCTGTTCGACCTGGCCCCGGGGGCGCCGTGCACCGACGCCATCGACCCGGCCGCGTGGCGCCGCGCCTGGCGCGCCGCGGCGGATCACTCCCCGCTCGTGCGCAAGGACCGCGCGGGCGAACCGGAGTTCCGCGCGGCGGTCACCGAACACCTGCTGCGCCACCGCGGGATCGGCGCGGGTAGCGACACCGTGCTGCTCGCCACCGCCGGAACCAGTTCCGCCGTGAGCGAGCTGGCCGCGGCGCTGCTGCGGCCGGGCGACGCCGTCGCTATGGAGGACCCGGGCTATCAGCGCGCCGCGGGCGCCTTCGCGGCGGCCGGCCTCGAGGTCGTTCCGGTGCCCGTGGACGCGCACGGCTTACGCGTCGATCTGCTGCCGTCCCGGATCAAAGCGGTGTATTGCACTCCGGCACACCAGTTCCCGCTCGGTGCGCGGATGCCCGCGGCGCGACGGGTCGAACTCGTCGAGCATGCGCGCCGGTCCGGGATCTTCGTCATCGAAGACGACTACGACGGTGAATTGCGCTACGACACCGCGCCGCTGCCGCTGCTGGCCACCATGGCTCCCGACGTGGTCGTCCACTTGGGCACGACGAGCAAGATCCTGTCCCCCAGCCTCGGCGTCGGCTGGCTGCTCGCCGCGCCGGAGATCGCCGCCGCGGTGCTCGCCCACCGGGAACGCACCGGCACCGGCCCGAGCCCGGCGGGTCAGCGCGTGCTGGTCGCCTTCGCCGCGCACGGTGATCTGGCCAGGCACCTGCGCAGGCTGCGCCGCGCGCTGCCGCCGCGCCGGGCGCTGGTGGTGACCGAATTGCGCCGCCGCGGACTCGGGGTGCTCGGCGACGACGCGGGTTCGCACGTCGTCGTGCCGGTGGCATCGGCCGAGGCCGAGCGGCGCGTGGTGGCGGCGGGAACCGCGCGGGGCGTGGCGCTCGACGGGCTGGCCAGGTACTACCTCGGAGCGCGCCGGGAGCACTTCGGCGTCGCGCTCGGCTACACGGCACTGCCCTGGCCGGAGCTCGCCGTGGCCGTACCGAGAGCCGCCGAGTGCCTCGCCCGGCCGTAGCATGGTCGATGTCAGAGGCCAGGCCGGGAAACGGCAGCGCAGCGTGACCATGCAAGGTCCGCTCACGCCGGAAAGGATGGAGCATGAGCGAACAGGACATCTTGGCGCGCATCAAGGAACTGGTCGACCAGGAGCACCAGCTGCGCTCGCAAGCCACCCACGGCGAGTTGGACCCGAAGACCGAGCGCCAGCGCCTCGCCGAACTCGAAGTCATGTTGGACCAGGCCTGGGACCTGCTCCGCCATCGGCGGGCGCGGATCGACCAGGGTGAGTCGCCGGACAACGTCCGGGCGAATACGGTTTCGCAGGTCGAGGGATACCTGCAGTAGGCGCGGCGATGTCGAGCACAGCAGCCGACTACGACGTCATCGTGATCGGTGGCGGCCCCGCGGGCGAGAACGCCGCCGCCTACGCCGTCGCGGGCAGCGACCGCACGGCCGCCATCGTCGAGCGTGAACTCGTCGGCGGCGAATGCTCCTATTGGGCGTGCATTCCGAGCAAAGCGCTGTTGCGGCCGGGCCACGTCCTGGCGGCCGCGCGGGCGATGCCGGGTATCGCGGCCACCGGTCTCGATGTCGAGGCGGTGCTGCGGCGGCGCGACGCCTTCGTGCACGACCACGACGATTCGTCGCAAGCCGACTGGGCGCGGAGCAACCGCATCGACGTGGTGCGCGGCAGCGGCCGCCTGACCGGTGTGCGCTCGGTCGAGGTCGGCGGGCGGCAGTTGCACGCCCGGCATGCCGTGGTGCTGGCCACCGGCACCACCGCGAACGTCCCGGACGTGCCCGGCCTGCGCGCCGCGCTGCCGTGGACCTCGCGCGACGCCACCAATCTGCACGAGGTGCCGCGCCGGGTCGCCGTCGTCGGCGGCGGCGTGGTGGCGAGCGAGGCCGCGACCTGGCTGGCCGCGCTCGGGGCCGAGGTCACCCTGCTGGTGCGCGGCTCGGCGCTGCTGGCCGCGGCCGAGCCGTTCGCGGGCGAGCGGGTGGCGGCGGCCTTGACCGAGGCGGGGGTGCGGGTGCGCTGCCGTACCGAGCCAACCGCCGTCGATCGTCCGGCCGCGAAGGACACCGGGGAAGGCTGGATCCACGGCGGTCCGGTGACGGTCCGGTTGCGCGGTCCCGAAGGCGAATCGGCGCTCGAGGTGGACGAGATCGTGGTGGCGGCCGGACGCGCACCCACCACCGACGGGCTCGGCCTCGACGCCGTCGGGTTGCCCGGCGGATACGTCGCGGTGGACGACCACCTCACCGCGCGCGATGTCGACGGCGAGTGGCTGTACGTGGTCGGCGACCTCAACCGGCGCGCCGCGCTCACGCACATGGGCAAGTACCAGGGCCGGGTGTGCGGCGACGTGATCGCCGCGCGGGCCGAGGGCAGGTCGCTGGACGACCCGCGTTTCGTCGCGAGCTCCGATCACGGCAAGGTGCCGCAGGTGGTGTTCACCGCGCCCGAGGTCGCCTCCGTGGGTCTGACCGAAGCCGCGGCCAGGGACGCGGGCCACACGGTGGAGACCGTCGAACTGGACATCGCGGTGGCCGGATCGGCGCTGTCACGCGACGACTACGCGGGTCACGCGAAATTGGTCGTCGACAGCGTCACCGACACGCTGCTCGGGGCCACGTTCGTCGGCCCGGAGGTGGGCGAGCAACTGCACGCGGCGACCATCGCGGTGGTCGGCCGGGTGCCGCTGTCCACCCTCTGGCACGCCGTGCCAGCCTTCCCTGCGGTCAGCGAGTTCTGGCTGCGCCTGTTGGAGGCGCGGCGCCCATAGCTACCATTTGAAAATGGTGGCAACAACGGATATCGCGACCGCAGACGGAGTCGTCCGCGGTCGCCGGGGCCGCCGCGTCCTGCGCTGGCGGTCCATTCCCTACGCGGCTCCTCCGATCGGGGACCTGCGATTTCGCGCTCCACAGCCGGTCCGGCCGTGGTCGGGCGTGCGGACCGCGACGGAATTCACCTCCGCGGCGATGCAGCACCGCTCCGGAGCGCGGATCGGACCGCGCGCCTATCAGCCGACCAGCGAGGACGCGCTGACACTGAATGTCACCACGCCCGCGACGGCGGCGGCGAACCCTCGTCCCGTGCTGGTCTTCATCCACGGCGGCGGTTACCTCATCGGCACCTCCGCACTCGGGTTGTATTCCGGCGCGCGGCTGGCGGTGCGCGGCGACGTGGTGGTGGTTTCGCTGAACTACCGGCTGGGCGCGTTCGGCTACGTCGACTTCAGCGAATTCGGCACCGCCGAGCACCCCTTCGACTCGAACCTCGGATTGCGGGATCAGCTCGCCGCGCTGGAATGGGTGCGCACCAATATCGCGGCCTTCGGCGGCGACCCGGACAACGTGACGATCTTCGGCGAGTCGGCAGGCGCACACGCCGTGCTCGGCCTGCTGGCCACCCCGGCGGCCAAAGGACTGTTCCACCGGGCCATTTCACAGAGCCCGCCAGCCGACTGGGCGATCAGCGCCGAGGAGGCCCGCGGTTTCGCGCGCCGCTGCGTCGCCGCGCTGGGCGCCACACCGGACACCGCGCACGACGCGCTGCGCACCGCGGGCGCCAACGACATCCGCCGCGCCGTCGATCGCACCATCGGGCAGGTGGTGCGCGAACAGCCGGGCGCCTTCCCGGTCTGTCCGGTCGTGGACGGCGATTTCCTGCCGCTCTCCCCGGTCGACGCGATCGCCCAGGGCTCCGCGCACCGGGTGCCGCTGATCATCGGCACGAACCGGGACGAGGGCACGCTGTTCGCCAGGTTCGCCGACGAACTGCCCACCACCGCCGACCGGCTGCGCTCGGCACTCGGGAACTCCACCGAGGCCGAGTCCCGGATCGCCGGGGCCTATCCCGGTTATCCCCAGCCGAAGGCCGCGGTGCGGGCGGGCGGCGACTACACGTTTTGGCGTCCTTCGGTCGCCGTCATGGAAGGGCACAGCAGGCACGCGCCGACCTACGCCTACCGCTACGACTTCGCCCCGCGCGCCCTGCAGCTGGCCGGGCTCGGCGCCACCCACGCGACCGACCTCATCCCGGTCTTCGGCATCGGCGACTCTCCGGTCGGGCGGGCCTTCACCGCGGCGGGCGGCAGGCGCGGACTGCGGGCGGTGACCGATCAGTTCCAGGACAACTGGCTGGCCTTCGCCCGCACCGGGGCTCCGCTGCCGTCCTGGCCCGCCTATACCGAGGCCCGCAGATCCACGCTGATCATCGACTACCCCACGCGCGTGGAACACGACCCGGACCGGGCGAAACGACTCGCGTGGCAGGGCGTGCGGGTGCCCACGCTGACCTGAGCCGCTATTTCAGCAAACGCGACATCCGCCGGTCCGCGAGGACCTTACCGCCGGTCTGACAGGTGGGGCAGTACTGGAAGGACCGCTCGGCGTAGGCCACCTCGCGGACCGTGTCGCCGCAGACCGGGCACGGTTGCCCGGTCCGGGCGTGCACCCGCATCCCGGAGCGCTTCTCGCCTTTGAGGCGGGCGGCGTCCTGGCCGACCGAGCGGCGCACCGCGTCGGTGAGCACCGTGCGCAGGGCGGTGTACAGCTCGGCCACCTTGTCGGCCGGCAGGGTCTTCGTGTTCGCGAACGGCGAGATCCGCGCGGTGTGCAGGATCTCGTCGGAGTAGGCGTTGCCGACGCCCGCCAGCAGCGCCTGGTCCACGAGCGCGGTCTTGATCCGCTGCGAGGTCCCCCGCAAGATGTCGGCGAACTGCGACTCGGTCAGCTCCAGCGCGTCGGGGCCGAGCCGGGCGATGCCGGGCACCGCCTTGGGGTCGGCCACGACGTACACCGCGAGCCGTTTCTTCGTGCCGGCCTCGGTCAGGTCGAACGCGGGCGTCGCCCCCTCGGGGGTGAAGAAATGCACGCGCAGCGCGAGCGGGCTCTTGCCGCCCGGTTTGGGCGGCGTCGGGCTCGGCTCGTCGATCCAGCGCAGCCATCCGCCGCGGGACAGATGCGTGACCAGCCACAAGCCGTCACATTCCATACCGAGGAATTTGCCCCAGCGCCCCGCGCCGGTGACGTCTCGACCAGACAGCGCGGTGACCGGCGGTTCGAACGTCTTGACGGCGCTCAGCGCGGCCACGTCGACGCGACCGACCACGGCGCCGACCGCATGCTCCCGGAGGAACTGAGCCAACGCCTCCACTTCCGGTAGCTCTGGCACGCGGTCCAGACTACCCAGCGCCCCCGACAACCGGCCGGTTCGCGCGCGGCGAACGGCTCACGCGCCGCGGCGCAGCAGGTAGATGTCCATGATCCAGCCCTTGCGGTCGCGCAGCTCGGCGCGGCGGCGGACGATCTCCTCCCGCACCGCGGGCAGCGGTCCCTCGATCAGCGTCTCGTCCGGCATGCCGAGGTAGGCGCCCCACCAGATGTGCACGTCCTCCTCCGGGATCGCGGTGAACGAGCAGTCGCCGTCCAGCATCACCAGCGTGCTCTCCGCGCCGAGGCCCTCCTCGCGCAGGCGGCGGCCGGTGGTGATGCGCACCGGCTCGCCGATGCCGTGCAATACCACGCGATGCCGCGCGGCCAGGGCCTGCGCGCTGGTGATACCGGGGACGACCTCGTACTCGAAACTCACCACGCCGCGCCCGAGCACCCGCTCGATCATCCGCAGCGTGCTGTCGTACAGCGCGGGATCACCCCAGACCAGGATGCCGCCGACGCCGTCGGCCGCGGCGAACGCCGATTCCAGCAGCGCCGAGCGGCGATCGTGCCAGTCGTCGACCACGTCCAGGTAGTCGGCGGGCGTCCGGTCCCGGGGCGGATCGGCGATCGGGACGATCCGGTACGGCCGGTCCAGATGCGCCTCCAGGATCGCCGTGCGCACGTCCACCAGCTCCCGTTTCGCCTCGCCCTTGCCGATGACGAAGAACGTCTCGACCTGACGCATGGCCTTCACCGCCTGCACGGTGACCTGGTCGGGATCACCGGCGCCGATGCCGATCACATAGAGCTTGCGCATGGGCTCGAGCTTGCCAGGCCCGCGCACGACCACAGCGGCCAGGCGGCGACCGGGACGCGCCCGATCGGCTCACCGAGCGCGGGTGAACGACGACTAGAGTTGCCAGACGTGGCTCATGACGCGCTCGATCCGGCATCGGCTCCCGATACGCAGTACGAGGACTTGCTCCGGCTGGTGCTGGCATCCGGCACGAAGAAAGCCGATCGCACCGGCACCGGGACGCGCAGCATCTTCGGCCACCAGTTGCGCTACGACCTGTCGGCCGGGTTTCCGCTGATCACCACGAAGAAAGTGCATCTGAAGTCGATCGTCTACGAGCTGCTGTGGTTCCTGCGCGGCGACTCCAACATCGGCTGGCTGCGCGAGCACGGCGTCTCCATCTGGGACGAGTGGGCCGACGCCGACGGCGAGCTCGGCCCGGTCTACGGCGTGCAGTGGCGGTCGTGGCCCACACCGGACGGCACCCACATCGATCAGATCTCCCAGGTGCTGCAAACCCTGCGCACCGACCCGGATTCCCGGCGCATCATCGTCTCCGCGTGGAACGTCGCCGAGCTGGACAAGATGGCACTGGCGCCCTGCCACGCGTTCTTCCAGTTCTACGTGGCCGACGGCAAACTGTCCTGCCAGCTCTACCAGCGCAGCGCGGACCTGTTCCTGGGCGTGCCGTTCAACATCGCCAGCTACGCCCTGCTGACGCACCTGGTCGCCCAGCAGACCGAGCTGCTGCCGGGTGACTTCATCTGGACCGGCGGCGACTGCCACATCTACGACAACCATCTCGATCAGGTCACCGAGCAACTCCGGCGCGATCCCTACCCGTTCCCCACGCTGCGGCTGCATCCCGCGCCGACGCTGTTCGACTACCGCTACGAGGACGTGGAAATAGTCGGCTACCGGCACCATCCGGCCATCAAGGCCCCGGTGGCGGTGTGAACGAAGGCCGCACGATCGGGCTGATCTGGGCGCAGACCCTCGACGGGGTGATCGGGTACCGCAACACCATCCCCTGGCGGCTGCCCGAGGACATGGCGCAGTTCAAGGATGTCACCTGGGGACATCCCGTGATCATGGGACGACGGACCTGGGATTCGCTGCCGCCGCGGTTCCGGCCGCTGGCCGGGCGGCGCAACATCGTGGTGACCAGGCAGCCCGACTGGTCGGCCGATGGCGCCGAGCGCGCGTCCTCGGTGCCGGAGGCGCTGGCCCGTTGCGCTCCGGACGCGGTCTGGGTCGCCGGGGGCGGCGAGATCTATCGCGCCGCGCTGGAGTTCGCGACCGACCTGCGCGTCACCGAGATCGATACCACGGTCGAGGGCGACGCCTTCGCGCCGTCGATCGGACCGGAGTGGCGGCCCGACGACCCGGAGCCCTGGCGCACCTCGGCCACCGGTCTGCGCTTCCGCGTCCGGCACTACACCCGGCAGCCGACTGCCTAGCGGAACGCCACGCCGCGCAGACGGCGGAACGCCGCCCCGACGCGCGGGCCGGTGAAACCCCGCCCGGACCGCAGCCGACTCGGGCATACTCCTCGATATGCGGCGGTCGGGCCCGCGTCCGGCCGAACGCCTCGAGCCGTTGCTACCAGCCCGGCATCGGCTGTGGTGATCTGCGAAAGGCGGTCCATGGAAAAGAAATCGCTGACTGCGGTAGCGCGCCAGCAACTGAAGCTGGCGACCCTCGCCACGAGCGGACGCAGTTCCCAGACAATCTATGGCGGCCACACGCATACGCTGCGGCAGACGGTGGTCGGCCTGCGGGCCGGGCACAGCCTCGCCGAGCACGACAACACCGGTGAGGCCACCTTGCAGGTGCTCAGCGGCACACTGGTCCTGCTCAGCGGCGCCAACGAATGGAAAGGCTCGGAAGGCGACCTGATCGTGGTACCCAAGGCGCGCCACAGCGTCAAGGCCATCGACGACGTCGCGTTCCTGCTGACCGTGGCGATGTAGCCGCCGCCGTGCGGGTCCGCGCCGCGGCCGGAGCGGCCGGGCATTAGGGTGTCGATCATGGGTGAGCCGCAGCCGATCCTCGAACCGCTCACGCCGTCGGCGATCTTCTTGGTCGCCACGATCGACGAGGGCGGCGAAGCGACGGTCCGCGACCTGCTCGCCGACATCACCGGCTTGCGCCGATCGGTGGGCTTCCGGCTGCCCGGCGCGAACCTGACCTGCGTCGCCTCGATCGGCTCCGACGCCTGGGACCGTCTCTTCGCGGGGCCGAAACCCGCTGAGCTGCATCCGTTCCCCGGGTACGTCGGCGCCCGCCACACCGCGCCCGCGACACCGGGCGACCTGCTGTTCCACATCAAGTCCGAAGTCCAGGACGCCTGCTTCGAACTGGCCATGGCCATCGCCGACCGGCTGGCGGGCGCGGGGACGATCGTGGACGAGACCGTCGGCTTCCGCTATTTCGAGCAGCGCGACCTGCTCGGTTTCGTGGACGGCACCGAGAACCCGGAGGGCCGCGCGGCCGCGGCGGCCGCGCTGGTGGGCGACGAGGATCCGGAGTTCACCGGCGGCAGCTACGTGATCGTGCAGAAGTACACCCATCCGCTGGCGGACTGGCGGGCGCTGTCGGTCGAGGAGCAGGAGCGCGTGATCGGCCGCACCAAACTGGACGACTTCGAGCTCCCCGACGAGGTCAAGCCCGCCGACTCGCACGTCGAGGTGAACACGCTGATCGATCCGGACGGCACCGAACGCCAGATCCTGCGCGGCAACATGCCCTTCGGCAGCGTGCGCGACGGCGTGTTCGGCACCTACTACATCGCCTACGCGGCCACGCCGACCGTCACCGAACGCATGCTCACCCGCATGTTCCTCGGCACCGGAGAGGCCGCCTACGACCGCATTCTGGACTTCTCCGTCGCACACACCGGCACGTCGTTCTTCGCACCCACCGTCGATTTCCTCGATGACCTGCCGCCCGCACCGTGGGAGACGGCGGACGTCGCGGTGTCCGTGGACACCGACGGCGCCGGTCCCGCAAGTCCGCCCGGCACCGCCGCGCCCTCCGGCGACGGCGCCCTCGGTATCGGCTCGTTGAAAAGGAGCATCCGGTCATGAACAACCTCCATCGCGAACTCGCGCCGATCACCGCCGAGGCGTGGGCGGCCATCGAGGAGGAGGCGACGCGCACGTTCAAGCGGCACATCGCGGGCCGTCGCGTCGTCGACCTGTCCGGGCCGCACGGCATCGACTACTCCGCCGTGGGCACGGGGCGCACCACACCGATCGACTCGCCCGACGCCGGAGTGTTCGCTCGTCAGCGGGTGGTCGCGCCGCTGGTCGAACTGCGTGTGCCGTTCACGCTCTCCCGCGAGGAACTCGACAACGTGGAGCGCGGCGCGCAGGACACCGACCTGGACCCGGTGAAGGACGCCGCGAAGAAGATCGCGTTCGCCGAGGACCGGGCGATCTTCGAGGGGTACCCGGCCGCGCACATCACCGGCATCCGGGCCGCCTCGTCCAACGAGCCGATCACGCTGCCCAGCGACACCCGGCTGGTGCCCGAGGCGATCGCGCAGGCGTTGAGCGCCCTGCGGCTGGCCGGCGTCGACGGACCGTACTCGGTGCTGCTCAGCGCCGACCTGTACACGGCGGTCAGCGAGACCTCCGACCACGGGCACATGATCCGCACGCACATCGAGCGCCTGATCCCGGAAGGGGAGATCATCTGGGCGCCCGCCATCGACGGCGCGATCGTGCTCACCACCCGCGGCGGGGATTTCGATCTGCGCATCGGCCAGGACCTGTCCATCGGCTACCTGTCGCACGACAGCACGTCGGTGCAGCTGTACTTCCAGCAGAGTCTGACATTCCTGGTGTACACCGCCGAGGCGGCGGTCCCGCTCACCCTGTGATCGCCGATCACATCTGGGAAACGGCCAGGTGCGCGGTGGTGCGTGGAGGCGGTAGCGTGAGCCGGAAATGCGGCACGGACAGGCAGGTGAGATGACAACGGTGCGGGCAGGTGTCGTCCCGACGCAGCGCGCAGCCCTCTACAGCGTGCTCGGCATCGTGGCGACCGTCGCCATCTGCGGCTCGTTCGTCGCCGCGTTCGGCGTGAATCGGGTGGTCACCGGCCTGCTGGCCGGCGCCGTCGTCGGCATCGCGGTGCTGGCCGCGCTGTTCACCAGGGACGCCGTCGTACTCACCGATCACGCCATCTACCGGCGCAAGCCGTGGACGGTGTCCAGCATTCCGTGGGACCGGGTGGTGGCCGGGCGGTTCACCCTCGACGAGCGCGCCCGCTGGTCGCTGGCGCTGGACCTGTCCGGCGGCGACGAACCGCACGGCGAGCTGGTCCTGTTGTCCATCCCGCCGGTGGTCCGTCCGGTCGCGGGCGCTTACGACCTGCGTAAACGCGATCAGGTGACGGAGATCCGGGCGATCTTGCGGCGCAAGCGGATTCCCGTGACCGTGCTGCCGCAGATCGCGGGGGCGTTGCAGGAGCACTGGCAGATCGCGCCGCCGACGCACTGAGCCGGATCTTTCGTCGTTGTGCTCAGCGCAACTCGCGGATCAGCACATCAAAACGCGGGGCGTCAGGCCAGGACGGGCGCAGCCATCCGACCCTTTCCCAGCCCCAACGCCGGTAACGCTGGTAGGCGCGCTCGTTATCCGCTTCGACGAGGAGCGTCGCGCGCTGTTCGGCTCTGGTACCGAGCAGTTCGTCATGCATTGCACGGGCTATACCGTGCCCGGCATATTCCGTGCACACCATGATCTCGCTGAGACCGAACGTGCGCCTACCGTCTTCGGCAGTGAACTCTTCGACGTCACCACTGTCGAGATGCAATCCCGTCCACCATCGCGCGTTCGGCGGTAACGGCCATCCCCAGATCTGCCCCGCCGGTTCACCGTCGACTCGGGCAAGCACATACGCGAATCCGCTGCCACGAGGACCGGTGTAGGAATCGAACCGGCGCATGAATTCCGAAGGCGAGTCGAACGGGTCTCCCGAGGCGATGGCATCGACGTATGAACGCCGGTAGACATTCTCGACAATCTCTCTTCGCGCACGTGCTTCGTCAGCGGTGTAGTGCTCGAATTTCAGGCCATCCGGCAAGCCGGTCATGCGGTCACCGCCTTCTGTGCCAGGGAGTCGTACAGGTCGCGGAACTCCGCCCCGGCGGGCACTCGATCGACTGCTGTTCGAACCGGCTCGAGGCGACGCAATGTGCGTGTCGATGCAATGGCAGACAGCTCTGACAACGCCGGGAACCCGTGCTCGAGCGCACCGGTGATATCGCCGAGACGAGCCCTGGTCGCGGCCGACCATGCGCGGACGATTGTGGCGTTACGCATTGCCGCGGGGTGATCGACCGCAGCCGAGTACAGTTCGACAGATCGGCGCAGGTCGCCGATGTCCGCATAGCCGCGAGCCTCGTGGTCGGCGACCTCCGAGTAGGTCACGAATCGCAGCCATTGCGGAACTTCTTCCAGCGGCTCGGACTGCATGGCCTGATCCAACTCTCGCCATGCGGTCGCGATAGCACGCCCGAAAGCAATTCTGTCACCGAGTATTCCGCACGCCTGCGCCTCACGAACAGCTATCAGAGCATGTATCCGGCCTGGTGGCCGACCGCGCATCAAGGTGCGGGCACGATCAGCGAGTTGCAGTGCCTTGTGGGGGCTTCCTCCTCGATTGGCGCGAGCAAGGGAGCTGGATTGATTCGCCGCAATCAGGCAAGTGTGTGCGATGAGGTTATCGTCGTTCGCCTCGGTGCCGAGAGCCATGGCATCAGCAAAGCACCGGCGCGCAAGCGGGTGCCGGTCCGCGTCATAGGCCAACCACCCGGCGAGTACGGCGAGTTCTCCGGTC
Source organism: Nocardia sp. NPDC019219 (assembly GCF_040632645.1). Taxonomy (NCBI): domain Bacteria; kingdom Bacillati; phylum Actinomycetota; class Actinomycetes; order Mycobacteriales; family Nocardiaceae; genus Nocardia; species Nocardia sp. NPDC019219. Next base: position 310,462 of record NZ_JBEYCG010000003.1, on the reverse strand, counting down.
GCCTTGGTGAAGGCGCTGCCAGTAGCGGAATCGAATACACCGGTTTGAAGCCGGTCCAGGGCGTGCGCCAGCTTGTCAACAGCGAAACCGACCAGTTGCGCACCGCCTGTGCGCTGGTCCTCCTGACCGAGCGCATCGACATCGGCCAACAGCCGTTCGGCATCACTCATGCCGATTCGGCCCGCGCTGTCCGGGATAAGCACCGCGACAGCGCCTACCGCGGCTAGCTTGTTGAACTCACGCCGCTTCACATCGTCCTCGACTTCCCGCACGTGCATACCGACCGCACCGTCACCAGCATTGGCCGGTTCGGGCTGGATGGTTTCTGCCCCGCCAAGAACAGGATGCCCTCCGGCTTGCGGTGATGCACCTGCCAACTGATGCCAGAACCGCTCCCGGTGCGCCGGTTCGAGGCCGTTGTAGATCGTGTCGAGCGCTTCGGCCGACCGCCCTCTGACCGGACGCTCGGCTGTGGTCCTCTGTTCCCACTTCTGCACAGTCGCAGTCTGAAATCCGACCTTCTCGGCGAACTCCTCTTGTGTCATGCGCAAAGCAACTTCGCGCAGCGCTCGGACTTCTTTTCGTGTCCATGTGCTGACGATCAATACCCACCCCTCGCCCGTGCCTCCAACGGTCCGTACGAGAAGCGTACGACGTCGAGGCGAGTTGTGTGCCTGGGGTCACATGCTCAGCGCGGACAAGCTGGAAGAGCCCCGCCGCCGGGTTGATGCGATGCCTTGATCGGCTCCCCGGCGGCGGGCGCACACCAAGGCCGAGCAACCTGACCAAGAGGTCTGACACCGATGGGACACATATCTTTCGGGGACACGCCCCGGTCTCGCTGCCACTTCTACCGGCGCGTGTGTGATCTGCCCGCTGTAATCGACCCGCCAGAGCTGGGGCGCATCATCATGCGCGCGTCGTACGTTGGAGCGTTGACCATGCCCGCTCCGTTAGGGCGAGCCGTCAGGCAAGTCATGCAGCGCCGCCGGGATGCGGTAGGGCCGATTGTGGCGCATCCTCGCTCGAACAGGTGGACCTATATTGTGCGGCCCGATCTTCCGGACGACACAAAGCTTTTCGCGGAGATGTTCCGGCTCGACGTGTCGATTGTCCGGGAGGGCGGCACGGTGGCACTGCCATCGCCCACAGCTGAGACCGGCGCTGTCAGGCATTGGATAGAGACACCTCGGGATAGGTACCGCCCGTCCGGAATGGTTGTGGTCGAGGCCATTCGGGCGTGTGCCGGGCCATGTAGTCGATGACCGGGGGCGAGACGCGATGACTTCTCCGCTGCCGAACGATCCGGATGTGCATCTGTCGGTGTTCCTGCACGGCATCCGGCTCAACTTCCCGCCTGCCTCACTTCCGCGTTGACGTTCATCGAAGAACACCGGAAACGCCACTACGTCGACGCGGTGCACATACTTCCCGACAATGCCGAGGGCTGGCCCAGGTTGCCGAACGAGAGGTTGTACTTGGAACGATGATGGTTCCTTGCCCGGTGACCGGTGCACGCGCGACACTGACCTGTTCGGACCATGACGAGAAGGAGCTGAGCGTGGGGAATGACGAGCAGTTGGCCATGGATCTCGGCATACCCGTCGAGCAGACCGAATGGGGTAAGTGGGTCGACCCTGCCCGCCGTAAGGCGCAGGCGCAGAAGTTCATGGACCATGCCGGTATAAGCCGCATCCCTTCGAAGCCGTGGCCGGAAGGATCGGCGGAGGTGAAGCGGCTGGACCCTATCGTCGCGGAGTTGTTCCCGGACATGGCTACCGCGATGGCTCCGGAGAATGCCGACATGGCCGACGCTTTCATCTGCTTTATCGGCGAGTGCTTCATCAGATTCGCGGGCGCGCGATGGTTCGATTGTGAATGGTTCGGGCGAGAGCATTCCTTTTACCCGGGCGTGAATCCCGCAGTGGAATGCGACACCTACGACGAAGACGAAATCGTGATGTGGCGACTGATGGACAGCATGATCGGCTACGACCCTGAAGATCATGACGGCATGTTCTCCTACATTGCTGCAGCGGTACGCGAATACGCGTCTTACCACGAAGAGAAACGCCAAGAGGAGTCCGCGAACCGCACGTGAGGGCCCACTTCTCTAACCCTTCTCACCAGGACATTACGCGCACCGGGGGGTGTGTCCAGCTATGTCGGATGGATACGATCGAGACCGCGACAAAGTCAGGAATCATGAGCGCGGCAGAATATTCGAAAACGGCACCGATCGGTTCTTTCGCGACCACGAGAACGGATACGTTCAGCAGTCGCGTTTATACCGCGTCGAAGGCGTGGGTAAAACCCGATTCGACAAAATCAAGGATGATCGGGGAAAAATCAGTTCCATTGAAGAGAAGTCCGGCAGAATCGAGGGAGATAAAGACGAAACGCAGCTCAAGGTCATACGCGCGCTGCTCGACAACCGCGAGGTGCATCAACATATATTGCGGTCCGTCGAGGGCGAGTTCATCTCGAGTAAGGCCCAAGAACTGATCAGAGGATTGATCCGGGATTTCGGGGATCGGTTCACGCATCAGGTCATCTCGCGAGCCGATGCACGCGAGATCTGGGCACGAGGGCTGGCATTGGAGCGAGGCCAGCAGCTGGAATTGCCCGGTGTCGGCGAGAAGGCACGGCAGCAGAAGGCGCAACAGCGCGAGCAAAGGTCGAAATTGGCTGAGCTGGCGAGCAAGGCGCGCGAGCGAGCCGAAAAGTTTCGGAATATGCTCCGGTTCCGGGAAGGCGCCGCTCGTGGGCGGGCGGAAGCCCCGCAGCTAGCCGAACACGCCAGACAAGGCCACGAGCAAGCCGAACGAGCCAAACAAGCACCCCAAACGCCGGAAACCGAGCACGCACGGGTTGAGCGTGAGGCCGCCGAACGGGTCGCGCGGGAATTCCCGGCGCCCGACCAGCACCAGGAACGAGCAGCCGCCGACACTGCGGAACGGGCGGCCCGAGAGGCGGCCGAGGCACGTGCGGCAGAACGCGACGCAGCGGAGAAGCAACGCGAGGCAGCGGAACTAGAGCGCGCCGAACATCTCGCGCGGCTGCAAGCGCGGGGAATGCCGCTGGAGGTGGCGAAGCTTCTCGAGGTCGGGCAGGCGCAACCACCGTCGGCGGCGGTGCGGGAGCCGCCGGGTCATGCTCCGCCGGTCGTGCGGGGCTATTCGCACAGCCAGGATCGGAGCCGGGGGACCGAGCGCAACCGGTAGTCGCACATGCTCCTGGTCATGGGGTGGGCAATGCCAGGCGGTCGAGCAGCACGACCGCTTCGGCCCGGATCGGGTCGAGATCTCCGGACCAGCCGAGCGCGCGCAGCACCGCCCCTGGGATCGTGCGCTCCGCGTACTTGGGCGCGGTCCCCTCGTCGGAGCGGATGCTGATCACCGTCTCCACCAACCGGAACGGCAGTAACTCGGTGCCGGGCACGCTCGCCGCGCTGCCCTCGGCCAGCACCTGAGCGGCCAAAGTCTCGTAGTGGCCGCGCAATTCGTCGCGGCGCAGGCGGAACGCGGCGAAGCGCTCGGTGCGCAGTTCCGGAAGCAGGTACAGCGCACCCAGATTCCAGCGCGACGCGCACAACTGCCGCACGTCGAACAGCGCCAGCGCGTACAGCCGGACCGTCGGCGGTTCGGACGCCGCACGCAGCCGCTGCGCCAATTCGATCGGGGCGGCGACGGTTTCGGCGAGCAGCGCGTCGAGGATGTCGTCCTTGGCCGCGAAGTGGTGATACAGCGAGGCCTGGCGGATGCCGACCGCGTCGGCGATCGCACGGGTGGAGGTGTTGGCGTAACCGTTGGTGGTGAACAGTTCGCCTGCGGCGTCGAGGATCTCCGCGCGCGGCGTCGATCCGCGCCTGCGTCGTTGTTCCACGCGCGGCCGTCCTGGCCCGAGGTTCGCCACGCGTACATTCTGGCAGGTCGGCACGGGCACGCTCCGGCGCGGTGGCCGTGCCCACAGTGCGGCGGCGACCAGCGGTGCGTTTTCTGTCACTTGATAGAAATCGCCGCAACACAGAAGTTACCGAAGGTCTCGAAAGCGATACACGCAGGTCACCGAAAGCGCGATCGCGACCGCAAAACTGTCGTCTGATAGTTATTGGTCGTACGCCGAAGGACCGCCCATGGCCACCACGCTCGCCCCGACACCGCCGCCCGATCTCACCGGCGACGGCGCCGACCTCGCCCGGTTCGGCTACCAGCCCGTTCTGCACCGCAAACTCGGCCGCTACGCCTCCTTCGCGGCCGGCTTCTCCTTCGTCTCCATCCTGACCACGATCTTCCAGTTCTTCGGCTTCGGCTATTCGTTCGGCGGAGCCGCCTTCTTCTGGACCTGGCCGATCGTGTTCGCCGGACAGTTCCTCGTCGCGCTCAACTTCGCCGAACTGGCCGCGCGTTACCCGATCTCGGGGTGCATCTACCAGTGGTCGCGACGGCTGGGCGGTGAACTCGTCGGCTGGTTCGCGGGCTGGATGATGATCATCGCGCAGATCGTGACGGCCGCCGCGGCGGCGATCGCGCTCCAGGTGGTGCTGCCCTCGATCTGGAGCGGATTCCAGCTCGTCGGCACGGACACCGCGCTCACCTCGCCGTCCGGCGCGACCAACGCCGTGCTGCTGGGCAGCATCCTGCTCGTGATCACCACGCTGATCAACGTCCTCGGCATCGACCTGATGGCGCGGATCAATTCGATCGGCGTCACCGTCGAGATCGTCGGCGTGCTCGCCATCATCGCGCTGTTCTTCACCACCGCCGAGCGCGGGCCCGGCGTGGTGCTGCGGACCGACCAGGCCGCGCCGGGTCCCTACTGGGCCGCGTTCCTGGTGTCCGGGCTCATGGCGGCTTACGTCATGGTCGGATTCGATTCCGCGGGCGAGCTTTCCGAGGAGACCAAGAACCCGCGCCGGGTCGCCCCGCGCACCATCCTCACCGCGCTGTCGGTCTCGGCGCTGGGCGGCGGGCTGATGCTGCTGGGCGCGCTGATGGCCGCGCCGAGCCTGTCCGACGGCGCGCTGGCCTCCGACGGCCTGGCCTACGTGCTCACCGCGAAGCTGGACAGCCCGGCGGGCAAGGTGCTGCTCGGCTGCGTGGCGGTCGCGATCACCGTGTGCACCCTGGCGATCCAGACCGCGGGCTCGCGGCTGATGTTCTCCATGGCGCGCGACGGGAAGCTGCCGTTCGCGGCCCGGCTCGCCGCGGTGCACCCGCGTTACGGCACGCCGGTGCTGCCCGCCGTCGTGATCGGCGCGCTCGGCATCGGCCTGCTGGTGCTCAACCTCGGCAACGCCGCGATCTTCGCGACGCTGGCGAGCGTCTGCATCGTAACGCTGTATCTGGCCTACCTGCTGGTGACGGTGCCGCTGCTGGTCCGCCGGATCACCGGTCTGCCCGACCCGGGCGCCGACGCGCGGCTGTTCGGCCTGGGGCGGTTCGGCATTCCGGTCAACGCGCTCGCCGTGGTCTGGGGCGTCGCGATGGTGGTGAACCTGGCGTGGCCACGGGCCGAGGTCTACGCCCCGGACGGTGGCGGCTGGTGGATGCTCTGGGCCGCACCGCTTTTCGTGTTGCTGGTGCTCGCCATCGGCGTCCTCGTGCACCGCTTCGTGGTCGGCTGGTCGCGCACCGTCGCGAGCGCCGAGCCCGCGCCGCAACCGGCCTGAACACCCGATGCGGCGGTGCGCTGCCCGCGCCGCCGCAGACGCCGACGAACCAGCATCCGAAAGGAAACACCGTGACAAGCACTGCGGACACCTCCGGCGCGCGAGCGCACGCACGGGCGCAGGCCGCGGCGGCGGCGATCGCGACGCCCGCGCTGCCCGCCGAGATCGACGCCGCGCGAATCACCTTCGCGCAGCGGATCCCAGCGGGCGGATACGCGAACATCGCGCTCGGGCGCGGCACCCGCGTCCGCCTGTCCGATCCCGACGGCGCGGCCTGCGCGCACCTGCTGCTGGTGCGCACCGACGCGCCCTGGGAGCGCCTGAACGTCGCCGATACGGTCAAGGTGCCGTGGCAGGCGTACCTGAGCGGCGGTCACCCGTTGCTGTCGGACCAGGGCCGTGTGCTGGCCACCGTGCTCGCCGACACCTCCGGCCACCACGACGCGCTCTGCGGGCCGACCGACCAGGCCCGTCACTCGCTGCGCCTCGCGGGCGCCAAGCACGGCCTGGAACCCCGGGACATCGGGCCGACGGTCTCGTTCTTCCGCGGTGTGCGCGTGGAGCGGGACGGCGCTCTCGTCTCGACCGGCAGCGCCGCCGCGGGCTCCTCCGTCGATCTGCTCGTGCACCTGCCGGTCACCGTGCTGGTCGCCAACTCCGCGCACCCGCTAGACGACCGGCCCGCGACGGACCTCGACTTCGTCGCATGGTCCGCGCCGGAAGACCTCGCCGCAGCCGGCAACGACGACCCGGAATACCAGCGGGCCATGCAGAACACCGAACAAGCCTGGGCGGCCGCCCTGACCCTGGAGGCAATCGCATGACCACGGCCCGCGCCATCGTGCTCGACGAGACCGTCCCCGCCCGCTCGCCGTGGTCGGCGGTGGTCCGGGCGGGCGAGTACCTGGAGATCATCGATCTGCACGGCAACCAGGCGGTCGACTGCCTGCTGTACTCGGCGGCCGACCACTCCGACCGCTACAGCGCGCAGGCCACGATCGTCGCGCAGCGCAACATCTTCCTCACCACCGGCAGCGTGCTGCGGACCGACGCGGGAACGGCGCTGATGACCGTGGTGGCCGACGAGGTGGGCAACCACGACACCATCGCGGGCGCCTGCTCGCAGGAGTCCAACACGCTGCGCTACGGCCACCACACCCGCCACCAGCACGCCTGCGTGGAGAACTTCCTCACCGAAGCCCTGCGGTGGGGGCTGGGTAAACGCGACCTGGTGTCGAACATCAACTGGTTCATGAACGTTCCGGTCGAGGCCGACGGCACGCTCGGCATCGTGGACGGATTGTCCGCGCCGGGCAAGCGGGTCACGCTGCGGGCCGAGATCGACACGCTGGTGCTGGTCTCGAACTGCCCGCAGATCAACAACCCGTGCAACGGCTTCGACCCGACGCCGGTGCGCATGGTGGTGTCGCGATGACCGTCGCCGCGCTACCGGTCGCCGGGACGGCGCAGGCCGAACCGTTGCGACCGGGCAGAGTCGAGGTCGTTCGCCCCGGCATGCTCACCACCGTGCAGGACTGGCCGGGCCGGGTCGGGTACTGGCACGTCGGTGTGCCGCCGTCGGGACCGATGGACGATCTGTCCTTCCGACTGGGCAACCGCGCACTCGGCAACGAGGAGGGCGCCGCCGGACTGGAATGCACCCTCGGCGGCCCCGCGCTGCGGTTCACCGCGCCCGCCTGGGTCTGCGTCACCGGAGCACCGGCGGAGGTGACCGTCGACGGTGTCGCGGTGGCGCAGTGGCGGACGGTGCGCGTGCCCGCGGGTGGGATGCTGGACGTCGGCGCGGTGCGCGGGCCGGGCATGCGTTGCTATGTGCTGATCGCGGGCGGCATCGACGTGCCCGAATACCTCGGCAGCGCCGCCGCTTTCACGCTCGGCCGTTTCGGCGGCGGCACCGGCGGCGCGCTGCGCACCGGTGCGTCGCTGGCGCTGGGCGCGCACCACGGCCGGGTCGCCACCGCCGTGCCGATGGACGAACAGCCCGTGCTCACCCGCCGCTGGGAACTCGCGGTCACCGAGGGTCCGCACGGCGCGCCGGAGTTCTTCACCCGCGCCGACTTCGAGACCGTCCTCGGCACCGACTACGAGGTGCACTTCAATTCCGACCGCACCGGCGTCCGGCTGATCGGGCCGAAGCCGGAATGGGCCCGCACCGACGGCGGCGAGGCGGGACTGCACCCGTCCAACATCCACGACACCCCGTATTCGGTCGGCGCGCTGGACTTCACCGGCGACACGCCCATCCTGCTGGGTCCGGACGGGCCGAGTCTCGGCGGCTTCGTCTGCCCGGTCACCGTCGTAGCGGCCGACCGCTGGAAGCTCGGTCAGCTGTCCCCGGGTGATCGCGTGCGGTTCGTGCCGGTGCGCGGTGACCGCGCCGCCTCGATCCGGGAGCTCGGCCCCGCGCGCCGCGCCGCGTGGCCGACGGTGCTTTCCACGGGCGGCGACGGCGACGACGGGGTGCTGCGCCGCTCGGAGGTCGACGACGAGACCGCGGTGACCTACCGGCGCGCGGGTGACGACGGCGTGCTCGTCGAGTACGGCGCCATGACTCTGGATCTCGGCCTGCGCGCCCGCGTGCACGCCCTGCACCAGCACCTGCTCGCCGCGGGGGTGCGCGGCGTGACCGAGCTGACCCCCGGCATCCGCTCGTTGCAGATCCGGGTCGACCCGCACGTGCTGTCCGTGCCCGTACTGCTCGACCTGCTCGCCGAGTCGGAGACGCAGCTGCCCGCCTCCGACCGGCTCGTGGTGCCCAGCCGGGTGGTCCATCTGCCGCTGTCCTGGGACGACCCCTCCACCCGCGAGGCGATCACCCGCTACATGCACGGCGTGCGCGCCGACGCGCCCTGGTGCCCATGGAACATCGAGTTCATCCGCCGCATGAACGGCTTGGCTTCGGTCTCCGACGTCTACGACACCGTGTTCGGGGCCGAGTACCTGGTTCTCGGCCTCGGCGACGTCTACCTCGGCGCGCCGGTCGCCACCCCCACCGATCCGCGGCACCGGTTGGTGACCACGAAGTACAACCCCGCCCGCACCTGGACGCCGGAGAACGCGGTCGGCATCGGCGGCGCGTACCTGTGTATCTACGGGATGGAGGGGCCGGGCGGTTATCAATTCGTCGGGCGCACCACCCAGGTGTGGAATCACCGGGCCGGCGCGGCGCCGGGGGTCTCCCCTGGGGCCGACCGCACCGCGTCAGGAGCCGAAACGCCATGGCTGTTGCGTTATTTCGACCGTATTCGCTGGTATCCCGTCGAGGCGGAGGAACTCCTCGACCTGCGCGCCGATTTCGCGGCGGGCGACGTACGGGTGCGGGCCGAGGACGGCGAATTCCGCCTGGCGGACTACCGGGCCTTTCTGGCCGAGAACGCCGCGTCCATCGAGGCATTCCGCGCGAAGCAGGCCGAAGCCTTCACCGCCGAACGCAATTCCTGGCGCTCGGCGGGCGAGTTGTCGGGATGATCTCCCAGCCCCGTCCTGACCCGGGCGCAGGCTCCCTCGGCCGACCGCTGGGTCATGACGGGCGTGGTTCCATCGCGGTGATCGCTCGGCACAGGTTTCGGAGGTGCGCCGCCGAGCACCAGGCGCGGCCCGGTTGGAAGTTCTCACCCACATCCGTGCACTCGGCACGCGCCCCGGCGGTCGTTCACCTGGTTCAGGCCGGAACGGCGGCGACGGCTTCGATCTCGCACACCGCGCCCGGCACCGCGAACCCCGCCACCTGCACGACGGTGATCGCCGGCGGGTTCGGACGGCCGCCCCACACCTCGCTGAACGCGGCGAATCCCTCCTGCATCGATTCGCCTTCGCGGACCAGAATGGTCCACTTCACCACGTGCTCGATCGACGCGCCCGCGGCGGCCAGGCAGGTCTGCAGATTGGCCAGGGCTTGGCGGGTCTGTTCGGCCACGCCGGGACCGACCACGCGACCGGTGGCGTCGACGCCGTTCTGTCCGCCCACGTAGATGGTGTCCGCCGCGGCCGACACCCGGACGACCTGGGTGAAAGCCGGGCTGCTGTGCAGGGTTTCGGGATTGATGTGCGTGATCGTCATGTGAGCACTGTAACCAGTTAAACTGGTGTCATGCAATCCCGCGCCAGCCTGCCACCCGATCTGCGCCGCCGCTTCCGGACCGGACGCGCCGCCCTCGACCTCGTGCACACCGGTGGTGAGGGCGAGTTCGCGGCGTGGGAGATCGTGCACACCGTCGCGGACCTGCGCCGCTTCCTGGCGGTGATCCTCGAACTGGACGAGCTGGACGCCGCCGAATCGGATCTGCCGACGATGCGGACCCTGCGGGCCGCGATCACCGGCGCGGCATACGGCCTCGCAGCCGGAACAGCGTTGCGCCCGGCGGACGTCGCGGCGATCAACGCCGTCGCCGCACAGCCCCCGCTGATCCCGGAACTGCGGCTCGACGGCAGCGTGGGGTATGCCCGACCGACGGCGGCCGCGGCCTTGTCCACGCTCGCCCGGGATGCCGTCGACCTGTTCACCGGCCCGCTGTCCGGCCGCATCCGCGTCTGCGCCGCCGACGATTGCGGCCTGCTGTTCGTCGACGCGTCGCGTCCCGGCCGCCGCCGCTGGTGCTCGATGGACCGCTGCGGCAACCTCAGCAAGGTCCGCCGCTACCGCGGCCAGGAGTGACCCGCGGCACGGGTGTCACAGTCCGTGCCCGCACGTCGTCGTCTCTGTGCAGCGATGGGAACGCCCCATCGGCACCGACGAGATCGGAGACAGTCATGACCGCGAAGGTTCTGGTCACCGGCGGCACCGGCACCCTGGGCCGCGAGGTGCTGCCCCTGCTGCGCGAAGCGGGCGCCGACGTGCGCGTGCTGAGCCGCGCCGAACGCCCCGCGCACGACGGCGTCGAGTTCGTCGCGGGAGACCTACTGCGCGACAAGGGCATCGATGCGGCGGTGGCGGGCGTCGGCACCATCGTGCACCTGGCGGGCGACGCGAAGGGCGACGACGTGGCCACCGCGAATCTGCTGCGGGCGGCATCGGCCGCCGGCGTCGGGCACATCGTCTACATCTCGGTGACCGCCGCCGAGCTGCTTCCGCTGACCTACTTCCGCGCGAAGTTCGCCGCCGAGCAGGCCGTGGCCGCGTCGGGCATTCCCTACACCACGCTGCGCGCGGCGCAGTTCCACGACTTCGTGCCGAAGCTGGTGGACACGATGCTGAAATCGCCGGTGCTGCCGATTCTGGGCGGGGTGCGCCTACAGCCGGTGCACGTGCGCGAGGTAGCCGCGCGACTGGCGGAGCTGACCGTGGGCGCGCCCGCCGGACGGGTGCCGGATCTGGTCGGACCCGAGATCCTCGGCATGCGCGAGCTGGTCCGGGACTACCTGGCGACGCTGGGCAAGAAGCGCGCGCTGCTCACCATGCCGCTGCCGGGCAAGGCGGGCCGGGTATACCGCGCGGGCGAGAACCTGATCACCGACGGAGCCGACATCGGCAAGCTGACCTGGGCCCACTACTTGACCGAACGCCGCGGAGCGGTCCTGGCCGGATGACCGGGCTGGCATGCCCCCTCGGCCACATGGCGGCCGAGGCGGCTCAGTCCATGCGGAAGGTGGCCTCCGGGTTGGACGTGTCCCGGATGATGCGCAGCGCTTCGGACAACGCCGCGAGCTGCTCGGGCGTGAGCAACCGGACGAACCAGCGGTCGACGGCGGCGAGATAGTCCGGCAGCACCTGCGCGAGCCGCACCCCACCCGCCTCGGTAAGCACCGCGTAGGCACCCCGCCGATCCCCCGGATCCAGCTCGCGCACCACCAGCTCGCCGCGCGCCAGGCGATCGACCAGCCGGGTGACGCCGCTGGTGGACAGCGCGGTCTGCACCGCCAGCTCCGACATGCGCAGCCGCCGCCCCGGCGAACGGCTCAGCCGCAGCAGCGCATTCACATCCAGTCCGGACAGACCGTGCGCCTTCCACACCGGCTCCAGCTTGGCGACCACGCCGGCGTACGCCTCGAAGAACAGGCCCATCGTCGTCAGGCGCGGATCGTCGAACAGCTCGTTGTCGTCCATGAGGCAAACCTACCGGGATTGTTGCCGTGCGGATAGTTGACACGAGGAAGATGTTGGCGTAGGAATATGCATACGCATTATTCCTCGCAGCAACTAATGGAGGCTCCCATGTCGTCGACCGCCTGGATCGCCGGATTCCGCACCGCCGTGATCCGCCCGGACGAGCAGATCAAGTTCGCCGAGTCGCGCGCCTTCCGCGATCAGACAGTGCGCCAGGTCCTGCACCTGGCGGGCGGCGGTTCGCACGTGCGAATCGGGCTGACCAACCGCTATGGCACGGCGCCGTTGACGGTCGGCGCGGCACGAGTCGCCTTGCGCAAAACGGGCAGTGAGATCGTCGCCGAGACCGACACCGCGCTCCGGTTCGGCGGCGCCGAGCAGGTCGTCGTCCCGGCAGGCGGTGAAGTGTTCAGCGACCCGGTGCAGCTGGCCGTCTCCGCCGGAACGGATCTGGCGTTGAGCCTGTACCTGCCCGGGCCCACCGAGGTGGCGACCTTCTCGCACCAGCCCGCCGAAACCGCGTACATAGCGGACGGCGACGTCACCTCCGAGGCCGCGCTCGCCACGGTCGAGGAGGTCCCCGTGCGGTTCTACGTGGCCGGCGTCGACGTGCTCGCGCCCGCGGGAACCCCGGTGGCCGTGGCGTTCGGTGACTCCTGGTTCGAAGGCGTCGGCACCACACTCGGCGCCAACCGGCGGTCGGTGGACGTCCTCAACGCGCGGCTGGACCGCGGCTGGGTGGTCAACCAGGGCATCGCGGGCAACCGGCTGCTGACCGACCAGGTGGGCGAGTCCGGCCTGGCGCGCTTCGACCGCGATGTGCTGGACGTTCCCGGCGTGACCAGCGTGCTGATCAACTTCGGCATCAACGATCTGAGCCTGGGCGGCATGCTCGGGCAGCCACCGGCGACCGCAGAGGAACTGATCGCGGGCTTCACGGCCCTCGCGCGGCGGGCCCACGCGGCAGGGCTCACCGTCCACGCAGCGACGATCGGCCCCTACGCCGGCGTCATCTACGACGGCCTGCACGTCGATGCCGCGCAGCCCGCCCGTCTGCGGGTGAACGAGTGGCTGCGCGGAACCGATGTCTTCGACTCGGTGTTCGACGTGGCGCGGGCGGTGGAGGACCCGCAGCGTCCCGGCTTCATCCGTCCCGAGTTCGACAGCGGCGACGGCATGCACCTCAACGACGCCGGGGCTCGGGCGATGGCCGAAACCATCGACGTGACAGCGCTTTCGGTGGACGACCGCGCCGCTAGGGCTGGAGCCCGCGCAGCATGATCTCGACGCCACCGCGGAATTCGTCGTCGGCCGACATGTTCTTGGCCTGACCCGCGGTCTGCGTCAGATGCGGGTACCGCTCCGGGGGCAAGTCGGCCAGCACGATCGTCCCCTGCCCGCGCAGCGGCGCGTAGTGCTTGTTCTGGAGGTAGCCGATCAGGAAGGCGACCAGCGTGCGCTGGGCGATGACGCGGGCGCGACCGGTGAAACCCCCCTCGGTGAGCACCGCGAGCATCGCTTCCATCACGCGCAGCGATTCGACCGACGACTGCCGGCGCCGCAGCACGATCGGCACGGCGGCCGGGTGGGCCGAGAACCCGTCCCGGATGTTCGTCATCAGTGCCGTCGCGCGCTCACGCCAGTCGCTTCCCTCCGGCAGCGCCGTGTCGATCGCGGCGAACACCTGGTCCGCCACCAGCACCTCCAGTTCGTCGCGGTCGCGGACGTAGCGGTACAGGGCCATGGTGGCCATGCCCAGTTCCTTGGCCACCGCGCGCATGGTCAGCGCGGGCAACCCTTCGCGATCGAGTACCGCGAGGGCCGCCGTGGCGAGATCGGCGGTGGTCAGCGAACGGGGGCGAGGCACGGATTGACAGCGTACGCGTTACGCGCATACTGATCGTAGGCGTACAAGGTACACCTACGAAAGGAACCCCTGATGTCGCTGCCGACCGCTGTCCCGGACCGGACGCTGGCCACCGTCTCCGGTGCGCGGATCCCGGTGCCGGACCCGGATCGCCTGATCCACCTGCAATTCCGGCGGTTCGCCGGATGCCCGGTGTGCAACCTGCACCTACGCTCGATCGTCACGCGTCACGCGGAGATCACCGCCGCGGGCGTCCGCGAAGTCGTCGTGTTCCACTCCAGCGCGGCGGAATTGCGCAAGTACACCGCAGAACTGCCGCTGGACGTGATCGCCGATCCGGAGCGGAACCTCTACCGCGAATTCGGCGTCGAGACCTCGCCCCGCGCGTTGCTCGACCCGCGCGGCTGGCCCGCCATCCTGCGCGGCGTGGCCCACGATGCCTACGCGACGCTGCGCCGCAGGCAGACCGCCCCGCCCACCGCACCCGAGGGCGGCAGTCTCGGATTGCCCGCCGATTTCCTGATCTCCCCCGACGGACGCGTGCTCGCCGCGAAGTACGGCACGCATGTGTACGACCAGTGGTCGGTCGACGAACTCCTCGCGCTCGTTCCGGCGGAGCGTCACGCATGAGGATTGCCGAAAGAACGCTTCTCGCACGGACATTCGCGCTGCTTCCCGCTGGATTGCTCGCCGGAGCGTTCGGCTATGGGGCAGTCAACGTGCTCTACGCGTTCCGCAGAGTCCCACTGGACGTGCGCTTCACCTTCCACACCGCGCTGATGAGCGTGAACGGTGTGGTCATGCAATCCCTGATGGGCCTGACCATTCTCAGCACGCTGGTGCTCGCCATCCGCTCCACCGGACGATCGCGCATGCTCGCCGCCACAGCGAGCGGGCTCGCCGTAGCGGCCTTCCTCATCACCCGCCTCGGCAACGTCCCGATCAACCAGAAGATCAAGGTATGGGCGATCAGCGGCCCCCCGTCCGACTACGCCGAAATCCTCGGCCGCTGGGAGGCATTCCACTTCGCGCGCACCGCGTGCGCGCTGGTCGCCTTCCTCCTCGTCGTGGCGACGACGCTGCTCCCCGGGAAAGAAGCCCGCCCATGATGACCGTGGAACTGTTCGTCTCCGACGACACTTCGACCGCCGACCGCAAACGCGCCCTCGCCGCACGCGTCCTGCGCGACTTGACCACCGAACCGGCCGCACCGGACTCGGTGCTGTCCAAAGCCCGCGAACTGACCCATGTGCTGGTGCGCGACGCCGAGGTGTGGGCGACCGGCGGCCCCGCCCTTGACGACGCGCCACGCTACCTGGTGCGCATCACGGTTCCCGGATCCTGGGCCAACAACAGCGAGTTCGGCGGCCACGTCATCCCGCTCGTGACCCACGCCATCGCCGAATGCGAGGCGGACCCCGGCCGCTTGACCCGCGCGCCGCACTGTGTGGTCCAGATCATCGGCCTGCGCGAGAACAACCTCGGTGCTCTCGGCCGCCCGCTCACCACGACCGAGATCACCAAACTGATGACGGAGGACTTCCGCGCCTCCGGCGACCGGCCCGAAGCCCCGGAAGGTTATGCCATCGACCCGGTCTGCGGCATGACCGTCGACCTCGCCACCGCCCGCTTCACTCTCACCCACGACGGCACCGACTACGCCTTCTGTGCCCCGGCCTGCCGCAAAGTCTTCGCCGAAGACCACGCCATCCCGCGCTGAGCAGGACAACCGCGAGTGGCACATGGTGGAGAGTTCTCTCGCACTCTGCCTCGACCATGTGCCATTCGCGTGTCCCGTTACGTCGGCGAAGCGGTGTGAGGCTGACAGGTCAGGCCCCTTCCGTGCGCCGCGCGGGCTCGGCCGGAGTTCTCCTGCCGCGCAGGTGGTCCACGGTGAAGGCGAGCGCGGAAGCGAGGACCGCGACGCCGCCGATCGCGGCTGCCAGGCCGATCATCGAGTTGAGCCCGTCGATCGACGCGGAGACCGCGAGGTGCGACAGGTCCGGCGCGATCGGCTGGAACTGCGCGGGCAGCCCGTCGGCCACCGAGCGACCGGCGCCGGAGCCCGCCGCCTCCAGGAACTGCTCACGCGGTCCCGGCGGGACGGCGCCGGGCAGAGCATCGAGCCCGTCGGCCGCGGAACCGCGGGCGGCGTGGTTGAACATCGCGCCCAGGCCGGCCACCCCGACCGCGAGACCGACCTGCCGGAGGGTGCCGAAGGTCGCGCTGGCCATGCCCGCGTTCTCGTCGGAGGCGAAGGTGAGCGAGGCCGCCTGGTTGACGGCCGTGATCGCGCCGAGGCCCAGACCGCCGATCACCAGTCCCGGCAGGAAATGCGTCCAGGAATCGCCGGAATCGAAATCGCCGATCAGCCATGTGCCCAGCGCCACGAAGGCCATCGTGACCGGCAGCGAAACCGCGAACGGAACCCGCTTCGCGAACACCATCGCCAGCGGCGCGCTGATCAGCGCGGCACCGCTCACCGGCAGCAACCGCAGGCCCATCTGCAACGGCGTGTACCCGAGCGTGTTGATCAGGAACACCGCCAGGTAGTTGCTCGCGGCCATCAGCGTCGCCATGTGGCCGATCGAGACGATGGCCGTGCCGGTGAAACCGCGCTTGCGCACCATGGCCACGTCGAGCAGCGGATGCTCAGCCTTGAACTGCCAGGCCACGAACCCGGCCAGCAGCACCGCCGCGGCGGCGCCGAGCCCGAGCACCGTGGCCGAGGTCCAGCCCAGCGAGTTGCCACGGGTCAGCGCGAATACGCCCGTCACCAGGCCGGCGGTGAGCAGCAGCGACCCCGGCCAGTCGGCTTTGCGCCCTTGCATCCGCGCCGACTCCGGCATCCGCAGCACGGCGAGCACGCCGATGAAGATGCCGATCGGGACGTTGATGATGAAGATCGAGCGCCACCCGAACTGGGTGACCAGCGCGCCGCCGAGCACCGGCCCCGCGACGGTCGCGCTCGCCATCACTGCGCCGTAGACGCCGATCGCCTTCGCGCGCTTGCCCGCCTCGGGGTAGGCCACCGCCAGCAGCGGCAACGCCGTCGCGAAGATCATCGCCGCGCCGACGCTCTGCACCGCGCGCAGGATGTTCAACTGAAGTATGGTGCCCGCCAGCGCCAATGCCAGCGACGATGCCGTGAAAACCGTCATGCCGGCGAGGAAAAGCCGCTTCCGGCCGAACCGGTCGCCGAGCGTGGCGAAGGTCAGCAGCAGTCCCGCCATCGGAATGGCATAGGCGTCGATGACCCATTGCAGTCCGTCGATGGACGTGTCCAGGTCGGTGCGGATATCGGCCAGCGCGGCGGACACCACGGTCAGGTCGAGCATCATCATGAAGATGGCCCCGCTGACCAGGAACAACACCAGCCGCGCGCGCAGCGGACGTGCGGAAGATCCGTCCGGCTTGCCGCCGGACGAGGTTGCGATCGTGGACATGTCTTCCTTGTGAAGTTCGCGCACCGCCCGCGAGATGCCCTGCGAGCGAGTCCATTGCGGGCGGAGAGAAACCGCGACCGAAGCCGCGTCCCTGACCCTATCGATGCCCACGACCGGCGTAAATGACATATCAAGCCAGACAATCGCGCGCAGCGGACAACTCGAGCGCGCTCGCTACCGTGGTAGCGCCCACCGGACGGAGGTTGCTTCCCGGTTCACCGGGTGAGGCGTGCTACGCCGACTATTCCGCGAGTGGCAATCGTCAGGGCTGTTCCAGTACATCGAATGGGATGGTCGCCTCGACCGGGTCGTCGAGCAGCAAGACACGTCGATGAACCGTATGGGCGCGGTAGCGTCGACCGGACCAGTCGAGACGGTACTCCTCGATCTCTTCGATGCGCTCTTCCTTCTGGTCCAGCCGGACGATCAGGTATCGAGGAATGCCCGCGGCCGCGTACTGGATTCGCTTGTCGGTGATGTCGGCATCGATGGTCGATTCGGAAGTGACCTCCACCACCAGCAGGATGTGCTCGCGCACAGTGTTGACGTCGTAGGGTTCGCAGTCCCGGATCCAGATATCGGGGTAACGGATGTTCAACCGTCGATCCGCCGCTGTGGATTCCGTATCGGCGAATCGCGCGGCGACATCGGAGTCCACGACCATACACGGCCCTCCATCGCGCCGAGCCGACTCCAGCATCCCGGCCAGCCGCCGGACCACCCGGCTGTGCACGGGGCTCTGGGCCAGCAGTCGCACCACGCGCCCGTCGACGATCTCGATGTCACCGAGTCCGGCAGTCGCCCCATCGGCGAACTGCTCGGCGGTCACACGCAGCACCTGTTGCTTTTCGGGAGCGCTCATATCGGACATCCTCGCGCGAGGTCAGGGGAGGAGAGTTGCCGGGTCGATCGTGAATTCGAAGGGACTGCGCAGGGTGACCGTGTTGCCAGCGGACACCCGGTGCGTCAGTTCGTAGGTGTGGTCGGCACCGAGTTCGTGGGCGAACAGGACGGGGAGAGACTCTCCCGGCAACTGCCCCTTGAAAGCGTTGGGCTCGAAACGCCAGTAGTTCGCTATGCCGGCTTCCGCATAGACCACCGGTTTGACCATGCGGTCTTGCAGCGTCGTGGATTTCGACACGACTTCTACAACCAGTTCTACCTGGTGCGCAGGAACACCTCTCGCGTCTACGTCGATCGAGTCGGTCACCACGACGAGGTCCGGGATCGGCTCGTCATCGCCTATCAGTACGCCGACGCCTTCCAGCACCAAACGGCCAGGAGGCAACACCGCGTCGAGGGCCCGCCCCAGCCACCTGATCAACAACTGGTGGCGAGGCTTGGGCGCGGCATTCACGACGAGCTGACCATTCAACACCTCGTAACGCAATCCGTCTTCGGGCATGTGGTCGAGGTCGGCAGCCGTCCAGCCGTCGCCATGCGGAACTGGCATCGCCATGAAACCACCTCCGGCCTCGTATGACAGTGGCGATGGTCGCCGCCGATCGACCTCGAGTGTAGTCAAACGAACCGAATCCGGACCGCTACTCGTCCGGCAACCGACTTCGAATACCCTCGGGCTTCAGTGGACCACGGACCCAGCTGAGGATCACCCGTGGCAGCGTCCGGACCGGGGTGCCATCACCCAGGAGAGCCCCCTCCCATGTCGGGAGGGGGCTCGTCCGGTGCGATCAGCTGACGATCGTGATGTCCTCGCCCGCCGCGTCGGTCGCTTCGCCCGGCGCCGCGAACCAGTGGGTGACCTCGCCCTCGGTGAGGTCGGTCTCGAGGTCGCCGGTCGGGAGGACGGACAGGGCTCCGGCGGTGGCGGAGACCAGGAACTCCAGGACGGCGGGGCGGCCCGAGGCCGCGGTGGCGTACGTGGCCGACTCGTAGTCGATCTCGTATTCCTCGCGCACCCGTTCGGCCTCGTCGAGCGCCTCGGACTGGGTCATCGAGACGACCCCGTCCGCCGTGACGACGACGAACGCCGGATGTTCCTCGCCGAGCGGGCGGACCCGGTCGGCGTAGGAGACCGGATGCGCGGCGGCCGCGGCGATGTCCTGCTGCACCTGGACGTCGTCGAGCGCCACCCAGCGCAGGTCGCTGTCGGCCACCGGTTGCCGGCTGATGCCGTATCCGGCGCCCGCCGCGGACAGCTCCTCGGCGGTGAGGTCGCCCGCGAACAGGCATGCCGCACCGGCCTTCTGCACCGCCCAGGCGGCGACCACCGCGTCCACCGAACGCGGCAGCGTCACCGCGACCACGTCGCCCGGTCCGGCGCCGCGGTCGATGAGCACGCGGGCCAGCTGCGAGGAACGCCGATCCAGCAGGTGGAAGGCGACCTCGTCCGCGCCGGCCAGCAGCGCGGACGCTTCCGGGTCCTCTTCGACGACCTCGGCGAGCACCTTGGCCACCGTGCGCGCCCCGACCCGGCCGACCGGCTCCGGCGCGGAAGCGGTTGCGGTGATACCGGATTCGGCCAGCAGCCGGGCCCGTTCGCCTTCATCGAGGATGTCGATGTCGCCGACCAGGCCGTCCGGATCGCCGAGCAGCGCCTCGAGCACCCGCACCAGCCGCTCGGCGAGGGTCTCGACCTCTTCGGCGGTGAACCGGCTGCCCAGGTACTTCAGGGTCAGCTCGATGGTGGCCTCCGACATGACCAGCAGCGTCATCGGGTAGTGCGTGGCGTCGTTGACGCCGACGCCGGTCACCGACATGCCGTCGATCGAGCTGGCGGCCGAGATCGCCTCCTTGTCCATCGGATAGGACTCGAACACCAGCAGCGTGTCGAACAGCGAGCCGGTGCCCGCCACCCGCTGGATGTCGGTGAGCCCCACGTAGTGGTGCTCGAGCAAGCCGGCCTGATCGCCCTGCAACCTGCCCAGCAGCTCGCCGATGGTCTGGCGGTCGTCGATGCGCAGCCGCACCGGCAGCGTGTTGATGAACAGACCCACCATCGACTCGACGCCGGGCAGCTCGGCCGGGCGGCCGGACACCGTCGCGCCGAACACCACGTCGCCGCGCCCGGTCAGACGCCCGAGCAGGATGCCCCACGCCGCCTGCACCAGCGTGTTCACCGTGACGCCGAGTTCGGCGGCGTGCTTGCTGATCCGGCGGGTGCGGTCGGCGTCGAGTTCGGTGACCACCTTGCCGATCTCGTAGTTCTCCGCGGCGCGCGGCTGGCCTGCGAGCTGGGTGGGTTCGTTGACGCCCTCCAGCGCCGCCGCCCAGGCGCGCAGCGAGGCGTCCCGGTCGCGACCGGCCAGCCAGCCGAGGAAGTTGCGGTAGGAGGCCACCCGCGGCAGCGCGGTCTGATCGCCGCGCACCGCGTACAGCACCAGCAGGTCCCGCATGAGCAGCGGCATCGACCAGCCGTCCAGCAGGATGTGGTGGGTGGTGATGGCCAGGTGCCATTGCGCCTCGTCACTGCGGAACAGCGTGAACCGGATCAGCGGCGGGGTGGCCATGTCGAAGTGCGTCGCCTGATCGGCCGCGACCTGCCTGCGCAGTTCCGCGGTCCGCTGGTCGGCGGGCAGCTCGGTGAGATCCACCTCGCGCCACGGCGCCTCGACCCGATCCAGCACCACCTGCACCGCCTGCCCGTCGGCGTCGGTGACGAACGCGGTGCGCAGGTTCGGGTA
This sequence comes from Nocardia sp. NPDC019219, assembly GCF_040632645.1. Classification (NCBI taxonomy): domain Bacteria; kingdom Bacillati; phylum Actinomycetota; class Actinomycetes; order Mycobacteriales; family Nocardiaceae; genus Nocardia; species Nocardia sp. NPDC019219. The sequence continues at coordinate 289,770 of NZ_JBEYCG010000003.1, read as the reverse complement.
CCGGTCGACGATGCCCTGGGCCGCCGCCCGCAGCCGCGCCACGTCCAGCGTGCCGCCCAGGTCCACCACGGCCTGCATGGTGTACACGTCCACGGTGGACTGGGTCATCATCGCGTGGAACAGCAGACCCGACTGCAGCGGCGACAGCGGCCACACCTCCGACAGCGCCGGGTAGGCCCGTTCCCACTGCTCGATGTCCTGCTGCCCCACCCGCACCAGCGGCATGTCCGACGGCGTGAAACCGCCCGCGTCCGGCCGCCGCGCGTGCGTGGCCAGCGCGGCGAGCGCCTCGACCCACAGCTCGGCGAACTCCTGCACCCGTTCCCGGGTCAGCAGGCCGGTCGGGAAGGCGAAGGACGCGCCGAGGCGCGGACCCTCGTCGGAGTCGGTGACGATCGCGTTGATGTCGATCGTCGCGTTCGCGGGCATGTCGAGGTCCATGTCGACATCCAGCTGACCGAGGTCGGCCACCGGCACCCAGCCGATCTCGGCGAGCTGCTCGGGGATCTCCCCGGCCGACATCCGGCCCAGGTAGTTGAAGCTGATCTGCGCTGCGTCAGATCCCGCCCTGCTCCCACCCGCGCCGCCGAGGGTCGGCGCGGTCTCCGGATTCAGCTGCCGCAGCAGGCCGTAGCCGAGACCCTTGTCGGGCACCGCGAGCAACTGCTCCTTGATCGACTTCACGATCTCGCCCAGCGCGGCGCCACCGGCGAACGCGTCGGTGAGGTCGGCGCCTGCCAGGTCCAGCCGGACCGGGTAGGCCGCGGTGAACCAGCCGACCGTGCGCGAGAGGTCCGCGCCCGGTACGACGTCCTCTTCACGACCGTGGCCTTCCAGCTTGATCAGTGCGGCGTCCGAGCCGTCGCCGCGCCAGCGGGCGACCGCCATGGCCAGCGCCGAGAGCAGGCCGTCGTTCACACCGCCCCGGTACAGGCCCGGGATCGCGGTGAGCACCGCGTCGGTGACCTCGGCGGGCACGGTGACCTCCACCCGCTCGACGGTGGCGAACGTGTCCACCGCCGGATCGAACGCGCGCTCGCCGAGCAGCGGGTCCGGCGTGGCCGAAACCTGCTGCCAGAACGGCAGTTCCGCGACGCGGTCCGGCGAGCTCGCCGCCTCGACCAGGCTGTGCGCCCAGCGCCGCATGGAGGTGCCGTTGGCGGGCAGCGCCACCGGCTGACCGGCGACCAGCTGCGACCAGGCGACCGCCAGATCCGGGATCAGGATGCGCCAGGACACGCCGTCGACCACGAAGTGGTGCGCGACGATCAAAAGCACGTCCCGCCGCTCGCCTTCGAACGCGAACCAGACGAACTGCGCCATCACCGCATTCGCCGGATCGAGCCCGCCCATCGCCCCGTCGAGCGCTTCGGTGGCGACCCGGGCCAGCTCCGCCTCGTCGGTGTCGGCGGCCAGGTCCACCCGCCGCACCAGGGCGTCGACGTCCACCGCGCCGTGCGGCAGCGCCTCGAAGGTCCAGTCCGTGCCGGTGCGGCGCAACCGCGACCGCAGCACGTCGTGGTGGTCGAACACCGCCGCGATGGTGGCGACCAGGGTCTCCCGGTCGATGCCGTCGGGCAGCCGCAGCGCCATCGTCTGCGAGAACCGCTGATAGGACGAGCCGCTCCCGAGGATCTGCCGCATGATCGGGGTCAGCGGGATCTCGCCGACACCGCCGCCCGGCAGTTCCTCCAACCGCGCCTGCTCGGCGCCGGTGCCGAGCGCGGCGATCTCGGCCAGCGAGGCCACGCTGCGCCGCTCGAACACGTCACGCGGAGTGAACAGCACGCCGCGCGCCTTGGCCCGCGAGACCAGCTGGATGGACAGGATGCTGTCGCCGCCGAGCGCGAAGAACGAGTCGTCCAAACCGATCTGCTCGACGCCGAGCACCTCGGCGAACACCTCGGCGATGACGGCCTCGACCTCGCTGGCCGGCGCGCGGAACTCGCGCGGGGCCAGCTCGGGCTCGGGCAGCGCCTTGCGGTCCAGCTTGCCGACCGGGGTCAGCGGGATCTCGTCGATCACCACGATCGCCGTCGGCACCATGTGCGGCGGCAGGCTGCGCGAGGCGTACTCGGTCAGCCGCGCGGTGTCGATCTCCCGGCCCGGCGCGGCCAGCACGTAGGACACCAGGATCGTCGCGCCCGCCTCGGTCTTGCGGCCGATCGTGATCGCGTACTCGACGTCCTCGTGGCTCGCCAGCACGGTGTCGATCTCGCCCAGCTCGATGCGGAAGCCGCGGATCTTCACCTGGAAGTCCGAGCGGCCCACGTAGTCCAGTTGCCAGGGCACCGACGGCAACGCGGCGTTGCCCGCGCGCTCGCCGGGTTCGGCGAACCAGCGCACCACGTCGCCGGTGCGGTACATCCGCGCGCCCTCGTCGCTCCACGGGTTGGCGATGAACCGTTCCGCCGTGAGGTCGGGGCGGTTGTGGTAGCCGCGCGCCAGCGCGCCACCGGCCAGGTACAGCTCGCCCGCGACGCCCGGCGGCACCGGGTTGAGCCGGTTGTCCAGCACCAGCGCGGACATGCCGCGCACCGGACGGCCGATGGTGATGTGCCTGCCCGGGGTGAGCTGGGCGTAGGAGGAGATGATCGTCGTCTCGGTCGGGCCGTAGGCGTTGAAGTACTTCCGGCCCGGCCACCACTTGGCCAGCAGCTCCGGCGTGGTGACGTCACCACCGACGGAGGCCACCTCGAGCGCCTCCATGCCTTCCGGATCGACCGTGCCCAGCACCGCGGGGGTGATGATCGTGTGGCTGACCCGCTCGGTGCGCAGCAGCTCCGCGAGGTCCGGTCCGCCGATGATGGTCGACGGCACGACCACCAGCGTCGCGCCGGTGTAGGCGGCGCACAGCCACTCCAGCACCGACGGGTCGAAGCTGGGCGAGCAGATGTGCAGGAACCGATGGTGCGATTCCAGCTGGTACAGATCCGCCGCGACGCCGACCAGGCCGCCCATGCCCGCGTGGGTCACGGTGACGCCCTTGGGCATACCGGTCGAGCCGGAGGTGTAGATGACGTACGCCGGGTGGCGCATCGCCAGCGTGGAGATCCGGTCGGCGTCGGTGACCTGCTCGGCGGACTGGCTCTCGACCAGTTCACCCAACTCCGGATCATCGATCCGCAGCCACTCCACGTCGCGCGGCAGCCGGTCGACGTACTCGCTCGCGGTGATGCCGATGACCGCGCCGGAGTCGTTGACCATGTGCCGCATGCGGTCTTCGGGGTAGGTCGGGTCGACCGGCACGTGCGCGCCGCCGGCCTTGGCCACCGCCCAGAACGCGGCGACCATCTCGTAGGACCGCGGGAACGACAGCGCCACGATGCGCTCCGGGCCCACGCCGCGCGAGATGAGCACCCGCGCCAGGCGCGAGGAGTACTCGTCCAGTTCGCGGTAGGTGATCGAGCGGCCCTGGTAGCGCACCGCGATCTGCTCGGGGTCCAGCCGCGCGCCGTGCTGCAGCAGGTCCGGCAGCAGGCCGGTGGCCATGACGTCCTCGCCCGCCACGTGCGTGAGCAGGTGGTACTCGGCCGCGTCCAGCAGCGGCAGGTCGCCGATCGGGGTTTCCCGGTCGGTGGCGATCGCGGTGAGCAGCCTGGTGAAGCGCTCGGCGAACACCCGCACCGTCTCGTCGTCGAACAGGTCGCGCGCGAAGGAGAACTCCGCGTACATGCCCGCGTCGTCGGGGTTCTCCCCGGCCTCGCGGATGGTCAGCGACAGGTCGAACTTGGCGGTGTCGACGTCGAAATCGACCGCGCCCACGTGCAAGCCGGGCAGTTCGAAGCTGCTCTCGGGCAGATTCTCGAACGACAGCGCCACCTGGAACAGCGGGTGCCGCGCGGTGGAGCGCTCCGGATTGAGCAGTTCCACCAGCCGCTCGAACGGCAGGTCCGCGTGTGCGAACGCCTGCAGGTCGGCGTCCTTGGTGCGGGCCAGGAACTGGCCGAAGGTCAAGTCGCCGTCGACGTGCGAGCGCAGCACCAGGGTGTTGACGAACATGCCGATCACGTCGTCGAGTTCCGCTTCGCCGCGGCCCGCGATGGGCGTGCCGACGGCGATGTCGTCGGTGCCGGACATGCGCGCCAGGAACAGCGCGAGCGCGGCGTGCACGACCATGAACAGCGTCGCGTTCTGCTCCCTGGCGATCTCGGTGAGCCTGCCGTGCAGCTCGCCGGAGATCGGGAACACCACGCGTCCACCGGCGAACGACTGCGTCGTCGGACGCGGCCGGTCGGCAGGCAGGTTGAGTTCGTCCGGCAGCCCGGCCAGCGCGGTGCGCCAGTACTGGGCCTGCTGCGAGATCAGACTCTCCGGGTCGTCCTCGGAGCCGAGCACGTCGCGCTGCCACAGGCTGAAGTCGGCGTACTGCACCGGCAGCGGCGCCCAGCCCGGTTCCACCCCGGCCGAACGGGCCGCGTAGGCGAGCATCACGTCACGCGTCAGCGGGCCCATCGACCAGCCGTCCGCGCTGATGTGGTGCGCGACGAACACGAGCACGTACGACGTGTCGGCTGCCCCGTCCGTCACCCGGAACAGCTTCGCCCGCAACGGAACCTCGGTGGTCACGTCGAATCCGGCCGAGATCACCTCGATGATCCGGTGGCGGATGTCCTCGGGCGCGACCGCTTCCGGCCGCAAGTCCGGCAGTGCCCGCTCGACGGGCACGATGACCTGGTGCGCCGCGCCACCCTGCTCCGGGTAGACGGTGCGCAGGGTCTCGTGCCTGGCTATGACGTCGCCGACCGCCGCTTGCAGCGCTTCGACATCCAGTTCGCCGGTGAGCCGCACGGCCACCGGGATGTTGTTCACGGCCGAGGCGGTGTCGAACTGGTTGAGGAACCACATGCGCTGCTGCGCCAGCGACAGCGGAATGTGGTCCGGACGCGGTCCGGCGACCAGCTCGCGACGGCCACCGGCGCCCGCGTGCTGCTCGACCTTCGCGGCCAATCCGGCCACGGTGGAGGCCTCGAACAGCACACGCACCGGCACACGGGCATCCAGCGCCGCGCCGATACGCGCGGCGACCTGCGTCGCCAGCAACGAGTTACCGCCCAGCGCGAAGAAGTCGTCGTCCGCGCCGACGCGTTCGACACCGAGCACCTCGGCGAACACGTTCGCCACGATCTCCTCGATCGGAGTCGAGGGAGCGCGGAACGCTTGAACCTCGAACTCGGGCTCGGGCAACGCCTTGCGGTCGAGCTTGCCGTTGACGTTCAACGGCAACGCATCCAGCACCACGAACGCCGCGGGCACCATGTACGACGGCAACCCAGCGGTGAGTTCCGACTTCACCTGCGCCACATCGACACCGGCATCGGCATCGCTCGGGACCAAGTAGGCCACCAACCGGTCACCGGTCTTCGGGTCGGACTTCGCGATCACCGCGGTCTGCGCGATCTCGGGCAGCGCCAGCAGCGCGGCCTCGATCTCACCCAACTCGATGCGGAAACCACGGATCTTCACCTGGAAGTCCGTACGACCCCGGTATTCGAGTTCACCGGCGCTGTTCCACGCGACCAAGTCACCCGTGCGATACATCCGCTCGCCGGGCTGGAACGGATTCGCCACGAACCGATCTGCCGTGAGGTCGGCACGACCGAAGTAACCACGCGCCAATTGCGCGCCGGCGAGGTACAACTCGCCGGAGACGCCGTCCGGCACCGGCCGCAGCCGGGAGTCGAGGACGTAGACCTGGCTGTTCCATTCCGGCGCGCCGATCGACACGGAGGTCTCGTCGGCGAGAGTGACCCGGTGGCTGGTGATCGACACCGCCGCCTCGGTCGGACCGTAGAGGTTGAACAGTTCCGTGCGCGGGTGTTCCCGCAGGAACCGCTGGGCGACCGAACCCGGCAGAGCCTCACCAATCGCCAACACCCGCCACAGCGAGTTCGGCATACCAGCCGTCAGCAACGCGTCCAGCATCGACGGCACCACATGCAGCGTGGTGACCCACTCGCGAGCCATCAACTCGTTGAGGTACGCCGGGTCGCGGTGACCGTCCGGCGAAGCGATGACCAGGCGACCGCCGCAGACAGCGGCCGACCAGAACTCCCATACCGACAAGTCGAACGTCGCCGCCGTCTTCAACAGGATCGCATCCGCCGCATCCAAGCCGAATTCGACGTTCTTCCACTGCAACTGGTTCGCGATCGCCCCATGCGGAACCGCCACACCCTTCGGACGACCCGTCGAACCAGACGTGAAGATCACATACGCCGTGTTCTCCGGACGCAGGGGTGCGACCCGATCGGCATCAGTAACCGGCTTGCCGTCCACACCCGACAAATCCAGCTCATCAATACGCACAACATCGGCGACATCGGTCTCGAACTCGGCATCGGCGTTGGTCAGCACACACACCGGTGCCGCCGTCTCGAGAATGTAGCTCGTCCGCTCGGCAGCCTGATCCGGATCCACCGGCACATACGCACCACCGGACTTCGCCACCGCATACATCGCCACGATCAGATCCACCGACCGGCGCAACGCCAGCGCCACCCGCGACTCCGGCCCCACACCCAACGAAATCAAATGCCGGGCAAGACGATTCACCCGCGCGTCGAGCGCACCATAGGTGATCGACTCGCCGTCCTCGGTGACGAGCGCGACTTCCTTCGGCCCGGCCGCGACCGTGGCGTCCAGCAGCGACACCAGCGTGGCGGAGGTGTCCACCGGCCGCGCGGTCGCGTTGCGCGCGGTGAGCAGCTGGGTCCGCTCGGCGGCCTCGAGCAGTTCGAGGTCGCCGACCGGGGTACGCGGCGCGGCGACGATCTCGCCGAGCAGGCGCGCGAACCGGTCCACGAAGCCCTGCACCGTGGCGCGATCGAACATGTCGGTCGCGTAGGTGAAGAACCCGGTGATGCCCTCGGGCACGCCGGCGTCGTCGTAGCGGTCGGTCGCGATCAGGTGCAGGTCGAACTGGGACAGCTCGGTGTCGATGTCCAGGCCGGACACGCTCAGGCCGGGCAGCTCCAGCGCGGACTGCGCCAGATTCTGGAACGACAGACCCACCTGGAACAGCGGGTGCCGCGCGGTCGAACGCACCGGGTTGAGCACCTCCACCAGGCGCTCGAACGGCACGTCGGCGTTGGCGAACGCCTGGATGTCGGTCTCGCGCTGGCGGGCGAGCAGATCGGTGAACGCCTCGCCCGCCTCCACCCGGGTGCGGAACACCAGGGTGTTGACGAACATGCCGATCAGGTCGTCGAGCGCGGCCTCGCCACGGCCCGCCATCGGCGTGCCGATCGCGATGTCGTCGGTGCCGGACAATCTGGACAACAGGACGGCGAGCGCGGTGTGCACGACCATGAACAGCGTCGCGCCCTCCGCGCGCGCCAGTTCGATCAGCGCCTGATGGGTCTGCGCGTCCACCCGCAGCTCGACCTTGCCGCCCGCGAACGACTGCACCGCCGGGCGCGGCCGGTCCGAGGGCAGGTCCAGCTGGTCGGGCAGTTCTGCCAGTGCCTGCTTCCAGTAGGCGACCTGCTTGGCGGCCAGCGATTCCGGATCGTTCTCGTCGCCGAGCAGTTCCCGCTGCCAGATGCTGTAGTCCGCGTACTGGACCTGCAGCGGCGCCCAGTTCGGCGCCTCGCCCGCCGACCGCGCGGCGTAGGCGATCATCAGGTCCCTGGTCAGCGGGCCGACCGAGGAGCCGTCACCGGAGATGTGGTGCACGACCATGGCCAGCACGTAGTCCACCGGCCCGTCGGCTCCGGTCTGCGCGCCCTCTCCGGCGAGCTGGAACAGCGCGACCTTCACCGGCACCTCGGTGGTGACGTCGAAGATCGTCGAGGTCAGCGCCACCACGGCGGACTCGATCTGCGACGGCGCGACCACCCGCACCTCCAGGCGCGGCACGGCCTGGGCGGGCGGCAGGATGACCTGCACCGGGCCCGCCTCGGTCTGCGGGTAGACCGTGCGCAGGATCTCGTGCCTGCTCACCAGGTCCGCGATGGCGGCGCGCAGCGCGGCCACGTCCAGCGCGCCCGACAGCCGCACCGCGATCGGCACGTTGTAGGCCGCCGACTGGGTGTCGAACCGGTTGAGGAACCACATGCGCTGCTGCGCCAGCGACAGCGGAATGTGCTCCGGCCGCGGACCCGCCGTCAGCGCGCGGCGGCCGCCCATGTCGGCGTGCTGCTCCACGCGCACCGCCAGCGCGGCCACGGTGGACGCCTCGAACAGCAGGCGCACCGGCACCCGGGTGTTGAGCGCCTCGCCCAGGCGGGCGGCGACCTGCGTCGCCAGCAGCGAGTTGCCGCCCCACGCGAAGAAGTCGTCGTCCAGGCCGAGTCGCTTGGCCTCGCCCCCTTCGCGATCGGAGAGCCGCAGCACCTCCGCGAACGTGTTCGCCACGATCTGCTCGATCGGCGTCACCGGCGCCCGGAAGACCGCCTTCTCGAAGGTGGGCTCCGGCAGCGCCTTGCGGTCCAGTTTGCCGTTGGCGTTGAGCGGCAACGTCTCCAGCTGGATCAGCATCGACGGCACCATGTACGACGGCAGCTCGGCCGACAGCGCGGACTGCAGCGCGCGCTTGTCCAGCGTGCCCGTGCGGGTCACCACGTAGGCGACCAGCCGGTCGCCGATGCTGGGATCGGTGTGCGCGACGACGGCCGCCGCGCTCACCATGTCCTGCCGCAACAGCGCCGCCTCGATCTCGCCGAGTTCGATGCGGAAGCCGCGGATCTTCACCTGGAAGTCGGTGCGGCCGCGGTAGTCCAGCTCGCCGGTGGCGCTCCAGGCCACCAGGTCGCCGGTGCGGTACATCCGGTCGCCCGGCGCACCGAACGGATCGGCGACGAACCGGTCGGCCGTCAGATCGGAACGCCCGAAGTAACCGCGCGCCAGCTGCGCACCGGCGAGGTACAGCTCGCCCGAGACGCCGACCGGCACCGGCCGCAGGCGGGAGTCGAGCACGTACACCCGGCTGTTCCACTCCGGCGCGCCGATCGACACCGACGCCTCGTCGGCATCGGTGACCAGGTGGCTGGTGATCGACACCGCCGCCTCGGTCGGACCGTACAGGTTGTGCAGTTCGGCGGCGTTGTGGCGGCGCAACCGCTGGGCGGTCGCCGCGGGCAGCGCCTCACCGATGGCCAGCACCCGGCGCAGCGAGTCCGACAGGCGGCCACCGGATTCGGTGAGCAGCGCGTCCAGCATGGACGGCACCACGTGCAGCGTGGTGACGCCGGTGGCGCGCATCAGCTCGTTCAGGTACGCCGGGTCGCGGTGCCCGTCGGCGGACGAGATCACCAGGCGGCCACCGGACACCGCGGCCGACCAGAACTCCCAGACCGAGAGGTCGAACGTCGCCGCCGTCTTCAGCAGCACCGCGTCGTCCGCGCCCAGCTCGAAGACGGTCGTCTCCCACTGCAACTGGTTGACGATCGCGCCGTGCGGGACGGCGACGCCCTTGGGCTGACCCGTCGAACCGGAGGTGAAGATCACGTAGGCGGTGTTCGCCGGGGTCAGCGCACCGGTGCGCTCGCCCGCGGTCACCGGAGCGGCCGCGTACTCGGCGAGGTCGAGCGCGTCGATCTGCACCACGTCGGCCGCCGCGGTGTGGAAACCGTCCCGGCCGGTGGTCAGCACGCACACCGGAGCGGCGGTGCCGAGGATGTAATCGGTCCGCTCGGCGGGCTGATCGGGATCGATCGGCACGTAGGCCGCACCGGCCTTGGCGACCGCGTACATCGCGACCACGAGATCGGTGGAGCGGCGAATCGCCAGCGCGACCCGGTCCTCCGGTCCGACGCCGCGGCCGATCAGGTACCGGGCCAGGCGGTTGACCCGCGCGTCCAGCGCGGCGTAGGTCAGCTCCCGGCGGCCGGTCGGCTCGTCGGCGACCAGCGCCACCGCGTCCGGGGTGGCGGCCACCGTGGCATCCAGCAGCGACACCAGCGTCGCGGTGTGCGTGGAGCCCGCGGAACGCGCCGCGAGCAGAGCATCGAGATCGTATGCGGTGTCGTTCCACGCGGTGAGGATGCGCTCGCTCTCCTCGGGCGCGAGCAGATCGATCTCACCCACCCGCACCGTGGCGTCGGTCAGCACGGCGTCGAGCACCCGCAGGAACCGGTCGGCGAAGCCCTGCACCGTGCTCTCGTCGAACAGATCGGTGGCGTAACCGAATTCGGTGATGATCTCGGCGGGCGTGCCGTCCTCGGCGTACCGGTCGTACAGCGTGACGTGCAGGTCGGTCTTGGCCAGCTGCGAGTCGAAGTTGACCGCGCTCACCGTCAGGCCGGGCAGCTCGAAGGTGGTCTCGGCCAGGTTCTGGAACGACAGGCCCACCTGGAACAGCGGGTTGCGCGCGGTCGAGCGCACCGGGTTGAGCACCTCGACCAGGCGCTCGAACGGCACGTCGGCGTTGGCGAACGCCTCCAGGTCGCGTTCCTTCACGTCGCCGAGCAGGTCGGCGAACGAGGCACCGGCGTTCACCGCGGTTCGGAACACCAGGGTGTTGACGAACATGCCGATCAGGTCGTCGAGTTCGCGTTCACCACGACCGGCGATCGGCGTGCCGACCGCGATGTCGTCGGTGCCGGACAGCCGCGACAGCAACACCGCCAGCGCCGCGTGCACCACCATGAACAGCGACGCGTTGTGCGCGCGCGCCAATTCGTGCAGGCGGGCGTGCCGCTGCGGGTCGATCTCGAAGCGGATCGCCTTGCCCTGGAACGACTGCGCGGGCGGGCGCGGCCGGTCGGCGGGCAGTTCCAGCTGATCGGGCAGGCCGGCCAGCGTGGCCGTCCAGTACGCCACCTGCTGCGCGGCCAGCGATTCCGGATCGTCCTCCGAACCGAGCACCGCGCGCTGCCACAGCGCGTAGTCGGCGTACTGCACCGGCAGCGGCTGCCACTGCGGCGCCTCGCCCTGCACTCGCGCCACGTAGGCGGCCATCACGTCGCGAGCCAGCGGGCCCATCGACGAGCCGTCGGCGGCCACATGGTGCACGGTGAACGCGAGCACGTGGTCGTTGTCGGCGATCCGGAACAGCGCCACGGCCAACGGCACCTCGACGGTGACGTCGAAGGTGGTCAACGCGAAACCGATGACGGCGCCGAGCAGATCCTCCTCGGTGACGTCGATCGGGCTGAGCGCCGCCGCCGACCGGTCCGCCGGACGGATCACCTGATGCGGGCCCTCCGCCGAACGCGGGTAGGTGGTGCGCAGCACCTCGTGGCGGGCGAACACGTCGCCGATGGCCTGTTCCAGCGCGGCCACGTCGAGCGTGCCGGACAGCCGGACGGCCAGCGGGATGTTGTCCACCGCCGAAGTGGCCGTGTCGAACTGGTTGAGGAACCAGTACCGCTGCTGCGCGGGCGAGAGCGGGATGCGCGCCGGGCGCTCCCCCGCCTCCAGGCGCGGCCGGTCCCGGCCGGAGCCGGCGTTGTGCTCCACCCGGGCGGCCAGCGCCACCACGGTGGACGCCTCGAACAGGTCGCGCACCGCGAGCCGGGTGTCCAGGGCGGCGCCCAGCCGCGCGGTCACCTGGGTGGCCAGCAGCGAGTTGCCGCCGAGTTCGAAGAAGTCGTCGTCCAGGCCCACGCGGGCGACGCCGAGCACGTCGGCGAAGGTGCCCGCCACGATCTCCTCGATCGGGGTGGACGGGGCGCGGAACACCTTGGCCTCGAACACCGGCGCGGGCAGCGCCTTGCGATCCAGCTTGCCGGACGCGTTCAGCGGGAACGCCTCCAGCACGACGAACGCCGACGGCACCATGTACGCGGGCAGCTCGCCGCCGAGTTCGGCGCGTACGCCCTCGATGTCCACCGCACGTCCGGCGGTCGCGATGACGTACGCGACCAGCTGGTCGCCCAATCGATCGTCCGAGCGCACCACGACCACCGCCTGGGCGATCGAGTCCAGCGCCGTGAGCGCCGACTCGATCTCGCCCAGCTCGATGCGCAGACCGCGCAGCTTCACCTGGAAGTCGGTGCGGCCCAGGTACTCCAGCTCGCCCTTGTCGGTCCAGGTGACCAGGTCGCCGGTGCGGTACATCCGCTCGCCCGGGGCGCCGTAGGGGTTGGCCACGAACCGGTCGGAGGTCAGATCCGGACGCGCGACGTAGCCGCGGGCCAGTTGCACGCCCGCGAGATACAGCTCACCCGCGACACCCACCGGCACCGGGTGCAGCCGCGAATCCAGCACGTACACCTGGGTGTTGAACACCGGGGCGCCGATCGGCACCGACACCGCGTCGGCCTCGGTCACCTCGTGGAAGGTGACGTCGACCGCGGCCTCGGTCGGGCCGTACAGGTTGTGCAAGCGAGCGCCGGTCAGCTCGACGAGCTTCTGCGCCGTCTGCGCGGGCAGCGCCTCACCCGAGGCGAAGACGTTGCGCAGGCTGGTGCACTCGTCGGCGCGTTCCTCGGCGACGAACACCGACAGCATCGACGGCACGAAGTGCGCCGTGGTGACCCGCTCGCCGGTGATGACCTGCACGAGGTAGGCCGGATCGCGATGACCGTCCGGCTTCGCCACCACCAGGCGCGCGCCGACCTGCAACGGCCAGAAGAACTCCCACACCGACACGTCGAACGTGGCCGGGGTCTTCTGCAACACCACGTCGGTGTGGTCCAAGCCGTACTCGTCCTGCATCCACACCAGGCGGTTGACGATCGCGGCGTGCGAGACCGCCACACCCTTCGGGCGGCCGGTCGAACCGGACGTGAAGATCACGTACGCGGTGTTCGACGCACGCAGCGGCGCACGGCGATCGGCGTCGGTGACCGGCTCGTCGGAGTAACCGGCCAGGGACACCACGTCGATCTCGATCGCCCGGGTCGCCCCCGCGTCGAACCCGTCGCGGGAGGTGGTGAGCACGCACACCGGCTGCGCGGTGTCGAGCACATACCGAGTGCGGTCGGCCGGGTGATCCGGGTCCAGCGGCACGTACGCGCCACCGGCGACGCTCACCGCGTACATGCCGACCACCAGGTCGATCGAGCGGCGCATACCCAGCGCGACCATCGAATCGGGGCCGACGCCCAGCGAGATCAGATGCCGGGCAAGGCGGTTCACCCTGGAAGCGAACTCGGCGTAGGACAGACTCGTCCCCTCGAACGTCACCGCGGGCGCGTCCGGGGTCCGCGCCAGCTGGGCGGCGAACATCGACACCAGGGTGGCGGCCGGGTCCACCGGGTGCGCGGTGTCGTTCCACCGTTCGAGCACCTCGGTGCGCTCGACGCTGTCGAGCAGTTCCACATCGCCGATCGCCACGGACGCGTCCGCGGCGATCGCGCTCAGCATCCGCACCAGCCGCGACGCGACGCCCGCGATGGTGTCGGGGTCGAACATGTCGGTGGCGTAGGCGAATTCGGCGGTCATGCCGTCGGCCGCGCCCGAGGCGTCGAACCGGTCGGCGAGGTTGAGATGCAGGTCGAACTTGGCGGTCACCACGTCCAGCGGCACCCCGGCCACTTCCAGGCCGGGCAGCTCGAAGGTGGCCTCACCGGTGTTCTGGAACGACAGCATCACCTGGAACAGCGGGTGCCGCGCCTGCGAACGCGCCGGGTTCAGGATTTCCACCAACCGCTCGAACGGCAGGTCCGCGTGCGCGAACGCCGCGAGATCGGTGTCCTTGGTGCGGGCGAGCAGTTCGGTGAACGGCATCGCGGGATCGACCGCGCTGCGCAGCACCAGCGTGTTGACGAACATGCCGATGGCGTCGTCGAGCACCGCCTCGCCGCGGCCCGCGACCGCGGTGCCGACGGCGATGTCGTCGCTGCCGGACAACCGCGCCAGCAGCGCGGCGAACGCCGCGTGCACCACCATGAACAAGCTGGCGCCGTTCGCGCGGGCCAGCGCGTTCAGCTCGCGCAGCAACCGCGCGTCGAGCGAGAACTCGTACACCCCACCGCGGTTGGACGCCACCGCCGGACGCGAGCGGTCCGAGGGCAGATCCAGCTGATCCGGCAGCCCGGCCAAGGTGTCGGACCAGAACGCGACCTGCTGGGCGATCAGCGAGGCGGGATCGGCCTCGGAGCCCAGCGTCTCGCGCTGCCACAGCGCGTAGTCGGCGTACTGCACCGGCAGCGGAGCCCAGGCGGGCGCCTCGCCGCGCGAACGCGCCGAGTAGGCCACCATCACGTCGCGCGCCAGCGGGCGCACCGACCAGCCGTCGCCGGAGATGTGGTGCACCACGAACACCAGCACGTGGGTGTCGGGCTGCGAGCCGTCCATCGAGCCCGCGATGCGGAACAGCTGCGCGCGCACCGGGACCTCGGCGGTGACGTCGAAACCGGTCAGCACCAGTTCGCTGATCCGCTCGGAGATCTCGGCCTCGGACACCTCGATCGGGGTGAGATCGACGGCGCTGTGCCCGGCGGGCAGCACGACCTGCACGCCCTGGCCGTCGGCGGTCTCCGGGTAGACGGTGCGCAGCACCTCGTGCCGGTCGACCACGTCGGCGACGGCCTGCCGCAGCGCCTCGGTGTCCAGGGTGCCGGTGAGCCGGACCGCGAGCGGGATGTTGTTCACCGCGGTCTGGTTGTCGAACCGGTTCAGGAACCACATCCGCTGCTGCGCCAGCGACAGCGGGATCTTCGGCGGACGCGGGCCCGCCACCAGCTCGCGGCGGCGTCCGGTGCCCTGGTGCGACTCGACTCGCGCAGCGAGCGCGGCCACGGTCGGCGCCTCGAACAGCGTGCGGACCGGGATCCGGGTGTCCAGCGCGGCGCCGAGACGCGCCACCACCTGGGTGGCGATCAGTGAGTTGCCGCCCAGCTCGAAGAAGTCGTCGTCGAGGCCGACCGCGCGTTCGGCCTGCGCCAGGCCGAGCACCTCGGCGAAGACGTCGGCGACGATCTCCTCCACCGGCGTCGACGGCGCGCGGAATTCCCGCGCCTCGAAGACGGGTTCGGGCAGCGCGCGCCGATCCAGCTTGCCGTTCGGGTTCAACGGCATCGCGTCGAGCACCACGATCGCGGCGGGCACCATGTACGACGGCAGCTGCGCGGCCAGGTGCGCGCGCAACGCCTCGACGTCCACCGTCGCGCCGCCGGCTGGCACGACGTAACCCACCAGCTGGTCGCCGGTGTGCGCGTCGGAACGCACCAGCGCGACCGACTGCGCGACCGATTCGTGCGCGGTCAGCGCGGTCTCGATCTCGCCGAGTTCGATGCGCAGACCGCGCAGCTTCACCTGGAAGTCGGTGCGGCCCAGGTACTCGATCGCGCCGGTGGCGTCCCGGCGCACCAAGTCACCGGTGCGGTACATCCGCGCGCCGGGCGCGCCGTAAGGGTTGGCCACGAACCGGTCGGCGGTCAGATCCGCACGGCCGAAGTAGCCGCGCGCCAGTTGTTCCCCCGCGAGGTACAGCTCACCCGCGACGTTCGCCGGCACCGGGTGCAGGCGCGAATCCAGGACGTACGCCTGCGCGTTCCACACCGGCAGACCGATCGGCACCGCCCCGTCCACCTGGTCGGCGACCGGGCCGTGCGTGGCGTGCACGGTGAACTCGGTGGGGCCGTACAGGTTGTACAGCGCGGCGTCGCTCACCCGGCGGATGGCCACGACCGCGTCGGCGGTGAACGCCTCACCGGCGACGAACAGCGTGCGCAGCGAGGCGAGCGCGTCCGCGCCGGCCGGGTCGATGGCGCCGGCGAAGACGGTCAGCATGGACGGCACGAACGAGGTCATGGTGACCCGCTCGGCCGCGATCACCTCGGCCAGGTACTGCGGGTCGCGGTGCCCGTCCGGGCTCGCCACCACGATCCGGCCGCCGGTGCTCAGCGGGCCGAACAGCTCCCACACCGACACGTCGAACGTGGCGGGGGTCTTGAACAGCACCACGTCGTCCGCGCCGATGCCGTATTCGCCCGTGATCCAGCGGATCTGGTTCACCACCGCCGAGTGCGGCACGGCGACGCCCTTGGGGCGTCCGGTCGAACCCGAGGTGAAGATCACGTACGCCGGGTGCTGCGGGCGCAGCGGCGCGATGCGTTCGGCGTCGGTGACGGGAGCGTCCGAGTAGCCGGACAGGTCCAGCTCGTCGATGCGCAACGTCGCGCGGCCCGCGCCGTCGAACGCGTCGCGCGCGGTGGTCAGCACGCAGACCGGATCGGCCGAGTCGAGCACGTAGTGCACGCGTTCGGCGGGCTGGTCCAGATCCAGCGGCACATAACCGCCGCCCGCCGCCTGCACCGCGTAGGCGGCCACGACCAGGTCCACCGACCGGCGCAGGCCCAGGGCGACCAGCGTCTCCGGACCGACGCCCGCCTCGACGAGGCGGCGCGCCAGCCGCCGCACGCGGGCGGCGAATTCGGCGTAGGTGAGGGACGTCCCGGTGGCCGGGTCGACCACGGCGACCGCGTCCGGGGTGGCCGCGGCCTGCGCGGCGAACTCCTCGACCAGCGTGGTCGCCGGGCCGAGATCGCGGGCGGTGTCGTTCCAGCCGCGCAGCGCCCGTGCGGTCTCCTGCTCGTCCAGCAGCGCGAGGTCGCCGATCGGCCGGTCCGGCTCGGCGGCGACGGCCCGCAGCAACCGGCCGAAGCGCCGCCCGAACTCGGCCATGGTGGCCGGGTCGAACAGGTCGGTGGCGTAGATCAGCTCGGCGGCGATGCCCGCGCCGGTCTCGGCGTCGCGTTCGGACAGCACCAATTGCAGGTCGAACTTGGCGACGTCGATGGGCAGCTCGACGCCGCTCACCGTCAGGCCGGGCAGCTCCAGGCTGTTCTGGCCGGTGTTCTGGAACGACAGCATCACCTGGAACAGCGGGTGCCGCGCCTGCGAACGCGCCGGGTTCAGGATCTCCACCAGCCGCTCGAACGGCAGGTCGGCGTGCCCGAACGCGGCGATGTCGGTGGCGCGCACCGCGCGCAGCAGCTCGGTGAACGTCGCGCCGCTCTCGATCGGGGTCCGCAGCACCAGGGTGTTGACGAACATGCCGATCAGGTCGTCGAGCGCGCGCTCGCCACGGCCGGCGACCGGCGTGCCGATCGCGATGTCGTCCTCGCCGGACAGCCGCGCCAGCAGCACGGCCAGCGCGGTGTGCGCGACCATGAACAGCGTCGCGCCCCGCGTGCGGGCCAGTTCGGTGAGCTGGGCGTGGGTCTCCGCGTCGATCTCGAAGACGTGCGTGGCGCCGCGCCCGGAGGCGACCGCGGGCCGCGGCCGATCCGAGGGCAGGTCCAGCTGCTCGGGCAGTCCGCGCAGCGTGTCCGACCAGAACGAGATCTGCTCGGAGATCACCGAGGCCGGGTCGTCCTCGGCGCCGAGCACCTGGCGCTGCCACAGCGCGAAGTCGGCGTACTGGACCTCCAGCGGACGCCAGGCGGGCTCGCCGCCGTCGACGCGGGCGCCGTAGGCGGTCATCACATCGCGGGTCAGCGGGCCCATGGAGAAGCCGTCGGCCGAGATGTGGTGCACCACCAGCGCGAGCACGTGCTCGGTGGGGCTGATCTCGAACAGCCGGGCGCGGAAGGGCACCTCGGCGGTGACGTCGAAGGCGGTGCCGATCAGCCGCGCGAGCTGTCCGGGCAGTTCGGCTTCGGTGACGTCGATCGGCGTGAGGTCGGGGATGACCTTGGCCGTGGCCACGATCCGCTGGTGCGCGGCGCCGTCCACCTCGGGGTAGTAGGTGCGCAGCGACTCGTGGCGGGCCAGCACGTCGGCGACGGCGATCTGCAGCGCCTGCCGGTCCAGCAGGCCGGACAGCCGCACCGCGGCCGGGATGTTGTCCACCGCCGAGTCGGGGTCGAAGCGGTTGAGGAACCACATGCGCTGCTGAGCCAGCGAGAGCGGCACCAGTTCCGGGCGCTGTTGCGGCGCCAGCGGGGCGCGACCGCCCGCGCCCGCCTTGGTCTCCGCGCGCGCGGCCAGCGCGACCACGGTGGACGCCTCGAACAGCTCGCGCACGCCGAGGTCGGTGTCCAGCGCGGCCGACAACCGGGCCGCCACCTGGGTGGCCGACAGCGAGTTGCCGCCGAGAGCGAAGAAGTCGTCGTCCAGGCCCACCCGCTCGAGGCCGAGCACGTCGGCGAAGGTGGCGGCGACGATCTCCTCGACCGGCGTGGTCGGGGCGCGGAACACCGCGGCCTCGAACACCGGCGCGGGCAGCGCCTTGCGGTCCAGCTTGCCGGAGGCGTTGAGCGGGAACTCCTCCAGCACCATCACGATCGACGGCACCATGTACGCGGGCAGCTGCCGTCCCAGGTCCTCGCGGACCAGGTCGGTGTCCAGCGCGGCGTCCGGCGCGGGGATGACGTACGCGACGAGCTGGTCGCCGGAGTGCGCATCGGAGCGCACCACCACGACCGCCTGCGCGACTTCGTCCAGCCCGGTCAGCGCCTGCTCGATCTCACCGAGTTCGATCCGCAGACCACGCAGCTTCACCTGGAAGTCGGTGCGGCCCAAGTACTCCAGCTCACCGTGCTCGGTCCACGCCACCAGGTCACCCGTGCGGTACATCCGCGAACCTGGCTCGCCGTACGGGTTGGCGACGAAACGGTCACTCGTCAGATCCGGGCGCGCGACGTAGCCCCGCGCGAGCTGGACGCCCGCCAGGTACAGCTCACCCGCGACACCAACCGGAACCGGGCGCAGGCGCGCATCCAGCACGAACACCTGCGTGTTGAACACCGGCGCACCGATCGGCACCGACTCGGTGTCGGCGTCGACGACCTCGTGGAACGTGACGTCGACCGCGGCTTCGGTCGGACCGTAGAGGTTGTGCAACGCGGCACCGGTCAGCTCGCGCAGGCGATGCGCGGGCTTGGGCGGCAACGCCTCACCCGAGGCGAACACCAATCGCAGCGAATCACACTGCGCCGCTGCCGTATCCGCCACGAACACCGCCAACATCGACGGCACGAAGTGGGTGACGGTCACCTTTTCGGTGCTGATGATCTCGGCCAGGTAGGCGGGGTCGCGATGCCCGTCCGGCTTGGCGACCACGAGGCGCGCGCCGATCTGCAACGGCCAGAAGAACTCCCACACCGACACATCGAAGGTGGCCGGGGTCTTCTGCAACACCACATCGGCGCCGGTCAGCTGGTAGGCAGTCTGCATCCAGACGAGCCGGTTGACGATCGCGGCGTGCGAGACCGCCACACCCTTCGGACGACCCGTCGATCCCGACGTGAAGATCACGTAGGCGGTGTTCGACGGACGCAGCGGCGCACGACGATCCGCGTCGGTAACCGGCGCCTCCGACAGGCCCTTCAGGTCGAGCAAGTCGATGCGCACCTGCGCGGTGTCGATGTCCAGATCACTGCCGGAGGTCAGCACGCACACCGGATCGGCGGTGCCGAGGATGTATTCGGTGCGCTCGGCCGGGTGATCCGGATCCAGCGGCACGTACGATCCACCGGCCACGGCGACGGCGTACATGCCGACCACCAGATCGATCGAGCGCCGCATGCCCAGCGCCACATACGATTCCGCGCCCACGCCGCGCGCGATCAGCCAGCGCGCCAGCTGGTTCACCCGCCAGGAGAACTCGGCGTAGGACAGACTTGTCCCCTCGAACGTGATCGCGGTCGCGTCCGGAGTGCGTTCGACCTGGTCGTAGAACATCGACACCAAAGTCGCGCCGGTGTCCACCGGATGCGCGGTGTCGTTCCAGCGGGACACCACGAGCTCGCGCTCGGCGGCATCCAGCAGCGCGATGTCACCGACCACCGCGTCGGGCTCCGCGGTGATCGCGGTGAGCACCCGGACCAAGCGGTCGGCGATGCGGCGCACCGTCTGCTCGTCGAACAGGTCGCGCAGGTAGCCCGCGCGCACCCGCAGCCGCGAATCCAGCTGCGCGATCAGGGTCAGCGGGTAGTGCGTGGCGTCGGCCGCGTCCAGGCCGACCACCGCCATGCCGTCGATGTCCGCGGCCTGCGCCTGCAAGCCCGCGGCGTCGACCGGGTAGGACTCGAACACCACCAGGGTGTCGAACAGACCGCCGATGCCCGCGACCGACTGGATGTCGGCCAGGCCCACGTAGTGGTGGTCGAGCAGATCGGCCTGCTCGCCCTGGGTGCGGACCAGCAGATCGCGCACCGGCTCGGACGGATCGAAACGCACCCGCACCGGCACGGTGTTGATGAACAGGCCGACCATCGCCTCCACGCCGGACAACTGCGCGGGACGCCCGGAGACGGTGGTGCCGAACAGCACGTCGTCGCGGCTGGTCATCCGGCCGACGAGGATGCCCCAGGCCGTCTGCAACACGGTGTTCGGGGTGACGCCGAGCGAGCCGGCCAGCGCGGTCAACCGCGCGGTGGTCGCCTCGTCCAGATCGAAGAAGTACTCGCCGGACAGCGAGGTGATCTCGCGACCGGCGTCCGGTCGCGCCAGCAGGGTCGGCTCGCCGACGCCGCGCAGCGCGTGCGCCCACGCCGCCAGCGACGCCGCGTGGTCCTGCTGCCGGGTCCAGTCCAGGAAGTGCCGGTAGGAGCGCACCGCGGGCAGCGCGGACGCATCCGCGTGGGCGGCGTAGAGCACCAGCAGATCCCGCATGAGCAGCGGCATGGACCAGCCGTCGAGCAGGATGTGGTGGTTGGCCACCACGAACTGCCAGCGGTCGGGCGCGATCTGGATCAGCGTGAAGCGGATCAGCGGCGGCGCGGCCAGGTCGAACCGGCGCATGCGGTCGGCCTCGATCAGGTCCTCGGCCGAACCGGATTCGATCCGGTCGTGCTCGGCCCACGCCACCCGGACGCTGTCCAGCACGATCTGCACCGGGTTGCCGTCGTGGTCGCTGACG
Source organism: Nocardia sp. NPDC019219 (assembly GCF_040632645.1). Taxonomy (NCBI): domain Bacteria; kingdom Bacillati; phylum Actinomycetota; class Actinomycetes; order Mycobacteriales; family Nocardiaceae; genus Nocardia; species Nocardia sp. NPDC019219. The sequence goes on along the minus strand of NZ_JBEYCG010000003.1, from coordinate 269,069 downwards.
AACGCGGTGCGCAGGTTCTCGTAGCGGTCCACCAGAGCCTGTGCCGCCGCGCGCAACCGGGCGGCGTCCACCCGGCCGGTGAGCGTGAGCACCGCCTGCGCGGTGTACACGTCCACCGAGGTCGCCGCGAGGCGGGCGTGGAACAGCAGACCGGCCTGCAGCGCCGACAGCGGCCAGACGTCGGCCAGCGCCGGGTAGCGCCGCTCCCAGGCGTCGATGTCGCGTTGCGTGCTGCGCACCAGCGCGAAGTCCGACGGGGTGTGCCCGCCCGCGCCGGCCGAATTGGCATGGCGCGCCACCGCTTCCAGCGCGGCGGTCCACAGCTCGCCGAACTCGCGCACGTCGGCGGCCGACAGCAGGGTCGACGGGTAGCCGATGTTCGCGGTCAGCTTGTCGCCGACCACGATCGCGTTCACGTCCAGCGGGGCCATCGCGGGCATGTCCGCGTCGTAGGCGCCGCCCAGCGCGCCGAGTTCCGGCGCGGGGATCCAGCCGAAGCCGCGCAGCGATTCCGGCACGTCGCCCTCGGAGACGCGCCCGAGGTAGTTGAAGCTCACCTGGCCGGGCAGTTCGCGCGGCAGCTCGGCGGCGGTCTCGGTGTTCAGGTAGCGCAGCAGGCCGTAGCCGATGCCCTTGTCCGGCACCGAGAGCAACTGCTCCTTGACCGCCTTGACGGCCGCGCCGAGCGCGGGCCCGCCGGTGAACGCGGCGTCGACGTCGACGCCGGACAGATCGAAGCGGACCGGGTAGATCGCGGTGAACCAGCCGACGGTGCGCGACAGATCCGCACCCGGCACCACGTCTTCCTCGCGGCCGTGACCCTCCAGGCGGATCAGCAGCGAATCGTCGCCGCGGGCGGCCACCCGCCGCGCCCGCCACTTCGCGGTGGCCAGCGCCAGCGCGGTGAGCAGGCCGTCGTTCACACCGCCGTGGAACAGCGCCGGAACCGTGGTGAGCAGGGCCTTGGTGACCTCGGCGGACACCTCGACCTGATGCTTCTCGATGACGCCCGAGGTGTCGACCTCGGGATCCATCGGACGCTCGGTCAGCAGCGGATCGGCCGCGCCGACCACCGAACGCCAGTAGTCCAGTTCGGCCACCCGCTCGGGGCTCGCCGCCTCGCGCTCCAGCGCGTGCGCCCAGGCCCGCATGGACGTGGCCGGGGCGACCAGCTCGGGCGTCTGCCCGGCGGTGCGCTGCCCCCACGCCGTCACGAAGTCCGGCACCAGGATGCGCCACGAGACGCCGTCCACCACCAGGTGGTGGGCGACGACGATCAGGCGTCCGGCGCGCTCGGCGGAATCGGGCTCGAGCCAGACGAACCGGATGACCACGCCCGCGGCCGGATCGAGCCGGTCCAGCGACTCGTCCAGTGCGGCCGAGGCGATCTCGACCAACTCCGCGTCGGTGGCGTCCGCGTCGAATCCGGTGCGGTCGATCAGCGCGTCCACCTCGACCGTGCCCGGCGCGGCGGTCTCGACGACCCAGTCGTCGCCGTCGCGGCGCAGGCTCGCGCGCAGCATGTCGTGGCGATCGATGACAGCGCTCACCGTCGCCACGATTCCTGATCGGTCGATGCCGACCGGCAGTTCCAGCGCCAGCGTCTGGTTGAACCGGCCGAACGAACCGCGCCGCTCGGCCATGAACCGCACCACCGGCGTCAGCGGCATCACGCCGACGCCGCCGCCCGGCGGCTCGGCCAGCGTCGTGGCCGACGCCTCGGCGGCTTCGGTGGTCTCGGCGACCGACGCCAGACCGGCCACCGTGCGCTGCTCGAAGACGTGCCTCGGGGTGAACACCACGCCGCGCGCCTTGGCCCGCGACACCAGCTGGATGGAGACGATGCTGTCGCCGCCGAGCGCGAAGAAGGAGTCGTCCACGCCGACCCGCTCCACGCCCAGCACCTCGGCGAACACCTCGGCGATGGTCTGCTCGACCGGGGTACGCGCCGCGCGGAACACGACCTCGGTCGCGAACACCGGCTCCGGCAGCGCCTTGCGGTCCAGCTTGCCCACCGGGGTGAGCGGCACGTGGTCGATCACCATGATCGACGAGGGCACCATGTAGGCGGGCAGGCGGTCCTCGACGTGCGCGGTCAGCGTCGCCACGTCGATCGAATGACCCTGGGCGGCAACGACATACGACACCAGCGACACCGCGCCGGCGGCGCTCTTGTGCCCGACGGTGACGGCGAAATCGACGGTCTCGTGCGAGGCCAGCGCGGCGTCGATCTCGCCGAGCTCGATGCGGAAGCCGCGGACCTTCACCTGGAAGTCGGAGCGGCCGACATACTCGACCTCGCCGGTGCGGGTCCAGCGGACCACGTCACCGGTGCGGTACATCCGCGCACCCGGCACATACGGGTTGGCGACGAAACGCTCCGCCGACAGCCCCGGGCGCGCGTGATAACCGCGCGCCAGCTGGACGCCCGACAGATACAGCTCACCTGCGACACCCACCGGAACGGGCCTGAGCTGGGCATCCAGGATCAGCGACTGCATGCCGCGGGTCGGGCCACCGATGGTGACCCGGTCGCCGGGCGCGAGCGCGTCGCTGATGTTGGTCATGATCGTGGTCTCGGTCGGGCCGTAACCGTTGTGGAAGCGGCGGCCGGAACCGTCCGGCGCGCCACCCCACTTGGTGACCAGATCGGCGGGCACGGCTTCACCGCCGGCCACGATCACCCGCATGCCCGCCAGCGCGGACGAATCCAGCGAGGCGAGCACCGACGGGGTGATGAACGCGTGCGTGACCCGCTCGGCGCGGATCAGCTCGGACAGTTCCTCGCCGCCGTACACGCCGGGCGGGCAGACCACCAGGGCGCCGCCGCGGCCGATCGCCAGCAGGAATTCCAGGATCGAGGCGTCGAAGCTGGGCGACGCGAAATGCAGTGCGCGCGTGTCGGAGTCGACGTCGTAGCGGGCGTTCTGCTCGTCCCGGAAGTTGGCCAGACCGGCGTGGGTGACCACGACGCCCTTGGGCACGCCGGTGGAACCGGAGGTGTAGATGACGTACGCGGGGTGCTCCGGCCGCACCGGGCGTACCCGGTCGGCGTCGGTGACCGCGGCGTCGTCGAACCCGTCGAGATCCAGCTCGTCGAGCACCAGCCACTCGACCGAATCGGGCAGCTCGGCGCGCACCGACGCCACGGTCAGACCGATCGGGGAGCCCGAGTCGGTGACCATGTGCGCGATGCGGTCGGCGGGGTAGGTCGGGTCGATCGGCACGAACGCGCCGCCGGACTTGGACACCGCCCACTCGGCGAAGTACGACTCGTCCGACCGCGGCACGGCGACCGCCACCAGGTCCTCGGCGCCGATGCCGCGCTGGATCAGCAGGCGGGCCAGGCGGTTCGACCGCGCGTCCAGCTCGCCGTAGGACACACTTCTGCCCTGGAACACCACGGCGGGCGCCTCGGGGTCGATGGCGGCGGCCTCGGCGATCAGGTCCGGCAGCGTCCGCGCGGGTGTGGCGGGCGCGCCGGTGCGCGCGATCAGGTCGGCCCGCTCGGCGGGGTCGAGCACGTCGATCGCGCCGACGGTGACCGACGCGTCGGCCGCCACGGCCGCGAGCACGCGTTCCCAGCGGTCCACGATGGCCGCCGCGGTCGCCTCGTCGAACAGCTCGGTGGCGTAGGTCAGCGCCAAAGCCATGGCCCCGGAAGCGGTTTCACCGCGCTCGGCGAGGGTGAACTGCAGGTCGAAGCGCGCGACGTTCTCTTCCAGGTCCAGCGCGGACACCGAAAGGCCCGGCAGTTCCAGGGTGGTGCGCTCCAGGTTCTGGAATGCCAGCATCACCTGGAACAGCGGGTTGCGGGCCTGCGAGCGCTCCGGCGCGAGCAGTTCCACCAGCCGCTCGAACGGCACGTCGGCGTTGCCGTAGGCGTCCAGGTCGGTGCGGCGCACCCGGTCGAGCAGGCCGGCGAACGACTCGCCCGGCTCGATTCCGGTTCGCAGCACCAGCGTGTTGACGAACATGCCGACCAGGTCGTCGAGCGCGGCCTCGCCGCGGCCCGCGACCGGGGTGCCGACCGCGACGTCGTCGCTACCGGACAGCCGCGCCAGCAGCACCGCCAGCGCGCCGTGCATGACCATGAACAGCGACGCGCCGCGCTGCCGCGCGACTTCCTCCAGCGCGGCGACCAGGTCACCGGACAGTTCGCGGTGCAGCGTCGCGCCGCGATGCGAGGCGACGGCCGGACGCGGGCGGTCGGTGGGCAGAGCGAGTTCGTCGGGGATGTCGTCGAGCGCGCGCCGCCAGTAGGCGACCTGCTTCGCCAGCAGCGAGTCGGGATCGTCCTCGGAGCCGAGGATCTCCCGCTGCCAGACCGCGAAGTCGGCGTACTGCACCGCCAGCGGGGCCCAGCCGGGAGCGCTGCCGGTGCTGCGCGCGGTGTAGGCGGCCATCACGTCGCGGGTCAACGGGCCCATCGAGAAGCCGTCGGCCGCGATGTGGTGCACCACCACGACGAGCACGTGCTCGTCCGGCCCGGCCGTGTACAGCCGGGTGCGCAGCGGAACCTGTTCGGCCACATCGAATCCGGTGGTGACGAACTCGGTCACCGTCTCGACCAGCCGCGCCGGGGCGACCGCAACGGGGTGCAGGTCCAGGGCGATGTCCTCGGCGGGCACGATCACCTGCACCGGGGTGCCGCCGTGCTCGGGGTAGCGGGTGCGCAGCGATTCGTGCCTGCGCACCACGTCGGCCACCGCCAAGCGGAGCGCCTCGACGTCCAGCGCGCCGGTGAGCCTGATGGCGATCGGCAGGTTGTAGGCCGCCGAGGCGGTGTCGTACTTGTTCAGGAACCACATGCGCTGCTGCGCGAACGACAGCGGCACCAGTTCGCCTGCCGCGCGCTCGCGCGCGACCAGCCGGGCGCGGGCCGCGCCGTCGGCGTGCGATTCCACGCGCGCGGCGAGCGCTTCCACCGTGGACGCCTCGAACAGGGTGCGCACCGCGACGGTCGTGCCCAGCGCGGCGCCGATGCGGGCGACCACCCTGGTCGCGATCAGCGAGTTGCCGCCGAGGTCGAAGAAGTCGTCGTCCACGCCGACCCGTTCCAGGCCCAGCACGTCGGCGAACACCGCCGCGACGGTCTCCTGCACCGGGGTGACCGGCGCGCGGAACGCGCGCGAGGTCGCCGTCGGCGCGGGCAGCGCGCGGCGGTCCAGCTTCCCGTTGACGGTCAGCGGGATCCACTCCAGCCGCACCACGGCCGAGGGCACCATGTAGGCGGGCAGCTGCGCGGCCGCGCCGTCGCGCACCGCGTCGAGCACCGGCTCCGCGCCCGGCTCGGACACGACGTACGCGACGATCCGCTGATCGCCGGGCTGGTCCTCGCGCACGATGACCGCGGCCTGCGCGATGCCGGGCTGGGCCAGGATCGCGGATTCGATCTCGCCGAGCTCGATGCGGAAGCCGCGCACCTTCACCTGATCGTCGGCGCGGCCCAGGTATTCCAGCTCGCCGAACCGGTTCCAGCGCGCCAGGTCGCCGGAGCGGTACAGCCGCCCGCCCGGCGCGTCGCCCAGCGGGTCGGCGACGAAGCGGGTCGCGGACAGGTCGGGGCGGCCGAGGTAGCCGCGCGCCAATTGCGGTCCGGCCACGTACATCTCGCCCGCGACGCCGACCGGCACCGGCCGCAGCCTGCTGTCGAGCACGTACACCCGCAGCCCGGCGATGGCGCGGCCGACCACGCTGCCGGAGGCGGCGGCGATGGTCGCGGCGTCCAGCGCGCGGTAGGACACGTGCACCGTGGTCTCGGTGATGCCGTACATGTTGACCAGCAGCGGCCCGGCGGACGCGCCGGTGCCGTCGCCGTGGCGCGCCACCCACTCCGAGAGCCTGCGCAGTTCCAGCGCCTCGCCGCCGAACACCACGTAGCGCAGCGCCAGCGGCGCGGCGTCGGGCGCGGCGTTCCGGTCGGCCTCGGCCAGCTGGTAGAACGCCGACGGCGTCTGGTTGAGCACCGTGACGCGTTCGGCGCGCAGCAGTTCCAGGAACTGCTCGGGCGAGCGCGAGGTGTAGTAGTCGACCACCACGAGGGTGCCGCCGAACAGCAGCGGACCCCACAGCTCCCACACCGAGAAGTCGAAGGCGTAGCTGTGGAACAAGGTCCACACGTCCTCGGGCCCGAAACCGAAGTCGCGGTCGGTGTTCGCGAACAGCCGCACCACGTTCCGGTGCGCGACCGCGACACCCTTCGGGCGTCCGGTCGAGCCGGAGGTGTAGATCACGTACGCGACGTTGTCCGGGGTGAGCGCGGCGTTGCGGTCGGCGTCGGTGATCGGCGCGTCGTCGGCGTCCTCCACGTTGCCGGTCTCCACCGCGAACCCGTCGAGCACGACCGACGGCAGCCCGGCGGGCACCTCGACCTGCACCGTGGAGTCGAGCACCACGCTGGTCGGGCGAGAGTCGGCGAGCACGTAGGCGATGCGCTCGGCCGGGTAGGTCGGGTCGACCGGCACGTATCCCGCGCCGGTCTTCACCACGGCCAGCAGCGCGACCACGAGGTCCAGCGACCGCGGCAGGATCACCGCGACCAGCGTCTCCGGTCCCGCGCCGTCGCTGATCAGCCTGCGCGCCAGCACGTTCGCGCGCCGGTCGAGTTCGGCGTAGGTCAGCGTCTCCACGCCGAAGCGGGCCGCGACGCGGTTCGGGTGCGCGGCCACGGCCGCGTCGAACAGTCCGACCAGGGTGATGTCCGGATCGGCGAACAGGCCCGCGACGCTCTCGGCGCCGGAGGACACCCAGCGCTGCGAGACGTCCAGCCGCTCGCCCTCGCCGAGCAGATCGATGTCGCCGATGGCGACCCGCGGATCCTCGGCGACACCGCGCAGGATGCGCACGAACCGATCGGCGAACGCGGCCACCGTCTCCGGGTCGAACAGTTCGGTGGCGTAGTTCCACGACAGCGTCAGCCCGCCGTCGGCGGCCTCGCCCACGGTCAGCTGCACGTCGAATTTCGCGGTGCCAGGGTCGAAGTCGACGGCGGCGACCTCCAAGCCGCCGGGCAGCGCGACGGCGCCGAGCGCGGCCGCCGAGGCGGCCTCGAAGGTCAGCGCGACCTGGAACAGCGGGTGGTGTGCCTGCGAGCGCACCGGGCTGAGCACGTCCACCAGACGCTCGAACGGCACGTCGGCGTTGGCGAACGCGGCCAGATCGGTGCGGCGCACCTGCTCGAGCAGCTCGGCGAACCCGGCGCCCGGATCGACCTCGCTGCGCAGCACCAGCGTGTTGACGAACATGCCGACGACGTCGTCGAGCGCGCGTTCACCGCGGCCCGCGATCGGCGTGCCGATCGCGACGTCGGTGCTGCCGGACAACCGGCCCGCCCACACCGCCAGCGCGGCGTGCACGACCATGAACAGCGTCACGCCGCGGGCGCGCGCCAGCTCGGCGAGCGCCTCGTGTACCTGCGCGTCGACCGAGAAGTCGTGCGTGCCACCGGCGTTGGAGGCGATCTCCGGCCGGGGCCGGTCGGCCGGCAGCTCGATCTGATCGGGCAGATCACGCAGTTGCTCGGTCCAGTAGGCGATCTGCCGGGCCGCCACGGAGTCCGGATCGGTTTCACTGCCGAGCACCGCGCGCTGCCACAGCGCGTAGTCGGCGTACTGCACCTCGAGCGGGGCCCAGGACGGCGCCTCGCCGCGGGCGCGCTCGGTGTAGGCGAGCACGACGTCGCGCAGCAGCGGCCGCAGCGAGAAACCGTCCGCGCTGATGTGGTGCATGACCAGCACCGCGACGTGGTCGGTCGCCGACAGCGCCAGCAGGCTCGCGCGGAACCCGATCTCGGCGGTCACGTCGAAACCGGCGCTCGCCAGCTCCACGATCCGCGCGGGCAGCTCCTCCGCCGCCACGGGTTCGGCGACCAGGTCGAAGGCGACCTCGCCCACCGGAAGGACTCGCTGGTAGCCGGTGCCCTCCACCTCCGGGTAGACGGTGCGCAGCGCCTCGTGCCGGGCGAGCACGTCGTTGACGGCCGCACCCAGCGCGGCGACGTCGAGCGCACCGGTCAGCCGCAGCGCCACCGGGATGTTGTTCACCGCGGTGCGGTTGTCGAACCGGTTGAGGAACCACATCCGCTGCTGGGCGAGCGACAGCGGCACCAGCTCTGGGCGCTCCTGCGCGACCAGCGGTGTCCGGCCGCCTTGCCCGGCGGCCGATTCCACCTTCGCCGCCAGCGCAACGACGGTGGACGCCTCGAACAGCACCCGCACCGGGACCTGGGTGTTCAGCGCCTCGCCCAGCCGCGCCGCCACCTGGGTGGCGACCAGCGAGTTGCCGCCCAGCTCGAAGAAGTCGTCGTCCAGACCGACCCGATCCACGCCGAGCACCTCGGCGAAGGTCTCGGCCACGATCTCCTGCACCGGCGTGGCGGGCGCGCGGAACACCTTGGCCTCGAACACCGGGGCCGGCAACGCCTTGCGATCCAGCTTGCCGGAAGCGTTCAGCGGGAACTCGTCGAGCACCACGTAGGCCGTGGGCACCATGTACCCCGGCAGTCGCGCCCCGAGTTCGGCCTTGACCGAGTCGACGTCCACCACCCGGTCCGGGTCCGTCACCAGGTACGCGACCAGCTGGTCACCGGTGCGCTCATCGGTGCGCACCACGACCACCGCCTGCGCCACCGAGTCCAGCGCCGTGAGCGCCGACTCGATCTCGCCCAGCTCGATGCGCAGACCACGCACCTTCACCTGGAAGTCGGTGCGGCCCAGGTACTCCAGCTCGCCGTCTTCGGTCCAGGCCACCAGGTCGCCGGTGCGGTACATGCGCTCGGCGTGGCCGAACGGGTTGGCCACGAAGCGCTCGGTGGTCAGGTCAGGGCGGCCCACGTAACCGTGCGCCAGCTGCGCGCCCGCGAGGTACAACTCGCCCGGCACGCCGACCGGAACCGGACGCAGCCGCGAGTCCAGCACGTACACCTGCGTGTTGAACACCGGAGCGCCGATCGGCACCGACACCGCGTCGGCCTCGGTCACCTCGTGGAAGGTGACGTCGACCGCGGCCTCGGTCGGACCGTACAGGTTGTGCAGCCGCGCGCCGGTCAGCTCGCGCAGCTTCTGCGCGGTCACCGCGGGCAGCGCCTCACCGGACGCGAAAACGTTACGCAGGCTGGTGCATTCGGCCGCACGCTCCTCGGCGACGAACACCGACAGCATCGACGGCACGAAGTGCACCGTGGTGACCTGCTCGTCGACGATCAGGCGCGCCAGGTACGCGGGATCGCGATGACCGTCCGGCTTCGCGACCACCAGGCGCGCGCCGACCTGCAACGGCCAGAAGAACTCCCACACCGACACGTCGAACGTCGCGGGCGTCTTCTGGAGCACCACGTCGTAAGCGGCCAGACCGTACTCGGCGTGCATCCACACCAGGCGGTTGACGATCGCGGCGTGCGAGACCGCCACACCCTTCGGGCGGCCGGTCGAACCGGACGTGAAGATCACGTACGCGGTGTTGGCCGGACGCAGCGGCTTGTGCCGGTCGGCGTCGGTCAGCGGCTCGCCGGAGAACTCCGACAGGTCGAGCTGATCGATGCGCACCTGCCGAGAGACCGTGGTCTCCAGGTCGGAGCCGGAGGTCAGCACGCACACCGGGCGCGCGGTCTCCAGGATGTAGTCGATGCGCTCGGCCGGGTGGTCCGGATCCAGCGGCACGTACGCACCGCCCGCGGCGTTCACCGCGTACATGCCGACCACCAAGTCGATGGAGCGGCGCATGCCGAGGGCCACATAGGATTCCGGCCCGACGCCGTTGACCTTCAGCCAGCGCGCCAACCGGTGCACCCGGTGAGCGAACTCGGCGTAGGACAGACTTGTCCCCTCGAACGTCACTGCCGGACTGTCCGGGGTGCGCGCGACCTGCGCTTCGAACAGCGAGACCAGCGTCGCCGCGGCGTCGCCGACCGGCGAGGTGAGCGCGGCGTCGACCGCGAACTCGGTGGCGTTCCACCGCTCGATCACCAAGGACCGCTCGGCGTCGTCCAGCAGCTCGATATCACCGACGGTGACCGACGGCTCGGCGGCGACACCGCGCAGCACGCGCACGAAGCGCTCGGCGAACGTCCCGGCGAACACGCCGTCGAACAGATCGGTGGCGTAGACGAGCTCGGCGTCCATCGCCGCCTCGCCGCCGGGGACCTCGCTGAGCGTGAGCTGCAGGTCGAACTTCGCCGTCGGCTGGTCGATGCCCAGCTCGGAGACGGTGAGGCCGGGCAGCTCCAGCGCGGTGCGGCCGAGGTTCTGGAACGACAGCATCACCTGGAACAGCGGGTGGCGCGCCTGCGAGCGGGCCGGGTTGAGCACCTCGACCAGCCGCTCGAACGGCACGTCGGCGTGCGCGAACGCCTGCAGGTCGCGCTCGCGGACCCGGGCGAGCAGATCGGCGAACGAGTCACCGGGGTCCACTTCGGCGCGCAGCACCAGGGTGTTGACGAACATGCCGACCAGGTCGTCGAGCGCCTGCTCGCCGCGTCCGGCCACCGGGATGCCGATGGCGATGTCGTCGGAGCCGCTCAACCGCGCCAGCAGGGCGGCGAACGCGCTGTGCACCACCATGAACAGCGTGCTGCCGTGCGTCTGCGCGACCCGGTTCAGGTCCTCGATCAGTTCGCCCGGCACGCGGAACCGGTAGGTGCCCGCGCCGTAGGAGGCGACGGCGGGCCGCGGGCGACCGGGCAGGCGCAGCTCGTCGGGCAGCCCGGCCAGCGTCTCGCGCCAGTAGTCCAGCTGCTCGGAGATCAGCGAGGTCGGGTCGTCCTCGGAGCCGAGCGTGTCGCGCTGCCACAGCGCGAAGTCCACGTACTGCACGGCCAGCGGCGGCCAGCCCGGCTGGGCCGCGGAGGTCCGCGCCACGTAGGCGGTCATCAGGTCGCGCACCAGCGGCCGCATGGAGAAGCCGTCGGCGGCGATGTGGTGCACCACGACGACCAGCACGTAGTCGTCGTGGCCGAGCCGGTAGGCGCGCAGGCGCACCGGCGGCCGGGTGGTCACGTCGAAGCCGCGCTCGACGAACTCGTAGAGGACGCCGAGCAGTTGCCCCTCGGCCACCTCGACCACGTCCAGATCCGGAATAGCCCTGGTCGCGTTCAGCACCCGCTGGTAGGCGACCCCGTCGCGGGACGGGTAGATGGTGCGCAGCGATTCGTGCCGCGCGACCACGTCGGCGATCGCGCCGCGCAGCGCGTCCAGATCCAGCGCGCCCTCCAGCCGCACCGCGGCCGGGATGTTGTTCGCGGCGGAATCGGCGTCGAAACGGTTGAGGAACCACATGCGCTGCTGTGCCAGCGACAGGGGCGGATGCTCGGGACGCACCTGTGCCGTGAGCGCCTGGCGCGCACCGCTGCCCGCGTGCGACTCGACCCGCGCGGCCAGCGCGGCCACGGTCGGAGCCTCGAACAGCACGCGCACGCCGACCTCGGTGTTCAGCGCCGCGCTGAGACGGGCGACCACCTGGGTGGCCACCAGCGAGTTGCCGCCGAGTTCGAAGAAGTCGTCGTCCACGCCGACGCGCGGCACGCCGAGCAGGTCGGCGAAGATCTCCGCGACGATTTCCTCGATCGGCGTCGAGGGAGCGCGGAAGACCCTGGCCTCGAACACCGGGGCGGGCAGGGCTTTACGATCCAGCTTGCCGGAGGCGTTCACCGGGAACGCGTCCAGCACGACCAGCGCGGCCGGGACCATGTAGCCCGGCAGCGCCGCCGAAAGCGCGGTCTTCACCTCGTCGATGTCGACGGCCACATACGGTTCGCAGACCAGGTAGCCCACCAGCTGATCGCCGGCGTGCGCGTCGGCGCGCAGCACGACCACCGCCTGCGCGATCCCAGGCTGCGCCAGCAGCGCCGACTCGATCTCGCCCAGCTCGATGCGCAGACCGCGCAACTTCACCTGGAAGTCGGTGCGGCCCAGGTACTCCAGTTCGCCAGCGGGGGTCCAGGCCACCAAGTCACCGGTGCGGTACATCCGGTCGCCCGGCGCGCCGTAGGGGTTGGCCACGAACCGGTCGGCGGTCAGATCCGAACGGCCCAGGTAACCGAGCGCCAGCTGCTCGCCCGCGAGATACAGCTCACCCGCGACACCAGGCGCGACCGGGTGCAGGCGGCTGTCGAGCACGAAGACGCGGGTGTTCCACACCGGACGTCCGATCGGCACCGACACCGTGTCGGCGTCGGTCGCCTCGTGATACGTCACGTCGACGGCGGCCTCGGTCGGGCCGTACAGGTTGTGCAGGCGCGCGCCGGTCAGCTCGCGCAAACGCTGCGCGGTCTGCGCGGGCAGCGCCTCACCGGAGGCGAAGACCTGCCGCAGCCGCGGCGCGGGCAGGCCGTCGCCGTTCTCGTTGCCCAGTGTGGAGACGAACACCGAGAGCATGGACGGCACGAAGTGCGCCGTGGTGATTTCCTTCTCGGCGATGATCCGGGACAGATACACCGGGTCGCGGTGCCCGTCCGGCTTCGCGACGACCAGCCTGGCGCCGGTCTGCAACGGCCAGAAGAACTCCCACACCGACACGTCGAACGTGGCGGGCGTCTTCTGCAGCACCGCGTCCTGCGCGCCGATCGGGTACGCGTGCTGCATCCACAGCAGCCGGTTGACGATCGCGGCATGGCTGACCGCCACGCCCTTCGGGCGACCGGTGGAACCGGAGGTGAAGATCACGTAGGCGGTGTTCTCCGGCCGCAGCGGGCGCGTGCGCTCGGCGTCGGTGATCGGCGCGCCGCTGGTCGCGGCGAAACCGGGCACGCCCTCGATGCCCTCCACCGACAGCGCGGTCACTTCCGGCTGCGGGTCGAGGCCGAAGCCGTCGGCCGACCGGTACAGGATCATCCGCGGCCGCGCGGTCTCGATGATGTAGTTGATCCGCTCGGCGGGCTGGTCCGGGTCCAGCGGCACGTAGGCCGCGCCGGTCTGCACCACCGCGTACATCGCGACGACCAATTCGGTGGAACGCCGCAGCGCCAGTGCCACCAGCGATTCCGGGCCGACGCCCGCGCCGATGAGCTGGCGGGCGATGCGGTTGGCCCGCTCCTGCAACTGGCGGTAGGTCAGCCGCTCGTCGTCGAAGTCGAGCGCGATCGCGTCGGGCGTGGCCGCCGCCTGCGCGTCGAACAGCGACACCAGCGTCGCGACCTGGTCCACCGGGTGCGTGGTGTCGTTCCAGTCGATCAGCACCCGCGCGCGTTCCTCGGACGCGAGCAACTCGATGTCGCCGATCGGGACGTCCGGGTCGGCGGTCACGGCCGCGAGGATGCGGTCGAGGCGGCGGGCGAACGCCGCGACGGTCGGCTCGTCGAAAAGATCCAGCGCGTAGGAGAACTCGGCCGACATGCCCGCCGAGTCGCCCTGCTCGTCCTGGGTCTCCGACAGGGTCAGCTGGAGGTCGAACTTGGCCAGCCGCGCGTCGTAGTCGATGCCGTTGACCGACAGACCGGGCAGCTCCAGGCTCGCCTGCCGGGTGTTCTGGAAGGTCAGCATCACTTGGAACAGCGGGTGGCGCGCCTGCGAACGCGCCGGGTTCAGCACCTCGACCAGCCGCTCGAACGGCACGTCGGCGTGCGCGAACGCGTGCAGGTCGGTCTCGCGGGCGCGGGCGAGCAGGTCGGCGAAGGTCATCGCGCCGTCCACCTCGGTGCGCAGCACCAGGGTGTTGACGAACATGCCGATCAGGTCGTCCAGCGCGGCCTCACCGCGGCCTGCGACCGGGGTGCCGATGGCGATGTCGCTGGTGCCGCTGGCGCGGGCCAGCAGCACGGCCAGCGCGCTGTGCAGCACCATGAACAGCGAGGCGTTGTGCCTGCGGCCCAGCTCGATCAGGGCGCGCTGGGTCTCGCCGGAGATCACGAACGGATAGGTGCCGCCGCGGTAGGACGCCACGGCGGGGCGCGGCCGATCCGACGGCAGCGTCAATTCGTCGGGCAGATCGGCCAGTTCGCGCGTCCAGTACCGGATCTGGTTGGAGATCAGCGAACTCGGGTCGTCCTCGGAACCGAGCACCTCGCGCTGCCACAGCGCGTAGTCCGCGTACTGCACCGGCAGCGCCGACCACGCCGGCGCCTCCCACGACGTGCGCGCGGCGTAGGCCACCATGACGTCGCGGGCCAGCGGTCCCATCGACCAGCCGTCGGCGGAGATGTGGTGCACCACCATGCCGAGCACGTACTCGGTCTCGCTGATCTCGAACAGCCGCGCGTGCAGCGGTACTTCGCTGGTCACGTCGAACGCCATCGAGGCCAGCTCGACCAGGTGATCGATGAGGTTGTGCTCGGTCACCGGCACCGGGGTCAGGTCCGGCACGATCTGCGCGGCGTCCAGCACCACCTGCACCGGGCCGGTCTTGGTCTCCGGGAACACCGTGCGCAGCGACTCGTGCCGGTCGATCACGTCGATGACCGCGACCTGCAACGCGGCGATGTCCAGGTCGCCGGACAGCCGGATCGCGACCGGGATGTTGTTCACCGCCGAGGAGGTGTCGAACCGGTTGAGGAACCACATGCGCTGCTGTGCCAGCGACAGCGGCACCTGCTCCGGACGATGGCGGGCGACCAGCGCCTTGCGCGCGCCGTCACCGGCGTGCGACTCCACCCGCGCGGCCAGCGCCGCCACCGTGGACGCCTCGAACAGCATGCGCACCGGCACCCTGGTGTCCAGCGCGATGCCGAGGCGGGAGGCCACCTGGGTGGCGATCAGCGAGTTGCCGCCCAGCTCGAAGAAGTCGTCGTCCACGCCGACGCGGGAGATGCCCAGCACCTCGCCGAAGATCTGCGCGACGATCTCCTCGATCGGTGTGGTCGGGGCGCGGAATTCGCGCACCTCGAACACCGGCGCGGGCAGCGCCTTGCGGTCCAGCTTGCCGGAGGCGTTCAGCGGGAACGCTTCCAGCACCACGATCGCCGAGGGCACCATGTACGCGGGCAGCGTGCGGTGCAGCGCGTTCTTGATGTTGTCGATGTCGACCGGGCCACCGGTGCTGACCACGTAGGCGACCAGCTGATCGCCGGCGACGGTGTCCATCACCAGCACGACGGCCTGGCTGACGGCCGGGTGGTCGAGCAGGGCGGTCTCGATCTCGCCGAGCTCGATGCGCTGACCGCGGAACTTCACCTGGAAGTCGGTGCGGCCGATGTACTCCAGCACGCCCGCGCTGCCCACTTCGGGATCGCGCGGCTGTAGCCAGCGCACCAGGTCGCCGGTGCGGTACAGGCGGGAGCCGGGCGGGCCGAACGGGTCGGCGACGAAGCGCTCGGCGGACAGGTCGGGGCGGCCGTGGTAGCCGCGGGCGGTCTGCACGCCGCCGAGGTACAGCTCGCCGGGGACACCGACCGGAACGGGCGCGAGGCCCTCGTCCAGCACGTAGGTCTGCGCGTTCCACACCGGGCGGCCGATCGGCACCGACGTGGGGGCGACCCCGTTGACGTGCCAGGCCGTGGCGTGCACGGTGAACTCGGTCGGGCCGTACAGGTTGTGCACCGCGGCCGTGGAGAACTGCCGGAACGCGGTGACGGTCGCGGGCGGCAGCGCCTCACCGGCGACGAGAACCACACGCAGCGAGGCGCATTCGGCGGTGTCCGCGGACCCGGCGAACACCGACAGCATGGACGGCACGAACGAGGTCATGGTGACCCGGTGCCGCCCGATGATCTCCGACAGGTAGATCGGATCGCGGTGGCCGTCGGGCGCGGCGATCAGCATGCGGGCGCCGACGGCCAGCGTGCCGAACAGCTCCCACACCGACACGTCGAAGGTGACCGGCGTCTTCTGCAGGATCACATCGGCCGGGCCGATCCGATATTCGGCGGTGATCCAGGCGATCTGGTTGACCACCGACGCGTGGCTGACCGCGACGCCCTTGGGGCGGCCGGTCGAGCCGGAGGTGTAGAGCACGTAGGCGGTGTTGGCGGCGCGCAGCGGAGCGCGACGCTCGGCGTCGGTGACCGGCTCGTCACCGAATTCGCTCAGGTCGAGGGTGTCCAGCGTCAGCACCGGGATGTCCGCGGCGGCGACGTTGTCGGCCGTGGTGGTGAGCAGGCACACCGGCGCGGAGCTGTCGAGCACGTACTCGGTGCGCTCGGCGGGATGGTCGGGGTCGATCGGCACGTAGCCGCCGCCCGCGGTGAGCGTGGCGTAGATCGCCACCAGCATGTCCACCGACCGGCGGATGCCGACCGCGACCAGCGTCTCCGGGCCGACGCCCGTCTCGATCAGCTTGCGCGCCAAGCGGTTCACCCGCGCGCCGAACTCGGCGTAGGTCAGCTCGACCGGCGCGCCGAACTCCTGCGCGCCGCGCGAGCCGCCGTCGAACACGACCGCGGGGTCGTCCGGCCTGCCCCGCACCTGTTCCTCGAACAGCTCCAGCACGGTGGCGGCGGGCACGTCGTGACCGGTGTGGTTCCACTCGGTGAGCACCCGGTCGCGCTCGGCCTCGTCGAGGATCTCGATATCGCGCACGGCCGCGTGCGGCGCGGCGACGGCGGCTTCCAGCACGCGCAGGTAGCGGCGGCCGAACTCGGCGACGGTCGGCGCGTCGAACAGGTCCGTTGCGAAGGAGACGACCGCGCCCATGCCCGCGGGCTCGCCGTTCGCGCCGCGCTCCTCGGTGACCGTCCACTGCAGGTCGAACTTGGCGATGTCGACCTCGAGCTCGTCGGCGGTGACCGAGAGCCCGGGCAGTTCCAGGGTCGCGTGCGACATCTCCTGGAACGACAGCATCACCTGGAACAGCGGGTGCCGCGCCTGCGAGCGGGTCGGGTTGAGCACCTCGACCAGCCGCTCGAACGGCACGTCGGCGAACGCGAACGCCGCGAGGTCGGTTTCCCTGGTGCGGCCGAGGAATTCGGCGAACGGCTCGCTGCCGTCCACCTCCGACCGCAGCACGAGCGTGTTGACGAACATGCCGATCAGGTCGTCGAGCGCCTGCTCACCGCGCCCGGCGACCGGGGTGCCGATCGCGATGTCGCTGGTGCCGGACAACCGGGCCAGCAGCACGGCCAGTGAGGCGTGCATG
Organism: Nocardia sp. NPDC019219; assembly: GCF_040632645.1. Taxonomy (NCBI): domain Bacteria; kingdom Bacillati; phylum Actinomycetota; class Actinomycetes; order Mycobacteriales; family Nocardiaceae; genus Nocardia; species Nocardia sp. NPDC019219. The sequence continues at coordinate 252,068 of NZ_JBEYCG010000003.1, read as the reverse complement.
ACCATGAACAGGCTCACGCCCTGCGCGCGGGCCAGCGCGACGAGCCCGCGGTGCAGCTCGGCGTCGATGTCGAAGCTCACCCGGCTGCCGTGGAAGCTCTGCACCGGCGGACGCGGACGGTCCGCGGGCAGGTCCAGCTGGTCGGGCAGGCCCGCCAGCGCCCTACGCCAGTAGGCGATCTCGCGCGCCGCCATCGAGGCGGGATCGGATTCCGCGCCCAGCAGCTCGCGCTGCCAGACGCTGAAGTCCTGGTACTGCACCGGCAGCGGCGCCCAGCTCGGCGCCTCGCCCGCGGTGCGGGACAGGTAGGCGGCGGCCACGTCGCGCGCCAGCGGGCCGAAGGAGAAGCCGTCGGCCGCGATGTGGTGCACGACGAACGCCACCGCGTAGTCGGCGACGCCGTTGCCGCGGCCGCCGGTGACCGCGAAGACCCGCACCCGGATCGGCAGTTCCCGCGAGACGTCGAAGCCGCGCGCGGCGAATTCGGCCAGCGCGCCGTGCAATTCGGCCTCGTCGATCGGCTGCACCTCGATGCCGAGTTCGACCTGGTCGACCGGGAGCACCTGCTGGTATCCGCCGTCGCCGGACTCGGGGAAGATCGTGCGCAGCGACTGCTGCCGCTCGACCACGTCCAGCAGCGCCGACTGCAACGCGTCCAGGTCCACCTGGCCGCGCAACCGCACCACGAACGGCAGGTTGTAGGTCGGCACGGTGGGGTCGAACTGGTTGATGAACCACATGCGCTGCTGCGCCAGCGACAGCGGCACCCGCTCCGGCAGCTGCTGGGCCACCAGCGGCGGACGCGATTCACCCACCGGCGCGGCGTTCTCCGCGCGCGCCGCGATACCGGCGACGGTCGGGGTCTCGAACAGCGCGCGCACCCCGATCTGGGTGCCGAACGCGGCGCCGATGCGCGCCACCACCTGGGTCGCGACCAGCGAGTTGCCGCCCAGGTCGAAGAAGTTGTCGTCGATGCCGATGCGCTCCTGGCTGAGCACGTCGGCGAAGATGCCCGCCACGATCTGCTCGGCCTGGGTGCGCGGCGCGCGGAAATCACCGGCGTCGGCGCTGAACACCGGCTCCGGCAGCGCCTTGCGGTCCAGCTTGCCGCTGGTGTTCAGCGGGAAGGCGTCCAGCACCATGATCGACGCGGGGACCATGTAGCTGGGCAGCTGCTCGGCGGCGAACCTGGTCAGCTCCACCGGCTCAACGGTGTGACCGGGAGCCGGGACGACGTAGGCCACCAGCTGCTGGCCGGTCGCGGTGTCCACCACCAGCACCACGGCCTGGCTGATCGCGGGATGCGCGAGCAGATCGGTCTCGATCTCCCCCAGCTCGATGCGCTGACCGCGGAACTTCACCTGGAAGTCGGTGCGGCCGATGTATTCCAGCGTGCCCGCTTCGTTCCAGCGCACCAGGTCGCCGGTGCGGTACATCCGCTCGCCCGTGCTCGACAGCGGGTTCGCGACGAAGCGATCGGAGGTGAGGTCGGGACGGCCACGGTAGCCGCGCGCGAGCTGACGCCCGCCGAGATACAGCTCGCCCGGCGCGCCGATCGCGGCCGGACGCAGCCGCGAATCCAGCACGTAGACCTGGACGTTCCACTCCGGGATGCCGATCGGCACGGTCACCGTGTCGGCGGCGGTCGCTTCCCAATAGGTCACCGACACCGCGGCCTCGGTCGGGCCGTACAGGTTGTGCAGCCCCGCGTCGGTGATCGCGCGGAAGCCGGCGGCGGTCTCCGGCGGCAACGCCTCGCCGATCACGAAAACCGCGCGCAGCGTGGCGCATTGGGCTCGCGTGGCGTGCGCGACGAACACCGTGAGCATGGACGGGACGAAGTCGGTCACGGTGACGCCGTGCCGCTCGATCATCTCCGCCACGTACAGCGGGTCGCGGTGCCCGTCCGGCGACGCGATGACCAACTTCGCGCCCACGAGCAGCGGCAGGAAGTAACCCCACAGCGACACGTCGAACGTGGTCGCGGTCTTCTGCAGATACACGTCCGCCGCGGTCAGCCGGTACTCGTCGAGCATCCACAGCTGCTGGTTGACGATCGCGTGGTGGGTGACCGCCACGCCCTTGGGGCGGCCGGTCGAACCCGAGGTGTAGATGACGTAGGCGGTGTTGTCCGGCCGCAGCGGCGCGAGGCGGTCGGCGTCGGTGACCGGATCGGCCGAGTATGCCGAGGTGTCCAGGGTGTCGATCTCCACCCGGCGCACCGATTCCGGCAGCTCCAGCTCGTCGGCCGACAGCGTCAGCACGCACACCGGCGCGGCGCTGTCGAGGATGTAGGCGGTGCGCTCGGCCGGATGATCCGGATCGATCGGCACGTACGCGCCACCGGCCTTCAGCACGGCGTGCATGCCGATCACCAGTTCCAGCGAGCGGCGCATGCCCAGCGCGACCAGCGATTCCGGGCCCACGCCGTCGGCGATCAGGAAACGGGCCAGCCGGTTGACCCGCGCGTCGAACTCCGCGTAGGTCAGCGTCGCGCCCTCGAAGTCGAGCGCGATGTTGTCCGGGGTCGACGACATCTGCGCGTCCAGCAGCGCGGCGAGTGTGGTCTCGGGAACCTCCTGCTCGGAGTCGTTCCACTCCAGCAGCGTCCGCTCGCGCTCGTCGTCGGTGGTGACCGGAAGTCCCCACACCGTGGCGTCCACCTCGGCGGCGAGGAAACGATCGAAGAACTCCAGGAAGCGGCCGTGGTGGCGGCGCGCCTCGTCCTCGGTGTAGAGGTTCGGGTTGGTCTCGAAGTCGATGTGCGAGCGGGTGCCCGCGACCGACTGGTAGAAGTTGACGCCCAAATCCTCGATGCTGCCGGTGGACAGCACGCTGAGCTGGCCGACCATCGGGCCCATCACCAGTTCGTCGTGGAACAGCATGATGTTGACCCACGGCCCGAAGAACTCCGTGGTCACCACGCCGTCACCGGCCGCGTCGCGGCGGATGTCCTCGTGCCGGTAGCGCTGGTGACGCAGCGCGCCGGAGACCTCGACCTGCACCTGCTTGAGCAGCTCCGACACCGTCGTGTCGTGGCCGACGTGCAGCCGCAGCGGCACGATGTTCGACGACACACCGCCCGAGCGGCGCATCGCGGCGGTGGTGCGCGCGGTCACCGGCAGGCTGAGGATGACGTCCTCGACGCCGTTCCACTGCGCCAGATACGCGGCGAAACCGGCCAGCAGCAGCCCGGCGGGCGAGGAATCGTGCCGCGCGACCGCGGCCTCCAGCAGGCTGTTCTGCTCGTCCGACAGCGCCGCGCTCACGATGCCGTTGATCGCGGCGGGCGGCGCGGAACGGCCGGTCAGGCTGGTGCCCTCTTCCAGCCCGTCCACCCGCTGCGCCCAGTACTCCTTGTCGGAGACGAAGCGGGAGCTCTCCCGATAGGCGATCTCCTGCTCGTACAGCGTGTGCAGATCGGTGGCCTTGGACGCGGCGGGTTCGGTGCCGGTGACGTAGGCGGTGTAGAGCTCGGCGATGCGGTTGAGGTTGGTCATCGCGCCGAAGCCGTCGAGCGCGATGTGGTGGGCGCGGGAGTACCAGTACCAGTGATCGTCGGCCAGTTGCAGCGCCGCGACCAGGATCAACCGGTCGTTCAGCAGGTCGAACGGGCGGCTGTACTCGGCGCGCATCCACGCCATCGCAGCGGCGGCCGGATCGGCCTCGCCGCGCAGATCGACGTAGACGACCTTGTCGTAATCGGCGATGGAGTGGTCGACGTACTGCAACGGCTCGCCGTCGCGTTCGATGATCCGGAGGAAACCGGAACCGAGTTCGTGCGAGGCGTCGATGCTGGCGCGCTCGAGCACATCGACATCCAGCTCACCGTGCAGGTCGACGTATTGCGCGATGGTGACCGGCACCTGCGGGTCGACGTGCTGCGCGTACCAGATGCCCAGCTGAGCGGGAGACAGCGGGAACGCGCCGGACAGCCCGGGTTCTGCCCCAGCACCAGCGTGTGCCCGTTCGCCACCAGTTTCGCCGTTTCCGCCGAAATCCAGCCGGTCCAACCGTAACCTCGCTTCCGGAACACCACGCAAGCGCTCCCCGACCACACCCGGAGGGGGCGCACACCTGTCCGAGCGTGGCGCCTGCGTCTCCGGGTTGAGTTCTCACATCAAATCAGGCAAAAAATGTTCAATTGAACTATCTGTCCAACGTGCCGGGCTTGTTACATGAGCTCGACCGTGCCCAGAACCCACCGACCGGCTCCGCCGGGACCTTCTTTGCGAATCACCGGATCAATCTACCGTCGCCCCCGGCGGGCAACCAACCATCGGTCATAGCGAGAGAACATCACCCCTGGCAGCGGCTTTGCAAATGTTTGCCAGCCGGATGTTGCGGTTCTCACATGAGTCACCGGCGCACCAATCCGGGCACTTTCGCGCCGAGCCGGCGGGCATCTCAGGCACCCGCCGTCAGGACCCGCGCACGCGCGCCGGGTCGTAGAGGTGCGATTCCGCGCACGACACCGCAGGCGTGAGCGCACGGCCAACCAGGATCACCGCGGCCTGCCGCAGTCCGGCGGCCTCCACTTGGTCGGCGATGTCGGCCAGCGTGCCGCGCAGGACGAGTTGCTCCGGCTGGCTGGCGCGGTAGACGACGGCGACCGGGCAGTCCGGGCCGTAGTCGACGGACAGTTCGGCGGCCAACGCGCGGACGCGGGTGATGGCCAGGTGCAGCGCGAGGGTGGCGCCGGTGGCGGCGAAGTTCGCCAGCGCTTCGGACTCGGGCATCGCGGTGGAGCGGGCCTGCGTGCGCGTCAGCACGACCGATTGCACCAGTTCGGGCACCGTGAGCTCCGCACCGAGCACCGCGGCAGCGGCGGCATAGGCGGGCACGCCCGGCGTGACATCCCACGCCACGCCCTGCGCGTCGAGCCTGCGGGTCTGCTCGGTCAACGCCGAATACAGCGACGGGTCGCCCGAGCACAGGCGAGCCACGTCCCGGCCCGCCCGATCCGCGCGCACCAGACGCTCGGTGATCTGGTCGAGGTCCAGATGCTGGGTATCGACCAGCTCGGCGTCCGGTGCGCAGTACGCCAGCACCCCCGGGTCCAGATAGGTCCCCGCGTACAGGCACACCGGCGACGCGCGCAGCAGCTCGACCGCGCGCACCGTCAGCAGATCGGCCGCCCCCGGCCCGGCCCCGATGAAATGCACGGTCATGCGCGCGAGTGTATTGACCGCCGGTCACCACGCTCGCGGCGACCGAGCGCCGGAGCCGACCGGTTCCTCGGCTCGCTGGTGTCGAACTCGCGCCGCTCCCCGATCGGGTCGCTTCGCAACCGAACACCGGCTTTCGCGGCCTCGCCCCGCCGGCAGTTGTGCCCGGCGGTCCGGGTGGCGACGCCACCGGGCACGCGCGAGGCGCGCCGGCTCAGGCGGTGGCGTCGAAGTGGGCGATCACCTTGTCGGGCCGGAGGCGGACGACGAGTTCGCCGGGGACGCCATTGCGCTTGCCGAACTCTTCGGCGCGGTCCGCGCCCATATAACGGCCGCCGATCTCGGTGGCGGTGCGCAACAATTCATCGGGGTCTTCCGAGAGCGTGACGGTGCCCCGCAACTGCACCGACGCGTAAGGCGGCTCCTCCAGGTCGACGCACACCGAGACGCGCCCGTCCCTGGCGAACGCCTTGCCCTTCGCGCTGGACTTGCCGGTGTTGAAGACCAGTGCGTCCCCCTCGAGGACGAACCACACCGGCGTCACCATCGGACTGCCGTCGGCGGCCACGAACGCCACCTTGCCGGTACGGGTGCCGTGGGAGAGGAACTCGCGCACTTCTGGATCGGAGAGAGAGGCCATCCGACCACCCTAGGTCGCGGCCCGCTCCGGAGCGCGCGACGAATCGCCGGGAGCGAAGCCGCGGCACACGGCGGCGCGCCGGTGCGCTCCCGCGAACCTTGGCAAAACGGTAAACATATGCATATCATCTGCGCATGCTTATCAATTCCTCGGAGCAGAGTTCCGACCGGCCCGATACCGCGGGCGAACAGCCGTTTTCCGAAGGCACCATGCTCCTGCCCTGGCAAGCCGGACCGCGACACGACACCCGCGGGCCGGTGTTCGTCAGCGTGACCGACTTCCTGGCCGCCTCCGACGAGGACGTTCAGGCGATCTACAAGACGGGAATGCGACTGGGCCGGAATTGGCCGGTGATGCACGGCGCGGTCGGCCTGTGGTTGTGGGCGCGGCCGTCGGAGGCGCGCGGCGGTTCGATCTCGGTGTGGGAGACCGAGCAGGACATGCGGCGGTTCGTGCGCTGGCCGGTGCACGCCGACATCATGCGGAAGTGGCGCGGCAGAGTCGGTCTCGCCACCGACTCGTGGCAGGCCGCCGGGTTCGAAGTCCAGGATGTGTTGACACGGGCGCGGAACACCATCGAACGGCGCCCGCATCCCCAGGCCGGGTGACCAGCGGATCAGGGTGGCAGAACCCTGGCGTCGGCCGGGATCATGCCGAGTTCCCGGATCTTCTCCAGCCGCGCCACCGCGCCGTCGATCGCGTTGTCGTGCAGACCGGCGTCGCCGAGCGCCGCGCGAAAGCGGCCGATGTCGACGCCTTCGACCGCGCGGAAGACCTCCGCTTCGAGGCGCTCGCCCTTCTGCGCCATTGCGAAATCGGAATCGATATCGATCTCGAGCGGCCGAGTCGACAGCGGGAATGATCGGCCGTGATCGATGGCGACGACTTCGAGCTGTCCGTCCCGTTCCACGGTGCGATAGTTGCGGGGATGGCGATCCATGGAGCCGATGATGTAATCGAGTACCGCGACTTGTTGCTGCTGGATTCTCGGATACTCCTCCACCGGCCTCGACGGCTTGGACTCGACGAACTGCTGGATCATGCCGGGCCCGGACGCTCTGCCATCCGGCCCGATGACGCCGTCCGTCCTGGCCGTCGGCGGCACCCTGCCGAAACCGAGTAGTTCATCGACCCGATAGGCCGCGATCTCCCGGCTCGTCAGCGCGCCGGGAGCGTGCACGAATGGCAGCCCCGCGTCGTATTGCTCACCGTGGATAGGTTTATAGATATTCAATTCCCCATCGTCGGAACGCATCTTCCGTACTGTGGTGGAACTTTTCGCCACCGCTATTCGCATGTCGCCTTCGAACTCGACATCGGTGGTCAGCCTGCGCGCACTCATGGCGGATTCGGCCGCACTGGGCTGGTAATCCCACACTCGCTGCCGAGCCGCCTGCTCCGGATGCGGCTGCACTCGGGTGCGCGCTTCTTCCAACAAATGCGAGGACCGCTCGTCCGCGTCCCGGAACGTGCGAGCACCGAGGTCCAGCGTGCCGCTGGTGCGCCGATAAGTGCCCGCGGCGGTCCGAGTCCCCAGATCGAGGGTTCTGGTCAGGCGCCGGGTGATGTTGCGAAGTAGCGGGGTGACAGCGTCCCTCACCGAGCGGGCGGCGTCGACGCGCCATTCGAACCCGATGCCGGATTCGCGGACCAAGGCGTGCGACCGCTCGGCCGTTGCCGCTCATCCGGGCTTTCATCGACAACGCGGTAGTAGCTCATCGCTTGCGAATCGAGCAACGCACGCAGGAAAGGCGGGCCCTCGTCCGGCAATATCCGCCTGGGCGGATCGAAAACTTTGATACCGCGCTCGTACAACCGTTCGGCGACGAGGCATCCGTCGGGATCGATCACCGTGAGCGTCACGCCACCGTCCGGATTCGACCCGAATTCGGCCACTCGGCGCGGTTGCGCGTGACCGACGTCGTAGATTGCGACCAGAGTCGGCGCGTACTCGGCCATGATCCCTCACCTTCACCTGCGACAACCGCCCGGCAGCGGTTCGATGTCCGGCCGGGGCGGAGGCCCCGGATGGACTGTCGACGTCTCAGGGAGGGAATTTACTACCGATCGGTCGGTTTCTCTGGACGAGGGCAGGCTCCGGACAACCGCACCGCGCTCCTGCCCGGGCCCCTTCAGCTGCGGAGAATTCGCTCCCCGATCAGTCCGAGGCGCCGCGCGGGCGGGGCCGGGGGCCGATCTGATCGAGCAGCGTGTTCACCTCGTCCGGGAAGCCGTTGGTGACCGGCTTCGGGGTCTTGGCTGGAAAACGGCGTGTGACGTGCTCCTCCGCGGCGGAGCCCGGCAGCACGTAGACAGGTTCCGGCTTGTTCTGCAACGGCCGCACCACCTCCGCCAAGTGCCCCTTCCGGTCGTCGAGGAAAGCTCCGATCACATCCTCACCGGCCGGGCACACGGCCATGCAGTAGCCGGCCTTGTAGTTCGGCTTGAACGACAGGCTCTGCCACATCGAGAACGACTCACCCGTGGTCACCCGTTCGCGATACTCGGCACGGTCGGCGCTGTCTGCGATGGTTTCGGCCCAATCGGTGAAGCCGCCCATGAACTCCCGGTAGTTGTGCGTGTAGCACGCCTGGAAATCGAACCCGCCGTCGTCGGTGATCGCGCCGACCGGGCAGGCGGACACGCACAACTTGCACTCGAGACACGGGTTGAAATCCAGCGCGGCACTCGGCTCGTCGACCACGGCATCGGTCACCACGGTGCCGAGCAGGATGAAGTTGCCGAACTTCGGATGAATGACGTTGCGGTGGATGCCCATCACGCCCAAGCCCGCCGCCTGCGCCACCACCTTGTGCGCGATCACCCAGACGCGCCCGGGAAACTGATCGACCTCCATCGGATATCCCGGCGCCGGATACACGGCGCGATAGCCGGCGTCCTGGAGCGCCCGCGTGATCCGGCGGGAGACCTCATTCGTTTCGTCGTCGGCGTGGTTGAACTCGGCGTTGGCCAGGCTGCGCTGGGGGCTGCGGAGATTATCGCGATTCATCCGCACACAGAAGGCGATGAATGTTCGTGCGCTGGGCAATATTCCGCGGGCGTGCTCGAGTTCTTCGGCCACGCGCGGGTCGTCGACCGGAACGAAGCCCACGTCGTCCGCGCCTGCGGCAAGACAGATCTCGCGCAGTTGAGCGGTGGACAGCACCGGGTCAGGCGTGGTCCGCGGCCGCTGCGCCATCCGCTGGACGGTCGGATGCTGCGCCAGCCGTCGCGGCCCGAATGATTCCTGGTTCGTTTCCGACATCGAGCCCTCCTATCCCTGCGAGACCGACACGGCCTCAAAGAGTTGGACGTGCCGGGACACCGAAACTCATCGCGGGACCACCGCAGGATTCTCCTGTCGGCTCCAGCCCTCCAGCGCTGCTGAGGTCCTGCGGCAGTCAGATTCGTGACGACATCAATGCGGTCGGCCGAGAAGCTCGGCGATCATGGCACGGGTCACGGTGACCGTTGCTTCCATCCGATTGCCGATGCGGGGCCCGAGGGGCCAGGAGGCGGCGGGGCGGGCGCCATCCCCCGCGGCGGACAGTGGCGGGATTCGAGCGTGATCAACGCGCACACCGCCATGATCTCGTCCGCCCGGAATTCCACGTGTTCCAGGGTGGGAGTCAGCACCGCGACCGCGCCGACGCGAACCACCACGGTGAGCAGCGCCGCGAGCGACGCGGGCGCGGTCGGCCCGGCGACCAGGGTGCGCGCCAGATCGAACCCCGACGCCTTCGCCAGCGCGCGGATTTCCATTTCGTGTCTGCGCGTGCGGCGTCCGGAGATGTCGCGGCGCAGATATCCGACAACTTTCGGCTTCATGATCACCTCTCGTTCGATGGGAGCGCCCGCCGCCGGGGGCTTTCGCCACCCTTCGCGGCTCACCGCGTCCGGAGTGCCGTGCCGGGCACGGCATCACCCCGGCGGCGCGCACTTCGAGCCTCGAGGAACGCAAGCCGTATCTCCACGCTGTCAAGCGCACGAGAGCAGGTGTGCGATATCTGCGGTTGCGCGCCACAACCCGGGCGAACTTGCTTAAGGTTCGCTCGACACAGTGGAATTCGGGGCAGGGGGCGAAGAATCATGGATCAGGGGATCGGCGGCGCGTGGAAGTCGCCACAATTCCGCACATTGCTCGCCGAGGGACAGCCCGGTCGAGCCCTCGCCCTCGTCCGTAGAGAAATGGGACTCTCGCAGGCCGACTTCGGCGCACTCCTGCACTGGGACCGCACCCACGCGGGACGCGTCGAACGCGGAGAAGTGGGGACCATATTCGATGTGCGGGAACTCGTCCGCGCCGCCGATGCCCTCGGCATCCCCCGCTCCGCGCTGCTCCCTCTCTTGCTCGCGACACCTGAGACGGGGACCATCGACAACGGGGCTGGCGAAGGAGTCGATGACGTGGACCGCAGACAATTCGGCCTGGCAGCGACGATGACGGCAGTGGCGGGTGTCGCCATACCGCCGAGCAGGGCGGCGGAACCGATACGAGTCGGCACCGGTCATGTCACGTACATCCGTGCGCTCTCACAACGGCTTTGGGAGCACGACAACCATCACGGAGGCGGCGGAGTATTCCACTACGCGGCACGGCAATACGCCTCCGTGCGACGGCTACTGGACTCGAGGTCGTACGGCCGGCGCATAGGCGACGAGTTGGTCAGCGCCACGGGATGGTTGTCGAATACCGTCGCGTGGCTGGCCCGCGACAATAATCACCCTGGCACGGCTCGACGCCGACTGACGGAATCGGTTCTGCTCGCCGAACAGTGCGGCGACAATACTTTATTGGCCGCCGCCCTCGGAGACCTCGCGAACCTCGCCGCGTCGTCACCGGCCTCGTTCGCCGAGCCCGTGCGCTTGGCTCGGCGGTCGACCGAACTGGTCAGGGGCATTCCTTCGGCCCGCATGAACGCATTGAAGGCCGCCGAAGAGGCGACGGCGTATGCGGCCGTCGGCGACGAGCGGGAATTCGATCGCGCGATGACGCGAGTCTGGCGCGAAGCCGATCGCGGTCTCGACAGCCCGGACGATCCGGCCTGGTTGGATCACGTCACCGAGGCCGAGTTGCGCGCCCATGAGGCACGAGGACTCCGCATGCTCGGCCACCACAGCCGTGCGGTGGATCTGTGGCGCGAGAGCATCGCCCACGCCGACTTCTTCCCCCGGGACGAAGCCTCCTACCGCGCCTACTACTCCGCCGCCCTGGCGGGCCTCGGCGACACCACCTCGGCCATCACCGAAGCCCACGCCACCCTGAACCTGCTGGAAACCCAGGTGAACTCCCCGCGCCTCCTCGCCGAACTACGCCCGGTCCGCGTCGCCGCCACCCGCACACGAGGCGACGACGCCGAACACTTCCGCCACCGCTTCGACACCCGCACCGCCCGCACGGCATGACTCGGGGCTGCCGCGCATCCCGCCGCCAGGCGGTTGGCTCCATACGTCGCAGGTAGCAACCGTCATATTCGTGTAAAACACAGTCAGCCATCGCCCAGTCGTTCAGCCGACCCAATTCGGCGAGTATTGCGCCCTCGATGCTGTCAAGCGCGCGAGACGAGATGTGCGATATCTGCGGTAGCCACCGCGCAGCTTTCGAACAGTACTTAAAGTGCGCAGTTCACAATAGATTTCGGGACGGGGGGCCGATGGTGATCGATAACGAGATGGAAGAGGAGTGGAAGTCGCCACAATTCCGGAAGTTGCTCGCTGAAGGGCGGCCCGGTCAGGCTCTCGCCCTCGTCCGCAGAAAGATGGGACTCTCGCAGGCCGACTTCGGCGCACTCCTGCACTGGGACCGCACCCACGCGGGACGCGTCGAACGCGGAGAAGTGGGGACCATATTCGATGTGCGGGAACTGGTCCGCGCCGCCGATGCGTTAGGGGTGCCGCGCACGGCGTTGCTTCCAATCTTGCTGGGAGCGGGGGATCCGAGGACCATCGGAGATGGGGGGAGAGGAGCCGACGACATGGACCGCAGACAATTCGGCCTGGCAGCGACGATCACCACGTTGGCCGCGAGCACTACGGCATCCACCGTGCCAACGCGGGTCGGGTCCAGTCACGTCGACTACTTGCAGACACTCACGCAGCGCATATGGCAGCACGACAACCACTTCGGCGGCGGGGATATCGCCGAATTCGCACTCCGGCAATACGCGTTGGCTCGCCGACTGCTCGACCACGGCGTCTATGGCAGTCACACCGGTGTGCGGCTGTTGACCGAGACCAGCCGCCTCGCTCGCTGCGCAGGTTGGCTCTCTCTGGATGCCGGGCGCTCCGGTGTCGCGCGGCGCTGCTACGTAGAAGCGGTGCTGCTGGCCGAGCAGGCCGACAATGACGAATTGCTCGCCAATGCACTCGCCAGCTTGACGTTCTTGACCACCGACCGACCGGCCAGCCGCGAACCGGTGCGGCTGGCACAGCGCGCCAGCCATCTCGCTCGCCGGATCCCATCGGCCCGGCTGAATGCGGTTCGCTCCGCGCGGGAGGCCGTGGCGCACGCGGCGATCGGGGAACGACAGGACTTCGAACAAGCGATGACGCGCGCCTGGCGTGAAGTCGATCGAGGGCTCGACGACGCCGACGAGCCGGTGTGGCTGCACCATGTCACGCCGTTCGAGATTCGGTCCATCGAGGCGCGCGGCCGCGTCTACCTGGGCCAGCACGACCGCGCGGTCGGCATCTACCGGGAAACGATCGGCGACCGCGGCACCCAGAGTCCGCGGGACGAAGCCTCCTACCGCGCCTACTACTCCGCCGCCCTGGCGGGCCTCGGCGACACCACCTCGGCCATCACCGAAGCCCACGCCACCCTGAACCTGCTGGAAACCCAGGTGAACTCCCCGCGCCTCCTCGCCGAACTACGCCCGGTCCGCGTCGCCGCCACCCGCACACGAGGCGACGACGCCGAACACTTCCGCCACCGCTTCGACACCCGCACCGCCCGCACGGCATGACAAAAGGGTCTCGGCCAGACCTGTGACTTCGCAGCGGCTGGGCCGGTGCTGCACGGCGCGGTCGGCCTGTGATTGTGGGCGGGTGCGTCGCGACCGATAAGTATGAGTGATCGTCTACGCCCGGATTCGGCGTTGTTCCGCGCTGGTGGTCATCGCACGCTTGGGATACACATCCGATCTTGTCTCCTGGAGCGTTGTTGTCCGAGATCCGGCCCATGCGGCAGATTCGCCGGCCCTTCCGAGTCGTGGGGGGAGAACTTTCGGACGATCTGTGGTGGTTGCGCTGAAAGACTTACCTTCCTTGTTGGCCCGGATCGCAGCCCGCTTGACGAAGACAACGAAGGCAGCCGGTGCCGGAGCGGGGACCGGATACCGCACGATCGCTCACGGACTTCGGAAACACAGTGAAGTGCCGGGGGCGACCGATGCCTCGGCAACGCGACAGGTCCTGTCGTCATCGCACAAATCAAGTCATGCAGATGGGAGGCGACGCGAGATCCCGCGATCGGCCATCCAACACGCGACTGTGGCGGATGTGCCGGGTCTCGTCAACGCACTACTGCGCGGATGCGAGAAGGCCTATGAGAATCTGCCCGGAGCCGAAACCGGCGGAGTACAGCGGCTCATCGCCGACATGGCATCGCGAAAACATCGAGAGCTCACGACATCGCTTACCGAGTACGGACGAACCTTCTTCGTGCATCGCGCCCCCGACGGGCAGATCACCGGGTTCGTCGAGGCCGCACGGCGCCCGAACGGCGATGGGCAGCTCTACGCGTGGCACATTCTGCCGGAGTATCACGCCATGGGCATAGGGCGCGCCTTGATGCGCGAAGCGCTGCAATTCTTCGGTGATGTCGATGTCCACTGCAACACGACGATCCGCACCGAAGCCTATGCCGCGCATCTGAAGCTGGGGTTCTCGCCCGTCGGTCCCCCGACCGCGACGCCACCTCCGATGCAAGCGGCTGGACTCGTGGCGGAACAACAGCAACTGGTGCTGCCTCGCAGCGCTCGCGCAGAACTGCTGAAGCGCTGGGATCGAGCGTGACAGGCAGCTTCGTCACCCTCGTTCGAGTGCACCCAGGTCGCGGACTACTCGCGCGAGAGCGCGAATCTGCTGGGTCTCCGACTCCGTGCGCCAGACCAACGCCCAGCGAACCAGCCGGGAATCGCTGATCGGCGTATAGGTGATGCCCGGGCGCGGATAGTACCGAGCGATATGACTCATGCAGCTGGTGAAGACTTCGCTTGTGCTGGCGCTGACCAGGATGTCTTCCAACGTCGAGATGGGCGCGACGCGGTGGATCGGACGTCCGGAAGGAGTGTGGAAAGGACTGACCGCATCCTCCCAGTACTCGGGCATGGGGTCGGCCGGCGCGAGTACGCCGCGATCGCCGAATGTTTCCAGTGAAATCCATTTTTCGCCCGCCAGTTCATGATTGTCCGGCATCAACGCCACCATGCGCTCGGTGAAGATGGTTGGCCCTACGGTCAGGCCCGGTTCTTCGACGGGGAGCCAGGCGATGACGATGTCGGCTTCGTCGCGGCGCAGCGGGCCGAACTGGTCGCCGAATTCGCTACTGCGGATACGCAGTTCCCACCCGGGATGGTTACGACGAAATGCATCCCAGAACGGCTGATAGTCGTACGGGTTGTAGCCGATCATGGCGACCCGCAACACATCGGAGATCCCACGCGCGCTCTGGCGGGCGTGTTCGATGGCTCGGACCACGCCGCGATAGTTCGGCAGCAGTTCGGCGAACAGGCGGTTCCCGATCGGAGTCAGCTGAATATCGCGTGGATTGGAGCGATCGACGAGACGGGCGCCGATGCGGCGTTCCTGATTCTTGATGGACTGGCTGATCCGCGCCTGGGACAAGTGCAGCCGCATTGCGGTGCGACCGAAGTGCAGTTCCTCGGCCAATGTCAAGAAGATCTCGATGTCCCTGAGCTCCACCGGGGGCCCTCCTGGTCGATTTCGTTTCCTTCGCCGCTTTCGGATCGCTCAGGTCCGCCCCAAGCGCAGGAGCGCTCCGCACCCGCGGACCCGCGCCGGGTCGTAGAGGTGGGATTGCGCGCACGACACCGCGGGCGTGAGCGCGCGACCCACCCGCCCGGCCCCGATGAAATGCACGGTCATGCGCGCGAGTGTATTGACCGCCGGACGCCGCTCTCCGGGCCTCCGCTCGAGCGGTGGCGTCGAAGTGGGCGATCGGCGGCCCGGAGACGGCCGGCCGATTCATCAGGGGCGGCGCATGAACGCCATCACGCAGCACTCCCTGCGGTCCGAGCTGTCGACGCTCCGTTCGATCACGCTGACCAGCTCCCAACCCTGGGATTCGAGCAGTTCGATGCCATTGAGCAGGTGGACAACCGGCTCGAAGATCGTTGTTCTGTTGTCCCCCAGGGCGCGGAACTCTATCCGCGGCGGCGAGCTCAGGACCAGGTTCCGGCGCGGATAGGAGTGCAGGTCCACCACGCCGTTCAGCACGGCGATCACGTCGAAGACAGGTCCGGGTGCAGGAGTACTCACGTCCCCATAGTCCTGCACTCTCGACCCACCGGCGAAACAACGAAAGCCATGCCCCCACCGCTGGTGTGCGGATCAGGGTGCATGCCGTCGAACTCCGCTATGGATCAGCGCTGCCAGGGCAGGCAGCCCGCGGCGCGCAGGCGGGTGGCCAGCCCGGAACCGATGGTGGTGCTGGAACCGTTGCCCGCGGTGAGCGCCAGCAGGAGGTCGAGGCCGAGTCCGGCGCCGAGGGAGCAGCCCAGCAGATCGACGTCCACCGTGATGATCTCGTCCTTCGGCGCGCCGGGCAGGGTCTCATCGGCATGCGCCGAACTCGTCCCCGCCACGGTGGCGGCAACGAGCGTCACGGCGATGAGACCGGCTCGGATGGATCGCACTTGTCCTCCTTCTGCGCCCTGGCCGGGCGCGATCCTCGTGCCGGGCAATGGATTCGATCGTCATCGGCGTCCGCGCCCCCGACCGGCGGTCCGCCGCATGGTTTGTTGACCGATCGAGAGCGCGGGAAACCCCATTTCTGCCCGGAGCCGGTGACGGGTCACACACCGTTTATGGCAGTCGATCTCGCCCCGGGCTCGTCTGGGGCGGCGGGGTTGTGCGCGAGCAGTTTCCGGCCGAGGATGTTCGTGGTTGCGACAGCGTCCTGGATGGCCGGATTGCGAATTCGCAGAGGGCGACCGATGCGCTTGCGGTCTCAGCGACGGCGGCCCAGGAGGGTGTCACGCTGATCGGCGACCATGGCGCGGATCGCGGTGACGACGGCGGCCACTTCCGGGCGGCGGAGGGTTTCGGTGCGGGCGACGAGCCAGTAGCCGAGGGTTACCGTCACCGAATCGGCCAGGATACGAACGAGATCTGTGTGGCGGTCGGCCATGAAGCAGGGCAGCAGGCCCAGACCGGCCGAGGCGCGCGTGGCTTCCACGTGCACGAAAACATTGGTCGAAGTGACAGATTCGCGCATCGTGGGTACGAAGCTGGAAGCCAGGTCGAGATCATCGACTTGCAGCATGGAATCGATGAAGTAGACGAGCGGATATCGGGCCAGGTCATCGATCGTCGCGGGCGCGCCGTGTTCGCGCAGGTACCCGCGGGAGCCGTAGAGGCCGAGGCAGTAGTCGGCCAGGTGCGTGGCGGTGGCGCGGTGCACCTGCGGCTCCCCCACGACTATCTCGAGGTCCAGGCCGGACCGCTGTTGCGAAGCGCGGCGTGTGGTCGCCACGATCTCGACCGAGATCTTCGGATGCCGCCGCTGCACCTCGGCGGCGGCGGGCGCGGCGATGTAGGCGCTGAAACCGTCGGTCGCCGAGATTCGGACCACGCCCTCCAGCACCCGGTTCCCGCTTTCGTCCGCGGCCAGTGATTTCACCGCCGACTCCACCGCCTCCGCGGCGGCCAGCGCCTCCCGGCCGAGATCGGTCAGTTCCCACCCACCGGCCACCCGGGTGAGCACCCGGCCGCCGAGGGTCTGCTCCAGCGCGGCGATACGCCGGGAGATGGTGGTGTGGTTGATGCCGAGTTCCTCGGCCGCGGTGACGAATCGGCCCGAGCGCCCGACGGCCAGGAGGACGAGAAGGTCGTCCGCGCTGGGACGACCAGCAGAGGCCGGGCGCATATCTGCATCTTTGCAGAGAAGAACTGCATTAATGGTCATTGCGGCGCAAATCGTCTGCACTAATACTCGGTGCAGCCGAGCAATGTGGGGGCGGTCACATCGGGATCGAAGTGTGGCCCCCGGCACGAAGGAGAAGTGCGATGAGGGAGCACAGCGCCGCGACGACAGCGGCGGCGGATTCCGGCGGGACGACCAGCGGCCTGCGCCGCGTGGTGGCCGCGTCGATGGCGGGCACCGTCGTGGAGTGGTACGAGTTCTTCCTCTACGGCACCGCAGCCACGCTGGTGTTCAGCAAGGTGTTCTTCGCCAAGGGCACCAGTGACCTGGACGCCATCCTCGCCGCGTTCATCACCTACGCGGTCGGGTTCGCGGCGCGCCCGCTCGGCGGCGTGGTCTTCGGGCACTTCGGTGACAAGTACGGCCGCAAGAAACTGCTGCAGTTCAGCCTGGTGCTGGTGGGTAGCGCGACCTTCCTGATGGGCTGCCTGCCCACCTTCGGACAGATCGGCTACTGGGCGCCCGCACTGCTGGTGGCGCTGCGCTTCATCCAGGGTTTCGCGGTCGGCGGGGAGTGGGGCGGCGCGGTGCTGCTGGTCGCCGAGCACAGCCCGAGCCGCAGCCGCGGCTTCTGGGCGAGCTGGCCGCAGGCGGGCGTGCCCGCGGGCAACCTGCTGGCGACGGTAGTGCTGCTGGTGCTCACCTCCACGCTGTCGGACGAGGCGTTCCTCGGCTGGGGCTGGCGGGTCGCGTTCTGGCTGTCGGCGGTCGTGGTGCTGATCGGCTACTACATCCGCACCAAGATCACCGACGCGCCCATCTTCGTCGCGGCGCAGCGGGAAGCCGAGCAGATCAAGGCGACCTCGCTGAGCGTGGTCGAGGTGCTGCGCCGCTACCCCCGCGGGGTGCTGACCGCGATGGGGCTGCGTTTCGGCGAGAACGTCATGTACTACCTGGTGGTCACGTTCACCATCACCTACCTGAAGACGCAGGTGCACGCCGACACCGCGGTGATCCTGTGGTGGCTGCTCGCCGCGCACGCGGTGCACTTCGTGACCATCCCGCTGGTGGGCAGCCTGTCCGACCGCTTCGGCAGGCGGCCGGTCTACCTGGTCGGCGCGCTCACCGCGGGCACCTGGGGCTTCTTCGCCTTCCCGATGATGGACAGCGGGCACAACGTGGTCATCATGTCCGCCATCGTCATCGGCTTGATCTTCCACGCCTTCATGTACGCCGGACAGCCCGCGATCATGGCCGAGATGTTCCCCACCCGGATGCGCTACTCCGGTGTGTCGCTGGGCTATCAGGTGACCTCGATCGTGGCCGGTTCGCTCGCGCCGATCATCGCCGTCCGGCTGCTGAACACCTACCACTCCGCGGTGCCGATCGCCTGGTACCTGGCGGGCGCCGCGGCGGTGAGCGCGATCGCCGTGCTCGTCGCACGAGAGACGAAGGGGCTGACCTTGGAAAGCATCGATCACGCCGACGCCGCGACGCTCGGCGCGCGGGCCGAAGTGACCGTGCGATGAGTGCTCTGGCGGGGCGCAGCGCCCTGGTCACCGGCGGCGCGAGCGGCATCGGCGCGGCGTGCGCCCGTGCCCTCGCGGCGCGCGGCGCCACGGTCACGGTCGCGGACGTCGACGAGGCCGGCGCGAAGACCGTGGCCGGGGAACTGGGCGGCAAGGCGTGGGCGGTGGACCTGCTCGACGTCGCGGCGCTGGAGGACCTGGCGCTCGACGTCGACATCCTGGTGAACAACGCCGGGGTGCAACACGTCAGCCCGATCCAGGAGTTCGCGCCGCAGCGCTTCCGCGACCTGCTCACGCTGATGGTCGAGGCGCCGTTCCTGCTGGTGCGCGCGGCGCTGCCGCACATGTACCGGCAGGGCTGGGGACGGATCGTCAACATCTCGTCGGTGCACGGCCTGCGCGCCTCCGAATACAAGGTCGCCTACGTGACGGCCAAACACGGGTTGGAAGGGCTGTCGAAGGTCACCGCCTTGGAGGGCGGCCCGCACGGGGTGACGAGCAATTGCGTCAACCCGGGCTATGTGCGGACAGCGCTGGTGGACAAGCAGATCGCCGACCAGGCCAAGGCGCACGGCGTGCCCGAACAGGAAGTGGTGGAGAAGATCCTGCTCACCGAGAGCGCGATCAAGCGCCTCGTGGAGCCGGAGGAGGTCGCGTCGCTGGTGAGCTGGCTCGTGTCGCCGGAGGCGGGCATGGTCACCGGCGCGGCCTACACGATGGACGGCGGGTGGAGCGCTCGATGAGGGGGCGCTCAACCCAGCGCGGTCAGCGCCATCCCGCGCAGCACCGGCCGGGCCCGTGCGGCGGTCGCCTCGCTCGCGCTGTGCGGGGTGGAGTTGATCAGCCCGAAGACGGCGTGGGCCTGCACCCGCGCCGTCTCCTCGGGTAGCTCCGGATGCAACTCGCGCAGCACGCCCACCCAGATCTCCACGTACCGGCGCTGGGTGCGGCGGATCTCCCGGCGGGCGGCGGCGGGCACGTTGTCCAGGTCGCGGTCCTGGATGCGGATCAGCTCCGGTTCGCCCAGCGCGAAGTCCAAGTGGTGATCGACCAGCCCGGCGAGCGCCTGTTCGGCGGAGTTCGCGCCCGCGACCACCGCCTTGCCGCCGTCGAGCAGGCGCTGGCTCACGCCGACCAGCAGCTCGACCAGCAACGCCTCTTTGTTCGGGAAGTGCCGGTAGACCGCGGGGCCGCTGATCCCGACGGCGGCGCCCAGGTCGTCCAGGCGCATGCCGAGGAAGCCGCGGTCGGCGATCAACCGCGCTCCGGCCTCCAGCAGTTGTGTCCTGCGCTGCGCCTTCAGTTGCTCACGACGAGTGGGCGCGACGGATTCGGCACTGGTCACACGCGTTCCTTTCCGCCGACCTGGACAGTTCGGTTAATCAAGACTAACCTGAATTCCAGTTATCGTCGACTAACTGGACGACAGGATGGCGTGATGACCGTTACCGAAGAGGCCGTCGGAAACCGCGCCGCGCACGCGGCGCTGGTCGACGACCTGCGCGCCCGGCTGGCTGCCGCGGCGCTGGGCGGCCCGGCGAAGGCGCGCGACCGCCACGTCGCGCGCGGCAAGCTGCTCCCCCGGCAGCGCGTGGACCAACTGCTGGACCCGGGAAGCCCGTTCCTCGAGCTCTCCCCGCTGGCCGCGACCGGGATGTACGGCGACGAGTCTCCCGGCGCCGGGATCATCACCGGGATCGGCCGGGTGTCCGGCCGGGAGTGCGTGATCGTGGCCAACGACGCGACGGTCAAGGGCGGCACCTACTACCCCATGACGGTGAAGAAGCATCTGCGCGCGCAGGAGATCGCGTTGCAGAACCAGCTGCCGTGCGTGTACCTGGTCGACTCGGGCGGCGCGTACCTGCCGCGCCAGGACGAGGTGTTCCCCGACCGGGAGCACTTCGGGCGCATCTTCTACAACCAGGCCACCATGAGCGCCAAGGGGATCCCGCAGATCGCCGCGGTGCTCGGCTCGTGCACCGCCGGTGGCGCCTACGTGCCCGCGATGAGCGACGAGGCAGTGATCGTGCGCAACCAGGGCACCATCTTCCTCGGCGGCCCGCCGCTGGTGAAGGCCGCGACCGGTGAGGTGGTCACGGCCGAGGAACTCGGCGGCGGCGAGTTGCATTCGCGCACCTCCGGTGTCACCGACCACTTGGCCGAGGACGACCAGGACGCGCTGCGCATCGTGCGCCGCATCGTGGCCACCCTCGGACCGCGCACGCCGGTCCCGTGGGACGTCCGTCCGGTCATCGCGCCCGCCGCGCCGGAATCCGAGCTCTACGACGTGGTGCCGGTGGATCTGCGCACCCCCTACGACGTGCGCGAAGTGATTCACCGGCTGGTCGACGGCACACCCGAGGGCGAGAGCGGCTTCCACGAGTTCAAGGCCGAATACGGCAAGACCTTGGTCACCGGATTCGCGCACATCCATGGACATCCGGTGGGCATCGTCGCCAACAACGGCGTGCTGTTCAGCGAATCCGCCATGAAAGGCGCGCATTTCATCGAGCTGTGCGACAAGCGCAGCATCCCGTTGTTGTTCCTGCAGAACATCACCGGCTTCATGGTCGGCCGCGATTACGAGGCGGGCGGCATCGCCAAGCACGGCGCGAAGATGGTGACCGCGGTGGCCTGCGCGCGCGTGCCGAAGCTCACCGTCGTCATCGGCGGCTCCTACGGCGCGGGCAACTACTCGATGTGCGGGCGCGCGTATTCGCCGCGCTTCCTGTGGATGTGGCCGAACGCACGCATCTCGGTGATGGGCGGCGAGCAGGCGGCGTCGGTGCTGGCGACGGTGCGCGGCGACCAGCTCGACAGCAACGGGCAGCCCTGGTCGGCCGAGGACGAAGAGGCGTTCAAGGCCCCGATCCGGGAACAGTACGAGAGCCAGGGCAACCCCTACTACTCGACGGCCAGGTTGTGGGACGACGGCGTGATCGATCCCGCCGACACCAGAACCGTGCTCGGGCTGGCTCTCTCGGTGTGCGCGCAAGCCCCGCTCGAACCCGTTTCCTACGGCGTATTCCGGATGTGATGACGATGCTGAACAGATCCGTTCCCGTCGGATTCGACACCGTGCTCGTCGCCAACCGCGGCGAGATCGCGGTGCGGGTGATCCGTACGCTGCGCGCCTTGGGAATTCGCTCGGTGGCCGTCTACAGCGACGCCGACGCGGACGCCCGCCACGTCCACGAATCCGACACGGCGGTGCGCCTCGGCCCGGCTCCGGCCCGGGAGAGCTATCTCGCCATCGACCGGGTGGTGGCCGCCGCCGTGCGCGCAGGCGCGCAAGCGGTGCACCCCGGCTACGGGTTCCTTTCGGAGAACGCCGCGTTCGCCGCCGCGCTGGCCGAGGCGGGCATCGTCTTCCTGGGCCCGCCGGCCCGCGCCATCGAGGTGATGGGCGACAAGATCACCGCGAAGAACACCGTGGCCGCGTTCGGCGTCCCGGTGGTGCCCGGCATCGCCACGCCCGGCCTGACCGATGACGATCTGATCGCCGCGGCAGCGGAAGTCGGCTATCCGGTGCTGGTCAAGCCGTCCGCGGGCGGCGGAGGCAAGGGCATGCGCCGGGTGGACGATCCGGCCCGGCTGCCGGAGGCGCTGCGCAGCGCCCGGCGCGAGGCCGCCGCCGCGTTCGGTGACGACACGCTGTTCCTGGAACGCTTCGTCACCCGGCCGCGGCACATCGAGGTGCAGGTGCTTGCCGACCAGTTCGGCAACGTGCTGCACCTGGGCGAACGCGAATGCAGCTTGCAGCGCCGCCATCAGAAGGTGATCGAGGAGGCGCCCTCGCCGCTGCTGGACGCGGCCACCAGGGCCAGGATCGGCGCCGCCGCCTGCAACACCGCGCGCAGCGTGGACTACGTGGGCGCGGGGACCGTGGAGTTCATCGTCTCCGCCGACCGCCCCGACGAGTTCTTCTTCATGGAGATGAACACCCGGCTGCAGGTGGAGCATCCGGTCACCGAGCTGGTCACCGGCGTCGACCTGGTGGAATGCCAGGTCCGGGTGGCGGCCGGGCAGAAGCTGGCGGTGGCGCAGGACGACATCCGCATGGTCGGGCACGCGATCGAGGCCAGGGTGTACGCGGAGGATCCCGGGCGCGGGTTCCTGCCCACCGGCGGCACCGTGCTCGACCTCGACGAGCCGGAGGGTCCCGGCGTGCGGGTCGATTCGGGCCTGCGGATCGGCACGCGCGTCGGCAGCGACTACGACCCGATGCTGTCGAAGGTCATCGCCCATGCCGCCGACCGCACGGCCGCGCTGGCGAAACTGGATCGCGCGCTGGCCGACACCGTCCTGCTCGGCGTCACCAGCAATATCGAATTCCTGCGTTTCCTGCTCGACGACCCGGACGTGGCCGAAGGGCGGCTGGACACGGACCTGCTGGACCGGCGAGTCGCCGATTTCCGGCCCGCTTCCGTCGGCGACGACGAGTTCGTCGCGGCGGCGGCCTGGCACTGGTTGCGCCGCTGGCCCGCCGCGCCGCGTGATCCCTGGGAGGTGCCGTCCGGCTGGCGGATCGGGACCGACGCGCCCACTCCCATCCGGCTCGCGGGCGGCGAGCGCGTCGAACACGTCTATCTCTCCGGCACGCCCGCCAACGGGACCGTATGGGTCGACGAGGGCGAAAGCCGTTCACTGAGGGCGTCTTTCACCGCGTCCACGCCATCCGCGGGCGTGCTCACGCTCACCCTGGACGGCTTGCGCCGCACCTACCGGGTCGCCGAACAGGACGGCCTGCTGTGGGTGGCGGGACCCTCCGGCATCGCGGCGCTGCGCGAAGTGGCCGAGGCCAACGTGCGCGGCGGCGACGAGCACGTGGGCGACGCCGAGATCCGCTCCCCCATGCCGGGTTCGGTGATCGCGGCGCCGGTCGCTTCCGGCGCCCTCGTCGCCGCCGGAGATCCGGTGGTCGTCGTGGAGGCGATGAAGATGGAGCACGCGCTCACCGCGCCGGTCGCCGGAACCGTCGAACTACTGGTCGAGCCGGGCGCCCAGGTGCGCCTGGACCAGGTGCTGGCGCGCGTCGTCGCGCACGCCGAAACGAATCACGCCGAACGAGAAGGAATCCCCGCATGACCGACTTCCTGTCCACCGGCACGCTGCCGGAGGAGTACCGCGACCTCGCGCTGACCGTGCGCGACTTCGCGCGGTCGGTGGTCGCTCCGGTGGCGGCCGAGCACGACGCGAACCACACCTTCCCCTACGAGGTGGTGGCGGGGATGGCCGAGATGGGCCTGTTCGGCCTGCCGTTCCCCGAGGAGTACGGCGGCATGGGCGGCGACTATTTCGCGCTCTGCCTGGCGCTCGAGGAACTGGGCAAGGTCGACCAGAGCGTGGCGATCACGCTGGAGGCCGGGGTGTCGCTGGGCGCGATGCCGATCTACCGCTTCGGCAACGACAAGCAGAAGCAGGAATGGCTGCCGCAGCTGACCAGCGGCCGCAACCTCGCCGCGTTCGGGCTCACCGAGCCGGGCGCGGGCAGCGACGCGGGCGGCACCAGGACCACCGCGGTCGCCGACGGCGGCGAATGGATCATCAACGGCAGCAAGCAGTTCATCACCAACTCCGGCACCGACATCACCAAGCTCGTCACGGTGACCGCGGTGACCGGGACCACCGGCGGCAAGAAGGAGATCTCCACCATCCTGGTGCCGACCGACACGCCCGGTTTCGTCGCCGAGCCCGCGTACAACAAGGTCGGCTGGAACGCCTCCGACACCCATCCGCTCAGCTTCACCGACGTGCGGGTGCCCGAGGAGAACCTGCTCGGCGAGCGCGGGCGCGGCTACGCGAACTTCCTGCGCATCCTCGACGAGGGGCGCATCGCCATCGCCGCGCTCGCGGTCGGGGCCGCGCAGGGCTGTGTGGAGGAGAGCGTGCGCTACGCGACGGAGCGTGAAGCGTTCGGCCAGGTCATCGGCCGCAATCAAGCCATCGCCTTCAAGATCGCCCGGATGGAGGCGCGGGCGCACGCCGCGCGCACCGCCTACTACGACGCGGCGGCGCTGATGCTGGCGGGCAAGCCGTTCAAGAAGCAGGCGTCCATCGCGAAGCTGGTGGCCAGCGAGGCCGCCATGGACAACGCCCGCGACGCGACACAGATCTTCGGCGGCTACGGGTTCATGAACGAATACGCCGTCGCGCGGCACTATCGCGACAGCAAGATCCTGGAGATAGGCGAAGGGACGACGGAGGTGCAGCTGATGCTGATCGGACGGGAGCTGGGCCTGTGACCCGTCGAACGGTCGTGCAGCGCGGCCTGTGGTTCGAGGAGTTCGACACCGAGGTGGTCTACGAGCACCGGCCCGGGCGCACCATCACCGAGGCGGACAACGTCCTGTTCACCACGCTGACCATGAACACGCAGGCGCTGCACCTGGACGCGGCGTTCAGCGAGCAGCTGCCGCCGTTCAACCAGCGGCTGGTGAACTCGATGTTCACCCTGTCCACCTTGATCGGGCTGTCGGTGGCGCAGCTGACCCAGGGCACCATCGTGGCGAACCTCGGCTTCTCGGAGGTCGCGTTCCCCAAGCCGGTGTTCCACGGCGACACCTTGTACGCCGAGACCGTGGTCACCGACAAGCGGGAGTCGAAGAGCCGTCCGGGCGAGGGCATCGTCACCTTCGCGCACACCGGGCGCAACCAGCACGGCGACGTCATCGCGACCGCTGTGCGCAAGACGCTGGTGCGCAAAGCTCCGGAGGACGCGGCATGAACGGTCCGTTCCGGAGCGGACAGCGCAGCGCCGACACGAATAGCGCCGCGGATGTCCACAACCGACACACCACGAGCAGCGCCGCGCGGAGTCTGCAGCGCAGCACCACCACACACACGCCCGCGAATACCGGCATCCGACACAGCATGAACGGCCCGGCCCGAAGTCGGCAGCGCAGCGGCACCACGCGCACGCCCGCGCGTACCGGCAACCGACACACCACCAGCGGCCCGGCCCGAAGTCGGCAGCGCAGCGGCACCACGTGCACGCCCGCGCGTACCGGCAACCGACACACCACCAGCGGCCCGGCCCGAAGTCGGCAGCGCAGCGACATCATGCGGGACGCCGCACATGTCCACAACATGCGCGGTCAGGTCTGGAGATGGCGGGTCCGCGCTCATGCCGGAGGTGCTGCCGCGTGAGCTGGCAGATGGCGGGCCCGGCCTGGTTGTTCTGCCCGGCCGATCGCCCGGAACGTTTCGCTAAAGCGGCGGCCGCGGCCGATGTGGTGATCCTCGACCTCGAGGACGGCGTCGCCGCGCCTGACAAGGCGGCGGCGCGCGAGGCGCTGCTCGCTACCCCGCTGGACCCCGAGACCACGGTGGTGCGGGTCAACGCGGCGGGCACGCAAAATCACGCGCTCGATCTGACGGCGCTCGCCGACACCACCTACCGGCGGCTCATGCTGCCGAAATGCGAGTCCGCCGAACAGGTGACGGCGCTGGCCGAGTACGAGGTGATCGCGCTGATCGAGTCGCCGCTCGGCGCGCTCAGGGTCGGTGAGGCGATGACGGCGAATAACGCGATCGGCGTCATGTGGGGCGCGGAGGATCTGATCGCCGGGCTCGGCGGCACCGCGAGCAGGCGCGCCGACGGCAGCTACCGCGACGTGGCCCGGCACGTGCGCTCCACCACGCTGCTGTCCGCCAAGGCGTACGGCAAGTTCGCGCTCGATTCGGTGTATCTGAACATTTGCGATCTGGACGGATTGCGCGCGGAGGCGGAGGACGCGGTCGCGATCGGCTTCGACGCCAAGGTCGCGATCCACCCCAGCCAGGTGCCGGTGCTGCGGGCCGCCTACGCGCCTTCGGAGGAGGAGCTCACCTGGGCCAGGCGGGTGCTGGAAGAAGCGCCGAAGCACCGCGGCGTCTTCGCCTTCGAGGGCAGGATGGTCGATGGCCCCGTGTTCCGGCACGCCGAGCAGATCGTGCGGCGCGCCGACCGCGCCTGAGCACCGAGTTTCCACAGTCAGGAGGACCGCGATGCAACCGCAATGGGTGCCGACCGAACAAGACGTCGCCGAGGCGAGGATCACCGACTTCGCACGTTTCGTCGCCGACCGCACCGGCGTGCGCGCGGCCGACTATCACGAGCTGTGGCAGTGGTCGGTGCGGGATCTCGCCGGGTTCTGGCACGCGCTGTGGGACTACTTCCAGCTCGGCGAGATCGCGGGCGAGGTGCTGGCGAACGCCGAGATGCCGGGGGCGCAGTGGTTCCCCGGTACCCGGCTGAACTACGTGGACCAGGTGATCCGGCAGCTGCGCACGGACCGGCCCGCGATCAAGGCGGTCAGCGAGGACGCGCCGGTTCGCGAGGTCTCCTGGGCCGAATTGATCGACCACACCGCCGCTTTCGCGCAAACGCTGCGTTCGCTGGGTGTGCGGCCCGGTGACCGGGTGGCCGGATACCTGCCCAACATCCCGGAGGCGGTGGTCGCGTTCCTGGCCACCGCGAGCATCGGCGCGGTCTGGAGCGCCTGCGGGCAGGACTACTCGCCGAAGGCGGCGCTGGACCGGCTCGGGCAGCTCGAACCCACCGTGCTGGTCACCGCGGACGGCTACCGCTTCGGTGGCAAGGCGCACGACAAGCGCGACGACATCGCCGCCCTGCGCGCTGGTCTGGACACGCTGAAGGGCACGGTCGTGGTCTCCCGGCTCGGGCTGGAGACGCCGGACGCGACCTCGTGGGAGGACGCGGTGACCAGCACCGAGTCGCTGCCGCCCGTGATCACCACCGAATCGGTGAGTTTCGACCACCCGCTGTGGATCGTGTTCTCCTCCGGCACCACCGGCCTGCCGAAGGGCATCGTGCACGGCCACGGCGGCGTGCTGCTCGAACACCTCAAAGCCGTTGCCCTGCAATCTGATATCGGTCCCGAGGATACGTTCTTCTGGTACACCAGCCCGAGCTGGATGATGTGGAATTTCCAGGTCGCGGGCCTGCTGGCCGGAGCGACCATCGTCACCTACGACGGCAGCCCGACCGCGCCGGCTCCCGACGCGCTGTGGCGGATCGCCGCCGACGTGGGCGCCACCGTGCTGGGCGCCAGCCCCGGCTACGTGCTGGCGTGCAGCAAAGCGGGCGCGGTGCCGCGCACCGATCACGATCTGTCGGCGCTGCGCACCGTCGGCATCACCGGCTCCTCGCTGCCCACCTCCTCGGCGCTGTGGCTGGGCGAGAACGTCGGCGAGCACGTCCAGGTGTCCTCGATCAGCGGGGGTACCGACGTGGTGTCCGCGTTCATCGGCGGCGTGCGCACCGTGCCGGTGTGGCCGGGCGAGCTGTCGGCGCCCTACCTCGGGGTCGCGCTGGACGCCTACGACCCGGCGGGGCAGCCGGTGCGCGGTGAGGTGGGCGAACTCGTCGTCACTGCGCCGATGCCGTCCATGCCGGTCGCCTTCTGGCGCGACGAGGACGGAAAGCGTTATCACGACGCCTATTTCGACGTGTACCCCGGCGTGTGGCGGCACGGCGACTGGATCACCATCACCGATCACCACAGCGTGATCGTGCACGGCCGCTCGGACTCCACGCTCAACCGGCACGGCATCCGGATGGGCAGCGCCGACATCTACCAGTCCGTCGAACGACTCCCGGAGATCGCCGAGGCGCTGGTGATCGGCGCCGAACAGCCCGACGGCGGCTACTGGATGCCGCTGTTCGTGACGCTGGCCCCCGGCGCGGAACTCACCGACGAGCTGAAGACCCGCATCAACAGCACCATCCGCACCGAGGTCTCCCCCCGCCACGTCCCCGACGAGATCATCCTCGCCCCCGGCATCCCACACACCCGCACCGGCAAGAAACTCGAGGTCCCGATCAAGAAGCTGTTCCAAGGGGCAGACCCGAGCCGCGTCGTCGAACGCAGCGCGGTCGACAACCCGGACCTGCTCGACTGGTACGGCACGATCCGGCCCGGCGGGCAGGGCTGAGCACGCTCCCGAGCGCGCCGGGACGCGGGAGTTCGCACTCCTTCCCGCGCCACCATGCGTCGACGCGCTCACGAGGCCGAGGGGATCTCGTGGCCGACCTAGGCCGTCACCAGTTCGACTGTCACGCAGTCGGTCATCTCCGATAGGCGCGTCCGCCGATGGACGCGGTGAAGACCGCCGCCCGCGCGCCACGGGCGGCGTCCAAGTTGCGCTTCTCCTGCGGGGTGAGCCGATAGCGCGCCGTGATCCGCCGTATCGCGGCGATCACGGCGCCCAGCACCGGAATGGGGTCTACCGGCCGCAAAGCCAATGCCATGACGAACTCCTTACCAGGAATACGCACTGGTACAGGCGGATTCGATCGCAAAGGTCCACGAAGGTCGGCGATGCCGGCCAACGCGCGGACCGCCGGTTGCGCAGCGAGGTCAGTCGCAATCGACGCCCGGACATGTCCGGGATTCGGCGGCGAGTGCGCAGTGCTGCACCAACGCCCGCACTACCCGATGCATGCCGGGCGCGGTGATTCCGTTGCGGGTCACGCACCTGCCTGCGGCCATCGGGCATGGAACGGTGCCAGCGTTTCTCCTCGCGTTGCGGCGACATGCCTATCCCGACGTCGCCATGTTCCGCCCCGCCGCTTTCTGGACGGCGAGGTGGCCCCGGACACCTGGCTGCCGTTCGGCGGCGGCGTGCGACGGTGCATCGGCGCGGGATTCTCGCTGCTGGAGGGCGCCGTCGTGCTGCGGGGAATCCTCGTCCGGCACACCCTTTCGCTCCCGGCCGGCGGCAAGCCCGAGCGCGGCAAGATCCGCAACATCGCCACGGTGCCGCGCGGCCGGGCCCGGGTGGTGGCCGCCCGGCGCGGCAGAGCTTGTATGTGAACAACGATTCTTTCTCCAGTCTGCTGTTGTACTGGACATACATTCGTGTAAGTTTGTCTCTGTTCGACAATCATTCTCGGCCTGGCGTTCCTGGTGCCCCCCGCTCGGCCGAGTTCGGTTGTCGACTTCCGGACGCGGCGGCACGCACGTACCGCCTTCTGGCCTGCCGGCGCGCACCGGAGAACAGGTACAGCTCCCGGGGGCCGCTCATCCCCGGGAGCCGTATCCCGTGACGCGGCGAGCCCGGCCATACGGCCAGGTCGTTACGATGTTCGTCATGAGTGTCGACAATCGCCGTACGGCGCGGAAGGCGAGCAGCGGCGACTCGGCACCTCGCGAGATCCGGCGCAGGCCGAAGAACCGCCGTGCCCAGATCGCCGCGGCGTCGGCGGCCGCGTTCGGCGCGCTCGGCTACCACGGCGTGAGCATGGACGACATCGCTTCGGGCCTCGGCATCAGCTCCGCGGCGCTGTACCGCCACTATCCGAGCAAATACGCGCTGTTCCGGGAGGAACTGCTGCGCGTCGGTCAGGCGATGACCGAATCGGTCGAGCTGCCCGAGGAAGCGGCCGACTGGTCCGCCGAGCAGCGACTCCGGCACGTGCTCGACGCGCTGATCGCGGTCACCATCGACAACCGCCCTACCGTCACGCTCGTGCGCTGGGAGGTCAGGTACCTCGAGCCCGACGACCAGATCACGCTCAACGAGCAGCAGGCCACAGTGCTCGGCGCGCTGGGCGGCCAGCTGACCGCACTGCGCCCCGAACTCGCCGAGGACGACGTGCGCATCCTGCGCGCCGCCCTGCTCAGCACGATCACCAGCATCGCCGACCATCACGCCGCACTGCCTGCCAAACCCCTTGCCCTCCTGCTGCATTCGGCCTGCTGGGCGATCGCCTACGCGAAACTGCCCGCCACCCGCGCGGTCGAGCCGGTCGCGGTGGTGGAGATCCCGGACTCGTTCAAACACGAACTGCTGCTGCGCAAAGCGGTCGAACTGTTCCACGAGCGGGGCTATCCGAACGTCAGCGTGGAGGACATCGCCACCGCCGCAGGGCTTTCGGCCGCCTCGGCGGTGTACCGGTTCTACCGCGGCAAGAGCGACATCCTGGCCGCCGCGTTCCGCCGGGCCGCCGAACGGGTTTCCGGCGCGATCGGCCCGGCCGTGGCGGCGGCCACCGATTCCGAGGACGCGCTCACCGCGTTGATCACGCAGTACGTGGCGGGATCGTTCGCCGAACGCGCCCTCACCTTCGTGTATTACACGGAATTCCAGCACGTTCCCGCCGATGAGCGCACGGTGCTGCGCAACATCCAGCGGCTCAGTGTCGAGGAGTGGGCCCGGCTGCTGCGCGAGGTGCGCCCGGAACTGGCTCCGGCGGAGGCGCGCATGCTCGTCCACGCGGCCTTCGCGGTGGTCGTCGACCTGGGCCGCGCGTTCGGCAACGAGCCGCTGGCCGCCCAGGACCGGGTGCGCCTGCTGATGCAGCTGGTGCTCTTCAACCGGCCCGCGCGATAGCCGCATATGTTATCGAACATTCTCAACCCGGCCGATTCATAATGCGACATCGAAGCATGATCGCGAGTTATTTGTGATCTAGCATTCAGTTATTCCCCAGACAGGGCCGCCTGGGTGTACCAAACGTTAGGTTGGGCTACCATCGCGGCATGGGTGCCCAGGATCGCCACGCTGCGGAGAAGGCGGCCGACGGGACACCGGCACGGGTGATCCGGCGCCGACCGCGCGACCGGCGCGCCCAGATCGCCGCCGCGTCGGCCGAGGCGTTCGGCGCGCTGGGCTACCACGGCGTCAGCATGGACGACATCGCCTCCCGGCTCGACATCAGCTCCGCGGCGCTGTACCGCCACTACCCGAGCAAATACGCGCTGTTCCGTGAAGAAGTGCTGCGGTTGGGCACGGTCAGTCAGGAAGCGGCCCGGCTCCCCGAGGCCGGCAGCCTGCCCGCCGAGCAACGACTCGCGCGCGTGCTCGGCGCCCTGATCGAGGCCGCGATCGCCAACCGGCGCAGCGCGGCGCTGCTGCGCTGGCAGCGGCGCTACCTGGAGGACGAGGACGCGGCCACCCTGGCCGACCAGCTCGCGGGCGTGAACGCGACGCTCACCTCGCTGCTCGGCGCGACCCGGCCCGCGCTGTCCAAGGCCGACCGCGCCGTGCTCGCCGCGGCGGAGCTGAGCGTGCTCAGCAGCATCGGCGACCACCACGTGTCGATTCCGGTGCGGGCGCTCACCGCGCGGCTGACCGCGGCCTGCCACGCGCTCGCCGCGTGTGAGCTGCCACCGCCGGGCAGCGCCGAGACCGAGAGCTTCGCCGCGACCGAGATCCCGCTGACCTTCAAGCACGAATTGCTGCTGATGCGCGCGGTC
Organism: Nocardia sp. NPDC019219; assembly: GCF_040632645.1. Classification (NCBI taxonomy): domain Bacteria; kingdom Bacillati; phylum Actinomycetota; class Actinomycetes; order Mycobacteriales; family Nocardiaceae; genus Nocardia; species Nocardia sp. NPDC019219. The sequence continues at coordinate 220,419 of NZ_JBEYCG010000003.1, read as the reverse complement.
GAGCTGTTCCACCAGCACGGATACCCGAACGTCAGCGTGGAGGACATCGCCACCGCCGCCGGCCTGCCCGCCTCCTCGGCGGTGTACCGGTTCTACCGCGGCAAGGGCGACATCCTGACGGCCGCGTTCCGCCGGGCCGCAGACCGGGTGTCGGCCGCCATCGGGCCCGCCGTCACCGCCGCCGAGACGCCCGAACAAGCTCTCGACACCCTGATCGAGCTGTACGTGGCGGGTTCGTTCGCCGAGCGCGAGCTGACCTTCGTCTACTACGCCGAGATCAGCAACGTGCCGCCGGAGGAGCGCACCGTGCTGCGCAACATCCAGCGCCTCAACGTCGAGGAATGGGCCAAACTGCTGATCGGCGTGCGACCCGAGCTGTCCGCCGCCGAGGCGCGCCTGCTCGTGCACGCCGCGTTCGCGCTGGTCGTCGACCTGGGCGAGCGTTTCGGCTCCACCGACCCGGCGTGCTCGCCCCGGCGCGTGATCCGCCTGATGCAAACAATCCTGTTCGACCGGCCTGCGGGGTAGCGCCGACAGGTCGTCGCATTCGAGTGCCGGTTCGCTCGCGATGGCACAGGTCCGGATCCGGGTACCGTGGGGTCCGTGCCGTCTGCCGAGGCGCACCGATGCGCCGGAGGTCAGGCGCGGTCTCGGCTCGGTCGCCAGATCTCGCGGGCGGGTTTACGCCATCGGCGAACACCGCGGCGGGAATCGACCTCGCGACAGCGCTGTTGCGGCAGAGAAGAGCGCGTGCCCGGACGGGTGCGGCCCTCAGGGAGTATTCGCGCAGTTTCCGGCTTCGGAAGGACGATCCTCATGAGCACAGATCTCGACGCGCAGCCCGCGGCGGCGTCCGGAACCTTCGCCCTCGGCGGCGATCTTCCGGTGCATCGGCTCGGGTACGGCGCGATGCAGCTGACCGGCCCCGGCGTGTGGGGCGACCCCAAGGACCCGGATGAGGCGGTGCGGGTGCTGCGCCGCGCCGTCGAACTCGGCGTGAACTTCATCGACACCGCCGACTCCTACGGTCCGTTCGTCAGCGAGCAGCTGATCCGCAAGGCCCTGCATCCCTACCCCGAAGGCCTGGTGATCGCCACGAAGGCCGGGCTGACCCGGCAGGGCCCCAACGAGTGGCGTCCGGTCGCCCGGCCCGAATACCTGCGCCAGCAAGCCGAACTCAGCTTGCGCCACCTCGGCGTCGACCGGATCGACCTGTACCAGCTGCACCGCATCGACCCCCAGGTGCCGCTGGCCGACCAGCTCGGCGAACTCGTGGCGCTCCAGCAGGAAGGCAAGATCCGGCACATCGGCGTGTCGCAGGTGACCGTCGAGCAGCTGCGCGAGGCGCGCGAGCTCGCCACCATCGTCTCGGTACAGAACCTGTACAACTTGGCCAACCGTGCCGACGAGGACGTGCTGAACTACGCCGAGCAGGAGAACATCGGCTTCATCCCGTGGTTCCCGATCGCCACGGGCGAACTCGCCGCCCCCGGTGGCCCCCTGGCGGCCATCTCCGCCGAACACGGCGCGACCCCCGCCCAGCTCGCCTTGGCCTGGCTGCTGCGCCGCTCCCCCGTGCTGCTGCCGATCCCTGGCACCTCCAGCGTCGCGCACGTCGAGGAGAACATCGCCGCCGCGCGAATCGAGCTGAGCGACAACGAGTTCGAGGCACTGTCGGCCGCTACGGGGTCTGCCGGGAACTGACCCGGTCCGGCTGTCGGACATCATTTGCGTGGGTAGTGGCGAAGATGGCGAATGTCGGTAGTCACCGGCATTCGCCGACTCGCCATTCGTCGCAGCCATGCGCCACTCACGGCACGTGTCTAGTCGCGAGGAGGCAACGTTTCGTTGCTCATCCATTCCCATGGGGTGGATGGTTCCGGGGATTCTTCCTCAGCTGTTCCGGGGTCCCGGGGGACAGTCCCTGCCGGGCCCAGCCACGTGCCCAAGTCGACCACGGCGGTGCAATAGTCATCGGTGTCATCGAGAACTCGCCGTGTGGCGAGGTCACCATTGCGCACCAGCGGCGCGAGTTCTTGCGGAAGGTTGGAAAATCCCGGCATGGGGCGGCCATCGGTGCCGACTAGCGGCAGATCGACACCGTAGGTGAGGCCCGTGGCGGTCATCCGTAGATAGATTCGGCACACCCGGGGGTCGGTGAACATGAATCCGGCGAAGGTGTACAGGTCCTCGAACCACGGAATCCCGCCGCCGTGGACGAGCAGGCTGAACAGACTGAACAGCCGCTGGTCGGAACTGATCGGGACGGCTGAACTGCCGAAACCGGTCTCGGATGCCGCGACCACGACGTTACCGTGGCTGTCTCGTGGAGAGTGTTCATGAACGAGCCTGAGATCGGCAACAGCCGGAGCGACGGTGAAACGCAGGTGATCCACGGCTGCGCCGACATCCAAGCCACCTCCCTCAGCGACGAGATCGAAATCCAACGCGACCGCGGTGGAGATGTCCTCGGCGACCGACAGCGCTATGCGAGCGTGCGGGCTGTCGGGGCGCACGACACCACGCAGTCGCGCTCCAGTAGGAGGCCACGGGCCAAGCGGAGCGAGCACCAAGGGAACTGTGCTGCACAGCAGGAAATCGAACGTCGCGTCGGCGGTGCCGGTCGTCATCGGCTTCTTTCCATGTCTTCGGCTCGATACGCAGGGTCAGGCCTTGTTAACCCAGTCCGGACACCGATCGTAACCCTCGCAGTACGCGGTGATGACGCCGATGTTCTTGCCGTCGCTGGTAGCGTACCGGCGGTCGTCGGTGCGCGTCGCGGCCTGCACGATGACGCGGATGGTGATGTGGATCCGCCCTTTCGGATCCACCGCGTAGGAGATGTACTCCTGGCGGGCACCCAAGTCTTTGTCGGGCTTGTGGGTCTGAAATGCAGCATGGATCGGCGTACGAGACGTCAGGTTGTGTCGGCCGGCGTAGTGCTCCCATCCGAGGTCAGCCTCGTTGCCGATGCGCACCGGAGTGCTCACACCGCGCAGGTCACTCTCATCCCAGAGAATCGCCGACCAGTCGCTCTGCTTCTCTCGCACCGGCCATGCAACCTCAACCGTTCCGGCGGAGCGCGGCGCGATGCCGACCCCTGCAGGTGTGCCCCACCTCGTCAGATACTCTGCTCGCGACAGGAAAACCAGGCCCATGCCGGGCACCTCGGCGATGGCGACACCCGCCGAGATCGGAACCGTCAGAGCCATGATCACGAAAAGACTTCGCAAAAGATTGCGCGTCGCCGAGGTCAGGTGCTCGTACCGACTACTCCACCGTTGTGGAGGCACCGGCAGTGGGGTCGGCTTTGATTCTCGACGAATCACTCTTGTAGTAAGTGACATACCGATGCAGTGCATCGTCATTCCCCCCTCATGGGTTGTGACTTGCTGCCGATCGTCTGATCATCAGCTCCGTGCCGCTGAACGTGCCTATCCAGCGATGGCCTTGCCGGGACAGGGCCGAGCGGCGCGCTTAGTTCTGTCCCGTCATGGATTCAGACGTCGGCCGACCCAGATCGGTTCCACCTGATTCGAAGATCAGGCCGAGGGCGACTCCGCGAACGCCGTAGGCACTGGTCTCGACCTTCTCCGCCGAGGTGTCCGCGGGGCAGAGGTAGGCAGACGGACCGAGCACGCTTCCCGCCGAATGTGATAGGTGGCAATGGCACGGATGACGGTTGCCGAGGATTGTTGAGGGCCAGTGGCGTTCGTTGGTCATGCGCGGCGGGTTCGACCGCCGGGCGTGACGGCGCGGCCGAGACGAGTCCGGTAGATCCACAGGAGCGGCAGTATGGCGTCGAGTTCGGTGAACACCCCGATTTCCCTGCGTGAGCTGCCGCGGCTGCGCACTCGGCACATCGCGCGGATCGGGGGTCTGCTGCGGCCGGGCACGCAGCGTTCGCCGTTGCTGTCGCTCGGCGAGCGGTTCGTCATGTCGCCGCCCGGATTTCCGACCATGCTGGTCACGCACAACATGGACGACGTGCGAGAACTGCTCTCGCACGACGACTTTTCACTGGGGCAGCTGCTGCGCCGGTACTCCACGCACGACGCGCTGTTCGGCACGCAGACGCTGATCTTCCTCGACGGCGAGGACCATCGCCGGGAACGCAAGGTGCTGGCCCCGCCCTTCCAGAGCAAGGCCTTGCAGACATACGAAGATCTCATGGCGGACGTGGTCCGGCGGGAGATCCCGACCTGGCCGGTCGGCGAGCCGTTTCCCTTCGTGGACGTGGGATACCGGCTCGCTCTGGGTGTGCTGCTGGGAGTCGTGTTCGGTGACATGCCGCCGGAGCGGATGACGCGGCTGAAGGAGGCGCTGGGCCGGTGGTTCGGGGCGATCGAGAGTCCCGGATTCCTCGCCGTCACGGCGATCACCCTGCTCGCGGGCGGCTACACGCCGCCCTATCGGCCGCTCCTGCGAGGACAGGCCGAAGTCGACGCGATCATCGCCGAAGAGATCGCCGAACGCCGGGCGGAGCCGGGCGACCGGCGCGACGTCCTGTCCCGGTACGTCGGCACCGAACTGGACCCGCACGACGACGCCACGCTCGTCCGGAATATGCGCGGCATGCTGCTGGCCGGGTACGAGACCACCGCGATCACCCTCGGCTGGATCGCCGCCATGCTGACCACCCATCCTCGGGCGATGGCGGAACTGGACGCCGCCGTCGACGCGGGCGACGACGCGCGGCTCGACGCCTACCTCGACGCCGTGGTCGCCGAAACGATGCGGATGCGGCCCGTCAGCCCGTTCACCGGGCGGCGGGCGATGCGCGACACCCTGCTCAACGGCGTCCACATCCCCAAAGGCGCCGTGGTGATGGTCCCGATCCTGCTCATCCACGAGTCCCCCGAGCACTATCCGGATCCGGAACGATTCCGCCCCGAACGCTTCCTCGGCGAACGCGTCGACGGACGCACCTGGCTCACCTTCGGCGGCGGCAGGCACCGCTGCCTGGGAGCGCATTTCGCCCTCCTCGAAGCACGCATCCTCTTCCGCACAGTCCTGCACCACTACCGCTTCGACCACAGCCCCGGCCCCGTCGAACCGCCCCGCCGCTACCACCCCGGCATCAGCCCCGCCCACAACGCGCTGGTCACCCTGCGCCCACGGTGACGCGAGTGGCACACCAGCGAAAGGTCTACTCGCGATTCGCCGCAGCCGTGTGCCACTCGCGTGTTCGGGTAGATGTTCCCCTCCGACATCGACCGGCGGGAGGGAGGGGGCCTCGTATCTCCGGGGGTGGGGAGATACGAGGGCCTGGTCTGTCGGGGCTCCCTCGCCGTAGTCCCGAGCAGGGGGTGAACTTCGCTGTCGTGCGGATCGCGCGTAATGACAGCGAGTTCGGCGCGCTGACGCTCGGTCAGCGCGAGTATCCGTCGGCCCGGCTGTCGGGAACGACCCGGCCGGAGGCGACGAGAGTGCGGAAGGCCGCCTGCTTGCGGGGGCAGGCATCGGCGCGGCAGGGGCGGTGACCCTGCATCACCCGATGCGCCTGCTCGATGGTGAACGGCTGCTCGGGTGGCCGGTGGGCGTCCTCGGCGCCCCCGTGCGGCAGGCAGGACCCGACGCCGACGATCGCGGCCACCAGCAGCGTGCACGCGCCGAGCATGCCCAGCAGCGGTTCCACGGCGGATCACCGATCGGCGGCCTGCCGGAAACAGAACGCCGAGGCGGCTAGGTACTGACGGCACTGCGCGCCGTGCCCGCCGTGCACGGCGCAGAGGAACCGTGCGCGCTCGTAGGTCAGTCCGAACGGCTCCTGGGTGCAGTCGCGGCTCTGGATCAGCCACAATTCCCGGACATCCGCGGGCAACACATCCATCTTCCACCTCCATCAGCGCAGTGCACCCGGCACCGAGAAGGCGCCGCCGGACCGCGCTCGACACGGATGGATCGGGCCGTGTCGGGACCGTGCGCCGGGTTCCGGGCAATGGGCGCCCTCGACAGGGTTTGGGCGGACCCCCGGTGCCGGGTGCGATTCAACAGTGCGCGTTGCGATTCGGTAGATAACAGACCCGAATGCGGTAATTGCGAGTACTTTCCGTTTGTAGCGGCCTGGAGCGAGGAAGAGAGACCTATGGTGGAGGTCGACTGGACGGGTGAAGCTGTACTTGCGCTTCGCACGGCGATGAAGCGAAGCCGTTACGAATTCGCGCGTCTGGTGGGCGTCACACCGCGCACCGTGGTCCTGTGGGAGAACGGCCGGACAACCCGGATGCACGCCGCTAGCCAGCGTCTCCTCGACAGGGTCCTGTCGGAGGTCGATTCCGTCGTCGCCGAACGATTCGAGCGTGCGATCGTCACGGGCCGGGAGACCGCCCCCGACTACGAAAGCGCCGATTCGGCGCCCGAAAGGCACACCAAGCTCGGTAGGGAAATCGGGCTCGACAAGGAAGTCGAGGAAGACGACGTGAGAAGGCGAGAACTGCTGGCCTGCATCGGCGCCGGCCTGGCAGGCCAGGCGGCGGACCTGGTGGCGAGCGAACCGGAACGGATGCTGGCAACTCTCGACGCGGGGTCGATCAGCGAACGCAGACTGGCGTTCCTGGAGCAGTCGGCCGAGGTCCTCGGCACGCGGGTGGTCCAAGTGCCGCCGCACGAGCTGCTGCAGACCGGGCTCGAGCAATTCCGGATGGTCCGTGGCTGCCTCGGCGAACGGCAGCCGACCCACCATCAGGTCCGGCTGGTGCGCACGGCGGGCCGGTTGGCGAACGTGGTGGGCGAGATCCTGTTCAACGAGGGGCATTTCGGTCAGGCGCGCATGTGGTACGCCACCGCGATCCATGCGGCGCAGGACATCGGCGACCGCTATTCGGAGGACATCGCGCTGGCCGGGCTCGCGTATTTGCCGACCTATAGCGATAAGCCGAAGGAAGTTTTGCAGTTACTCGACGGCCGTTTGCAAGAAAATCCGTCGTACGGCGCGGCCGCCGCGTGGTTGTGGGGAATGGCGGCGCGTGCCCACGCCAGTCTCGGGCACGCCGACGAATTCGCGCGCTGCATCGCGCGATCGGCATCGGCTTTGGAAGACGTCGGACCAGAAGACCTTTCGGTCGGTATTTTTTCTTTCCGGCCGGAGAAACTCGCTTTTTATCAGGCGATCGGATATTCCCGTCTCGGCCGCGCCGACGAGACCGCCGTGGCGGCCGCCCGCGCGATGGCGCTGTACGACCCGTCCGAGACCATGGAACCGGCCTTGGTGCGCTTCGAGCACGCCACGGCGCTATTGGCCTCGGGCGAGATCGACGAAGCCTGCGCGGTGGCGACCAGCGCGATCACGAACGCGCACACCTACGTCGGTCTCACGGTCACCAAGCGCGCCAAACAGTTCGACTCGGCGCTCGGCGGCCTGCGCACCAAGGCGGTCAGCGAATGGCGGCAGCACGCGCACGCGGTGATCGACTCCGCGCACACGAAGGCCTGAGACGGGGCGGGGCGCGCCGGTCGGCAGGGGGGATGTGGACCGGCGCGCCCCGCGCATTCAGGTGGTCACTTCGTTTCGCCGGACATGGCTTCGATGAGCGACTTGGGGCGCATGTCCACCCAGTGGGTCTCCACGTACTCCAGGCAGGACTTGCGGTTGGCGGCCCCGTAGGCGATGGTCCAGCCGCCGGGGACGGCGGCGAAGACCGGCCATAAGGAGTGCTCGCCCTCCTGGTTGATCAAGACGTAGAACTTGGCGTCGTCGTTGTCGAACGGGTTGGTCATCTCGGTTTCCTTCTTCCTGGTCGGGTCAGGTGTTGGGGGATCTAGGGGCGGTCGGTGTCGGCCAGTGCCGCGGTGAGGACATGGCCGATTCGTGCCAGCGCGGATTCGGAGGTCATCCGCCAGTGCGTGGCGTGCACCGCGTGGTTGTGCACGGTGCCGTCCACGGCGTCCGCCCAACTCGCGGCACCCGTGGCGCCGGTCGGATCGTCCAGCGCGGCGGTGAAGTACACGAGATTGCCCTTGTACGGGCGGGGGCGGTAGCGCCGGATCAGCTCCAGCGACCCGGCGCCCGCGCCGAGCGCGCGCTCGAGGCGGTCGGCGCCGAAGGAGGCGAACGGTTCGGGCAACTCCGCGATCCGGCGCGCGAGTCCGGGCAGGTCCAGTCCGGCGTCGTCGGCGTCGGCCGCTTCACCGAGCAACCCGCCGAGCAGATCGGCGACCGGGAGCGTCGCGGTGACGTCCGCGGCGACCCGCCGCGAGCTGTCCATCATGGCCAGGACCGCGACCCGCTGGCCCTGTTCCTGCAGTTGCACCGCGACCGCGTGCGCGAGTACGCCGCCGAGCGACCAGCCGAGCAGGTGATACGGGCCCTCGGGCTGCACGGCGCGGATCTCGCGCACGTAGCGGCTCGCCCAGTCGTCGATGGATTCCGGCGGCGCCGCCGTGGAGTTCAGCACCGGCGACTGGATGCCGTACACGTCCCGCTCCGGATCCAGATGCGCCGCGAGTCCCGCGAACGACCATGCGACGCCCCCGGCCGGATGGAGGCAGAACAGCGGCTCCCTCGCGCCACCGGTGCGCAGCGGTAGGACGACGTCGAACGCGGCGGCCGCGTCGACCCGGCCGCGACCGGAACGGTGCTGCTCGAGCCGGTCGATCAGACGGGCGGGCGTCGGCGCGGCGAACAGCCACAGCACCGGGATCTGCTCGCCGAGCGCCGCGCTCAGGCGGGCGGCCAAGCGGGTGGCCAGCAGCGAGTTGCCGCCGCGTTCGAAGAAGTTGTCGTCCAGGCCGACCCGCTCGGCGGCGAGCACTGCGGCGAAGTCCGCGCACACGGAACGTTCCAAGTCGGTGCCGGGGGCGCGGAATTCCCGGGCGCGCGGCTCCGGCCGCGGCAGCGCCGCGCGATCGACCTTGCCGTTCGCGGTGAGCGGCACCGTCTCCAATTGCCGCAGCACCGCGGGCACCATGTAGCTCGGCAGCACGTCGGCCAGCGCGGCGCGCAACGCTCCCGGGTCGACCGGCTCGGTGGCGGTGAAGTACCCGGCCAGCACGGCGTTCGCGCCGTCGGTGTCATAGGCGAGGACGACCGCGTCGCCGACCTCCGGCCGCGAGCGCAAGGCGTGCTCGATCTCGGCGAGTTCGATGCGGTAACCGCGGATCTTCACCTGGAAGTCGCGCCGCTCGACGTATTCCAAGTGACCTTCGGCGGCCCAGCGCACCATGTCGCCGGTGCGGTACAGGCGGGCCCCCGCGGGGCCGAACGGGTCGGCCACGAAGCGCTCGGCGGTGAGGTCGGCCCGGCCGTGGTAGCCGCGGGCGAGTTGCGCGCCGCCGATGTACAGCTCACCGGTCACCCCGGCGGGCACGGGGTGCAGCCGGTCGTCGAGCACGTAGACCCGGTTGCCGGATTCGGGTGTGCCGATGGGCGCCAGCGCCTGCCTGGCGCCAGCGGCGGTGCGGAACCGGGTGACCGACACCGCGGTCTCGGTGGGCCCGTACAGGTTGTCGATCCTGGCCGTGGTGAGCGTCTCGACGCGCCGCACCGTCGCGGCGGGCAACGCCTCGCCGATGACCAGCAACCGGCGCAGCGAACGCGGCAGGCGGTGTTCGCCGGACGCTTCGGCCAGCATCGCCAGCAGCGAGGGCACCAGCGCCAGCGTCGTCACCGACGCGCGCCGCACCAGGTCGAGCAGGCCGTACGGATCGCGGTGCGCGTCGCGCGGCGCGAGCACCAGCCGGGCTCCGGTGCGCGGCGCCCACCAGTACTCCCACACCGACAGGTCGAAGGCGGCCGAGGTCAGCACCAGCGCGGCGTCGTCCGGGCCGAGCGCGTACTCCGACTGCATCCAGTCCAGCTGGTGCGCGACCGCCGCGTGCGGCACCGCGACACCTTTCGGCACGCCGGTGGACCCGGAAGTGAAGATGACGTACGCGGTGTTCGCCGGCGACAGCGCGGCGATCCGCTCGTCGTCGCGCACCGGTTCGTCGGCCACGGTGTCGGCGACGGTCGAGATATCCAGCACCACACTGTGTTCCGACGCCGCCGCGGGCAGCATCGGCTCCCGCGCCGAGGTGAGCACCAGATGCGGTTCGGCGGCGGCGAGCACGCTCGCGGTGCGTTCCAGCGGATGCGCCGGATCCAGCGGCACGTACGCGCCACCGGCGGTCACCACCGCGTACATCGCGACGAGAAGGTCGACGCTGCGCGGAATGGCCAGCGCCGCCAGCTTTTCCGGGCCGATGCCGCGGGCGATGAGCACCCGGGCCAGGCGGTTGACCCGCGCGCCGAACTCCTGGTAGGTGACCGTCGCGGCGTCGTCGACGATCGCGATCGCCTGCGGCGTCCGGTCCACCTGCGCCTCGAACGCGGCCACGAGTGTGTCCGGGGCGAAGGCGTGCTCGGATCGGTTCCAGGCGACCAGCACACGCTCGGTCTCGGCCGGGTCCAGCAGGACCAGATCGCCGACCGGCGACCGCGGGTCCGCGCACACCGCGGTCAGCAGCCGTTGCAGGCGGGTGGCGAACCCGGCCACCGTGGACTCGTCGAACAAGGCGGTGGCGTAGGTGATCGAGGCAGCCATGCCCGCGGGAGTCCCGTCGGCGCCGTAGCGGTCGGTGACGATCAAGTGCAGGTCGAACTGGGCGACCTCGGAGTCGAAATCCGCGGCGGTGGCGGTCAATCCGTCCAGCGAGAAGTCGGCTTCGGCCTGGTTGTGGAAGGAGAAGCCGACCTGGAACAGCGGGTGGCGGGCAGTGGAGCGCTCCGGGTTGAGGACCTCGACCAGACGCTCGAACGGCACGTCGGCGTGCGCGAAGGCCGCGACATCGGCGGCGCGGACGCGGGCGAGCAGGTCGGCGAAACCCTCGCCCGCATCGACCTGGGCGCGCAACACCAGCGTGTTGACGAACATGCCGACGACCTCGTCGAGCTCGGCGGCTCCGCGCCCGGCCACCGGGGTGCCCACCGCGATGTCCGACGTCCCCGACAGGCGGGCGAGCAGCACCGCGAACGCCGCGTGCAGCACCATGAACAGCGTCGCTCCGGATGCCCGGCCGAGTTCGGCCAGCCGCGCGTGCACGTCCGGGGCGATCGCGAAATCGACATGCCTGCCCCGGGTGGCGACGACGGCGGGACGCGGGCGATCGGCGGGCAGGCTCAGCTGCGCGGGCAGCTCGGCCAGCGTGTCGGTCCAGAACCGGATCTGGCGCGCCAGCAGCGACGCGGGGTCGTCCTCGGAGCCCAGCAGCTCCCGCTGCCACACGCTGAAATCGGTGTACTGCACCGGAAGCGGCGGCCAGTCCGGCGCGATGCCGTGTTTGCGGGCGGCGTAGGCGGCCATGACGTCACGCGCCAGCGGCGCCAGCGACGAACCGTCCGCCGCGATGTGGTGCACGACCACCACGAGCACGTGTTCGATCCCCGGCGCCGCCGCGTCGCCGTCGACGGGAGCGAACAGCCGGGCGCGCACCGGGACGGTCTCGGAGACGTCGAAACCGCCGCCGACGAAGTCGGCCACCGCCGCGCCGAGATCGTCGGCCGGGACGGCGACGGGCGCGAGCACGGGGGTGCTGTCCGCGACCGGCAACACCACCTGCACCGGCCCGGACTCGTGCAGCGGATAGACGGTGCGCAGCACGTCGTGGCGGGCGACGACGTCCGCGATCGCCGCGTTCAGCGCCGTCACGTCCAGTTCGCCCGTCAGCCGCACGGCCAGCGGGATGTTGTAGGCGGTGGACTGCCGATCGAGGCGATTGAGGAACCACATGCGCTGCTGCGCGAGCGAGAGCGGAACGGGACCTGTCGGTGTACGCCGGGTGAGCGCGGGACGCGGCGCGGCACCAGAGGCCTCGCCCAGTGCGCGGGCCAGCGCGGCGACCGTCGAATGCTCGAACACCGCCCGGACGCCGACCGCGATCGACAGCCGGTCGGCGAGCCGCGCGGCCAGCTGGGTCGCGGTCAGCGAGTTGCCACCGCGCGCGAAGAAGTCGTCGTCCGAGCCGACGTCGCCGTCGAGTCCGAGCACGTCCCCGATCGTCTGTGCCACCGCCCGCTCGAGCTCGGTGCGGGGCGCGCGGAACGGGGCGGCGCGAAGCTCGGGCCGGGGCATGGCATTACGGTCCAGCTTGCCGACCGGAGTCAACGGCAGCTCATCGAGCACCAGCACGCTACTCGGCACCATGTACGCGGGAAGGGAGCGTGCGGCGTGCGCCCGTAGGGCTGCGGTGTCGATCGTGTGGCCGGGCGCCGCGACCACGTAGGCGACCAGCGACACCGCGCCCGAGGCGTCGGTGTGACCGAGGGTGACGGCCGTGCGCACCGTCTCGTGGGCGGCGAGCACGGCGTCGATCTCGCCGAGTTCGATGCGCAGGCCACGGACCTTGACCTGATGGTCGGAGCGCCCCACATAGCGCAGCGCTCCGGATCTCGTCCACCGCACCAGGTCACCGGTCCGGTACAGCCGTCCGACTGCGGGGCCGTAGGGGTCGGCGACGAACCGGGACGCCGAAAGACCCGGCCGCGCGTGATATCCCCGGGCCAGACCGGGGCCGCGCAGATACAGTTCGCCGGTGACGCCGACCGGCACCGGCCGCAGCCTGCCGTCCAGCACCACCGCGGACATGCCGTGGATCGGCGTGCCCAGGTCGAGCGGATCACCGGGCCGCAGCGCCGCGCTGATGGTCGCGATGACGGTGGTCTCGGTCGGGCCGTAGGTGTTGTGGAACGACCGGCCGGACGCCCAGCGCCGCACCGTGTCCTGTCCATAGGACTCGCCGCCGACGGTGAGCTGCCGCAGACAGCTCAACTCGGCCGGGTCGAGCGTGGGCAGGACGGCGGGGGTGAGGAACGCGTGCGTCACCCGCTGGTCGCGGATGAGGGCGGTGAGCTCCGCGCCGCCGTAGACGCCAGGGGGCGCGATCACCAGCGCCGCTCCGGCGGACAGGGCCAGCAGCAGTTCGAGCATGGACGCGTCGAAGCTGGGCGAGGCCACGTGCAGGATCCGCGCGTCGGCGGTGACCTCGTACCGGTCCCGCTGCGCCAGCGCCACGCCGGCCAGACCACCGTGCGTGGCGACCACGCCCTTGGGTGTGCCGGTGGAGCCGGAGGTGTAGATCATCCAGGCCGGGTTCTCCACCCGCACCGGGCGGATCAGCTCGGCCGCGTCGATCGGGGCTCCGCTGTTGCGTCGCATCCGCGCGGCCGTGGACGGCGCGTCCAGCACCAGCCAGTCGACGTCGCCGGGCAGCGCGGCACGGCATGTGGCGATCGTCAAGCCCAGCGCCGCACCGGAATCGGTCAGCATGTGCGCGATCCGCTCGGCGGGATAGGTCGGGTCGACCGGGACGAACGCGGCGCCGGTCTTGGTCACCGCCCACACCGCTAGCACGGAGCTGACCGAGCGCGGCACCGCCACGGCCACCACGTCCTCGGCGCCGAGACCGTGCCCGATGAGCATGCGCGCCAGCCGCGACGACTGCTCGTCCAGCATCCGGTAGGTCAGCCGCCGTTCGCTCGCGACCAGCGCGACCGCGTCGGGATCGGACGCGACCGCGGCGGCGGCCAGTTCGGTCAGCGTGCGCGGCGGCACCGGAGCGTCACCGTGGCGGCCGAGCAGGTCGGCGCGTTCGGCAGGCGAGAGGAGATCGACCGTGGCGATCGGCGCGTCCGGTCGCGCGGTGAGCGCGCCGAGCAGCATGCCGAAGCGGCGCAGCAGGGCTCGTGCGGTGGCACTGTCGAACAGGTCCGTGGCGTAGTCCAGTTCGACCGCGAGATGACCGGCGGCGTCCGGCTCGGCGGACACGGTGAACTGCAGGTCGAATCGGGCCACCGGCTCGTCGAACTCGACGGCGGTGAGCTCGAGGCCCGGCACGGCGAAGGCGTCGGCGGCGGCGTCGAGGTAGCTCAGCGCCACGGTGAACAGCGGATGCCGAGCCTGGGAACGCGGGACGCCGACTTCGTCGACCACCCGGTCGAACGGCACGCTGGAATGCCCGAACGCCGCGAGATCGACAGCCTTGGTCTGCGCGAGCAGGTCGGCGAAGGAACCGTCCTGATCCGGGCGGGTGCGCAGTACCACGGTGTTGACGAACATGCCCACCAGGTCGTCCAGGGCGGCCGCGCCGCGTCCGGCCACCGGCGTGCCGATCGGGATGTCATCGGAGCCCGACAGCCGGGCCAGCAGGACCGCGAGGGCGGCGTGCACCACCATGAACGGCGTCACGTCGTGCCGCAGCGCCACCGCCCGGATCCGCGCCGCTACCTCGCCGCCGATCCTGGCCCGCACGTGCGCGCCGCGCTCGCTCGCGACGGCGGGACGCAGGCGGTCGGTAGGCAGCTCGAGTTCGCCGGGCAGTTCGCGCAGCGTCTCGGACCAGTACGAGAGCTGTTGCGCGGCAGTCGTCTCCAGCTCGGCGTCTTGCCAGAGGGCGTAGTCGGCGTACTGGGCGGCGAGGGCAGGCCACACCGGCTCCGTGCCTAGGACGCGGGAGAGGTAGGCCGTCAGCAGGTCGCGCAGCAGCGGGCCCATCGAGTACCCGTCGGCCGCGATGTGGTGCACGACCACGACCAGCACGTGGCTGGTGGCGTGCTCGCGCAGCAGCGCCGCGCGCACGGGGACCTCCGCGGTGACATCGAAACCGGCGCCGAGGAGTTCGGCGATCCGGTCGTCGGCGGCGCGGCCGTCGAGCGCTTCGACCGTCAGGGCCACGGCACGGTCCGCGGGCAGGATCACCTGGTGGCCCGCGCCGGTCTCGTCGGCCGGATACACCGTGCGCAAGCTCTCGTGCCGCGCGACGACATCGGCGAACGCGGCGGCCAAGGCGTCGGCGTCCAGCCTGCCCTCGACGCGTAGGGCGACCGGGATGTTGTGGGCGGGCGACGCCGGATCGAGCCGGTTGAGGAACCACATGCCCCGCTGGACCGGCGCGAGCGGAATTCGGTCCGGGCGTGGTCCGGCCACCAGCGGCACCGCCTGCTCGGTCGCGGCGGCGTCCGCGGCGAGCAGCTCGGCGAGGCCCCGCACCGTCGGCGCCTCGAACAGCAGCCGCACCGGCACCCGGCGGCCGAGCCGCTCGCCGATCCGGGCCAGTACCCGGGTGGCGCTGAGCGAGTCGCCGCCCAGCGCGAAGAAGTGGTCGTCGAGGCCGATCGGCGCGGCGCCCAGCACCGCAGCGACGGCGTCGGCCACCAGACGTTCGGCGGGCGTGACCGGTGCGCGGTAGGCGACGCGGTCGAAAACCGGTTCCGGCAACGCTTCGCGGTCCAGCTTTCCGGAGACGTTGAGCGGGAAGACGTCCAGTGTGACCAGCGCCGAAGGAAGCATGTACGACGGCAGCGCGGCCGCGGCGGCGCGCAGCACCTCGGTGTCCGAGAGCACCGCGCCAGGCTCCGCGGTGACGTAGCCGACCAGGTGGTCGTCGCCGGTGACGGTGGTGACCACCTGGGCCGCCGCCTGGGCCACCCCGGGCGCGGCCGCGAGCGCGGCCTCGATCTCGCCGAGTTCGACGCGCTGGCCGCGGAACTTGACCTGGAAGTCGGTGCGGCCCAGGTAGACCAGCTCGGCCGCGCCGCCGCCGGTGTCCCAGCGCACCAGGTCGCCCGTGCGGTACATCCGCTGCCCCGGCGCGCCGAACGGGTTGGCCACGAAGCGATCCGCGGTGCGGTCGGGCCTGCCGTGGTAGCCGCGCGCGAGCTGCGCACCCGCGAGATACAGTTCGCCCGCGACGCCCGGCAGGGTCGGGCGCAACCGCGAATCCAGCACGTAGACCCGGCTGTTCCAGGCCGGGTTGCCGATCGGCAGGACGGCGCGGTCGCGCTCGCCGGTGACATCGCGGTGGGTGATGCTCACCGCCGCTTCGGTAGGTCCGTACAGGTTGTGCACCCGTGCGGCGCTCACCGCGCCGAATGCCCGCACGGTCTCCGGAGGCAGCGCCTCCCCGATGACGAACACCGTGTGCAGCGAGTCGAGCGCCGCGCCGCGCCCCGCGGCCGCGACGTCCCCGGCGAAGACCCTCAACATCGACGGCACGAAATCGGTGACCGTGACCCGCCGTTCGGCGATCACCTGGCTGAGGTAGCCCGGATCGCGGTGCCCATCCGGCGCGGCCAGCACGAGCGTGGCGCCGACGCGCAGCGGCAGGAAGTAGCCCCACAGCGACACGTCGAACGTGGTGGCGGTCTTCTGCAGGTACACGTCCTCGGCGGCGAGGCCGTAGCGCGACTGCATCCAGGTCATCTGGTTGACGATCGCGGCGTGCGACACGCTGACGCCCTTGGGTTTTCCGGTGGATCCGCTGGTGAAGATCACGTAGGCCGGGCTGCCCGGGTGGATCGGCGCGCGACGCTCGTCGACCGCGATCGGGTCGTCGGAGTAGGCGTCCAGCGCGACGGCGTCCACCAGGACGGCGGGCACGGAATCGCCCGTGCCGATCCGATCGGCGGAGGTGGTGAGCACAGCCACGGGCCGCGCGGTGCCGAGGATGTGCGCGATACGCTGTGCGGGGTGGTCCGGGTCGATCGGCACGTACGCGCCGCCCGCCTTCAGCACCGCGTACATCGCGATCACCAGCTCCGGCGAGCGCCGGATCGCCAGCGCCACCAGTGCTTCCGGACCCACGCCCGCCGCGATCAGGTGGCGGGCCAGCCGGTTGGCGCGCCGGTCCAGATCGCCGTAGGTCACGGTGACCGGGGGCGTCGCGTCGTCGGGCACGAACACCAGCGCCGGCTCGTCGGGCGTCGCGGCGGCCTGCGCCTCGAATTCGTCCAGCAGCAGTTCGTCGGCCAGTGCGGTGTGCGCGGAATCGTTCCACTCGGTGACCACGCGATGCAGTTCACCCGCACCGAACAGATCGATGTCGCCGACCACCTGTTCCGGATCGGCGGTGACCGCGGCGAGCAGGCGGGCGAAGCGGTCGCCGAAAGTTTCGACGGTGGCGGCGTCGAACAGGTCGGTGGCGTAGGTCCAGCGCAGCCCGTCGCCGGTGACGGTGAGCTGCAGGTCGAACGGCGTGGTCTCGTAGTCGAGCTCGTGCTCCGCCACGGTGACACCGGCCATGTCCAGGGTGACCGGCGCGAGATTCTGGAGGAACAGCGCGATCTGGAACAGCGGGTGGCGGGCCTGGGAGCGCGGCGGGTCCAGCGCCTCGACGAGGCGCTCGAACGGCACGTCGGCGTGGGCGAAGGCGTCCAGGTCGTGCTCGCGCACCCGGCGCAGCACGGCGGCGAAGGTGTCCGAACCGGGGACCCGCGCACGCAGCACCAGGGTGTTGACGAACATGCCGACCAGGTCGTCCAGCGCCGCGTCGCCGCGGCCCGCGACGGGCGCGCCGATCGCGATGTCGGCCGTGCCGGACAGCCTGGCCAGCAGGGTGGCCAGCGCGGCGTGCACCACCATGAACGGTGTGGCCTCGTAACGCGCGGCCACGGCGGCGATGCCGTCGCCGATCCCTTCCGGCAGCGTCATGGTGGTGCTCGCCGCGGCGTGCGAGGCGATCGCGGGGCGCGGCCGGTCGGTGGGCAGGTCGAGCTGGGCGGGCAGCGCGCGCAGCGTCTCCCGCCAGTACGCCAGCTGGCGCGCGGCGACCGACTCCGGGTCGTCCTCGGCGCCGAGCACCTCGCGCTGCCAGAGCGTGTAGTCGGCGTACTGCACGTCGAGCTCGGTCCAGACCGGGGCGGTGCGTGTCGCGCGGGCCGCGTAGGCGGCGGCGAGGTCGCGGGCCAGCGGACCCATGGAGAAGCCGTCGGCCGCGATGTGGTGCACCACCAAGGCCAGCAGGTGATCGCGATCGGACCGGGTCACCAGGCCGATGCGCAGCGGCACCTCTGCGGTCAGGTCGAACGGGGCCGCGACGAATTCCCGCAGCGCGCCCGCGGGTTCCAGCACCTCGACCTCCGGAATCAGCCCGATGTCGAGCACGTGCTGGTAGCCGATGCCCTCGTGGTCGGGGTACACGGTGCGCAGGGTCTCGTGCCTGCCGACTACATCGCCGATGGCGACGGCGAGGGTGTCCGGGTCCAAGTAGCCGGTGAGGCGGACCACGACCGCGATGTTGTGCACGGTCGCGGTGGGATCGAAGCGGTGCAGGAACCACATGCGCTGCTGGGCGGGCGAGAGCGGGATGCGCTCCGGGCGCGGCCGCGGCGCGAGCGCGGGTTTGCCGCCGGTGCCCGCGAGCCGCTCGGCCCGGGCGGCCAGCGCGGTCACGGTCGGCGCCTCGAACAGCAGCCGCACCGGGATCTCGGCGTCCAGTTCGGCGCCGAGCCGGGCCGCGACCTGGGTCGCGAGCAGCGAGTTGCCGCCGAGGGCGAAGAAGTCGTCGTCCGCCCCGACGCGCTCGACGCCGAGCAGCGCCGCGACGATCCGCGCGACCCTCGCCTCGGTGCGGGTGGCGGGAGCCCGGTAGCCGACGGCCGCGAATTCCGGCGCGGGCAGCGCGGCGCGATCCAGTTTCCCCGAGGCGTTGACCGGGAACCGCTCGAGCGGGACGAACGCGGTCGGCACCATATAGGCGGGCAATTCGGCGCTCAGCGCGGCGCGCACGTCCTCGAGGGCGATGTCGTGGCGGCTCGCCGGGATCAGGTAGGCGACGAGCTGATCGCCCAACCGCTCGTCCGAGCGGACCAGCACCACCGCCTGCGCGACCGCGTCCAGCGCCAGCAGCGCCGACTCGATCTCGGCGGGCTCGATGCGCAGACCGCGCAGCTTCACCTGGAAGTCCGTGCGACCCAGATACCGCAACTCACCATCGGGCCGCCAGGCCACGAGGTCGCCCGTGCGGTACATGCGCGCCCCGGCGGGCCCGAACGGGCTGGCGACGAACCGGTCCGCGGTCAGCTCCGGGCGCGCGACATACCCCTGGGCCAGCTGCGCGCCGGCCAGGTACAGCTCGCCCGGCACTCCGACGGGCACCGGCCGCATCCGCGCGTCCAGCACCAGCAGGCGGGTGTTGGCCACCGGCCTTCCGATCGGCACGGACACCAGGTCCGCCTCGGTCACCTCGTGATAGGTGACGTCGACGGCGGCCTCGGTAGGGCCGTACAGGTTGTGCACCCGCGCTCCGATCACCTCTCGCGCCCGCTGCGCGGTAACCGCGGGCAATGCCTCGCCCGATGCGAAGACGTTGCGCAGCGTAATGCACTCGCCTCGGTGCGCCTCGGCCAAGAAAACGCCCAGCATGGCGGGCACGAAGTGCACCGTCGTGACGCGTTGCCCCGCGATCAGCCGGGCCAGGTAGCGCGGGTCGCGATGTCCATCTGGACGTGCGACCACCAGGCGCGCGCCGAATGCCAACGGCCAGAAAAACTCCCAGACGGAAACGTCGAACGTGGCCGGGGTCTTCTGCAGCACCACGTCGTCCGTGGCCAGCGGATACGCCGACTGCATCCAGGTGAGCCGATTCACAATCGCCGCGTGGGTGACGGCGACTCCCTTCGGACGGCCGGTCGATCCCGAGGTGAAGATCACATACGCGGTGTGGCCGGGGGCGGGCGAACCGAGCCGGTCCAGGGCAGTCAGCGGAGTGGCGGCGTAGCCGGCCAGGTCGAGCCGGTCGACGCGGACCTGCCGCGCCGCGCCCGCGTCCAGATCCGCACCCGAGGTGAGCACGCACACCGGCCGGGCCGTCGACAAGACGTACTCCAGCCGCTCGGCCGGATGGTCGGGGTCGAGTGGGACGTACGCGCCACCCGCGAGGGTGATCGCGTAGATGCCGACCACCAGGTCCAGCGACCGCCGCATGCCGAGCGCGACCGGCGCGTCCGGGCCGACGCCCTGCCCGCACAGCCAGCGTGCCAGCCGCCGCGCCCGCCCGGCGAACTCGGCATAGGACAAAGTGCGTCCCTCGACGGTGATCGCGGGCGCGTCCGGGGTCCTGGCCACCTGCGCCTCGAACAGCGAGATCAGCGTGGCCGCCGGGTCGATGGGGACGGCGGTGTCGTTCCACCGGTCGAGCACCAGCGCTCGCTCCGCGTCGTCCAGGAGCTCGAGGTCGCCGACCCGCGCCGACGGATCGGCCACCACGGCCCGCAGCACGCGCACGAACCGAGCGCCGAACGTCTCGACGGTGGCCCGGTCGAACAGGTCGGTGGCGTAGCGCAGCACGCCGCGCAGCGCGTAATCGGACTCCGCGCGATACTCGGTCAGCTCCACGGCCAGGTCGAACTGGGCGACGCGGTTGTCCAGCGGGTAGGCCGACACGGTGAGGCCGGGGAGGCTCAGCACCGTGTCGTCGTGCTGCTCGAAGGTGAGCAGCGTCTGCACGATCGGCGAATGCGCCTGCGAGCGGACGGGATTCAGCTCCTCGACCAAACGCTCGAACGGCAGGTCGGCGTGGGAGAAGGCGCGCACGTCGACCTCGCGCACGCGGTCGAGCAGTTCGGCGAAGGACGCTTCGGGCGCGATCGGCGTGCGCAGCACGAGGGTGTTGACGAACATGCCGACCACGTCGTCCAGCGCTTGCTCGCCGCGGCCAGCCACCGGGGTGCCGATGGCGACATCGTCCACTCCGGTGAGCCGGGCCAGCAGCGCGGCGTAGGCGGCGTGCAACACCATGAACGTCGAGACGCCGCGCCGCCGAGCGAGATCCGCGATGGCGCCGGTGAGGTCGGCGGGAACCGCGAACTCGACGGTCGCTCCGCGTCCGGAGGCCACCGCGGGGCGGGGACGGTCGGCGGGCAGCTCCAGCACCGGCGCGAGTCCGTCGAGTTCGGCCCGCCAGTAGGCGATCTGGCGCGACAGCGACGAGTCCGGATCGTCCGCGGAGCCCAGCGTCGCGCGCTGCCAGAGGGTGAAGTCCGCGTATTGCACGGGCAGCGGCCGCCACGACGGCGCCTGCCCGGCGGCGCGCGCGGTGTAGGCCGTCATCAGGTCGCGGGCCAGCGGCGCGGTGGAGACGCCGTCGGCGGCGATGTGGTGGACCACCACGGCGAGCACGTGGTCCTCCGGCGCGACGCGGAACAGGCTCGCCCGCACCGGAATGCGAGTGCGCAGGTCGAAACTCTCGGCGGCGACCGCCAGCACGGCGGCGCGCAACTCCGGCTCGGACACCTCGATGGGAGGCAGGGGCAGCTCGAGCACATCGGTCTCGGCCAGCACCACCTGGGTGGGGCCTTCGGCATCCGCCGGGAAGACGGTGCGCAGCGATTCGTGCCGATCGATCACGTCGCGCACGGCCGCCCGCAACGCCGCCGCGTCCAGTGCGCCGGCGAGGCGGATGGTGATCGGGATGTGGTACACCGCCGAGTCCGGATCGAGCCGGTGCAGCAGCCACATCCGGGTCTGCGCCAGCGACAACGGGATTCGCGCCGGACGCGGCGCCGGGGCGAGCGCGGGCCGCGCGGCGTCGGACGGTTGCGCCCCCGCGACGCGCAGGGCGAGCCCGGCCACGGTCGGCGCCTCGAACACCTCACGCACGGTCAGCGCGCAGCCGAAGGCGGCATCGACCCGGGCGACCAGCCGCATGGCCAGCAGCGAATTGCCGCCGCGGGCGAAGAAGTCGTCGTCCGCGCCGATCCGCGCCGCGCCGGTCAGGTCGGCGACCAGCGTGGCGAGCACCGCCTCGGTCCCTTCCCGCGGCGCGCGGTACTCCGCGGCCGCGCCGGTGAGCGCGACGGCGGGCAGCGCCGCGCGGTCGAGCTTGCCCACGGTGGTCAGCGGCATCTCGTCGAGCACGACGACGTGGGCGGGCACCATGTAGGCGGGCAGCTGGGCACGCGCCGCGTCGAGCACTGCCGCAGGCGTCAGGCCCGCCCCGGTGACGTACCCGACCAGGCATTCTCCTCCCGCGTGGTCGCGGGCCACGAGCACGGCGGCGTTGGTCACGCCGGTCGCGGCGGCGAGCACGGCCTCGATCTCGCCCAGCTCGATCCGCTGGCCACGCAGTTTGACCTGGAAATCGTTGCGGCCCAGATACACCAGATCGCCGTCGCGGTTCCAGCGCACCAGGTCGCCGGTCCGGTACATGGAACGGCCGGGCACACCGAACGGGTCGGCGACGAACCGCTCGGCGGTCAGCCCGGGCCGGGCGTGATAGCCGCGCGCCAGCTGATCACCCGCGAGATACAGCTCCCCCGTGACGCCGATCGGCACCGGGCGCAGCCGGGCGTCCAGCACATAGGCCCTGGTGTTCCAGCACGGGCGGCCGATGGCCACGTCCCGCCCGGATTCCGCGTCGGCGTCGGTGAATTCGTGATAGATCGCCGAGATCGCCGCCTCGGTCGGGCCGTAGGCGTTGTGCACCGCCCCGTCGAAGCTGCCGCGTAGCGCGGCGAGCAGATCGGGCGTGAGCGCCTCGCCGCCGCAGTGCAGGTGCCGGAACGAGCGCAGCGCGTCGCCCATGCCCTCGCCGATCAGCGCGGCCAGCACCGAGGGCACGTACTCGGCGATGGTGATCCGGTGCTCGCGCAGCAGATCCGCGAAGTAGGCCAGGTCCAGATGACCGCCGGGACGGGCGATCACCAGCGGCGCGCCGACGGCGATCGGCAGGAAACACTCCCACACCGACACGTCGAAGGTCAGCGGCGCGCGTTGCAGGATGCGGTCGGACGCGGTGACCTCGTAGCGGAACTCCAGCCAGCGCAACTGGTTCATGATCGCGCGGTGGCTGACGGCCACGCCCTTCGGCCGTCCGGTGGAGCCGGAGGTGAACAGCACGTAGGCGGTGTTGTCCGGCCGCAGCGCGGCGCGGCGCTCGGCATCGGTGACCGGTCCGTCGGCGATGCCGTCGAGATCCAGCTCGGCGAGGTCGAGCACCGGTACCTCCGGCGGGACGGGCGGTGTCGCGCCGCCCACGGTCAGCACCAGCCGTGGCGCGGCATAGGCGACGACCTGGGCCAGGCGTTCGGCCGGGTGCGCCGGATCGATCGGCAGATACGCCGCGCCCGCACGCACGATCGCGTACATCGCCACGAGCATGTCGATCGAGCGTGCCGCGGCCAGTCCGACGATGTCCTCCGGGCCCGCACCCGCGTCGATCAGCCTGCGCGCCAGCCGGTTCACCCGCGAAGCGAACTCGGCGTAGGTCACCGCCGTGTCCTCGTAGCGCACGCCGACGCGGTCCGGGCTTTCCGCGACGCGGACGGTGAGCAGGTCGTCCAGCGTCTCGCCGGGCAACGCGTGCGCGGTGGCGTTGCGGTCCGACAGCAGCAGGCCGCGTTCGGTCACCGACATCAGCTCGACCGTGCCCACCTGGGTGCGGGCGTCGCGCACCATGGCGCGCAGCACGCGTTCGAAGGCGGCGAGGAACCCGGCCACGGTCGGCTCGTCGAACAGATCGAGGGCGTAGTGCAGGTGCACGTCGATGCCGTCCGGCGCGCCGTCGGCGGTGTAGCGGTCGGTCAGCGTCCAGTCCAGGTCGAGCTGGATCGGCGCCGCGCCGACCTCGAGCGCGGCGATGGCCAGCCGATGCAGCCGGAATTCCGGTGCGGCCTGATTCTGCAGGGTCAGCGCGACCTGGTACAGCGGGGCGTGCGCCTGCGAGCGGACCGGGTTCAGCACCTCGACCAATTGCTCGAACGGCACCGCGGCGTGATCGAAGGCGGCCAGGTCCGCGGCGCGCACGGACGCCAGCAGCTCGGCCAGGGTCGCGTCCGGGCGAACCTCGGTGCGCAGCACCAACGTGTTGACGAACATGCCGACCAATTCGTCGAGCGCTTCCTCGCCGCGCCCGGCGACCGGCGCGCCGAGCACCACGTCCCGGCCCGCGCCGTAGCGGCTCAGGAGCACGGCGAGTGCGGTGTGCAGCACCATGAACGGCGTCGCCCGGTGCGCGGCGGCGAGGTCCCGGATCTGCTCGTGCAGGTCGGCGTCCAACCGGCCGGTCAGCGCGGCGCCGCGGTGGGTGGCGACCGCGGGGCGGGGCCGGTCGGACGGGAGCGTCAGCACCTCGGGCAGCCCGGCCAGCCGATCGGTCCAGTAGGCCAGCTGACGCGACAGCACCGAGGCCGGGTCATCGGCGGAGCCGAGCGCGGCGCGCTGCCAGATGGCGAAGTCGGCGTACTGCACCGGCAGCGACCCCGGCGCGGGCGCCATGCCCGCGCACCGCGCGACGTACGCGTTGGCCAGATCCCGGGTCAGCGGTGCGAAGGACCAGCCGTCGGCGGCGATGTGGTGCACGACGAACAACAGGATGTGTTCCTGCGGCCCGCCCGGCCGGTCGTCGTCCTCGACGCGCAGCAAGCGGACGCGCAGCGGCACCTCGGCGGTCACATCGAAGCCGGCGCGCGCCGCGGCGGCGACCAGTTCGGGCACTTGGGTCGCGGGCACCGGCCGTGCCACGAGCTCGACCAGTTTCGTCCCGGCGGGCAGCACCAGCTGGGTGGCTTCGCCGTCGTGCTCGGGATAGATCGTGCGCAGCGTTTCGTGCCGGGCGATCACGTCGGCGATCGCCGCCTCCAGGGCGGGCACGTTCAGCGCGCCGGTGAGGCGCAGCGCGAACGGGATGTTGTACGCGCCGCTGGTGGTGTCGAACCGGTTCAGGAACCACATGCGCTGCTGGGCGATCGACAGCGGGATCGGCTCGCCGCGCTCCTGCGGCGTGAGCGGCGGCAACGCGACGGGTCCGGTCTCGGCCGGGCCGTCGACGGTGAGCCGCAGCGCCAGTGCGCGCACCGTAGGCGCGTCGAAGATCGTGCGCACCGCCACCTCGGCGCCGGTGGCTTTACCCAGCCGCGCGGCGAGCTGGGTGGCGCTGAGCGAGTTGCCGCCGAGGGCGAAGAAGTCGTCCTCGGCGCCGACCTCGGTCACCGCGAGCAAGGCCGTGAACGTCTCGGCGACCAGCTTCTCCGCCTCCCCTCGGGGAGCCTCGAACACCGCCGGAGCGATCGCGGGCGCGGGCAGCGCCGATCGGTCCAGCTTCCCGGACGCGTTCACCGGGAACCGGTCCAGCACCACGAACGCCTGCGGCACCATGTAGCCGGGCAGCCGCTCGGCCACCGCGTCGCGTACCGCCGCGATCTCCACCGGCGCGTCAGCCACCAGGTAGGCGACCAGGTGCTCCCCCGCGCCGCGATCGTCGCGGACCACGACGGCGGCCTGGGTGACCGCGGGCGTCGCGAGCAGCACCGACTCGATCTCGCCGAGTTCGATGCGCAACCCGCGGAGTTTGACCTGGAAGTCGGTGCGGCCCAGGAATTCCAGCTCGCCCGTGCGGGTCCACCGCACCAGGTCGCCGGTGCGGTACATCCGTTCGCCGGGCGGGCCGAACGGGTCGGCGACGAACCGGTCTCCGGTGAGGTCGGGGCGGCCCAGATAGCCGCGCGCCAGTTGCGCGCCCGCGAGATACAACTCGCCAGGCACACCCTCCGGCACCGGCCGCAGCCGCGCGTCGAGCACGTAGGTCCGGGTGTTCCAGATCGGCTTGCCCATGGGCACTGTCTCGAAGTCGGTGTCGCACACCGTATGGAAGGTCACTTCCACGGCGGCCTCGGTGGGCCCGTAGCCGTTGTGCACGCGCGCACCGGTGAGTTCGCGCATCCGCTGGGCGACGCCGACGGGCAGCGCCTCACCGGAGCAGAAGACTTCCCGCAGCGAGGGCACGTCGTACTCGCCCGCGAGAAAGACGGCCAGCATGGACGGTACGAAGTGCGCCGCGGTGACGCCCTCGGCGCGGATCAGGCGGGCCAGGTACGCCGGGTCCCGATGACCGTCCGGCCGCGCCAGCACCATGCGCGCGCCGACCTGCAACGGCCAGAAGAACTCCGGCACCGACACGTCGAAGGTGGCGGGCGTCTTCTGCAACAGGACATCCCCCGGCCCGAGCGCGACGTGTGCGGACTGCATCCAGCGCAGCCGGTTGACAATGCCGCGGTGGCTCATCGCCACACCTTTGGGCGCGCCGGTGGAGCCGGAGGTGAACAGCACATAGGCGGTGTTGGCCGGGCGCAGCGGCGCGCGCCGGTCGGCGTCGGTGAGCGGGGTGTCCGGGTAGCCGGACAGGTCCAGCCGATCGATCCGCGTCTCGGGCAGACCGCAGTGCAGGTCCGCGCCCGCGGTCAGCACGCACACCGGCGCTGCCGTGGCGAGGATGTGGGCGGTGCGCTCGGCCGGATGGTCCGGGTCGATCGGGACGTAACCGCCGCCCGCGGCGACGACCGCGTACATGCCGACCACCAGATCGACGGACCGGCGCATGCCCAGCGCCACCAGCGTTTCCGGACCGACGCCACGACTGACGAGCCACCGCGCCAGCCGGTTGACCCGGCCGGCGAACTCGGCATAGCTCAGCGTCGCGGAGGGATCGCCGGACGACGGTTGAGCCGGGGGCGCGCCGTGGCTCGCCGCAGGGTCGTCGGACACCATATGCGCCGGTCTCGTCGGCTCGAAGGTGACCGCGGGCGCGTCCGGCGTGCGTTCGACTTGCGCGGCGAACAACGAAGCGAGCGTGTCCGATTCGGGGACCGGCTGCGCGGTGGCGTTCCAGTCCCGCAGCATTCGCCCGCGTTCGGCGTCGGACAGCAGCTCGATGTCACCGATCCGCGTCCCGGGATCCACCGCCGCGGCGACGAGCATCCGCCGGAAGCGGTCGGCATACGACTCGGCCGTCGCGGGGTCGAACAGATCGGTGGCGTAGCGCAAGGTGGCCGACAGTCCCGCCGATCCCGGCCGCTCCGCCACCACCAGGTGCAGGTCGAATTTCGCACCGGCATCGGGGATCTCGACCGGACGCACCGACAGCCACGGCACCTCCATGGCCTTCTCGGTGAAGGCTGGCGGCGTGGTCTCGAAACTGAACATCACCTGGAACAGCGGGTGCGCACCGGCGGAACGATCCACCGCCATGGCGTCCACCAGCCGCTCGAACGGCAGGTCGGCGTTGGCGAACGCGGCCAGGTCGGCGTCGCGCACCTCGCTCAGCAGCGTGGCGAACGAGGCGTCCGCGGCGACGCGCGTGCGCAGCGCGAGCGTGTTGACGAACATGCCGACGAGGGCGTCGAGCGCCCGTTCGCCGCGTCCGCCGACCGGCGAGCCGATCACGATGTCGGCGCTGCCGCTCATCCTGGCCAAGGTGGCGGCGAAGGCCGCGTGCAGCGTCATGAACAGCGTCGCGCCGTTGCGCCGGGCGAGCGCGCGCAGGCCGGCCGCCACCTCGGGCTCGATCACGAAGTCGACGGCCGCTCCTTCGTGCGACGCGACGGCGGGGCGCGGCCGATCGGCCGGGAGCGGCAGTTGCGCGGGCGCGCCGTCC
This sequence comes from Nocardia sp. NPDC019219, assembly GCF_040632645.1. Classification (NCBI taxonomy): domain Bacteria; kingdom Bacillati; phylum Actinomycetota; class Actinomycetes; order Mycobacteriales; family Nocardiaceae; genus Nocardia; species Nocardia sp. NPDC019219. The sequence continues at coordinate 193,299 of NZ_JBEYCG010000003.1, read as the reverse complement.
AGCACGGCGCGCCAGAAACGCAGTTGCTGGTAGGCGAGGTCGCCTGGGAGGTCCTCCGCGCCGAGCAGGTCCCGGTGCCACAGGCTGTAGTCGGCGTATTGCACCGGCAGCGGTTCCCAGTCCGGCCGCAGGCCGGTCAGGTGGGCGAGGTAGGCGCGGACCAGATCGGTGACCAGCGGCGCCATCGACAGAGCGTCGGCGGCGATGTGGTGCACGACGAACACCAGCACGTATTCGTCGCCGGTGACGCCGCGCGCCTCGTCCACCCGGTCGACCGCCAGCAGCGCGACCCGGCACGGCAGCTCGTCGGTCACGTCGAACCCGGCGCGGACGATTCCGGCCACGGCGTCCCGCACCGCGCGTCGGTCGATCGGTACCGGATGCAGGCTCAGCCCGATGTCGGCGGCGGCGAGCACGGATTGGCAGGGGCCGCTCTCGGTTTCGGGATAGGTGGTGCGCAGTGTCTCGTGCCGGGCCAGCACATCGAGTACGGCGCGCTCCAGGGCGGTCACGTCGAGGCGGCCGGTCAGCCGCAGCACGATCGGCAGGTTGTAGACGCTGTCGGCGCCGTCCTGGGTCTCGACGCGGTTGAGGAACCACAGCCGCTGTTGCGCGGGCGAGAGGGGCACCCGCGCGGGCCGCTCCCGGCGGACCAGCGGGAGCCGCTCGGCCCCGGCCGCGCCGAGCTCCTCGACGGCGGCGGCGAAGCCCTCCACCGTGGGCGCGTCGAACAGCGCGCGCACCGGGACCCGTACTCCCGCGGCCTCGCCCGTGCGGGCGATGACCTGGGTGGCGTCGAGAGAGCTGCCGCCGAGGGCGAAGAAGTCGTCGTCCAGCCCGACCCGCTCGGTCCGCAGCACCTCCGCGAAGACCGCGGCGACCAGCCGTTGCGCGGCGCGCACGGGCGGACGGAAGCGCTCGGCCGTGAGTTCGGGGACCGGCAGGGCCGTGCGGTCCAGCTTGCCGCTGGTGTTGCGGGGGAATTCGGACAGCGCGACCACCGCAGTGGGCACCATGTAGGCGGGCAGGCGCCGCGCCACGGATGTTCGCACCGCGTCGGGATCGACAGTCGAGCCGGGCGCGGCGATCACGTAGCCCGCCAGGAACTCACCCGCCGGTCCGGAGACCAGCCGCGCCGCGGCCTGGCGCACCTCGGGCGCCGTCAGCAGCGCCGCCTCGATCTCGGCGAGCTCGATGCGCTGACCGCGGAACTTCACCTGGAAATCGGTGCGGCCCAGGTAGACCAGTTCGCCGTCGCGGCTCCAGCGCACCAGATCGCCGGTGCGGTACATGCGGGTGCCCGGCGCGCCGAACGGGTTGGCGACGAATCGGTCGGCGGTCAGGTCGACGCGGCCGTGATAGCCGCGCGCCAGCTGCGCGCCCGCCAGATACAGTTCTCCCGGCACGCCGATCGGCGCGGGCCGCAACCGGCCGTCCAGCACGTAGACCCGCGAATTCCACTCCGGCTCGCCGATCGGCACGTACGGTGCGTCCACCTCGGTGACCGCGCGGTTGGTGATGGATACGGCCGCCTCCGTCGGGCCGTAGAGGTTGTGCAGGCCCGCGTCGCCCACCCGCCGGAACGCGGCGACCGTTTCCGGCGGCAGCGCCTCGCCGATGACGAAGACCGCGCGTAGCGAGTCGAGTTCGCCCGGCTGCGCGTGCGCGGCGAACGCCGCGAGCATCGACGGCACGAAGTCGGTGAGCGTCACGCCCTCGCGGGCGATGGTTTCGGCGAGGTAGCGCGGATCGCGGTGCCCGTCGGGCGCCGCCAGCACCAGGGTGGCGCCCGCCCGCAGCGGCAGGAAGTAGCCCCACAGCGAGACGTCGAAGGTGCTCGCGGTCTTCTGCAAGTAGATGTCGCCGGTGCGCGGACGGTACTCCGCGTGCATCCAGGCCAGCTGGTTGGCGATGGCCTGGTGGCTCACCGCCACGCCTTTCGGCTTGCCGGTGGACCCGGAGGTGAAGATCACGTAGGCCGGATGCAGTGGATGCAGCGCGCCGTGGCGCTCGCGGTCGCCGATCGCGCCGGAGGGGTACGCGGACAGATCGAGTTCGTCCAGGTGATAGACCGGCGCGGAGGCGTTGCCCGCCTCGAATCCGGCCGCCCTGCTGGTCAGGATCGCGTGCGGTCGCGCGGTGTCGAGGATGTGACCGATGCGTTCGGCCGGATGCGCCGGATCCACCGGGACGTACGCGCCGCCCGCCCGCGCCACCGCGTACATGGCCACGACCAGCTCGGCCGAGCGCGGCAAGGCCAGCACGACCAGCGCTTCCGGGCCGACGCCGATTCCGATGAGCATCCTGGCCAGCCGGTCGGCCCGGTCGGACAGCTCGGCGTAGCTCCACCGCTCGGTGCCGGTGACCAGCGCGACGACATCCGGGGTGCGGCGCACCTGCGCGTCGAATCCCTCGTGCAGGAAGCGGTCCGGCACTCGGTGCCCGCTGGCGTTCCAGCTCGCGGTGACGTAGTCCAGTTCCCCCGCGTCGAGCAGCGGGAGGTCCCCGACCGGCACGTCGGGGGCGTCCACCGCCGCACGCAGCAGCCGGACGAACTTCGCCGCGAACTCGCGCACGGTCGATGCGTCGAAAAGGTCGGTGGCGTAGGTGAATTCGGCGCGATAGCCGTCGGCGGCGTCGGACAGCGTGAGCTGGAGATCGAACTTCGCGAAGCAGGGGTCGAAGTCGACCGGCTCGGTGTCCAGACCTGGCATGGCCAGCGCGATCGGCCCGATGTTCTGCATGAACAGCGCGACCTGGAACAGCGGATGCCGAGCGGCCGACCGCGCCGGGTTCAGCGCCTCCACCAGTTGCTCGAACGGGATATCGGCGTGCGCGAACGCGCGCAGGTCGCGGTCGGCGGCATGCGCGACCAGATCGGCGAAGCCGCGCGCGGCGTCCACTTCGGTGCGCAGCACGAGCGTGTTGACGAACATGCCGACCAGATCGTCCAGCTCGGCCGCGCCCCGGCCCGCGACCGGCGTGCCGATCGCGATGTCGGCGGTCCCCGACAACCGCGCCAGCAAGGCCGCCAAGGCCGCGTGCAGCACCATGAACGGTGTGGCGCGAACGCGCGCCGCGAGCGCCTCCACGTCGGCGCGCAGGGCGGGGTCGAGGGCGAACTCATAGGTGGCACCCTGGTACGAGGCCGCGGCCGGACGGGGCCGATCGGCGGGCAGATCCAGTTGCGCGGGCAATCCGGCCAATTCGGTTCGCCAGAAGGCGAGTTGGCGCGCCGCCAGGGAGTCGGCGTCGGTCTCCGCGCCGAGTACCCGCTGCTGCCACAGCGCGTAGTCCGCGTATTGCACCGGCAGCGCGGCCCATTCCGGCGCCCGGCCCTGGCGCCGTGCGGCGTAGGCGGTGGCCAAGTCGCGCATCAGCGGACCGAGCGAGAAACCGTCGGCCGCGATGTGGTGGACGACGAGCACCAGCGTGTGGTCCTCGGGCCCGCAGCGCAGCAGGCGCACCCGCACCGGGATCTCCTCGGCGACGTCGAAGCCCTGCCCCGCCGCCCGCCGGATCGCCGCGACCAGCCGGTCTTCCGGCACTTCGGCGGGCGTCAGGTCGAACACCGCGTGCACCCGCCGCACCGATTGCGCGGGCCCGGCGGCCGTCTGCGGGTACACGGTGCGCAGCACTTCGTGCCTGGCCACCAGATCGGTGATCGCCGCCGACAGCGCGGCCACCTCCAGCGGGCCGCGCAGGCGCAGCGCCACCGGAATGTTGTCCACGGCGGCCGCGCCGAGGTCGCGGGCCTGCTCGGTGTCGGCGTCGAACCGGTTGAGGAACCACATGCGCCGCTGCGCGGGGGAGAGCGGCACGTGGTCCGGGCGCGGACCGGCCACCAGCGGCGGGCGCGGCGCGACCGGGTGCGCCAGCGCGGCCACCGCGGCCACGGTCGGGCGGTCGAAGAAGTCGCGCACGTCCACGGTCGCGCCGAGGGCGGCGGCTATCCGGGCGAGAGCGCGGGTGGCCAGCAGCGAATTGCCGCCGAGCGCGAAGAAATCGTCATCGGCGCCCACCCGCGCCACGCCGAGCAGTTCGGCGAAAACAGCGGCCACCGCCGTTTCCGCCTCGGTCTCCGGAGCGCGGTACGCCGGTGCGCCGGAGCCGAATTCGGGTTCCGGCAGCGCCCGGCGGTCCAGCTTGCCGTTGGCGTTCAGCGGCAGCGCGTCCAGTGGGAGGAGCAGCGCGGGCACCATGTACTCGGGCAGCTCCCGCCGGACGCGGTCGAGCACCTCGGCGGCATCGATCGAGTCGCCGACGACGTAGCCGACCAGGTGGTCGCCGCTCGTGCGCCGGTGCAGCACCACCGCCGCCTGGGTCACCCTCGGGTGCCGCAGCAGCGCCGCCTCGACCTCGCCGAGTTCGATCCGCAGGCCCCGCAGCTTCACCTGGAAGTCGGTGCGGCCCAGATATTCCAGTTCCTCCGGCCCGCCCTCCGTCCCGGGAGCCCAGCGCACCAGGTCACCGGTGCGATACATCCGTTCCCCCGCCGGGCCCTCCGGGTTGGCCACGAACCGCTCGGCGGTCAGGCCGGGACGGGCGACATAGCCGCGGGCCAGCTGCACGCCCGCCAGGTACAACTCGCCGACCACCCCGCGCGCCACCGGGCGCAGGCTGTCGTCCAGCACCAGCAGCTCGGTGTCGTCGGCGGCCACGCCGATCGGGACCGCGGCCACGTCCGCGCCGGTCACCTCGTGCGCGGTCACGTCGACCGCGGCCTCGGTGGGCCCGTACAGGTTGTGCAGCGTCGCGCCGCAGATGTCGCGGAAGGCCGCGGCGGTGGCGGCGGGCAGCGCCTCGCCCGAGGCGAAGACCAGCCGCAGCGAGTCCACCGCGGCCGCCCGTGGCTCGGCGACGAAGACGGCGAGCATGGACGGCACGAAATGCGCCACCGTGACGCCGCGCTCCCCGATCAGCCGCGCCAAGTACGCCGGATCCCGATGACCGTCCGGCTCCGCGACGACCAGGCGCGCGCCGACCTGCAACGGCCAGAAGAACTCCCACACCGACACGTCGAAGGTGAACGGCGTCTTCTGCACCACCGCGTCGTCGGCGCGCAGCCGGTACATCCGCTGCCGCCAGCGCAGATTCGCCACGATCGCGCGATGCGGCACGGCGACGCCCTTCGGCCGGCCGGTGGATCCGGAGGTGAAGATCACGTAGGCGGTGTGGTCAGCCGACCGGGCGACCGCGGGCGCGTCCGGGCAGGGCGGACCCGTGAATTCGTCGATTCGCAGCGTGGCGACCGCGGGCCCGAAGCCGGGGTCGTCGGACGTGGTGGTCAACACGACCACCGGTTCCGCGACCGCGAGCACATAGGCGATGCGGTCGGCCGGGTGGTCCGGGTCGATCGGCAGGTACGCGCCGCCCGCCTTCAGGATCGCGTACATGCCGACCACCAAATCGATCGAGCGGCGGACGGCCAGACCCACGAGCGTGTCCGGCCGGACGCCGAGTCCGACCAGGTGGTGGGCCAGCGCGTTGACCCGGCCGTCGAATTCGGCGTAGGTCAGGGTGACCCCCGCGTAGTCGAGCGCGATCGCGTCCGGGGTGCGCCGCACCTGCTCCTCGAACACGCTCACCAGCGTCTCGACCGGCGCGGTGGCGGCCGGGACGTCCGGCGCGGCCGCGATCGCGTCGTCGAGCAGCGCGTCCAGCACCGCGCCGAGCGCGCCGTCGGAGTCCAGCAGCGCGGGCAGCCGACCGGACACCACCACCGGCACCAGCGCGTCCGCGCCCATGACCTCGGACAGAGCCGCGATGTCCGCGGCCAGTTCCGCGTAGGTGACGGTCTCCTCCCCGTGGCGCAGCGCCACCCGCCGCGGCTCCCGTCCGGCGACGGTCGCGATGAGGCCGGGCAGGTCGTCGATGCCGTAGGCGCGGCGCACGGCGTCTGCGTGGGTCATCAGCGGTTTCCTTCCGAATCGAGGGCCGACGCCGGGTCGGCGAGCACCGCCTCCGCGGCGGCGGGCAAGGTCTGCAGCAAGGCCGCGAGGCCGCTGCCGCCGAGGGCGGCGAGCAGGCCGGGCACCAGCCCGGCGAGCGAGACATGGAATACGGCTTCGGGTTTGGCGGCCGGTCCCATCGCCCTGGCGACGGCCGCGAGCTTCGCGTCGAGTTCACCGAAGCGGACCTGCCGATCACCGTGGTCGAACGCGGGCGCGCCGGGGGCGGCCTGCGCCGCGCGAGCGATCAGCGCGGGCAGGTCGGCCACCGACGGGGCGGACCGGGGCCGCCGTTCGTCCGCGGAACGGATGTCTATCGCGCGCACGTCCACCGCCGGATCCCCGGCGACCGTCTCCAGCACCCGCAGCAACCGGTCACCGAACGCCTGCGCGGTCGCCTCGTCGAAGATGTCCGTCGCGTAGCCGAAGCGCAGCTCGAGACCGGTGCGCGCGCCGTCGGCGGTGAACTGCTCCAGCACGGTGACCTGCAGGTCGAATTTCGCCTGCGCCAGTGGGAGATCGACCGCCTCGACCGCGAGCCCGGGCAGTTCCACCTGCGCCCGCGGCATGTTCTGGAAGGTGAGCAGCACTTGGCACAGCGGCGCGTACGACGCGGAACGGATGACGCCCAGCGCCTCGACCACCTGATCAAACGGCACGTCCGCGTGCGAGAGCGCGGCCAGGTCGCGCCGGGTGGCCTGGCGCAGCAGCTCGGCGAAGCTCGCGCGCGGGTCGACCTCGGTGCGCAACGCCACGGTGTTGACGAACATGCCGACCAGCTCGTCCAGCTCGCGGACACCGCGCCCGCCGACCGGGACGCCGACCGTGATGTCCCCCGAGCCGGACAGTTTCGCCAGCAGCACCGCGAGCGCGCTGTGCACCAGGGTGAACAGCGTGCCGCCGTGTTCGCGGGCCAGCCGCTCCAGCCGGACGGTGCGCTCGGCGTCGATCGCGCGGAGAACGCTTGCCCCGTGCATGCTTCGGCGTGCCGGGCGCGGACGGTCGGTGGGCAGGGCCAGGACTTCCGGCGCGGCGGCCAATTCGGCTCGCCAGAAGGCGAGTTGGCGTGCCGCCAGGCTGTCCGGATCGGCGGCGTCGCCGAGCGTCTCGTGCTGCCAGGCGCTGTAGTCGCGGTATCGGATCACCGGTTCGGCCCACTCCGGGGCATGTCCGGCGGATCTGGCCGCGTACGCGCGCACCAGGTCGGCGGTCAGCGGCGCGATGGAATACCCGTCGGCCGCGATGTGGTGCAGCACGACCACCAGGACGTGGTCGCCGGCGGCGGGGCCGAACAGGGCGGCGCGCACGGGCGGTGCGGTGGCGAGGTCGAAGCGGAGCGACACGAACTCCGCGATCCGCGTCTCGAGTTCCGCTGGCGGCACCGGGATCGGCGTCAGGCCGACCGGCGACGCGGGCACGACCTCTTGGACCGGCCCCGCCTCGGTATCGGGATACCTTGTGCGCAGCGTCTCGTGCCGGTCGAGCACGTCGCCGACAGCCGCCGCCAGCGCCGCCACGTCCAGTTCGCCGCGCAACCGCAGCGCCGCCGGAATGTGGTAGGCCGATGAATCCGGCGCGAGCCGGTGGACCACCCACATGCGCTGCTGCGCGGGCGCGAGCGGCGCGGGCCCGGCGCCGGCGCGGCGGACCAGTGCGGGCCGGGCCGCGCCGCGCCCGGTGACCGCGAGCCGCTCGGCGAGCGCCGCCGGTGTCGGAGCTTCGAACACCGCGGCCACCGGGACGTGCCCGCCCAGTGCCGCGCCGAGCCGGGCCGCGAGCCGGGTGGCCATCAGGGAATTGCCGCCCCTGGCGAAGAAGTCGTCGTCCACGCTCACCGCGTCCACACCGATGACCTCGGCGAACGCTTCCGCGACCAGCCGCTCCAGCGCACCGGCCGGTGCGCGGAAGGCCGCCTCGGCGAACACCGGCTCGGGCAGCGCGGCGCGATCGATCTTGCCGTTGGCCGTCAGCGGCAGCGCCGCCAGCACGACGACGGCCGCGGGCGTCATGTAGCCGGGCAACAGCGCGGCCACCGCCGTGCGCAGCGACGCGGCGAGTTCGGCGTACGTGCCCGGATCCGCTTCCGGCAGTGCGGCATACGCGATGAGCCGGGTTCCGGCGCGCTCGTCGGCTCGCGCCACCGCGACCGCCGCGCTCACCCCAGGCTGCCGCAGCAGAGCGGCTTCCACCTCGCCGAGTTCGATGCGGAAGCCGCCGATCTGCACCTGGAAGTCGGCGCGCTCCAGGTACTCCAGGGTGCCGTCGGGACGCCAGCGCACGATGTCGCCGGTGCGGTACATCCGCTCGCCCGCCGCACCCGGTTCCGCCGCGAACGGGTCGGCCACGAAGCGGTCGGCGGTGAGCGCCGGACGACGCCGGTAGCCGCGCGCCAGCTGCGCACCCGCGAGATACAACTCGCCCGGCACCCCGATCGGCGCGGGCCGCAGGCGCTGGTCCAGCACGTAGACCCGGCTGTTCCAGGCGGGCGAACCGATCGGGACGGTGTGCTCCGGCGGTGTGCGTACCGGGAACGCGGTGATCGACACCGCCGCCTCGGTGGGACCATAGAGGTTGTCCAGCGTGGTTGCGGCGCGGTGGCGGCGCAGGAAGTCCGCGGCCGTCGCGGCCGGCAGCGCCTCGCCGATGGCGAGCACGTGGCGCAGCGTCTCCGGCAGCGTGGCCCCCGGCTCGGCCGCCAGCAGCATGCCGATCAGGGCGGGCACCGCGTGCAGCACGGTCACGCCGTGCCGGCGCAGCAGCGCGCGCAACAGGTCCGGATCGCGTTCGGCCCCGGGCGCGGTGACGATCAGGCGCCCTCCGGTGACCAGCGGAGACCACAACTCCCACACCGATAGGTCGAAGGTCGCGGGCGTCTTCAGCAGCACGCGATCGTCCGCGCCGAGGCCGAATCGCTCGGCCAGCCAAGCGAGCTGGTTCACGATCGCGGCGTGCGGGATCGTGACACCCTTCGGCAGACCCGTGGATCCGGAGGTGAAGACGACATACGCCGGATGCTCCGGACGCAGCGGCCGCACCCGCTCCGCGTCCGTGATCGGCGTCGCGGCGAACCCGTCGAGCTCGAGCCGATCGACTTCCAGTGCGGCGCAGCGTGTTCCGGTAGGCACGCCGTCGGCCGACGTCGTGAGGACGACCGCGGGCGCGGCGACGGACATGATGTGGGCGATCCGTTCGGCCGGATGGTCGGGATCGATGGGCACATAGGCCGCTCCCGCGCTCACCACGGCGTACATCGCGACGACCAGGTCCGGTGAGCGGCGCATCGCCAGCACGACCGTCGATTCCGGGCCGATTCCGGCCGCGATGAGCCTGCGCGCCAGACGATTCACCCGGTCACCGAACTCGGCATAACTCAGTTCGGCTCCGGTCGTCGCGTCCACCAGCGCGACCGCCCCCGGGCTGTGCGCCGTCTGCGCGTCGATCAGATCCGCGAGCGTGGCCCGCGCGACCGGCTGCCTGGTCCGGTTCCATTCGGCGAGCACCAGCGATCGATCGGTGCCGAGCAGATCGATGTCCCCGACCGGGAGGTCCGGCCGGGCCGCGACCGTTTCCAGCATCCGGCGCAGCTGGGCGGCGAATCGGAACGCGGTCGGCCGCTCGAACAGATCGGTGGCGTAGCGCAACGCCAGGTCGACGCCGTCGGGCAGGCCGTCGGCGTCGTAGGCGTCCACCGCGAACAGATGCAGGTCGAATTGCGCCACGCCCTGGTCGAAGTCGAGTTCGCGGACCTCCAGTCCGGGCAGGCGCAGGTGCCCGCGCTCGTGGTTCTGGAACGAGTAGCCGACCTGGAACAGCGGATGGCGAGCGGTCGAGCGCACCGGATTGAGCACTTCCACCAGGCGTTCGAACGGCACGGTCGCGTGTTCGAGCGCCGCCAGGTCGGCGGCGCGGGCACGCGCGAGGAGCCCGGCGAACGACTCGCCGCCGTCGACGCCGACGCGCAGCACGAGGGTGTTGACGAACATCCCGACCACGTCGTCGAGTTCGGCGGCGCCGCGTCCGGCCACCGGCGTGCCGATCGCGATGTCACCGGTGCCGGACCAGCGCGCGAGCAGCACCGCGAACGCGGTGTGCAGCACCATGAACAGCGTCGCGCCGTGCCGCCTGCCGAGGGCGGCGAGATCCGCGTGCAACCGCGCGCCGATCGTCGACGGCACCTGGTCGCCGCGCAGGCTCTGCTTCGCCGGACGCGGGCGGTCGGTCGGCAGCGCCAGCTGGTCGGGAAGCCCGGCGAGTGTTTCGGTCCAGAACTCGATCTCGCGGGCCGCCACCGATCCGGCGTCGTCCTCGGCGCCGAGCAGATCCCGTTGCCACAAGGCGTAATCGGCGTACTGCACGGCGAGCGGCGCCCACTCCGGTGCGGCGCCGTCGCGACGCGCGGTATAGGCGACCATCAGGTCCCGCACGAACGGCGCGATGGACGAGCCGTCGGCGGAGATGTGGTGCAGCACCGCGGCGAGCACGAATTCGCCGTACCCGTCCTCGGGACGCTCGCTCGCTCGGGTCACCCGGAACAGTCGTATCCGCACCGGAATCTCGACGGTGACGTCGAAGGTCGTCTCCGCCAATTCCCGGACACGCTGCGGTACTTCGCATTCCGGAATGTCGACCGGCCGCAGTGCCGGGGCGGCGTCGGCGGCTGCGACGACGAGCTGCACCGGTTCGCCGTCGACCTGCGGATAACGGGTGCGCAGCGCCTCGTGCCGGGCGATCACGTCGGCGAGCGCGGCTTGCAACGCGGCCACATCCAGCCGGCCGGACAGCCGCAGGGCCACCGGGATGTTGTACGCGGTGGACGACTGGTCGAACCGGTTCAGGAACCACATCCGCTGCTGCGCGGGCGAAAGCGGTATCCGCGCCGGACGCGGCCCCGCCACCAGCGGGGGCCGCGCCCCGCCCATGGCCACCGCACTCGCCACGGCCGCGAGGTCCGCGACCCGGGGAGCTTCGAACAGCGCCCGCACCCCGACCGTCCGGCCCAGCGCCGCGCCCATCCGGGCGACCGCCTTCGCCGCCAGCAGAGAACTGCCGCCGAGCGCGAAGAAGTCGTCGTCGGCGCCCACCGCGCGGGCCGATCCGAGCACCTCGGCGAACACCTCGGCCACGACGCGTTCGCTCGAAGTGGACGGCGCCCGGTAGGCGGTCGACTCGAACCGCGGCGCGGGCAGCGCCGCACGATCGAGTTTCCCGTTGACCGTCAACGGGATGCCTGGCACCGGCACGATCGCGGCGGGCACCATGTGCTCGGGCAGGCGGTACATCAGCGCTTGCCGTAGCGCGGCGGTATCGATCGGCTCGTCGGCGGCCACCACGTACGCGACGATGCGCGGTTCGTCCACCAGGTCGGTGCGCACCACCACGGCGACCTCGCGCACCGCGTCGGACGCGTCGAGCAACGCGGCCTCGATCTCGCCCAGCTCGATGCGGAAGCCGCGAAGATTCACCTGCTGATCGGCGCGCCCGAGGTACTCCAGGTCGCCGTCGGGGGTCCAGCGGGCCAGATCGCCGCTGCGGTAGGCGAGCGATCCGTCACCGGCGTACGGGTCCGCGACGAAGCGGCCCGCGGTCAAGGCGGGGCGGTGCAGGTAGCCGCGCGCCAACTGGCCGCCCGACACGTAGATCTCGCCGGGCACCCCCACCGGCACGGGCCGCAGCCGGTCGTCGAGCAGGCGCACGGTCAACCCGGGCAGCGCGCCGCCGATCACGCTCGCGGAGCCGGTGCGCCCGTCGATCTCGCGATAGGACACGTGCACCGTGGTCTCGGTGATGCCGTACATGTTCACCAGGCGGGGTCCGTCCGAGTAGCGGGCGAACCAGCCCGCCAGGCGCTGCGGCTCCAGCGCCTCACCGCCGAAGACGACAGTGCGCAGCGCGAACGGCGCGGGTTCCGGCTCGGCGAGATCGGCGGCGACCAGCTGATAGAACGCCGACGGGGTCTGGTTGAGCACGGTGACCCGTTCGGCGATCAGCAGTTCCCGGAACTGCTGCGGTGAGCGCGAGGTGTAGTAGTCGACCACCACCACCGTCGCACCGGACAGCAGCGGACCCCACAGTTCCCACACCGAGAAGTCGAAGGCGTACGAATGGAACAGAGTCCACACGTCCGCCGGACCGAAGCCGAACCGCCGCCGCGTGTTGTCCAGCAGTCGCAGCACGTTGCGATGCGGCACCACGACGCCTTTGGGCCTGCCGGTGGAACCGGAGGTGTAGATGACGTAGGCGACGTGCGCGGAGCACAACGGGCTGCGCCGATCGGCGTCGGTGATCGGCGCGCCATCGAACTCCGCGAGGTTCGGCGCGTCGACGTCGATCACCGGTCCGCCGAACCAGCCGCGCGGCAACTCGGTGGCGGCGCCCGCGATCGCGCAGATCGGGCGGGCGTCGTCGAGGACGTACTCGATCCGGTCGTCCGGGTAGGCCGGATCGATCGGCAGGTATCCGCCTCCCGCTTCGAGCACGGCCAGCAGTGCGACCACCAGCTCCGCCGAGCGGGGCAGCGCGACGGCGACCAGCGTCTCCGGCCCGACACCCGCGGCGACCAGCCGCCGCGCCAATCGGTTGGACCAGTCGTCGAGTTCGGCGTAGGTCAGCGACCGCGCGCCGTCCCGAACCGCGACGGCGTCCGGGTCCAGCGCGGCGGCGCGGGCGAAACGCTCGGCCACACTGCCGGTGACGTCGGCGACGTCGTCCCCGCCGACCGGCCATTCGTACAGCGCGCGGTGCTGTTCCTCGGCGCTGAGCAGCTGGATGTCGCCCACGACCACGGTCGGGTCGGCGGCGACGGCGGCGAGCACCTGGGTGAACCGCCTGCCCAGCACCTCGATCGACGGGGCGTCGAAAAGGTCGGTGGCATAGCGGATCTCGACCCGCATGCCGTCGGCGCGGCCGTCCCGGTCGTTCGACTCCAGCACGGTGAACTGGAGGTCGAATTCGGCCACGGGCGCGTCGAACTCCTGCGCGCGCACCCGCAGGCCCGGCAGTTCGAGGTCGGGCAGGGCGAAGTTCTGGAAGGTCAACGCCACTTGGAACAGCGGATGACGGTTGCGCGAGCGGGTGGGCGCGAGCGCCTCGACGAGTCGTTCGAACGGCACGTCGGCGTGCGAGAGGGCGTCCAGGTCCTGGTCGCGCACCGCGTCCAGCACGGTCTCGAACCGGGCCCTGGAGTCGACGGCGGTGCGCAATACCAGCGTGTTGACGAACATGCCGACGAGCCGGTCCAGCGCCGCGTCGCCGCGTCCGGCGACCGGGGTGCCGATCGCGATGTCCGAGCCGCCGGACAGGCGGGCCACCAGCACCGCCAGCGCGGCGTGCACGGTGCTGAACAGCGTGGTCTCCCGTTTGCGCGCCAGCTCGCCCAGTTCGCTGTGCAGATCGGAGTCGATGCGCAGGCGGTGGGTCGCGCCGCGGTGCGACGAGACGGCCGGACGCGGGCGATCGGCGGGCAGTTCGAGCTGCTCCGGCAGGCCGTCCAGGACGCGCCGCCAGTAGTCCAGTTGCCGCTCGAGGTCGGCGGATTCGGCTTGCCAGAGCGCGTAGTCGGCGTACTGCACCGGCAGGGCGTCCCAGGCCGGCGCGGCGGCGGCGCGACGCGCCGAGTAGGCGGTCATCAGGTCCTCGGCCAGCGGACCGAGGGAGAAGCCGTCCGCGGCGATGTGGTGCAGCACCAGGGCGAGCACGGACTCCGTCTGCGGCGCGTCGACGATCGCGAACAAGGTCGCGCGCAATGGGGTCTCGGTGGTCGGATCGAAGGGGATTGCCGCCAGCTCCCCGAGCCGTTGTGCCAGCGCGGTTTCGGTCACCCGCACGACCGGTAGGTCAGGGTCGGCCGAAGGCAGGATCAGTTGTTCCGGGCCTTCCGGGCCGTCGGGGTAGACGGTGCGCAAGGTCTCGTGCCTGGCCACCACATCGGCCAGGGCCGTGGTCATCGCCGCGAGGTCGACCTCACCCGCGAGCCGCAGCGCGACCGGAATGTTGGCGATCGCGTCGGCCGGACCGGCTTGCTCGTCGGCGTGGAAACGGTTGACGAACCAGATGCGCTGCTGGGCCGGGGACAGCGGAATCCGGTCCGGCCGTGGGCGGGGGCGCAGTGGTGCGCGTCCGCCATCGCCGCGATGCGCCTCGGCGCGAGCGGCCAGCGCGGCGACGGTCGGCGCGTCGAACAGCATGCGCACCGGCAGCTGGGTGTCGAGCGCCGCGCCCAGCCGGGCCGCCGCCCGGGCGGCGGTGAGCGAGTTGCCGCCGAGGGCGAAGAAGTCGTCGTCCAGGCCCACCCGGTCGACGCCGAGCAGGTCACCGAACGTGACGGCGACGAGTTCCTGGACCGGTGTGGCGGGCGCACGGAACCGCGCGGACTCGACCACGGGCGCCGGTAGCGCGCGGCGGTCCAGCTTGCCGGAGGCGTTGACCGGGAACTCGGTCAGCACGACGTAGGCCGAGGGGACCATGTACGCAGGTAGTCGCCGGGTGAGCGCCGCTTCGACCGCGCTCAGGTCGAGGCTCGTCCCGGATGTCTCGATCAGGTAGGCGACGAGGCGTTCACCGGTACCGGCGTCGTTCCGCACCACCACGACGGCTTGGGCGATCTCGTCCAGGCCGGTCAGCGCCTGCTCGATCTCACCGAGTTCGATCCGCAGACCACGCAACTTCACCTGGAAGTCGGTACGCGCCAGATACTCCAGCTCACCGTGCTCGGTCCACGCCACCAAGTCACCCGTGCGATACATCCGCGCACCCGGCACCCCATACGGATTGGCCACGAACCGATCGGAAGTCAGATCCGGACGCGCGACATAACCCCGCGCGAGCTGCACACCCGCCAGATACAACTCACCCGCCACACCCACCGGCACCGGACGCAACCGAGCGTCCAACACGAACACCTGTGTGTTGAACACCGGCGCACCGATCGGCACCGACTCGGTGTCGGCGTCCACGACCTCGTGGAACGTGACGTCGACCGCGGCTTCGGTCGGACCGTAGAGGTTGTGCAACGCGGCACCGGTCAACTCCCGCAGCCGATGCGCGGGCTTGGGCGGCAACGCCTCACCCGAAGCGAACACCAATCGCAGCGAACCACACTGCGCCGCTGCCGTATCCGCCACGAACACCGCCAACATCGACGGCACGAAGTGGGTAACCGTCACCTTCTCCGCGCTGATGACCTCCGCGAGATAAGCCGGATCACGATGCCCGTCCGGCTTCGCCACAACCAACCGCGCACCGATCTGCGACGGCCAGAAGAACTCCCACACCGAGACATCGAACGTCGCGGGCGTCTTCTGCAACACCACATCGGCAGGAGTCAGCTGATAGGCAGTCTGCATCCACACCAAGCGGTTCACGATCGCCGCATGCGAGACCGCCACACCCTTCGGACGACCCGTCGAACCCGACGTGAAGATCACATACGCCGTATTCGACGGCGTGAGCGTCCCGAGCCGGTCCGCATCGGTGAGCGGTTCGCCGGAATAGTCCTCGGTGTCGAACAGGTCGACATCCAGCACGGCCCACAGCCCGCTGCCCTCGGCCGAAGAGGGCAGTTCGAGCCCGTCCTCGGAACGGGTCAGCACGCACACCGGGCGCACGGTCCGCAGCACGTCGGCAACCCGCTCGGCCGGATGTCCCGGATCGATCGGCACAAAGGCGCCGCCCGCCGCGAGCACCGCGTAGAGGGCCACCACGAGATCGACCGACCGCTGCATGCCCACCGCCACGGGCTTGTCCGGCCGCACGCCGACGGACACCAGCAGCCTGGCCAGCCGGTGCACCCGGCGCGCGAACTCGGCGTAGGTCAGAGATTCGCCCTCGAAGGTGAGCGCGATCGCGTCGGGCGTGCGCGCCGCCTGCGCCTCGAACAGCGACACCAGCGTCGCTTCCGGATCCACCGGGTAGCCGGTGGCGTTCCAAGCGTGCAGGACGAGGGCGCGTTCTCCCGAGCCGAGCACGTCGATCGCCTCCAGCGACACCTGCGGGTCGGCGACCACCGCCTCCAGCACCCGGCGCAAGCGCAGCGCGAACGACGCGACGGTGGCCGGGTCGAAGAGGTCGGTCGCGTATTCGAAACTCGCGGTGAGGGCGCCATCCGGCGCTTCCGCCACGGAAAGATGCAGGTCGAATTTCGCTGTCCGGGTGTCGATATCGAGCCGCGATACGGTCAGGCCGGGCAGCTCGAGTTCGGTCCGCGCGGTGTTCTGCCAGTCGAGCATCACCTGGAACAAGGGATGCCTGGCCGCCGACCGCTCCGGCGCCAGTACCTCGACCAGGCGCTCGAACGGCGCGTCGGCGTGGGCGAAGGCGGCCAGATCGCGCTCGCGGATCGCCGCGACGAACCCGGTGAACGTCAGCTCGGGCCGGACGTCGGCGCGCAGCACGACGGTGTTGACGAACATGCCGACCAGCTCGTCCAGCGCACGGTCGCCGCGACCGGCCACCGGGGTGCCGAGCACGATGTCCCGCTGTCCCGAGAGCGTGGCCAGCAGTGCGGCGAACGCCGCGTGCAGCACCATGAACAGCGAGGCGTTCGCCGCGTCGGCGATCTCCCGCAACCGGCGCCGCGTCGCGGCATCGATGGTGAACGCGTGGCGCGCGCCGCGACCCGACGCGACGGCGGGACGCGGCCGATCCGCGGGCAGCGCCGACACGTCCGGAAGACCGGCCAGCTCGCCGCGCCAGAACCGGATCTGCCCGGCGAGAATCGAATCCGGATCGTCCTCGGACCCGAGGGTTTCGCGCTGCCACAACGCGTAATCGGCGTAGTGGACGCCCAGGGGCGTCCAGTCGGGTGCGGCGCCCGCGCGACGAGCGCTGTAGGCGCGCATGAGATCACGGGTGAGCGGTGCGAGCGACCAACCGTCGGCGCTGATGTGGTGCAGTGCGACGACGAGCACGTGATGGTTGTCGCCGAGACGCAGCAGAGCCAGGCGCACCGGCGGCTCGCGATCCACCCGGAAGGGGATTCCGACCAGTTCGCGGATCCGCTCCGGCAACAGCCGCTCGTCGAGCGTTTCCACGACCAGTTCGATGCGCGCCTCGTCGACCGGCAACACCAATTGATACGGAATGCCCTCCGCCGCCGGGAAAATCGTGCGCAGTGACTCGTGCCTGGCCAGCACGTCGGCGGCCGCGTCGGCCAGCGCCGCCCGGTCGAGCGCCCCGCGCAACCGGATGGCGGCGACCAGATTGTCGGCCACCGACGCGGTGTCGAACTGGTTGAGGAACCACATGCGCTGCTGCGCGTACGACAGCGGGACGCGCGGGGGACGCGGCCCGGCGACCAGCCGCGCCCGGTTGCGCGCCCGGCCGCCGCCGGACAGGTGCGCGGCCAGCGCCGCCACGGTCGGGTACTCGAACAGCGCCCGCACCGGCACCTCGGTGTCCATGGCGTCCGCCAGACGGGCCGCGATCTGCGTCGCGACCAGCGAATTCCCGCCCAGAGCGAAGAAGTCGTCGTCCGCGCCGACCAGGTCGACGCCCAAGGCCTGCCCGAACACCGCGGCGACGGTCCGCTCCCCCGGCGTGCCGGGCGCGCGGAAGGTCTTGGTGACCGGTTGCGGGTCGGGCAGTGCCGTGCGGTCCAGCTTGCCGGAGGAAGTGAGCGGCATAGCGGTCAGCGCGACGTACGCGGTGGGCACCATGTACGAGGGCAGCACCCGGCGCAGCCGCTGCTCCAGCTCGGCGGCCAGGCGGTCGGGCGCGACGGCGCAGACCACGTAGGCGGCCAGCGTCGCGCCGGAGGGCTGGGCGACGACCCGCACCGCCGCCGCGCGCACGTCGTCCATGGCGAGCAGAGCGGCCTCGATCTCACCGAGCTCGATCCGCTGCCCACGCAGTTTCACCTGGAAATCGCTGCGGCCCAGATACTCCAGCGCGCCGTCCCGGCGGCGGCGCACCAGGTCCCCGGTCCGGTACATCCGGCTGCCCGCCGGTCCGTGCGGGTCGGCGACGAAACGCTCCGCGCTCAGGCCGGCGCGGCCGTGATAGCCGCGCGCCAGCTGCACGCCGGACAGGTACAGCTCGCCGACCACGGCGTCCGGAACCAGCCGCAACCGCGCGTCGAGGACCACGGCCCGGCTACCCGGTACCGGACGCCCGATCGGCGCCGGGCCGCCCACGGCCGGGTCGACGGGAGCGTGCGTGGCGTGCACGGTGAATTCGGTGGGACCGTACAGGTTGTGCAGCCGCGCGCGGCTCACCGCGGCGAACGCGGCGGCGGCCTCGCCGGTCATCGCCTCGCCCGCCACCAGCACGGTGCGCAGCGAAGAGATAGCCTCCGGCACGGCGGCGGCGAACACCGTGAGCATGGACGGGACGAACGAGGTCATCGTGACCTGGTGCGCGGCGATGGCCTTCGCGAGGTAGCGCGGGTCGCGATGTCCGTCGTGGTCGGCGACGACGATCCGCGCGCCGCGGGTGAGCGGCGCGAACAGCTCCCACACCGAGACGTCGAAGGTGGCCGGGGTCTTGAACAGCACGACGTCGTTCGCGTCGATCCGGTATTCGTCCGCGAGCCATCGGATCTGGTTGACCGCCGAGTCGTGCTGCACCGCGACGCCTTTGGGGCGGCCGGTCGATCCGGAGGTGAAGATGACGTACGCGATACCGGATGCGCGCAAGGGCGAGGTGCGGTGGGCGTCGATGACCGGCGTGTCGGAGTACTCCTCGACGTCCGGTCCATCGACGGCGATGACCGGAAGCACTGGTTGCTCCGCGAACTCCTCCGCCCGGCCGTCCCGGGTTCGGGTCAGCACGCACACCGGGCGCGCCGCGGCGATCACCTGCGCGATCCGGGCCGCGGGCTGGTCCGGATCCACCGGCACGTACCCGCCGCCCGCGGTCAGCACCGCGTACGCCGCCACCACGAAATCGATCGAGCGCCGCAGGCCCAGCACGACCGTCCGCTCCGGGCCGACGCCCGCGGCGATCAGCCGCCGCGCCAGCCGGTTGACCGCGCCAGCGAACTCCGCATAGCTCAGCTGCCGCTCGTCGTCGAGCACCGCGACCGCGCCCGGCGTGCGCCGCACCTGTGTCTCGAAGGCGGTGAGCAACGTCTCCGCCGGGTCCTGGACGCCGGCGGGGGCCTGCCCCGCCGCGAGGGCGCGCGCTCGCCCGTCGTGGTCGAGCAGGGGCAGATCGCGCACCGCGATCCCGGGATCGGCGGTGATGGCGTCCAGGAAGCCGATCAGCGCACGGGCGTAGCCCGCGATGGTGGCCGAGTCGAACAGATCCGTGGCGTAGGTGAATTCGGCGGGAACCCCCGCCGGTGCCGAACCTTCCCCGAGTCCGGCGCCGGCGGAGTTCTCGGTGACCGTGAGCTGGAGATCCAGCTTGGTCACTCCGGTCTCCAGGGTACTGGTGGCGACCGACAGTTCGGGCAGTTCGACGGCGATTGCCTCGGCGTTGTCGAAGGCGAGCAGCACTTGGAACAGCGGATGGCGCGCCTGCGAGCGCGGCGGATCCAGCGCCGCGACCACCTGCTCGAACGGCAGCTCGGCGTGGCCGAAGGCGGCGAGATCCCGCTCGCGCACGTGGGCGAGCAGTTCGGTGAACGGCGCGGCGGCGTCGACCCGGGTGCGCAGGGCCAGGGTGTTGACGAACATGCCGATCAGGTCGTCGAGCGCGCGGTCGCCCCGGCCCGCGACCGGGGTGCCGATCACGATGTCCGCGCTGCCGGACAGGCGCGACAACAGCGCGGCCAGTGCGGCGTGCGTCAGCATGAAGGTCGACACGCCCCGCGCGCGAGCGAATTCGTCCATTCGCGAGATCACTTCGCCGGGCAGCTCGAAGCCGAATGTCGCGCCCCGGCCGGAGGCGACCGCCGGGCGGGGCCGGGCGGCGGGCAGGTCGAGCTGGTCGGGCGCGCCTGCCAGCGCTCCGGTCCAGAACGACAGCTGCGCGGCGGCGAACGGACCGCCCGCGGAGCCGAGCAGTTCGAGCTGCCAGAGGCTGTAGTCGGCGTACTGGACCGGCAGCGGGGCCCACGCGGGCGCGACACCGCCGCGACGCGCCCCGTAGGCGGTCATCACGTCGCGAGCGAGCACCCGCAGCGACAGCCCGTCGGCGGCGATGTGGTGCAGGACGAGCGCCAGGGCGTGACTGCCGTCGTCCACCGCGAAGATCCGGGCCCGGATCGGGATCTCGCGCTCCAGGTCGAAACCGCGCGCGGCGAACGCGCGCAGACACGCGCCGAGCTCGTCGGCGGCGATCGCCTCCGGTGCGCCCGCCACCTCGGCCACCGACAGCACGACCTGCTGTGCGGCCGGGCCGCCACCGTCGCCGGCCGGCAGCGCGGGAAAGATCGTGCGCAGCACCTCGTGCCGGATGACCACGTCCGCGAGCGCCTGACGCAGCGCCGTGGCGTCCACCGCGCCGTGCAGCCGCACCACGAACGGCATGTTGTAGCTCGCGCCGGACCGCTCGAACCGGTTGAGGAACCAGATGCGCTGCTGCGCCGGGGAAAGCGGAACCAGCGGCGGCCGTGGCCGTGCCCGCAGCTGCGCGACCAAGGACGCGCCGCCGGATCCACCGGCCCGCTCGACCAGTCCGGCGAGTTCGGCCACCGTGCAGGCGGCGAACACGTCACGGACTCCGAGCGGGCAGTTCAGGTCGGCGGACAGCCGGGCGGCCACCTGCGTGGCCACCAGACTGTTTCCGCCGAGTGCGAAGAAGTCGTCGTCGCGACCGACCAGCTTGTTACCGAGCACCTCGCCGAACACCCGCGCGACCGCCCGCTCCACCGAGGTGACGGGCGCGACGTAGCCGGACGACGCCCCGCCGGGAGCGGGTAGCGCGCGGCGATCCAACTTCCCCGAGGCGTTCACCGGCAGTGTGTCGAGCACCACGTAGGCCGCGGGCACCATATATCCGGGCAATGCCCGCGCCGCCGCCGCCCGCAGCAGTTCTGGCCGCACCGCGTCCGGGTCCGCCGCCACCACGTACGCCACCAACTGCGCGCCGGCGCCCGCGTCGTCGCGCACCACGACCACCGCGCGCGCCACCGCGTCCACCCGGGCCAGCACGGCCTCGATCTCGCCGAGTTCGATCCGCAGGCCGCGCAGCTTGACCTGGAAGTCGGTGCGTCCGAGGTACTCCAGCTCACCGTGCGTGGTCCAACGCACCAGGTCACCGGTGCGATACATGCGGTCCCCCGCCCGTGCGGGCCCATTCGGTCCGCCGAACGGGTCGGCCACGAAACGCGCCGCGGTCAGCTCCGGGCGCGCGACATAGCCCCGGGCGAGCTGTACCCCCGACAGATACAGCTCACCCGGCGCCCCGACCGGTACCGGCCGCAGCCGCGAATCGAGGACGTAGAGCCTGGTGTTGAACACCGGCGCGCCGATCGGCACCGAGAGGGTATCGGTGTCGGTGACTTCGTGAAAGGTGACGTCGACCGCTGCCTCCGTCGGACCATACAGATTGTGCAGGCGAACGCCGGTCAGGGCGCGCAGCCGCTGGGCGAGCGCGGCGGGCAGCGCCTCCCCGGAGGCGAAGACCGTGCGCAGCGGCGTGCGGAACACGGTGTCCTGATCGGCGAGGAACGCCTCGAGCATCGACGGCACGAAATGCGCTGTGGTGACGTGGTATTCGTCGATGACGCGGCGCAGATAAGCGGGATCGCGGTGCCCGTCCGGCTGGGCGAGCACCAGCGTCGCGCCGATCTGCAGCGGCCAGAAGAATTCCCACACCGACACGTCGAACGTAGCCGGAGTCTTCTGCAGCACAACGTCTTCCGGGGATAGTCGATAGGTCTGCTGCATCCACACCAGCCGGTTCACGATGGCGCGGTGGGAGATGGCGACGCCCTTGGGCAGACCGGTCGATCCGGAGGTGAAGATCACATACGCCGGATGCTCCGGCCGCAGCGCCGCGACGCGTTCCCGGTCCCATATCGGCCCCGCTCCGACCGTCTCGTCGGCCTGGTCCACCCGCACCGCGGGTAGGCCCGAGAGCTCCGGCGGCTGGTCGGGCCCGGCCGTCAGCACGCAGGCCGGGCGGGCCGTGGCCAGGATGTGCGCGGTGCGCTCCGGCGGATGGTCCGGATCCAGCGGCAGGTAGGCGCCGCCCGCCGCGAGCACCGCGTACATCGCGATCACCAGCTCCGGCGAACGCGGCAGGCGCAGCGCCACCAGTGTCTCGGGTCCGACGCCCAGCGCGATCAGCCGCCGGGCGAGCCGGTTGCTGCGCACGGCGAGTTCGCGGTAGGTCAGGTCCGGCGCACCGGCGGCCCGCAGCGCCACCGCGCTCGGCGTGCGGGCCGCCTGCGCCTCGAACATCGACACCAGCGTCGCCACGGGAGCGAAGCCCGCGGAGCGACCCGGCAGCTGCGCTTCCACGTCGAAACCCGTCTCGTTCCAGATCCGGGTGCTGACCTCGAGTTCCAGCTCGGTCGCGACGTCGACGGCGGCGAGGGCGGTGTCCGGCTCCGTGGCGGCCAAGCGCTCCAGATAGCGGAGGAACCGGGCGTGCTGCCGTGCGACGTCGTCGGCGGTGTACAGGTGCGGGTTGGCCTCGAAGTCGACGTGCACCCGGTCCCGGTCGCCGTAGTAGACAGTGAGGCCGAGGTCCTCGATCGGACCGGTGGACAGCACGTGATAGCGGCCCACGGTCGCGCCGAGGGTGAGATCGCTGCGGAACAGCATGATGTTGGCCAGCGGCCCGAACAGCCCGCGATGCGCGAGACCGGCGGCGCGCTCGGCGTCGCGCTGGATGTCCTCGTGCCGGTAGCGCTGGTGCCGCAGCGCGCCCGCCACCTCGACGCGGGTGGCGCGCAGC
The DNA here is from genome assembly GCF_040632645.1 of Nocardia sp. NPDC019219. Lineage (NCBI taxonomy): Bacteria > Bacillati > Actinomycetota > Actinomycetes > Mycobacteriales > Nocardiaceae > Nocardia > Nocardia sp. NPDC019219. The sequence continues at coordinate 170,563 of NZ_JBEYCG010000003.1, read as the reverse complement.
AGTTCGCCCCAGGTTCCGTCGACCGGCACCCGCAGCGGCACGATGTTCGACAGCATGCCCGCCGAGCGCCGCAGCGCCGCGGTGGTGCGCCCGGTCACCGGCAGGCTCAGCACCGCCTCGTCCCGGTCGGTCAGCCGGCCCAGGTAAGCGGCGAACGCCGCGAGCAGTACCACCGCGAGCGTCGAATCCTGTTCGGCGGCAAGCGCGTTCATCCGGTCGACCAGTTCCGGCGCGAGCGCTCGCCCCGCGGCGACATTGGCCGCCCGCCGCGGCGCGGCGCGACCGCCGAGGCCGGCCGCGCCGTCCAGCCCGGCCACCCGCGCGGCCCAGTACGCGCGGTCGGACTCGAATCGGGGGCTGTCGCGGTAGGCGAGTTCGGCTCTGGTCAGCGCGGCGAGCGGTTCGGGCCGCACGACCGAGGGTTCGGCGCCGACTATCCGGGCGGTGTACCGCTCGGCCACCCGCACGGTGTTGGTGAGCGCGCCGTAGCCGTCCAGCACGATGTGATGGGCCCGCAGGTACCAGAAGTACCGGCGCTCGGCGACGCGCAGCACGGCGCCCGCGAACAGCCGGTCGGCGAGCAGGTCGACCGGCGCGCTCGCGTCGGCGCGCATCCAGGCGTGCGCGGCCGCCACCGGGTCCTCCTGGTCGCGCAGGTCGACCAGCGGGATGTCGACGGAGAGCCCGGAGTCGACGCACTGGTACGGGACGCCGCCGGATTCCCCGAGGCGCACCAGCACCGACTCGTACTCGCGGGCCGCCTCGATCGAGACCTCCTGCAGCAGCGCGGCGTTCAGCTCACCGCGCACGTCCACGTACTGTGCGACGTTGATCGGCACGTCCGGCTGGAGCAGCTGCGCGTACCAGACGCCGAGTTGCGCGGGTGCCAGGGCGAACGGCTCGGGTGCGTCCGGGGAGGGCTGCGCGGAACGCTGCGGCAACGTGCCGAACCCACCCAACTCCGTATCGTGCACCAGAGCCTCCTACCCGGCGGAACAACGTCTGTCCGAACCCTTTTGGGCAGCACGAAGCAGCCGCCGCACCCGGCTGCCCAAGCCGGGCGCATGGCGTCGACCACCACGTGCGATTCGATGAGAGCGCGAGCGGTGCGAGGCGCACTCGCGCGAAAGCCGCCAATCCTCCAACGTCATCGCCGTGGAGCGGGCGCCACGGCTATGTCAGCTACGTCACACGGTCCTCATCCGTGCAGTGCGAACATTAGGCGCTTCGCTAATAAAAAGGAACTATTTGCACTAAAAACTTCTGGACGGACGTCCAACGCGGCTACCAGGGCCGGAAGTCGGGGGCACACCGCTCTGCGCGAGCGGCGCGCGACCGCGGCGACGCGCTGCCACGCCGATGGCTGTGCAGATTATGAGCCGAAACGTTGCATTCGCGTTGCATCGGCGCCGAGACGGCGATCCAGCACCCGGATCTTGGCCTCGATCTGCGCATACAGCGGCGAGTCCCGATCCACCGTGGCTCGATAGGCCGCCCACGCGGCGGCGTCGTCGCGCCCCTCCGGACCCGCCGTCCACCGGCGCAGCACCGCGGTATCGCCCGACCCCAGCACAGCGGTGCGCAATCGCACTCGCAGCTCGTCGCGGATGTCGATGATTCCCGGCGCGGTCGAGCGCGGCAGCACCGGCCCGGCGTAAAGGCGCAATGCGGAATCGACATCACCGGAATCGAGCGCGGCGCGCAACGCCTCCACATCGGTTGCGACCGGAACGCACAGACGGTAGGGCCGCGAGCCGAAGACACTCGGGCCCACCACCGCCCGCAACCGGGACACGGCCGCGCGGATGGTGCCGTTGTCCAGATCGGTGTCGTCGAGCAGCAGCGCGAGATGATCGGCGCCGAGCCCTTCCGGATGTTCGGCCAGCAGCAGCAGGATCTCGGCGTGCCGCTGGGACAACGGCACCCGATCGTCCGCGACGCTCAACTGCGGCTGCCCGAGCCCCAGCACGTCGAGCCCGAGCCGGCCCGCCGGATGCGACGGGGCGGCGTCGCGCCGCCCGCGACCGTCGGTTCCGCGCTCCCCCGCGCGCATGGCGGTGAGCAGCAAGTCCATTTCCGCGGCCGTGGCGGTCGCTTTGACCAGGGCGAGGATCTCCGGCTTCGCCACACGGACACCGCCCGCGATCATCAGCACCCCGACCAGCCTGCCGTCCGGATCGTGCACCGGCGCCGCGGCGCCGGTGAGCTGGTGCATCCGGTGCAGGAAATGCTCCGGGCCGTGAATCCACGCGGCGCGCCCGGTGCGCACCACCAGGCCGACCGCGTTCGTGCCGATGCGCCGTTCGCTGAGGTCGTCGCCGGCGCGCAGGCCGATCTCCGCGGCGGCCGCGACCTGCTCGGCCCCGCCGTGCACCGAGAGCACCCGGCCGAACTGATCGGCGATCACGACGATCAAACCCGTTCTGGCCGTGTCCTGGACGAGCAATTTGTCGATCAGCGGCATCAGCGCGGCGATCGGATGGGCTTGCAGATAACGCTGCAGATCGGCGCCGCGCAGACCGCGGCCGTCGACGGCGTCCATCGGGTCTACGCCGCCGCGCACGCTGCGCAGCCAGGACTCCAGTACGGCCGGGCGCAGCAAACCGGCGAGCCGGGCAAGGTGATCGCCGCCCGCGCTGAGATGTCCGTGCGCCTGCGCGGCGTAGGCTTCGAGCGCACCGAGTTGGGCGCCCGGCTCGACGCCCGGCCGTGGGGGTCGCCCACCTGCGATGTTGCTGACCATTTGCCTTTCTTTCCGCCCCAAACTGTACCGGCGTCGATAGGGCGGTAACGGCCGATGTTCGGCTTTGTCCGCCAGGTCACACCCGGTGCGCATCCGGAAAATTGTGACCGAACCGTCCTTCACTTCACTCGGCGAGGTGTGCGGCCGCCTTTTCCGCGATCATCATGGTCGTGGCCTGCGGTCCGCGGCTCAGTGGCACGGGCACGATGGACAGATCCACCACCGACAACCCGGTGACGCCGTGCACCCGGCACAACTCGTCCACCACGGCCGCCGGATCGTTCGCCCGGCCCATCCGGCAGGTTCCCGACAAATGTTGCGAGGTGGCGAGATTCGCGCGTAACCACGCGTCGAGTTCCCCGGGCTGCGGTATCGGATCCACCGGCCGCGCATTCATTGCTCGCAGCAGGCCGCCCGCGGTCGCCACCGTGTCGCGCAGCCGCGCGCGATCCGGCTCGGCGGCGAGGTAGCGGTAATCGATCAGCGGCGCCACGTCCGGTTCGGCCGATCGCAATCGGAGCACTCCGGCCGACCACGGGCGCATCAGCGTGACGCCGAGCCGGTGCACGCCAGGGGTGAACGACACGGCGTACGGACGGATTTCGACGTCGTCGAGCTCGAGCACGGTCTCCAGCGGGACGGCGGGCGGTTCGGCCAGCTCGAGCAGGTAGGCGATCCCCACTTCCGGATGGTCGCTGACCCAGGCGCCGACCGGGGCGGCGTGCACCACCGGGACGCCCAGCGGGCGAAGCTGTCCCGGGTCGCCGATGCCGGAGCGCAGCAGCAGCGCGGCCGACTCGATCGCCCCGGCGCACAGCACGATGCGATCGGCCCACTCGACGCCGCTCTCGCCGTCGCGCACGCACTCCACGCCGACCGCCCGGGTGCCGTCGAAGCGAATGCGCGTGACGAACGTGTCGCCGGCGACGGTCAGATTCGGACGGTTCAGCGCGGGCAGCAGATAGCCGATCGACGGGCCGATCCGTCTCCCTCCGTCGCAATTGCACGGCACGAGGCCGACACCCTCCCCGCTGTCCGGGGCGTTGAGATCGGGCACCTCGGCGAACCCGGCGGCGCGGCAGGCGTCCATGAACGCCGCGCTGACCGGGGCGGGAGCCGACGTGCGCGCGACGGGAATCGGGCCGTGCGCACCGTGCCAGGGCCGATCGCCGAAGTCCAGGTCACGCTCGACCCGGCAGTAGTACGGGAGCACCGACTCGAACGACCAGCTGTCCGAGCCGCCGAGCACCCGCCCCCAGGCGTCGAAATCCGCCGCCGGGGCGCGGACGAAGTAGCCGCCGTTGACCGCTCCCGAGCCGCCGATCAACTTGCCGCGCACGATCGTTCCCGGCACCGGCGGATCCTCGGCGAGAACGACCTCGTAGCGCCACAGCCACCCCGCCTCCGGGCCGATCGGCAGCGCCGCCGCGTCCAGCAACTCGGCGGGCATCGCGTCGAGGCCGGTCCACAGCGGACCCGCCTCGAGCAACCGCACCGTCTGTGCCGGATCGGCGCTCAGCCGCTCCGCCAGAACGCACCCGGCGGTACCGCCCCCGACGATGAGCGTGTCGGCCATTCGGACTCCCGTTCAGTGTCCCGGCCCGGTCCGCGGCGCGGGGCGGCGGCTGGGCGAGGGTGCGGGCAAGATCCAGGTCATCGCGGGTGGTCCAGGTCGATCAGCGCGACGGTGTGGTGGGTTTCAGCGCTTCCACGCTGCGCGCTCGGTACGCGCCCAGCCACAGACCGGTGCCGTAGGCGATGTCGTCGAGGCGCTTGTAGACCACGTAGCGCACGGGATCCAGACCGCCCGCGTCGCGGTGGGTGAACCAATCGGCCAAGCCGTCCGCGACGGCCATGGTGATCGCGATGCGCCGGACGCGCCGCGAGCAGACCATCGCCAGCAGTGTGATCGGCCAGTAGTGCCTGCACATCGCCGAGGCCAGGCGCCAGAGCCCGGCGAAGAAACCACGGGCCAGGTAGATCGCGGCGATCCGGGTGGAGTTGTCGAGTCCGGCGAAGACGCGGCGCAACCGGGCCAACGCGGTGATCAGGGTGACGATGCCGCCGAACAGTCCCCACTTGGTGAGCGTGGCGAACAGGAACGCGGCCAGCAGCGTCCAGGACGGCACCGACAGGGGTGACACGGTGCCCGCGTGCCGTTCGCCAAGCGGCGCGGCCCCGGTGCCGTAGAACAGCTTCCGGCCGAACCAGGCGCGGAAGCACACCCGGTGGTCGTGCGCCACGTGCGCCGCGGGCTCGTAGCGCAGCCGCCACCCCGCCCGCTCCAGCCGCCAGCACAGGTCGACGTCCTCGGCGACGTGCATCGTCTCGTCGAAGCCGCCTTGTTCCAACAGCGCCCTGCGTCGCGCCAGCAGCGCCGCGCTCGGCACGTAGGACACCAGTCCGCGCGAGTGCACGGCGGCCTCCCGCCTGCCCAGATCGAGCGAGGAGCGGGTGTGCTCGTAGCGCGCCAGCGCGGTGGACTCCGGGTCCAGCGCGACGATGCGCGGGGCGACCAGGGCCACCCCCGGATCGCTGAAGTGACCGAGCATCACTTCCAGCCATCCGCTGCGCGGCACCACATCGGAGTCCAGGAAGGCGACGAAGTCGGTTGTCGCCGCTCGTAAACCGGCGTTGCGGGCGGCGGCGGGGCCCTGTTTGCGGTCGTGCCGCAGCACGGTCACTCGGCACCGGGTGCCGCGGTTGCGGGGGATCCGCACCGGCTGGTCGGATCCGTCGTCGACCACGATGACGTTGTGCCCGCGCAGCGCGGCCAGCAGCCGCGCCAGCCCCTCGGCGTTGTTGTGCAGCGGCACGATGACGGTGACGTCCTCCGGCGACGGCAGCAGCCGCGGTCGGGGATTGGCCACTCCGGAGTCGAGCAGCCGTCTGGCAACGACGGCGGACTTCGGGCCGGTCACCTCGAGGTACCCGTCGCCGATCATTTCGGCGGCCTCCGGGGCAAGTCGCAGCAACCTGGCCGGCGAACCGCCGATCAGGACCCGCCCGCCGGAGTATGCGCGTACCCGAGGATCGATCCGCACCCCGAATCCGTCGGGCAGGCGATCATGGCGCATTCCTGGCATGCTAGGCGGACTTTCGCGGGTAGACATCAACAGTCCGGAAAAAACGGCGGATTTCCGGGCGAAACCGGCCCTGCACCGGAACCGACTCGCGCCGCACCGGATGCCGAGAGTTCGCCCGGCACCATTCCCCAGCATCCGGCAACGCAACGGCTACCGCCCGGTCGACGAGCGGACAGTGGCCACTTCCGCACTATCAGCACACTTTTGGCAAACTGGAGGGTGTCATGCCAGCGGACTCTCGTCGCAGGCCCGCGCAGGGCGGCGCTCCGGCGCGAATCCGGCCGGGCGCGTCGCGCTCAAGGTCAACGGCACCGGCCCGCTCCCGCGCCCGCCCGCCCGCGGCGTGACCCGGCGGGAATGGTCGACCGACGAACGCGGGATCATCCGCCCGGCGTCGGCCAGCGCCGCCTCGCCGTAGCCCTGCACACACTCCGGGTCCGGTCCGTCGGCGGGCAGCCCGGTGAAGAACTTCGCCGCCATGCAGCCGCCCCGGCAGGCGTCGTAGTGGCTGCACGACGCGCACGCGCCGCCGCCGCTCGGCTCGCGCAGCTCCCCGAACAACTCCGAGGAGCGCCAGACGCTTTCGAAACCGCCGTCGGTCACCACGTTTCCGGCACGGAACCGGTCGTGGATGGCGAACGGGCAGGCGTAGATATCGCCCACCGGGTCGACCAGGCAGACCACCCGGCCCGCGCCGCACATGTTCAGGCCGGGCAGCGCCTGGCCGAAAGCCGACAGGTGGAAGAACGAGTCGCCGGTGAGCACGCCCTCGCCGTTACGCAGCAGCCAGTCGTAGAGCACACGCTGCTGGTCGGGCGTCGGATGCAACTCGTCCCACACGTCCGCGCCCCGCCCCGAGGGCCGCAGCCTGGTCAACCGCAAGGTGGCGCCGTACCTGTCGGCGATGGCGCGGAATTGGTCGAGCTGTCCGATGTTGTGCCTGGTCGCCACCACCGACAGTTTCGCGTCCCGGAAACCCGCCGCGGCGAGGTTCTCCAGCGCTCGGATGGCCATGGCGTAGGAGCCGGGGCCGCGCACGGCGTCGTTGACCGCGGCGTCGGCGCCGTCCAGCGATACCTGGACGTCGACGTAGTCACTGGCCGCCAGCCGGGCCGCGACCTCGGGCGTGATGCGGACCCCGTTGGTGGAGAACTTCACGCCCACGTGGTGGGCGGTCGCGTAGTCGACCAGCTCCCAGAAGTCCGGGCGCACCGTGGGCTCGCCGCCGCCGATGTTCACGTAGAACACCTGCATGCGCTCGAACTCGTCGATCAGCGCCTTGCACTGCTCGGTGCTCAGCTCGCGCGGATCCCGGCGGCCCGAGGAGGACAGGCAGTGCACGCAGGACAGGTTGCAGGCGTAGGTGAGCTCCCAGGTCAGGCAGATCGGCGCGGCGAGGCCGGACTCGAAGCGATCCACCAGGCGCACCGCCGTGTCCGACGGAGCCACCGCTCCCGCCCAAGGCTCGCGCGTCCCGGCAGCCGATGCCGGCGCACCGGCGGGCGCGCCGACGATCATGTCCGATTCGGCGAGCTGGGTCAGCGCCTTCAGGTACACGCCGGTGCTCGCCTCCGGTACACCCGCCGCGCGCAGGGCGGTGCGGGCCGACGCGTGCTCCGGCAGCGACCGGATGATCTCGACGATCCGCGGATTCTTCAGGAAGGACAGCTTGCGCGTGCCGAAGTGGTAGAGCAGCGCGCCGAACGGCTCCGGACGCAGCGCCACGCGCGGGTGCAGCTGCCAGCGGGTATCGAGATCCAGCATCGTCGTCCGCCCGTCAGTAGACGCCGCACATGCCGTCGATGGACACCTCTTCGATCAGGCTCTCCTCGATCAGCGGCGCCTCTTCGGCCAACCGCGCGGCGGCGGTCTCCATCCGTCCGGTGTTGTCGGTTTCCGCGTGTCCGATGGACCCGTATTCCGGCATGACTACCTCCGCGAGGACGATCCGTATGCGGACTGCACGGCGCGGTCCGCCCTCACACAATAACGTCATCAACTGACAAAAGAACAGGTTTCAGTCATCGAATCCGCGGGGCCGAGACTCCGGCCGCCGCACCACACGCTCGACCGGGGCGTTCGGCAGCGAGCCGAGTGCAACAGGCGGCGACGGGGCCGATACCCGGCGCTCTAGACTGCGCATTGCAAGCAGCTGAACAGAATGTGACGGGCGGCACACGCCCGCAGTGGTCGAGGTGGCATGGGAGTCGGACGAATGCAGGCGAACGGGGGCGGCAGCGCACGCGGTGCGAGCGCCAGGCCCGGAGGCGGAAGCTTGCGTAACCACGGAGGGCCCGGGAGCGCCGCACGTCGAACACAGGGGTGCGAGCGCCAGGCCCGGAGGCGGAAGCTTGCGTAACCACGGAGGGCCCGCGAGCGCCACGAGTCGAACCCTGTCGGAGTCCGAGATCGTCGAGGCCGCACTGCGGGTGGTACGCGAGGACGGCGTGGAGAAATTGTCGATGCGGCGACTGTCCCGCGAACTCGGCGTCTCCCCGATGGCGCCCTATTACTACGTCGCCGACAAACGGGAGCTGCTCGACCTCGTCGCCAGCGCCGCGCTGACCGGGGTGCGCACTCCACCAGCGGAATCCGGGCCGTGGCAACACCGGCTGCGCGACCTCGTCGACCAGATCGACGAGAAGCTGCGCAAGCATCCCGGCCTCGGCGACATCCTCATCGAGCAGATGCTCGGCAAACAGCTCGACCTGATCGCCGCGATCATGGACATCCTCGACGAGGCGGGCTTCGGCGACCGCAACATACTGGCCGCCTACGCGACCATCCACACCTATTTGTTCGGCCGCAGCCGGGTGAACCCGCGCGACCGCTCGGCGCCGGCCGACGTGACGCTGCCGCCCGTGGTCGAGCGGGCCACCCGGTACATCGGCGACCTGCGCGGACGGTACTCCTACGACTTCGGCATGGAGGTGCTGATCGCCGGTCTGGAAGCCCAGCTTGTCCGCCAGGCGACGCCCGACGTACGATGAAACTGAAACACGTTCTAGTTTTTGCGTCGCGGCTCGCCCGTGCCAGGTTCGAGAGGACGACATGACCACTGTCGAGGTTCCCCACGGCTCGCGCTCGGTCGTGCTGCGGGTGTCCGCGGTCATCACCGAGACGGCCGATACCCGCTCGCTGGTCTTCGACGTTCCCGACGAGCTGGCCGAGAAGTTCCGCTACCAGCCGGGACAGTTCCTCACCCTGCGTATCCCCAGCGAGCGGACCGGCTCGGTGGCGCGCTGCTACTCGCTGGCCAGCTCGCCCCACACCGACGACCGCCCGAAGGTGACCGTCAAGCGGACCGAGGGCGGCTACGGGTCGAACTGGGTGTGCGACAACGTCAAAGCGGGCGACCAGATCGAGGTGCTGCCGCCCTCGGGCGTCTTCACCCCGAAGGACCTGGACGAGGACCTGCTGCTGTTCGGCGCGGGCAGCGGCATCACGCCGGTCATGTCCATCCTCAAATCGGCGCTGGCCCGTGGCACCGGCCGCATCGTGCTGGTCTACGCCAACCGCGACCACGAGTCGGTGATCTTCGCCGGTGAGCTGCGCGAGCTGGCCGACAAGCACCCGCAGCGCCTCACCGTGATCCACTGGCTGGAGTACCTGCAGGGATTGCCGACGGCCGACGCGCTGGCCACCCTCGTCGCCCCGTATCGCGGCTACGACGCGTTCATGTGCGGGCCGAAGCCGTTCATGGACCGGGTGCACGACGCGCTCGCGCAGTTGGGCGTGCCCCGGTCGCGCACGCACGCCGAGGTGTTCAACTCCCTGGCCGGGGATCCGTTCGCCGACCAGGCGCCGGTGGAGGTCTCCGACGAGGAGGCGGCCGACGCGGCGACCGTCGAGGTCGAACTCGACGGCGAGGTGCACGAGCTGAACTGGCCGCGCAAGCAGACGCTGGTGGACATCATGCTGGCCAAAGGCTTGGATGTGCCCTATTCCTGCCAGGAAGGCGAATGCGGCTCGTGCGCCTGCACGGTGCTCGAGGGCAAGGTCGAAATGGACAACGCCGAAATTCTCGACCCGGAGGATATCGAGAACGGTTACATCCTCGGCTGCCAGGCGCATCCGGTGACCGACCACCTGAAGATCCAGTTCTGAACGCACGCGGATTTCGAACGCAATTGTGCGTTCGCACGAATTCGCGCCATTAGCCGATCGATTGCGGTGACTTATCGCGCGCGGTAGTCGGCGCGGATCTCCGGCGGCAGATGCTCGGTCGCGTAGCTCAACGCGGTCCGTCCCATCGCCGGAGCGTGCCGGTCGAGGAACTCGGTCAGCAGGCTCCGGTCGACGCGCTTGCCGACTTCGCGCAGCATCCAGCCCACCGCTTTCTGGATCAGATCGCGGCGGTCGCCGAGCAGCAGTTCGCTCAGCGCGAAGGTGGCCGAGGCGTCGCCCGCCTTGATGAACGCGAAGGTGGACAGCAGCGCGACCCGCCGCTCCCAGAGCGACTCGGCCCGCGCCAGCTGGAACAGCAGGTCACGCGGTTTGTCCAGCAGCCAGGGGCCGACGACGTTCTCCGCGGACACGTCCACGAGATCCCAGTTGTTCACCCGGCCGCGGCGCACGGCCGCCAGATACAACTCCACCATGGCCGCGCGGGCGGCGTCGTCGAAGAAGCGTGGCCGGGACGCCGCGGCGAAGCGCGCGTTCAAGATCACCAGCGCGACGAAGCGGTCCTCGTGCACGTCGCTGTCGAGCAGCCGGTCTATCTCGCCGAGCGGAAGCGCCGCAAAGCGTTTCGCGACACCGCGGCTCGCCGGGACCCGGACCCCGAGGAACACGTCCCCCTCGGCGTACTCGCCCGGTCCGGTCTTGAAGAACCGCTGCAGGTTCGTCGCGTCGACCGGATTCGCCAGCTCCCGCAGCGCCGCCCGCACATCGGCAGCGGTCATCGAATCACTCATCGAACCACGCTCCTGTTCCGGACTGCGCTGTGCGCAAGGGGGATGCTGCCACCGGGGCTGCCGCCGCCCCGGGGCCCGGTCGCGACGGATACCTCTGTCCTAGCGGTTACGACGGACGGTACCGGCGGGCTACGACATCTCGGCGCGACCGTGCGATCGGTCATAACACGGTGCGCAGCTTGATTCCCGTGGCGCGGCTCGACTCCGCCGGGTCAGCGCGGCGCGCACGGGGCATGCCTCGCGGCGCCGGTTGTCAGCGGGGCGGACGCGGTGCCGCGCCGGGCATCACCCCTGCGCGCCCAGGACGCGTCCCGACTCGAAGGCGGCCGCGCTGGCGGGCAGCGCACCGGGGCGTCCGCTGTTGAGCACCCGGACCGCACCGTTGCCGGTACTCGGGCGGCCCAGCGCCTCGATGCGCCGAACGGTCTGCGCGGCAACGGCTTGCGCGCTGTCGAACAGTCGGACGCCGTTCGGCAGCGCGGCCACGATCGCGTCGGTCACCAGCGGGTAGTGCGTGCAGCCGAGCACCACGCCTTCCACGTCCGGCGGCGTCCGCTCCGCGGCGGCGGCGATCGCTTCGTGGGCGGCGGCCAGATCACCGCGGTCGATCGCGTCCGCCAACCCGTGGCAAGCCACCCCCACCACGTCGGCGTCCCCGCCGAATTTCGCGATCAGGTCGGCCTGATACCGGCTCGCCGTTGTGGCCGCGGTGGCCCAGACGGCCACGGACCGGCACACGGCCGCCGCGGGCTTGATGGCGGGCACGGTGCCGATCACCGGCACGTCGGGCCCGACGTCGGCGCGCACATGCTCCAGCGCCGTGACGCTGGCGGTGTTGCACGGCAGAACGATCACCTCGGCGCCCGACCGGAGCGAGGTCCGCGCGGCGTTCACCACCCGCTCGACCACCCAGTCCTCCGGCTTCGGCCCCCACGGCGCGCCCTCCGGGTCCAGTTGCAGCAGCAGATCCACATCGGGCCGCAACTTGCGCAACCAGGCGGCGGTGGGCAGCAACCCCAGACCCGAGTCGATGAGCGCGACGATCACCGCACCACCGTATTACAGCCTCATGACACCTCCCGCATGCCGTGGGCGCCCCTGCGCATGCTCCGCAACCACCGCGGGTACGCCCGCCGCGCGCCTCGGGCGCGGGAGACCGCAGCACCGCAGCACCGCAGCACCGCAGCACCGCAGCACCGCAGCACCGCAGCACCGCAGCACCGCAGCACCGCAGCACCGCAGCACCGCGACGGGAGGCTAGTGCCCCCTGAACCCGCGATCGTCCATGTCCAACCCGGCGGCTTCGGCGTTCGATCGCAGATCCATCTGCTTCTCGGCGCCCGACCGCACCGGTACGAGTCTCCGCGCCGGCCCCGGCACGCGGTCAGCTGGGCGCGAGCAATTCGGTCACCGGAGCGCCGGCCGCGATCTTCGCGCGCGCCTTCATCACCTGGGCGGTCATGCCCGCCCCGACGACGCCGGTGAGGTTGCCGCCCTGGGAGTAGTAGGCGAGGAACTTGCGACCGTCGTCGGAGGCGATGTGCACCTCGTCGGTCGCGCCCGGGGTACCGAGGGCCTGGATCTTGACGTCGTACTGGTCGCTCCAGAAGTACGGGACGCGAGCGGCCGTCGGCGGTTGGGCCCCCAGCAGCGCGCAGGCGACCAACTTGGCCTGCTCCCCCGCGTTGGTCCAATGCTCGACACGCTTGCGCAAACCGGTTTCGTGCAACCAGGCCGCCACGTCGCCGACCGCCCACACGCCTTCGGCGGAGGTCCGTCCCACCTCATCGGCGAGCACGCCGCCACCGGCCGACGGTTCGGCCAGCGCGATTCCGGATTCGCTCAGCCATTCGGTCACCGGCCGCGAGCCGACCCCGATCACGACGAGATCGGCGGCCACCTCCGCGCCGTCGGACAGGCGTGCCCCGCGCACCCGCCCCGCATCGTCGCCGAGGAGGGTGTCCGCGCCGACGCCGCAGCGCAGATCGACCCCTTCCGTCCGGTGCATCCGCGCGACCAGCTCGCCCACTTCCGCGCCGAGCACCGAGGCCAGCGGTGTCGCCTGCGGTTCGACCAGCACCACGTCCACTCCCCGCGCCCGGAAACTCGCGGCGAGCTCGCACCCGATGAATCCCGCGCCGACGACGAGCGCCGTCCGGGCGCCGGTCAGATCGGCGCGCAGGGCGACTGCGTCGGAATGGCCGCGCAGCACGTGCACACCGCTCAACTCGGGCAGGCCGGGCAGGAGGCGCGGGCGCAGGCCGGTGGCGATGATCAGCTGGTCGTAGTCCAGCGTCGTGCCGTCGGCGAGGCGGAGGCGGCGGGCGGCGGTGTCCACCCCGACGGCTTCGGTGCTCAATCGCAGATCGATCTGCTTCTCGGCGAAGAACTCGCTCGGCCGCAGCGTGGTGTCGTCGGTTTCGCCGCGCACGAATTGCTTGGACAGCGGCGGCCGGTCGTACGGCAACCGCGACTCGTCACCGAGGAGCACGAGTTCACCGGCATAGCCCGCACGGCGCAATTCCTCCGCGGTGCGCAGGCCGGCGAGGCCTGCTCCGACGATCACGATCGGCGCGGTCATCCGGCCATCCCTTCTGTGGAACCCAGCGGCCGATTCGCGGAATCGGCGGCGCGACGAAAGCCCACCCTAACCTCTGCTTGGTCCATTCCTCTGTGACAGCCATCACGCCGGAATCGGACAGCAACAGCCGCGCAATCGTATTCGTTTCGATATTGATCGGGCGGTCAATCAGGGTTATACCGAGGACAGCAACACTCACAGCCCTGAGGAGGTACCCATGTTCACCGAGAGCCGCGCGCAGGATTTCCTCGCTGTCGTGCTCGGAGCCTTCGCCGCGCTGTCCCCCCTCTGGGTGGACACCAACGACAACGCCATGTGGTCGCTGATCGTGCTCGGCGTGCTCATCGCCCTCACCGGTCTGGCCCAGATGGCCCGCCCCGACATGGCGGCGGCGGACTACGCGATGGGCCTGTTCGGCGTCCTGCTGTTCCTTTCCCCGTGGGTCATGGACTTCACGGAGTACCGCAGCGCATCCTGGACCGCATGGGTAGTCGGGGTGGTGACGGCGGTGGTCGCGGTGGCGGCGCTGCCGACCGTGTCGGGACGTCTGCACGACATGGCTCCGCACCACTGATGCAGATGCCGAAAACCCGGCGTGCCGGGCGTCGCCGCAGCGCGAAAGCCGACGGCGACGCCCGGCAGCTCATCCTCGACGCCGCGGAGCAGCTCTTCGCGGCACAGGGATACGACGCCACCGCGACGGCGGCCATCGCCGCCGCGGCCCGCGTCCCCAAAGGACTGGTCTTCTACTACTTCCCCACCAAGGACGCGATCCTGTCCGCCTTGATGTCCGAGCGGATTCCCGCGCAGCCGATCGACGACATCGGCACGGTGGTGGCGCCGGGAGACCCGGCGACGAGCCTGGTCAACCTCGATGCCGCGTTGAACCTGCGCGACCACCACTCCTCGGTGCTGCGGGTGATCCTGTGGCGGGAGGCCGATACCCATCCCGACGTGCGACGACAGCTGCGCCGCCTGCGCGACCAAATGCTGGAGGTCACCGCCAAGGTGCTCCAGGCCAGCGCTCCGGCCCCGGTCCGGCCCGGAACCCTGCGCGCGTGCGCGGCGGCCTGGGTCTCGGCGATGTTCGCCATCGCCAGCACCGACCGGCTGCACGCGCTCGACGGCGTGCCGCTGCCCACCGCCGACGAGGTGCTGAACGTGGCCCAGGTGGTCGCGGCCGGGATGACCCAGCTGGGCTGACCCCTGGAGTTGTCCACAGCCCGCGGGTTGTGCACATTCGCCGCCCGGCCGGGTGTTTCACGGGCGCCGGTCGATCACGATCGTCATATGGAAGCACCGCAACTGATCTCGCGCCGGCAAGCGCTGGCCTCCGGACTGTCCGACAAGGCATTGCGCAGGCTGTGCAGCTCCGGGCAATGGCAGCGGCTGCGTGCCGGGCACTATCTGAACGCGCCCGGCTCCGCGCTCGGCGCCACCGGCCGGCATCTGCTGATGACGCTGGCGACCGCGGAATCCACGTCCGACTCCGCCATCACGAGCCACTGTTCGGCGGCGGTGCTGCACGGGATGACGACCTGGGGCATTGCGCTCGACCGCGTCCATCTCACCAGGAATCGGATCAACGGCGGGCGGCTGAGCAGACGGGTCGTGGTCCATTCGGCCCAGGTGGAACCGGACGAGGTCACCCTGGTCGATGACATTCGAGTGACCACTCCGGCGCGAACGGTGCTCGACATCGCCCGTTCGGAAGGGTTCGACCAATCGGTCGCCCTCGGTGACTCCGCCCTGCGCCAGGGTCTGACCACCACGGCGGAATTGCGGGAACACCTCCGCCGGGCCCGGCATCGGCCCGGATGCCGACGAGCCGCCCTGGTCCTCGATTTCCTGGACGGCCGCAGTACGAGCGCCGGCGCATCGCGCAGCCGGATCCTGCTGCACCGAGCCGGTTTTCCCGCGCCGCAGGTACAAGCACGCGTCTTCTCCGATGACGAGATCTGCGTCGGCCGCGTCGATTTCCTGTTCCCCGAGCTCGGCGTGATCGGCGAGTTCGGCGCCGAGAGCGACCGTCGAACCGGTTCGCGCGCCGCCGAAAGGGTGGCCGTGGCGGAGAAGGAGCGCGAAGACCGTCTTCGCGCCCTCGGCTGGGCGGTCGTCCGCTGGACCGGCGACGACCTCGCCGCTCCCGCCCACCTGGTCGCCCGCTTGCACACGGCCATCCGCGCCGCCGCCGACAATCACCGCTCCGGCTACTGGACCCCCACGCCCAAACCATGACCCGGCGCACCGATCCAGTGAATTCGAACAACCGCTTCCGAGGCCGAACGATGACTTCCCGGGCGCTGAACAACTCGACGCGATCGACGCGGGCCGCGCACCTGCGCGGTACCGGAACCGACGTGGCGCGGGCGAAGGTATGTGAACCCTCCCAATGGAAGCCGAGCGGCCGGATCCGACCCGTAAGGTACCGATCATGGTGCCCACCGACAGGTCCGAATTGGTGCGCTCGGTCGTCGAGTCCTATCTGCTCGCCGGAGCGCGGCGATACAACCGCACCGAGGTCGCCGAGCAGTCGGGGACGACGACGGCGCTCACGCGGCGATTGTGGACGGCGCTCGGTTTTCCGTCGAGCATCGGTGACGACGCGGTCGACTATGCCGATGCCGACGTCACGGCGGTGCGCAACTTCGAGCAGTTGACCGTGTTGGCCTCGGCCGACACCCGGCAGCAGTCGGCGACCGCGCGCACGCTCGGCCAGGGCATGGCGCGCCTGGCGGAATGGCAGGTCGACCTGGTGCTGGCGGAGATCGAGGAGCGCATCGCGCGGGCCGACCCGGGAGCCGACCCCGAGGAGACGGTGCGCGCCGCCACCGAAGGCGCCATCGCCACCCTGGAGGAGCTGAACAACTATGCGTGGCGGCGCCATCTCGCCGCGGCGTTGTCACGCTCGCTCGACCCGGAGACCAGTGCGGGTGAGTCCGTGCGCGAACTGGCTGTAGGTTTCGCCGACATGGTCGGCTACACCAGGCTGACCCGGCATCTGCATCCGGACGAGCTGTCCATTCTGTTGGAGGCGTTCGAGTCCACCACCACCGCCGCCATCACCGAGAACGGCGGTTGGGTGATCAAGAACGTGGGCGACGAGGTCATGTTCGCGACGGAGACGGCCACCGAGGCCGCACGCATCGCGCTGGCCATCCAGGAGTCCACCATGATGGTCGGTGGCACCCCGGACCTGCGCGTCGCCCTCGCCTACGGCCCGGTATTGCAACGCTTCGGGGACTTGTACGGCTCGGTCGTGAACATCGCCTCCCGGCTAACCGGCGTCGCGCGGCCGGGCACCGTCCTGATCGATGACGGAGCCGCGGCCGCGCTGGAGGGCGATCCGGCATTCACCATCAAGCACCTGCGCAGCGTCCGCGTGCGCGGCTTCAACCGCCTGCGGCCGCATCTCCTGCGCCGCAACGGCAAGAACGGCAGGTAGCCGACAGCGCCTGCCGTCCGCCGCCCTAGGCTCGTCCGGTGGACAAGGACTGGTCACAGTTGCGCGCGCGTTGCCTGATCGAGGAGGACGCGGCGATTCTGGCCCTACGCAAACCTGCCGGGATCTCCGTCACCGGTGAGCGCCACGACACCGATCTCGTCGAACTGGCGGCCGCCGCGGGGGAAACGCTGTATCCGGTGCACCGGATCGACAAGGTGACCTCCGGCTTGATCCTGTTCGCGAAGGAGCTGCGCGCCCACGGCGAGCTGACCAGGCAGTTCAACAAGCAGACGGCGGACAAGGCGTACCTTGCCGTCGTCGCCGCGACCGGTCTGCCCGATACCGGCGTATTCGACCTGCCGCTCAGCGTGGGACGCAAGAACCGGGTGCGGATCGCGGCGCCGCGAGAGAGCATCCGGCACGAGGGCGGCCGCTGGTTCGTCGACGACGCCGACCTGCTGCCCGCCAAGAACTACCCCTCGCTCACCCGGTTCGTCACGGTGCTGCGCGGCCCCGCGCACACCGTGCTCGCACTGCGCCCGGTCACCGGTCGTCGCCACCAGATTCGCGTCCACCTCGCCTGGACCGGGCATCCGATCGTCGGCGATCCCCTGTTCGACCGCTCCGGCGCGCAACCGCGCACCTACCTGCACTCCTGGCGGCTGGGCCTGGCCGCCTCGTGGCGCACCCCGCCCGAACTCACGCTGACCGCCGAGCCGGACGCCGCCTTCTGGCGCCCCCTGGACGCATCCGCCGCCCCGGACGCCCTCGAACGCGCCGCCGACGCGCTGCGGACCCTCGACTAGCGCGTTTCCCACCGCGCCGAGGACGGGGTCGTTATCGCGAACGGCCGCATCCGGGGGACCGGCGGCGTGCCAGACTCGTCGAAGCCCGCGGGCCCGCCCATCAATTAAGGGTGTGCCGAGAGCGCCCACCGCCTCCGGGTGGTCTCGGCTGTGGACAACGCACAGGACGCGGTTCGACGGCCGCCGTGCTCGAGTTCGCGTGCCAGACCGAGTAGGCGCCGGACGCGCGCCTTGCCGCGAAGCCGCGCGACCTTCTCCGCGTCGGGCACCCCTGGCGGGCGACCACGCCGAGGAAACGTCCGGCGCGGCGCTTTCGAAATCGCGCCGGCCTGGCCGGCGGCAGCGCCGACGCTGCCGGTCACGATCTCGACGTTTCCCGCTCTCCAGGATGTGACAGGCCACCGCGGCACCGTCGACCTGCTGCTGGGCGTCTACCTGACCGCGCCGCTGCCGGTGTGCGTAGCGCCTGGCCCGGCCGGAGAGCGGCCAGGTCACGACGCACGGAGGTCGCGGCACCCACCGCTTCGCACGGCTGTCGCCCTGCACAGCAGGAGAAACCGGAACGGGTGAGCCTCCGCTCGCGATTCATCCACAGTCGTCCCCAGGCAGATCATCCGAGTGCGCACGACCGGAGTGGCAGCCGTGCGCAGGGAACCACAGTCAGTTCGGCCAGTTCGGGGAGCGACCCAGAAGCAACAGGATCCGGTCGAGGGTCGGCGCTTGTTCCGGGACGGACAGCGCCGGGGCGAAGGCCGCACCAGGGGCCGTGCGTTCAGGGCCGTCGGGAACGGCGAGGGAGATCTCCAGCGCCGCTGCGGCCACGTCGGGGTCGACGGTGATGGTCTCTCCGATCGATCGGGCGACGTCCCAGGCGTGCACGACGCTGTCCACGAGGTGGAAGCCGATGACGCGGGTGGCGGGAATCCGCTGATCGGTCACTTCCGGCAGCAGGAGCGCGCGCTCGAAGACGTCCTCGGCGGCGAAGGCGGCGAGCACGTCGTCGGCCGAAGCGCGATAGTCGGCGACCGGATCCGCGGACGCGCGGACGCTCCAGACCTCGGTGTCCTCGCTGCCCCGCGCGGCGGCGGCGAAACCGTGGTTCTGCGCGATCATGTGTTCCAGCAGGTCACGAAGGCGCCAACCAGCGCAGGGGGTTTCGGCGTCCAGCCGATCGGGGCGCACGCGGGAGACGGCGTCCACACTCAGCCGAACCGAACGGGCATGCCGGTCGCGCAGATCTTTCCGGGAATCAGTAAGCATGAGCGTATCGTATGCGCAAGCTTACGATTTGCCAACCAGTATCGTCGTCCCATGCCGAACGCCCGCCCCGATCTCGCCGCGATGATCGCGCCGCTCGGGCGGGCGCTCATCGCCGCCGAACTGCCCATCCTGGAACGCCACGAATTGTCGATGTGGGGCTACTCCGTGCTGCTCGGCCTGGGCGGCGAACCCGTCTACACCCAGGCGGCGCTGGCCAAGGCGATCGGCGCCGACAAGACCCGCATCATCGGCGTGCTCGACGAACTCCAGCGCCGCGGCCTGATCACCCGTGAACCGGATCCGGCGGACCGGCGGGTCAACCTGGTCTCGCTCACCGACGCGGGCCGCGACCTACGCGACCGAGCCCAGCGCGACATCCAGGCCGGCGAGGAGCGGCTACTGCAACGGCTCCCCGAGGCGGACCGCCGCGTATTCCTGCGCGCCTTGCGCACGCTCTCCGACTCGGTGGCCGAACGCTCCGAGTTCTGACCCGCCAGCCGACCGCATTGTGATGTCGGGCACAAGTCTATGAGGATCCTCCGCGCGGTGGCGAGCGTCATGGCGACGCGTTATGCGCAGGTCAACTAGCCTGATGACGTGCTGTGGACGCGACCCGCGCACCCTCTGACGCAATGCAGCGAACCCCTAGCGAAAGCGAATGCCGATGATCCTGGTGGCTCAGGTCAGCGACACCCATTTCGATCTCGGCGCCCGCAACGCCCAGCGTGTGCGGCGGGTGATGGACTTCTTCGCCGGGTTGCGCCGCAGGCCCGACGCCATCCTGGTGACCGGTGACATCACCGATTCCGGCAAACCCGAGCAGTACGCGGAGGCCAAGCTCGCGTTCGACACCGACATCCCGGTGTACGCCCTCCCCGGCAACCACGACGACCGCGCGGGCTTCCGTACCGCCCTGCTCGGCGAGCCCTCCTCCGGCGCCCCCATCAACCAAGTGCGCCGCATCGGCGATCTCACCGTCGCACTGCTGGATTCGAGCGTCCCCGGCGAGCCGGGTGGACGACTGTCCGACGAGACCTACCACTGGCTGCGCGAGGTGCTCGTCGCGGCGCCCGCGGGCAAGCCGATCCTGCTCGCGCTGCACCACCCGCCCGCCCACCTGTTCAGCCCGATCGTCGACGGGATCTCCCTCGCCGATCCGCAGCCGCTCGCCGACCTGGTGGCAGGCGACGGCCGGATCGCCGCCGTGCTCACCGGGCACGCGCATTCCGCCGCGACCACCACGTTCGGCGGCCGCCCGCTACTGGTGGCTCCCAGCACCGCGTCGGTCCTGAGCGGGGAATGGGAACTCGACCTGCCCGATCACGTCATGGACTACGCGCCGGACCCGGCGGTCGCGCTGCACGTCTTCGGTGACGACCACCGTCTGACCACCCATTTCCGGACGGTTCCCATGGGCGGCCGGATCGGCGTGCAACCAGCCTGAGCGCGGTTTACCCGGTGCGAGCCGGGGCAATCGGGAGGCACACGACGCCTACCCGGGAGGACCACCATGGTCGACCTACCAGCCGCAGTGGTGAAGAGCGCGTTCGCGACCGGTGCGCGGATCCGGCATGCGCGGGTTTTCCACCCGGCGGGCCTGCACCTGGCCGGTCGTCTGCATGCCGAGCCCGAGTTCGAGCCGCTGTTCGGCGGCGGTGATCGCGCGGTCATCGCGCGGGTGTCCAAAGGCATCGGACTGCCGGACGGGCTGCCCGACGTGCTCGGCTTGGCGTTCCGCGTGCTCGACCGGGACGATCAGCCTTGGGATTTCGCGCTGGCCACCACCGGCCGGGGACCGCTGGGCCGCTTGGTGATCACCCCGGCGCGCGGCTGGGCCAGCGCACGATACGGCTGCCTGATGCCCTACCGGATCAGCAATTCCGCGCCGACCTGGTTCTTCGCCGAGCCGGACAGCGTTCAGCCCACGTCCGCGTCGCTCGAGGCGATGCAAGCTCACCTGGACGAGGACTTGGTCAGTTTCACACTCACGGCGGGCCGTCTCGGCGGGCCCACCTGGCGGGTCGCCGAACTCACGCTGCGTCTCGCCGAAAGCGCCGAGTACCGTACCGATTACTTCGATCCGATGCTCAACCATCCGGCCGAGGTGGAATTGTTCCCCAAGGCCATCGGCAAGATCCGCGAGCTGGCCTACACCGGCAGCAGGAGCGGCCGGGGCGAAGAGACCTAACGCCGGACGGCGCGTTCGCGCCGGTAGGCCGCCGGGGTATTACCGGTCCACCGCTTGAACGCGAAGATGAAGGTCGAGGCTTCGGCATAGCCGAGACGGATCGCGACGTCGCTCACCGATAGCGGTGTCGCGGTGAGCATTTCCTCCGCCAAAGCGCGCCGCACTTCGTCCAGCAACGCGCGATAGCTGGTCCCCGCGGCATCGAGGTGCCGCCTTAGCGTGCGAGTGCTCATGTTGAGATCGTTCGCCACAGCGTCGATGCCGGGCGGGGCGGCGAATCCGTCCGCGCCGCCCCGCGGCACCAGACGTTCGCGCACCTCCGCCGCGATGCCGGTGCGGGCCCTGCGGCGGTGCACCAGCTCCCGGCACTGCGCCAGGCACATCGCCCAGGTGTGCTCGTTGGCCTGCGGCAGCGGTTTCTCCAACAGCATGGGCTCGATGGCGAACAGGTTGCGCGGCCTGCCGAAATCCGGCGGCACGAGAGTGACCTCCGCGATCCGATCGGCGTAAGCGGGTTCTGGGAAACGGAATTCGGCCCTGGTCAAGGGCAGGCGCGTGCCGAGCAGATCGCTCATCACCCGGTGCATCGCGGTGACGTCGCGTTCGACCAGGAACTGGCGCACATCCGTCGGCACCGACTCGTCGTGCACCACCGCGACGAACTCGCTCTCGCCCCATTCGGCCACCGGGATGCAGAAAGTGAAGCTGAGATCGAGGTAGCGCAGCGCGAAACTGATCGCCTCCCCGAGCGTCGGACTACTGACGCAGGCGAAGCCGAAGATGCCGAAGGTGGTGATCCGGTAGCGGCGGCCGACCTCGACGCCCAGCGCGGGCCGGTCGCCGAGTTCGCGGACGAGGTTGCGGATGACCGCCAGTTCGGTGTGCGCGTCGATCTGCGCGTCCGGATCGCGCAATTGCTGCTCGCCGAGCACGGTGCCGTGCAGCATCCGCGCCGCGGGCACGCCGTGTTCGGCCGCGTAGCCGACCATCAGCGCCACGCTGGCCACGCCGCGCGGAAAGTTCCAATCGCGGATATCCGGATCCTGCACCCGTTCCACGCGGACATTATGGCCGAATTTCTCTATGCGACGACACGGCGGCTCTACAGTGGACTCATCTACGGTCGGAGTGAGGAGTCTCACATGACAGGGCGCGATCGGCCGTCGATCCTCGTCATCGGCGCGGGCTTCGGCGGTATCGGCATGGCGATCGAGCTGCGGCGCAACGGCTTCGACGACATCACCATCCTGGAGCGGGCCGCCGACCTCGGCGGGGTGTGGCGGGAGAACACCTACCCCGGCGCGGCCTGCGACGTCCCGTCCCCGCTGTACTCGTATTCGTTCGAACCCAAGCCGGACTGGCCGCAGCGGTACTCGGGCCGCGCCGCCATCCACGCCTATCTGCGCGGCGTCGCCGACCGCCACGGCGTGCTGCCGGCGATCCGTTTCGGTACCAGCGTCACGGACGCGGAATTCGACGACGCCACCGGCCGGTGGACCGTCCACACCGCCGACGGGGACAGCCGGATCGCGGACGTGCTGATCTCGGCGGTGGGGCAGCTGTCGCGTCCGTCCCTGCCCGCCATACCCGGCATCGGCACCTTCGCGGGCCCGTCGTTCCATTCCGCCGAGTGGGACCACGACGTCGACCTGCGCGGCAAACGCGTCGCCTGCGTCGGCACGGGGGCCAGCGCCGTCCAGTACATCCCGGAGATCCAGCCCGAGGTCGCACACCTCACCCTGTTCCAGCGCACACCGGCCTGGGTGATCCCCAAGTTCGACACGGACTACTCGCCGATCCAGCACAACCTGTTCGCGCGGGTGCCGGGCGCGCTGCTGGCCGAACGGTTCGGGTGGTGGTCGATCGCGGAATTCGTCTCACTCGGGCTGGTCGAGGTCCCCGCCATCGCCCGCTGGGTGGCCCGCATCGCCTCCCGGCACCTGGCCGAGCAGGTCGAGGACCCGCAGCTGCGCGCGAAACTGACCCCGGATTATCCGATCGGGTGCAAGCGCGCGCTGTTCTCCAACGACTACTACCCCGCGCTCACCCAACCGAACGTGCGGGTGGAGACGGCCGCGATCAGCGAGATCACCCCGCAGGGGATACGCACCGCCGACGGCGCGACCCACGAGGCGGACGTGATCATCTACGGCACCGGTTTCAAGGGCACCGAGTTCCTGTGGCCGATGGAGATCTGGGGCCGCGGCGGCCGCAGGCTGGCCGACGCCTGGGCCGACGGCGCGCACGCGTATTACGGCATCACGGTGCCGGACTTCCCGAACCTTTTCCTCGTGTACGGACCGAACACCAATCTCGGCGTCGGCTCGATCATCTACATGATCGAGTCGCAGACCCGCTACATCCGTCAGGCCGTGCAGTGGCTGGCCGACCACCCACGCCACTATGTCGAGGTCCGCGCGGAGCTGGAGGAGGACTACAACACCGCGCTGCAGCGCCGCTTGGCCCGCACCCCGTGGAATTTCTGCTCGAGCTGGTACCGCAATGCCGCCGGTCGTATCACCAACAACTGGCCGGGCTCGCAGACCAGCTACCGTCGCCGCACCCGGCGCTTCGATCCGCGCCACTACGCCCTCACCCCCGTCTCGTGACCGATCGCGCGGCTTCCGGCCCCGCTCGGATTCGCCTCCGCCCGCCACCAGCCGCCGGGCTGGCAGACTTGTGCTGTGAATGAACTGGCCCGTCCGGGCGCATCGGCCGAACGCGGGCCGCTGCGTCCCCTCGAGTTGGCCACCGGCGCCGTGCTGGGAGGAGCCACCGTCGGGCTGGTGACCATCGGTTCGGTGGTCCCGTTCGCCGGCGCGCTGCAGTTGGTCGCCGCGGTGCCGATCGGGCTGATCGCGCACCGTTTCCGGGCGCGGGCGCTGGTCACCGCGACCATCGCCGCCACGCTGGTCACTTTCGTGGCGGCCGGTCTGGCTTCGGCGACGGTGTTGGTGGCCTCGGCCACCATGGGCGCCATCATCGGGACCGTGAAGCGGCGCGGCGGCGGCCTCGTCGCGGTGCTCTGCCTCTCGCTACTGGCCGGGCTGGTCTGGGCCGCGCTGGCCGTCGGGGCGCTGCTCGCGATGTCGAGTGCGCGCGAGTTGGTGTTCGACAACATCCGCAACGGCTCGCGCGGCTTGCAGGATCTCGCGGGCCGCGTGGGCCTGGCTCCGCTGGGGCAAGTCG
The DNA here is from genome assembly GCF_040632645.1 of Nocardia sp. NPDC019219. NCBI lineage: Bacteria > Bacillati > Actinomycetota > Actinomycetes > Mycobacteriales > Nocardiaceae > Nocardia > Nocardia sp. NPDC019219. The sequence goes on along the minus strand of NZ_JBEYCG010000003.1, from coordinate 146,349 downwards.
TGGCGGACCTCGCCGATGCCGTGCTGCGCTCGTGGTGGGTCTGGGTGGGCGGCGGCATCGCGCTGGGCATGCTGGCCACCGGCGTGTGCTCCTGGTATGTCCTGGGCTCGGTGCTCGACCGGCTGGACTGGCTGCCCGGCCAGGACCGGCTCGCCGCGCCGCCCGACGACCGGCCCATCGCGCCGCTGCCGGTCACGCTGAGTGCTGCCGGATTCCGGTACCCCGGCGCGGCGCGCGACGCGCTCAGCGGCGTCGATCTGACCGTCGAGGTCGGGGAATTCGTCGCCGTGGTGGGCCACAACGGTTCGGGCAAGTCGACGCTGACCCGGGTGCTGGCGGGTCTGCCGCCCACCTCGGGATCGGTGCGGCGCCCCGGCTCGGCCGGATTGGGGCAGCTCGGTGGCACTGCGCTGGTATTGCAGCGACCGGAGAGCCAGACCCTCGGCGTGCTCGTCGCCGACGACGTCGTGTGGGGGCTGCCCGCGCGACTCGCCGCCGAGGTGGACGTCGAGGGCTTGCTGGGTGAGGTCGGTCTGGCCGGGATGGGCGGCAAGGAGACCGCCACGCTCTCCGGCGGTCAGCAGCAGCGGCTGGCGGTCGCGGCCGCGCTGGCCCGCAGGCCCGCACTGCTGATCGCCGACGAGGCGACCTCGATGATCGATCCGGACGGACGCCGGGAACTGGTGGAACTGCTCGCGGGCCTGCCGAAGCGGCACCCCATGGCCGTGGTCCTGGTAACCCATCACGAAGCCGACGCCGCGGCCGCGAACCGGGTCGTGCACCTGGCCGGGGGACGCTCGGTCGCGCACCTGCCCGCGTGGCCCCGCCCGGCGCGCGCCGCGCGGCGCAGGCCGATGGGCGAGCCGATCCTCGAACTGCGCGATGTCCGGCACACCTACAACCGCGCGACGCCGTGGGAAGCCCCCGCACTGCACGGCGTGGACCTGTCCGTCCGCCAGGGCGAAGCGCTGCTCGTCGTCGGCGGGAACGGGTCGGGCAAGTCCACCCTGGCCTGGATCATGGCGGGCTTGGTCGAACCGACTTCCGGCCGGTGCGAACTGCGCGGTAAGCCGGTCGGCAAGCAGATCGGCGCGGTCGGGCTGGCGTTCCAGCATTCCCGCCTGCAATTGCAGAAGCAGACCGTCGGCGCGGAGATCGGGGACTGGGGCGGGCGCGCCACGGGCTCCGGCGCGGTCGGGCGCGCGCTGGACGCGGTCGGGCTGGACCGGTCGCTGGCCGCCCGCTCGATCGAGGAACTCAGTGGCGGCCAGGCCAAACGGGTGGTGCTCGCCGCGATCGTGGCCAGTCACCCCCAAGTGGTCGTGCTCGACGAACCGCTGGCCGGTCTCGACCCCGAGGGCCGGGCCGACATCGTGGAATTGCTGGCGCGGCTCCGGGACGCCGGCTTGACGCTGATCGTCATCTCGCACGACGTGGCGGACATGGCGGCGGTGTGCGACCGCACGGTGCACCTGCGATCGGGCCGCATCCTGAGCGCGGAGTCCGCGTGGGCGGCCACGCCGGCGCCGAGCAAGGCCGCCGCGCGAGCCGATTCCGGAGCGCTGCGCGCGCCCGGTGAAGCGGCCTGGCGCTTCGATCACGGAGGTCGATGATGAGCACAGTCCTGCTGCGCCAGGTACCGGTCGCCAGTCCGGTGCATCGCCTGTGGGCGGGCACCAAGATGATCGGGGTGTTCCTGATCAGCCTGGTGCTGATGTTCCTGCCGTCCTGGCCCGTGCTCGGTGTGATGACGGTGTTTCTGGTGTTCGTGGGCGTCCTCGCACGGCTGCCGCTGGGCACGCTACCGCGGCTGCCCTGGTGGTTCTGGGCGCTGTTCGTACTCGGCGGCCTGCTCACGGCGCCCGTCGGCGGTGCGGCGGTGCTGCGCTACGCGCAGATCGCGACGTTTACGCTGATCCTGGTGGCGGCCTCCTTCCTCATCGCGTGGACCACGCCGATGGGCGACATCGCGCCCGCCCTCGCCAAACTCGGCGCGCCGTTGCGCAGACTCCGGATGCCGGTGGACGAATGGGCGGTCGTCGTCGCGCTCACCCTCCGCGGTCTGCCGCTGCTCATGGAGGAGATCCGGGTGCTGCGCGCCGCTCGGCGCCTGCGCCCCAAGGACGGCATGATCGCCCGCGCCGCCGGCAACCCGCTCATCGACATCCTGACCGCGGCCATGGCGGTCGCCACCCGGCGTGCGGGCGAACTGGGCGAGGCGATCACCGCACGCGGTGGCACCGGGCAACTCACCGCCCATCCCAGCGCACCCGGCCTGCGCGACGCTCTGGCGCTCTTGCTGGTCGTCGGCGTCTGCCTCGGCTGTATCGCTCTGCACCTGCTGCTCTGAGCACAGGCCCACGAAGTAGACCGGATGGAAAATGGGGATCGGAACCGGATTACGGTCGGTTGGGGCCCTAGTGGTCTCCGGCCACATTCCGGCAAGAGAATTCGCTGACTATTTGCAGACCGACGGGCATCAGGTGAGACAACCGCCGGCCCAAGAGCCGGGCGCGCCGCGCACGACCGCCTACGCGTCGGACGGTAGCCGCCGATCCCGATCGCGGAGCCGGGCCGCGGTACATCCCCTCGCTCGAGTTTCCCGGTCGACGTGACACACGTGCCAGGCGAACGCGCCCTCCACCGGCCCCGCCCCAATACTCCCAAAGCCATTGCCGAACTGCGGGTTACGCCGTCCGAGCACCGACATCCGAGTACTTCGCGATCAATGCTTCGATTCGGGGGTTGCACTCCCTCGCCCCCGCGAAGGCCGATCGACTCGCCCCGAAGGCCCGCAAGACCCCATTGAAAATAGCCGTCGGCTATAAACAATCGGACGGCAAAAGGCGGAAGATTACCCTCCGAATTCGTGTCCCAAACCTCTTCCGTCACAGTACAGTTATCACTCGGAAGTAGCTGTTTTTTGGATCACATCCCGGATGAACACGCCGGCGGGGGAAGGAAATTCGGCGTGCGCCGCGTTCTCTATTGCTCGAAGCCTGATGAAGATTGGAAACCGAGAATGATTCTGCGGAAAGTCACTGCCGCTGTCGTGCCACTGGTCGCCGCGCTCACGGTGGGGTCCGGCGTCTCGCACGCCGAACCGGACGCGACAACGGTCCCGGATATCGGCTATCGAGCCGAATTGATCGGGAACAAGGTCGTCACGACGCTCACCGAGGGCACGTTCGAGCTGCGCGGTGACGCGGTCGACATCAAGGACGCGGCGGGCGACGTCGCGGTCACCCTGCCCCTCGCTTTCCGGCAGGACGGGCTCGAATACCCGATGGCCCACCTCGTGCGCGACGCGGGCCGAGTGCTGGAGCTGACCGTCGTCAAGGACGCGGCGCAGGCACGCCCGGCGGCCACGCCGGTCGCCTCGCCGTTCGAGAACCAGCGGGCGATGGATGCCTTCCTGTCGCAGTTCGGCATCGCCACCGCGGTCGGCGGGTTCATCGGCACGGTCATCGGAGCGCTTGTCGGCCTGACGGGCCTCATCGGAGGACCCGTCGGTATCGCCACCGTGCTCGCGGGCGCGGGTATCGGCGGCATCATCGGCACCATCGTCGTCGGTGGACCGGCCTTGATCATCGCGGGTATCGATCTGATCAGCACGCTGGCCGCCCCGCCCGGCACCACCAAGTGGATGGACACCACCGGGCGTTCGCAGAACTGACCGGCGCCTCCGGGGACAACGCGCACCGAATCGCCCGCGGTTCGGTGCGCTTTCGTCTGTGCGGACAGCCGGCGGTCCGCTGGTGCGTGAGCACCACGCGCCCACGCACCTGCACCCGTCGACGACTCCGGTGCCGCACCGTCGATGACTCGCCGAAGCGGGACACCGCCCTCGAGCACCCGTCGACGGCTCCGGTGCCGCACCGTCGATGACTCACCGAAGCGGGACACCGCCCTCGAGCACCCGTCGACGGCTCCGGTGCCGCACCGTCGATGACTCACGAGGCGGACACCGCGCTCAATCACCGTGGACGGCTCCGGTGTTCCGACCGTCACCGACGACAGGCGATCGTCCACTTACCGCTCACGGCACCCGGGGAACACCGGCAGACCCGCGAACCGATCGGCGAGGAAGTTCATCGCGCCCGGCGCCTCACCGATCGCCGCCGGGTTGTGCGTGGGCAGCATCGAGTGCACCGAGGTGATCAACGCTCCCTGCGCGCAGTACCGGCCGATCAGGTCGGTGAAGCCCGCGACGGGGATCACGTCATCGGTCAGGCTGTGGTACAGGTACATCGGCGTCTCCGGCGCGCTGCCGCCGAGTTCCTGGGCGTCGGTCGCGGCGCGGAAAATCGGATGTCGCAGCAGGTCCGGCACGACGGCGAAGTCGTCGACCCGCGCGCCGACGTACTTCGGCACCAGGTCGGACCCGCACATCGTCGCATTCTCGGCCAGCGCCGCACGCCCCCGATCGTTGAGCAACTCCAGCAGCCCGTTGCCGGGATCGTTTCGGGCGAGCGCGAACAGGATCAGCAGCGCCAGCCCGGACTGCACGGTGCCGTCCGCCTCGCGAGCTATGGCCGGCCAGTCCGCCGGAACGCCACCCGAGGTGATTCCCGCGAACCGCACGTCCGGGGCGTACTCCGGCTGCAACTGCGCGGCCCACAACGTGGCGAACGCGCCGCCGGAATAGCCCCAGGCGCCGATCGGCGTCGCGGGTCCGAGTCCGGCCTGTGGGAGATCGCGCGCTGCCCGGATGCCGTCCAGCACACCGCGTCCGGAGTTCACCCCGTCGAGGAACCGGGATCGCGGCCCCTCGTAGTCACTGGCCACCACCGCCCACCCACGGCGCAGCGCCTCCGCCATGAACGGCGTATCGATCACCGTGTTCACCGCGCCGGTGTCCCAGCCGCCGCGCAGGGCGAACGACGGTGCGCACCGCGTGCCGAGACTGTCCTCGGGCACCTGATACGACAGCAGGGGCCGCGCGCCCCGGCCGAACCACGGCAGCATCGGCACCAGCACGGTCGCCACGTCGGCCACGGGATCGTCGCTCGCGTCGGTGGTGCGATACTTCACCTGCCACGCCGAAATCGGCAGAGGCAGTCCGAACAACGCGATGGGGCGGGAATCCAGCACGGCGCCGTTGCCATAGCGCGCGAGGTCGGCGGGTGCCGCGTAGAACGGGTCCCGGTCCGGTGGTGGTAGCTCGGCGTGTGCCCCTGGAGCGGCGGCCAGAATGATCACCGTGGACAAGATGATCCCCAGGATCACCGCGCACACGGGACGGTTGCTCGCCTGCGCGACGACAGGCGCTGCGTGCACATCCTTCATCAGGGCCTCCCCAGTCCCGGCGAGGCGGCGGGTGTCCCGCTGTGGCCGGGGCTCACCTGACCTCGAGACCTCCACGGTACTGCCGGGCCGATCGGCCCGGCAACGGTCGATCGCAGGTCACACCCACCGCCGCTGCTGTCCGCCGGGCTGGTTACAGTGTTGGCCAAAACGCCCCCAGCGCAATCGAATAGCTGTCCAGGGCCACCCCCCCTCGCAGCGCGAGCGCAACGAACAGGAGTAGCCGAGCATGCGGCATGGCAACGGACTGGACATCCCCGAGGGACTCGCCGACGTGTGCGCCCCGGACCGAATGGCGGTGATCGTCTACGACATGCAGGTCGGCGTGCTCAGCCAGTTGCCGGACGGGCCGGAGATCATCGAGCGCGTGGTCGGGGTGGTCGACGCGGCGCGCTCGGGCGGCTACCCCGTGGTCTTCCTGCGCCATTTCTTCCTGCCCGAGCGCCTGAGCGGAACTTTCGCGCTGCGCATGGCCATGAGCTGGCAGCAAGTGGATTCGGTGGACAAGGTGCGCTTCATCCTGCAGCGCGACACCCCGGCCTTCGAGCTGGTTCCCGAGCTGCGGCCGCGCGCGGACGAGGTGGTGTTCGACAAGACGTCGATGTCGGCCTTCGAAGGGACTCCGCTGGCCTCGATGCTGCGCGACCTGCGCATCGACGCCTACGCCATCGCGGGCGTCGCGCTGGAGATCGGCATCGCGCCCACGGTCACGCATTCCACCGATCTCGGCTTCGTGCCGGTGGTGATCAGCGACGCGGTGGGCGGACGGGACAAGGAGGCCATGGCGCGGGCGTACGACGACTTCGAGTTCCAGGGCCACGCGCTGGTGACCGATATCGCGACCATCACACCGCTGCTCGCGGGCGCCAACTGACCCGACGGGACCCGGCCACGGCCGGGTCCCGTTCCACGCTCACTGCTCCCGCAGGGCTTTCTTGGCCGCGTCCTGGGCGGCGTCGACCTGGCTCGCGAACTTCTCGCCCGTCTTCTCGTCGACGAGATCGCCCGCCTTGTCGATCACCGCGTCCAGCTTGTCCGCGTTCTTCTGGGCCAGGTCCATCGCCTTGCCCGCCAGGTTCTTGAAGTCCACCCTGCACTCCTCGTCTCGTGCTGAGAACCACCGCGAGACAACCCTACCCAGCGCCGAGCCACGCCGGGTGCCACAACCGGCCCGTCTCGGTCCAGTTCATGAACCGCACGGTGCCACCGAGTTTCGGCGTCACCCACACCGCTTCCTTGCGTTCCTCGGCGGTCAGGTCGTTGTCGAACGGCGAAGTCTTGCGTTCCAGCGGGCGCAGCCGCGCGGCCAGCTCCCGCAAGTTCGAGTCGTCGAACCCGGTGCCGACCCGTCCGACATAGACCAGCCGCCCGTCGTGTGGAATGCCGACCAGCAGGGACTTGAATTCCCGTGCCGAGCTGCGCCGCCAGCCGCCGATCAGCACCCGCTGCGTGCGCCAGTTGCGCTGCTTCACCCAGGCGTGCCCGCGCTTGCCGGGTAGATACACCGAGTCCTTGCGCTTGGCGACCACGCCCTCGAGCCCGTGCTCCTGGCTGTAGCGCAAGGCGTCGGCGCCCGAGCCGTCCAGGCGCGGCGGCACGACCAGCGACGGCGCGTTGGCGGCGAGCGCCTCCAGCACCCTGCGGCGGTCGGCGTAGCGCTTGCGCAACAGCGAGGTGCCGTCCAGGTACAGCACGTCGAAGGCGACGAACACCGCCCGCGCCGCATCGGCTTGCAGCAGACCCAGATTCGCGACGCCGTGATCGTCGAACACGACGGCCTCGCCGTCCAGCACCACCTGATGTCCGGACAACTCCCGCCGCAACGCCGCGATGCCGGGATAGCGGTCGGTCACGACGTGGCCCGCCCGGCTGCGCAGCGTGATCGCGCCGGACTCGATCTCGGCGATCAGCCGGAAGCCGTCCCACTTCGTCTCGAAGCACCACTCGGCGGCGCCGAGTTCGGCGACGTCACCGTGCGTCGCGAGCATCGGCGACAGACCGCGCGGCAGCGGCGCGGGCCCGCCGGACGGACGGATGATCCGGCCCTGCGGTTCGTCCGGCTCCTCCTCCTGCGGTTCGGCGCCGTTCTGCGCACGCATCAGATGCATCAGCCACTGATTGCCGTTGGTCTGGATCAGCGCGTACCGGCCGGTGAGCCGCCTGCCGTGGAATCGAACGATGACCTCGTCGTCGCGCCACTTCTCGGTCTCGTAGGTGCCGGAGTCCCAGATCGTCATCTCGCCCGCGCCGTACTCACCCTTCGGGATGGCGCCGTGGAAGTCGAGATACTCCATCGGGTGGTCCTCGGTGTGCACGGCGAGGCGGTTCTGCTCGGGCGAGGTCGGCGGACCCTTCGGCACCGCCCAGGACACCAGCACCCCGTCGCGCTCCAGCCGCACATCCCAGTGCAGGCGCCGCGCGTGATGCTCCTGCACGACGTAGCGATTGTTCTCCCCCGGCGCGGGCGCCTGCGCGGGAACCGGCTCTGGGGTGCGGGACGGGTCACGCATCGAGCGGTACTTCGTCAACGCGTCGGGAGCCGTCCCGGACGAATCATCCCCCGCCGGCGCGGCATCCAGTTCGGCGAGCAGATCGCCGTCGGCGCGGTACCTGGCCAGCACCTCGTCGAACCGCAACTGCCGCAGCTTCTTGCGATTCTCGATCTCCTTCCACGTGCGTGGCGCGGCGGCATTCGGCTCCGGCCGCCCCCGCATCGAGTAGGGCGCGATGGTGGTCTTGGCGGCGTTGTTCTGGCTCCAGTCCAGGAAGACCTTGCCGCCGCGCGCCGCCTTCGCCATCGTCGCCGTGACCAGGTCCGGACGCAGCCGTTGCAGATTCGTGGCCACCTGTTTCGCCACGGTGGACGCGCCGTCGGAGCTCAGATCGCGATCCAACGGCACATAGAGGTGTATGCCCTTGCTGCCACTGGTCACCGGGAAGGCGCGCAGACCGATGCCCTCCACCATCTCGCGCACCGCGAGCGCCACCTCGGCGCATTCGGCGAGCCCGACCCCCTCGCCGGGATCCAGATCGAAGACCAGCCTGGTCGCCGGACCCATGTCATCGTCGTCGAAACGCCACTGCGGCACATGGACTTCCAACGCGGCCTGCTGCGCGAGCCAAGCCAGTCCGGCTTCGGAATCGATCAGCGGGTAGACGACCTTGCGATCGGAATGCCGCAGGGCGCGCCGCTCGATCCAGGACGGAGCATGCGCCGGGAGGTTCTTCTCGAAGAAAGACGGTTCGTCGACGCCGTTCGGCCAGCGCTTGCGGGTCACCGCCCGCCCGGCGATGTGCGGCAGCATGGCCGGCGCGATCGCCGAATAGTAGGCGATCACTTCGCCTTTCGTCGTTCCGGTGGCCGGGTACAGCACCTTGTCGAGGTTGCTCAGGTCAACCTCGATACCACCGAACTCGCGGCGGGCCGCCATATCCGAAGTGTAGCGGCGGAGACCCGGCGAAGGTCTCCGCCGCGGGCTCAGGCGTGCGGCCCGGACTGATCGGGCGGAACCACCTTCTTGGCGGCCTCCTTGCCCTTGGCGATCTTGTCCGTGTACTTGCCGTGCGTCTTCTGATCGATGAAGTCACCGGCCTTGTCGACCGCGTGATTGATCTTGTCGGCGTTCTTGGCCGCCGCGTCCTTTCCCTTGTCGACCAGGCCCTTGACCGTATCCGCGAAACTCATCGCCGTGATCCTTCCTGTCGCCAACTATCCGGAGTGCTTCACCCGATATTCTCCCACCAAGAATCCGCAGGTGGGGCGCTCGACGGGTCCACACGCTCGCCGGGCATCGGCACCGCGACACTCGTGCCCGCCGCTCGCGCCGCGGCCACCATCCGCGCGACCGGCTCCGACCAGCCGTGGAAGGCGAGATTGAAGGTGGCCCAGTGAATCGGCACCAACAGTCCGTGACCGGGATTCCCACCGCACAGGTCGGCGTGTGCCCGGACCGCCTCCTCGGGGTTCATATGCACATCCGGCCAGCGCTCGTCGTAGGCGCCGATCGGCAGCAGCGTCAGATCGAACGGGCCGAGCGCCGCGCCGGCCTCGGCGAACGCCTTCGTGAAGCCGGTGTCGCCGCCGAAGTACACCCGCCGGGTCGGCCCGACGATCGACCACGAGGCCCACAGCGTGGTGTTGCGCAGCAAGCCGCGTCCGGAGAAGTGCCGAGCCTCCGTGCAGGTGAGCACCAGATCGGCGCCGTCGCGGCCCCGGCCGAGGTCGCTGAGCGACACCGAACCGCCCCAGTCCAATTCGATGATGCGTTCGTCCGGGACACCCCAGTGCCGCAAGTGGGCGCCGATGCCGATCGGAACGAGGAACGGCGCGTCCTGGCGTGCCACCAATTCCCGGACGGTCTCCTTGTCCAGGTGGTCGTAATGGTCGTGCGAGATGATCACCGCGTCGATCGGAGGCAGATCGGCCAGCGGCTGCGGCACCGGATGCATGCGCGCGGGTCCGACCAGCGGCGACGGCGAAACCCGCTCGCTCCACACTGGATCGGTGAGAATCCGGTACCCGTCGACCTCGACCAGTGCCGTGGCGTGGCCGTACCAGGTGACGGCCAGCGCGGCCGCCTCGGCCGGCTGCCGCGGGGTCCGCAGTGGGACGGGGCCGCGCGGTCTGCCCGCGTTGCGCCGGGTCAGCGCCGAGACCAGCAGCGAGGGAGTCGAACCCGCCACCACCTGGCTACTGGGCTCGGTATTGTGGAACTGGCGGTCGCGATAGGTGGCCGCGCCCACCGCGTACGGCTGGATGGCCGAGATCGAGGCGCCCATCGCCGACGGGATGTCCCACACCGCCCGAGCCAGCCAGGTGAGGCCGAGCGCGCCCGCCGCGGCGCCCGCGACGCGTCTGATGTCCATCATCGCCCCACAAACTTCGCCGGGCGCTTTTCCTGTCTGGCCAAACGACCCTCCTTGGCATCCTCGCTCGTCCACGCTGCCTCCAGTGCGGCGCGCTGCTGCGCGGTCTCCGGATCGCGCGTTCCGTCATCATTGAGCACCAGCTTCATGTACCGCAGGGACAACGGGGCCAATGCCGCGATCTGCTTGGCCCAGGCCTGCGCGTCGGCCACCGTGCCGATCCGGTTGGCGAACCCGAAGGTGTAGGCGTCCTCGGCCGGGATCTGCTCGGCGCCCAGCAACACCGTGCGCGCCGGGCCGCCGCCGATCAGGGCGGCCAGCCTGCGCACGGTCCAGCGATCCACGGTGATGCCCAGTTTCGCCGCCGGCACCGCGATGTACGCCTCCGGTGCGATCACCCGCAGATCCGAAGCGAGCGCCAGCTGCACGCCCGCCCCGATCGCGGCGCCGTTGATCGCCGAAATCACCGGGATCGGCGCCGATTCGATCGTGTGCAGCGTTTCCAGCAATCCGGACAGGAAATCGTCGGAGTACACCCCGGACAGATCGGCGCCCGCACTGAACACCGTGCCGTGCCCGGTCAAGACGATGACGCGCGCCTGGTCGGCGACAGCGGCGAGCACGGCCTCGCGCAGCAGTGTCACGAGTTCGTGGTTGAGCGCGTTGCGGCGCTCTTCCCGCTGAAGTTCGATGGTGACCACGTCACCGTCCCGGCTGACACCGAGCATACGACCTCCCCGACTGAACGGTCCGTCTGATCTTTTCACTCTGCCACAGTGGACTACCCGCTCCACGCCGGGCGATACGATCAGCGGCTGTGCCGACCGACTTCGACATCCTGGTGATCGGCGCTGGTCAGGCGGGACTGTCGGCCGGTTATCACCTCCAACGCCTCGGGTTGCGCCCGGAGCGGCACTTCCTGCTGGTCGACCGGTCGCCCGGTCCCGGCGGCGCGTGGCAGTTCCGCTGGCCCTCCCTCACCCTCGACACGGTCAACCGAGTGCACGATCTGCCCGGTATGTCGTTCGCGGAGACATTGCCGCCGGGTTCGTCGTCCGCGCCGGCGGCCTCGGCTGTGCCGCACTACTACGAGCTGTACGAGAAGCGGTTCGACCTGCGGGTCCGCCGACAGGTCTCGGTCACCGTGGTCTGTGACCGCTCCGAGGACGGCGCTCCGGCCGCACGCGGCGCGGTGCTCAACGCGGAGACCGACGTGGCGGGCCCGATCCGAGTACGCGGCCTGATCAACTGCACCGGTACCTGGGAGCATCCGTTCGTTCCGCACTATCCCGGAGCGCAGACCTTCGCGGGCCGCCAGTTGCACACTCGCGACTACCGCAGTGCCGAGGAGTTCGCGGGCGAGCACGTCGTGGTGGTCGGCGGCGGCATCTCGGCGGTCCAGCTACTCGACGAGATTTCCCAGGTCACCACCACAACCTGGGTCACCCGGACGCCGCCGCGCTTCCGCGAAGGCGCCTTCACCGAGGAGGACGGGCGAGTCGCGGTCGCGATGGTCGAGGACCGGGTGCGGCGCGGGTTGCCGCCGGGATCGGTGGTCTCGGTCACCGGTCTTCCGCTCGACGACCGGTTACGCGCGGCGCGAGCCCGCGGCGTGCTGACCCGTCTGCCGATGTTCGAGCGCATCGAGCCCGGCGGCGTTCGCTGGGCCGACGGGACCTTCCAGCGGGCGGACGTGATCCTGTGGGCCACGGGGTTCCGCAGCGCATTGGACCACCTGGCGCCACTGCGATTGCGCGGGCCCGGCGGCGGCGTCACCATGTCGGGACGACTGGCCACCCAGGTGGCCGCCGATCCGCGCATCCATCTGATCGGCTACGGGCCGTCGGCCAGCACGGTCGGCGCCAATCGCGCGGGACGCGCCGCGGCGCTCGAGCTCACCGAACATCTCGGACTGCGCTGACCGACCGCCGACCGGAATCGTCAGTCGATCAGGCCCATGGTGAACGTGTCCGGATCACCGCCGGTGCGCGAACCGGTGTCCAGCGCGGTGATCGCGTCCATCTGCGCCGCGGTCAGCTCGAAACCGAACACGTCGAAGTTCTCCGCGATCCGCGACGGCGTGACCGACTTCGGGATGACCACGTTGCCCAGTTGCAGGTGCCAGCGAATGATCACCTGCGCCGGAGTGCGACCGACCTCGGCGGCCACCGCGGTGACGGCGCTTTCGTCGAGCAGCGTGCCCTGCCCGAGCGGACTCCACGCCTCGGTGGCGATCGCGTTGGCGGCGTGGAATTCGCGCAGCTCGCGTTGCGCCAGCCTCGGGTGCAGCTCGATCTGGTTCACCGCCGGGATCTCGCCGGTCTCGGCGATGAGCCGCTGGAGATGCGCGACTGTGAAGTTCGAGACCCCGATCGAGCGCACCCGGCCCTGCGACTTCAGCGCCTGGAAAGCGCGGAAGGTGTCCACGAAGCGGTCGGCCGCGGCCACCGGCCAGTGGATGAGGTAGAGGTCGAGGTAGTCCAGGCCGAGCCGCTGCATGCTGGCGTCGAACGCGCGCAGCGTGGAGTCGTAGCCCTGATCGGAGTTCCACAGCTTGGTGGTGACGTAGATCTCGTCACGGGGCAGGCCGGATTCCCGGATCGCGCGGCCGGTGCCCTCTTCGTTTCCGTAGATCGCCGCGGTGTCGATGCTGCGGTAGCCAACCTCGAGCGCGGTGGTGACGACCGGGAAGACGTCCTCGGCGGGTACCTGGAAAACGCCGAAGCCGAGCTGCGGGATCACGTTCCCGTCGTTCAGCACGATCGAGGGAACGGTGCTGGTCTCGCTTTTGAAGGTCACATTCCGACGGTAGAAGTGCGGCGGCGAACCGTCAATCACGCCCTCGGGTGTGTTGGCTTGCAATTTGCTGGGAAACGGATGGTGAACGGCGTTCGCCGCCGGTCAGCCGGGCAAGCCGAGCCGCCGGTAGCGCGCCTGTCGCGCCGCGCGCAACTCCGCGTCCGGCCGGGCGCGCAATGCCGCCAGTTCGTGCGCGATCGCGGCGACCATGCGGCGGGCGAAGTCCACCGGCTCCTCCGCCGCGTCGGGCAACTCCGGCACGATCCGGTCGACGACACCGTCGGCCAGCAGGTCGGCGGCGCTGATCCTTTGTGCCGCAGCGAGTTCCGCCGCATGGTCGGTGTCGCGGAAGACGATGGCGCTCGCGCCCTCCGGCGGCAGCGGGGCCAGCCACGCGTGCGTGGCGGCGAGCACCCGGTCGGCGGGCAGCAGCGCCAGCGCGCCACCGCCGGTGCCCTGGCCGAGCAGCACGGAGACGGTCGGGGTGTCCAGCGTCACCAGGTCCGCGATGCAGCGGGCGATCTCGGGCGCCAGCCCGCGCTCCTCGGCTTCCTTCGACAGCGCAGCGCCCACCGTGTCGATGACCAACACCAGCGGCAGCCGCAACTCCTGAGCAAGCGCCATACTGCGCCGCGCCTCCCGCAGCGCGGCCGGGCCCATGGTGTTCTCGCCCTGTTGGCCACGCCGGTCGTGCCCGAACACCACGCACGGCTGCCCACGGAAACGGCCGAGGGCGAGCACGGCAGTGCGATCGGACTCACCCTGGCCGGTGCCACTGAGCGGAACCCGTTGTGTCACATGACGTAACAGTTCTCGGATGCCGGGACGCTGCGGGCGGCGCGAGATCAGAACCGACTGCCACACCCGACTGCCTTGGTCGGCGATCCGCGCGTCGTCGAGCTGGTTTCCTTCTGCTCCAGCGACATTCGCGTCCAGGGCGTGATCCACAACCGTCGACTTTCGCGGCACCGCGATCCGCTCGTAATTCCGCTGTACCGCAACATTGTCGGGAGATTCGACGCCGCTGAACACACTCAACGCGCGATGGGCGATTCGGCGGAAGACCGGGATCGTGAGAACACCGTCGATAACGCCACGCCGATACAGGTTTTCCGCCGTCTGCACACCTTCTGGGAAAGGCCTGCCGTACAGGGCCTGATAGACCCGTGGGCCGAGAAATCCGATGAGCGCCCCGGGTTCGGCGAAAGTGATGTGGCCCAATGACCCCCACGACGCGAAGACTCCGCCCATCGTGGGGTTGCGGAGGTAGACGACGTAGGGATGCCCCGCCGACTTGTGCGCCGCCACCGCGCCCGCGATCTTCACCATCTGCACGAAGGCGACGGTGCCCTCCTGCATCCTGGTCCCGCCGGAGGTCGGCGAGGCGACCAGAGGCAGCCCGAGCTCGGTGGCGCGCTCCACCGCCGAGACGATCCGTTCCGCCGCCGCCACGCCGACCGAGCCGGCCAGAAAACCGAATTCACAGGCGATCACGGCCACGCGCCGACCACGCAGCAACCCTTCGCCGGTCAGGACCGATTCGTCGGTGCCTGCCGCGACCGCCGCCTTCCGCAGCGCATCGCGGTACTGCGGGGAGGCGGCCACCGTCACCGGTGGCCGGTCCCAGCTGACGAACGAGTCCGTGTCGAGCAGTTGCTCGAGCAACTCACGCGCCGAAGTACGCACCGGGCGAGCCTATCCCGCCCTACCCGGCGCTCCGGCGAACCACACGAGCACTCAGTAGCCCTGCATCACCTTGCGCAGCGCGTACTCGGTGAGCGCGACCAGCGCCTGCTTGGCCGGCTCACGACGACGAGCATCGATGGACAGGATCGGCACATCGGCGGGCACGGCGAGTGCCTGCCGGATGTCCTCGATCGGGTACCGCGGCGCGTCATCGAATTCGTTGAGCGCCACCAGGAACGGCAGGCCGCGCGCTTCGAAGTAGTCGACGGCCGCGAAGCTGTCCTCCAGCCTGCGGGTGTCGACCAGGACGACGGCACCGATGGCGCCACGGATCAGGTCGTCCCACATGAACCAGAACCGATACTGGCCAGGCGTGCCGAACAGATACAACACCAGATCGTCGGCGAGACTGATCCGGCCGAAGTCCATCGCCACGGTGGTGGTCGACTTCATCGGAATGCCGGTCAGGTTGTCGATCCCGGCGCTGGCATTGGTCACCAATGCCTCGGTGCGCAGCGGAACGATCTCCGAGACAGCACCGACCAACGTGGTCTTCCCGACGCCGAAGCCACCGGCGACCACGATCTTCGCCGATGTTGGCTTGCTGGTACGAGTGTCGACCTGCGCCGTCGAATCAAATACGCCGGAGTCCACTGAGAACCCTTTCGATCAGCTCGCGACGTTCATCGTCGCTGGAATCGTCTTTCAAAGTCGCCGATACGCGCACGTGCCCGGCCTCGATCAAATCGGCCACGAGCACACGGGCCACCCCGATCGGGATACCCAATCGAGCTGCTACCTCGGCAACGGACGGCGATTCTCTGCACAACTCCACGATTGACGTCTCGATGTTGGTCAGTTCGAACTGCCGCTCCAGGGCGACCGGATGCGATGCGACGAGAGCCTCCAACGCCAACTCGACCGCGGGCCTGGTGCGGCCTGCGGTCAGCGAGTATGGGCGAACGAGGCTCGGCTCGGCGCTCCCCACGCGGTGATCTTCTATGTCCATCCCACCATCAGGAACCCATCGTGACGCGTGGTGTGGCCTGAACAGTCTGGCCAACCCGCTCGACCAACAGAGCCATCTCGTAACCGACCTGACCGATATCACACGAAGTGTTGGTCAGCACCGCGAGATAGGAACCGTCGCCGACAGCCATGAGTAGCAGGTAACCGTGCTCCATCTCGACGACGGACTGCAGCACGGTGCCACCCTCGAACAGGTTCGAGACGCCGACTGACAGGCTCGCCAGACCGGCCGTGACGGCCGAGAGCTGCTCGGCGCGGTCGACGGGCAGCTGGGCACTCGCGGCCATGAGTAGGCCGTCCGCCGAGACCAGGACGGCATGGGCTACGCCAGGAACCTCGTTGGCAAAGTTCGAAACCAGCCAATCCAGCTGACGATTCGTACCACCTAGATCGGGGTTCATCGGTCTCCTTTATCTCCGGTTAGGTTCATTGCTCTCATTGCGCGGCCATCCCGGACGCCCTGCTGGTGACGACTCAAGCTGGACCTGATCGTTTCTGGGTCACGGCGCGGCGCCCGATCCGCCGCACCGCTGACGCCGCCGGGGACAAGCCTTCCGCCCGGATTGCGTTGCGGCAAGCCGGCCGCCGTTTTCGTCTCGGGCTGGGCCTCGCTGGCGCGGCGAGCCGCTTGCCAACCTTCGTCACCCGGCGATTCGAAGGAAGCGGCCACCTGTGACCTATCCGCGTTGGGATCCGACAGCCACGCCGACATCATCTCGGCGAAGATCGGCGTTCCGCCCATCGACGCACCCGGCTCCTCCGCCGGCTGCAGCCTGGTCTGGAAGAACGAGGCCGTTTTGGCCGGGTTGGACCGGAAGCTGTGCTTACCGGGATCTCGGCCCGGCGACGTGGCGGGCTGCTCTTCGCTCGCGGCATGCTGGCCGCCGCGATCACGCTGCGGCAGCGCGATGCCCGGTGGCACCGGCTGGCGCTGCGGTGCTTGGGCGCCCGGCTGCCGCTGCGGCAGACCGGTCAGACCGCTCTCGCGCTGCGGTGTACTCGACGGTGCGGGCGGACGCTGCGGCAGACCGTTCACCGCGCCTGGCTCGCGCTGCGGCAAGCCACCCGCCGACTCACGCTGCGGCAGGCCGCTCGCGGCCGAGTCCCGCTGCGGCAGGCCGTTGACGGCGGGCAGCGCGCCGGAGCCCGCGTCACGCTGCGGCAAGCCGTTCGCGGACTCACGCTGCGGAAGATGGTGCGCGCCGGAATCCCGCTGCGGGAAACCGCTACCCGGTTCACGCTGCGGCAGACCACCTGGTGCGGCGTCGCGTTGCGGGAGGTTCGGCGCCGGCTGCCGCGGCGGCAAACCGGTCGAGCCCGGCTCACGCTGCGGCAAACCACCCAACGCGGACTCACGCTGCGGCAGACCGGTGGAACCCGGCTCACGCGACGGCAAACCAGTCGAGCCCGGCTCACGCTGCGGCAAACCACCCAACGCGGACTCACGCTGCGGCAGACCGGTGGAACCCGGCTCACGCTGCGGCAAACCACCCAACGCCGACTCACGTTGCGGCAGACCAGTGGAACCCGGCTCACGCGACGGCAAACCACTCGAACCCGGCTCACGCGACGGCAGACCACCCAACGCCGACTCGCGCGACGGGAGTCCACCCGAGGTGGGCTCCCGTGACGGCAGACCACCCGAGGTCGGCTCACGTTGCGGCAGACCGCCTGCCGCCGACTCACGCTGCGGCACACCGTTCGCACCCGGCTGCCGCTGGGGTAGGCCGGTGGGACCCGGATCACGCGACGGCAGGCCCCCAGAGGCGGACTCGCGCTGCGGAAGACCACCCAAACCGGACTCACGCTGCGGCAGACCGCTCGCCGACTCCCGCTGCGGCAGGCCGTTCGACGCGTCCCGCGACGGCGCTCCATTGGTGCCGGGCTGGCGCTGCGGAAGGCCGGTGCTCGGCTGCGGCACACCGTTGGCGCCCGGCTGACGCACGGGCAGTTCGCCGGAGCTCGGATCCCGCGGCGGCAGTCCGGTACCGGACTGCTCGGTGGGACCACCGGGCTGGCGCGGCGGCGGACCGCCGGGGCTGAGGGTGCGCTTGGGCAGGTTGGCCGCGGCGAGCTTGCCCCGCTGCGGACCGCTCGGCGCAGGCTGACCCGACGCGGGCCGCAGGCTCGTCGCCGACTGCTGCGCCTCGGAGCGCATACCGGACGACGACATCGCCGAACCCGGCTGCCGCTGCGGCAGTCCGCCGGGGCCGGTGGGGATCGGCCCGCTGGGCGAGCCGGTGGGCTTGGCGCTCGCGGCCGGGATGGGACCGCTCACCCCGGGATCGACAGTGACCATGACATTGCCCCCAGGAGTCCGCTGGACGGCCCGCATCTGCATAGACGACGGCGCCGACGGACGCTGTGGAGCGGCGGCCTGCGGCGAAGGCTGCGGGGTGACGGGCTGCCCCGCGCTCGGCTTGCCCGCGACGATCAGTCCGACCGGCACGTGCACGGTCACCGTCACGCCGGGATCGCGCGCGGTGTCGAAGGTCGGGCGCAACCGCACGGTGAGACCGTGCCGCTCGGCCAGCCTGCCGACCACGAACAGACCCATGTGGCGGGCCGTGTCCGGGCCCGGCTCGGCGGTCTGCTCCAAGCGGCGGTTGATGTCGGCCATCTCGGCGGGCGGCATACCGATGCCGCGGTCGGCCACCTCGATGAGCAGGCCCTGATCGTGCGCCTGGGCGAAAGTGAACTTGACGTCGGTCTCCGGCGGCGAGGCGCGCAGTGCGTTGTCCAGCAGCTCGGCGAACAGGTGCGCGAGGTCGGAGGCGGCGGGTTCCTTGAGCGAGCCGCGCGGCGTGGCGCCGAGCTTCACGCGCTCGTAGTCCTCGACCTCGGAGATCGCGGCGCGCAGCACGTCGGCGATCTCGACGGGGGCGGACTTGGCGCGCCGCTGCCGGGTACCGGCGAGAATCAGCAGGTTGTCGCCGTTACGACGCATGCGGGCGGCGAGATGGTCCAGCCGGAACAGGTTCTCCAGCAGGCGTGGGTCCTTCTCGTCGTACTCCATCGCCTCGATGAGGGTGAGCTGATGGTCGACGAGCGACTTCGACCGCCGCGCCAGGGTCTCGAACATGTCGTTGACCTGCGAACGCATCTTCGCCTGGTCACTCGCCAGACGCAGCGCCTGGCCGTGGATGTCGTCGACGGCGCGGGCCAGCTGACCGATCTCCTCGGTGCTGCGCACCGGCATCGGCTCCAGCGGCACCTCTTCCGGCGACGCGCCGTTGCGGAGCTGGGCGACCTCGTGCGGCAGGTCGCTCTCGGCCACGCGCAACGCGGCCAACCGCAGCCGGTGCAGCGGCACGATCATCGAGCGGGCCACGAAGACCGCGAGCAGCAGCGCGGCGAGGATGGTCGCGATGACGACCGCAGTGTAGGTCCACGCGTCGCGCTGGGCGGTGCTCACCAGCGAGTGCATCGCGGAGTCGATGTCCTTGGTCGCCTTGCCGACGACGTGCTCGTAGACCGCGAGGCTGTCGGTCAGCGACTTCTTCAGGTCGCCGACGGGGAGCTGGCCCGCCTGCGACTGCGGGCTGGTGAGCAGCGCGATCCTGGTGTCGATGCCCGCGCGCAGGTCGGCGATCGAGGTGTCGCCGTCGGAGAAGCGGTGCGCGAGCACGTTGAGCAGCGCGCGCTCGGTGTTCGAGGCGATGAGGAAGTTCTGGACGCCGGACTGCTGGGAGCGCAGCACCTCGGGGAAGGCGGCGAGCTCGCTGACCAGGGTGGCGCGGGTGTTGAGCGAGTCGACCAGCCGCAGCTTGGCCGCGTCGACGGCGGTGTCGCTGACCTGGCCGACCGTGGTCTCGACGATCCGGACGCTGTCGTTGCGGACGCGGTCGATCAGCGCGAGGGTGTCCGCCGGCGGGCCGGTCGAGACCGATTTGCCCTGGGCGCGCACACCCTTGGCCTGGGTGAGCATGCTGTCGATGGCCTCGCGCGCGCCGGGCACGCCGTCGAGCTTGGCGACCGCCTTCTCGGCGTTGGCGATCGCCTTGTCCAGATCCGCGAGGTTCTGGTCGGTCACCACGGACTGGTTGGTACCCAGCGAGATCATCTGCGAGCCCGCGGTGGTGGCGGTCTGCGCGCTGAGCGCGGTGACCGATGGAATGGCGGCGACGTTCTCCGAGATGTCGGCGAGCCGGTTCGACTCCGCGAACTCCGACGAGATCCTGGACACGCCGAGCCCGACCGCGACCGCCAGAGGCACGGCGAGCACCGCCGTCACCTTCCAGCGCAGGTCCCAGTTGCCCAGAGCCCAGCGGCTGCTGCCGGACCTAGCGGCGTCACGCATCTCCCACTCACTTTCCAAACTGGCCTCTACCACGCGCCATCAACCGAACCTCCACATTCGCGTGCTTGGCTCGACAGGTGGAGCTGGCCGAGAGCTGCGGCTGGCCGAGAAATTGCGTCTACGACGGCCCAAATAAGTGACATCAGATTCTAACGGATCAATAACTTCTTGGGTGACTGGGCGTGATGTCGCGATCATTGACCTGCCGGTTCCAGGCAAAACCAAAGGTAGCGGCACCCACCCGGGCGTCGCGTGAAGTCTGCCACAATCAACCAGATCTATCGAGGCGGGCATCGAGGCGAGGCTAGGGAGTCACGGGGTTGAACGTGCGGCAGGAGTACCGACCGGCCTACCAGACCAGCTTGGTGGATCCCGCCGAGTTCTGGGCCGGCGCGGCCGAAGCGATCGACTGGGACGTGCCGCCGGACCAGATCGTCGACACCGGCGCCCGCCCGGTGGCCAGATGGTTCTCCGGCGCTCGCCTCAACACCTCCTTCAATGCCCTGGACCGGCACGTCCACCCCACTACTCCAGGCGCCCCCAGCCGCGCCGACCAGCCCGCCCTGATCTACGACTCGGCGATGACCGACACCGCCGTCGTCTACACCTACGCCGAACTGCTCGACGAGGTGTCACGGTTCGCCGGGGCGATGGTCCGGCTGGGCGTCTCCGCGGGCGATCGCGTGGTGATCTACCTGCCGATGATCCCCGAAGCGGTGATCGCGATGCTCGCCTGCGCCCGCATCGGCGCGGTCCACTCGGTGGTGTTCGGCGGTTTCGCGGCCCCGGAGCTGGCCGCGCGCATCGATGACGCGGAGCCGGTGCTGATCATCACAGCCTCCGGCGGCCTGGAGCCGGGCAAGAAGATCGAATACCCGCCCATCGTGCTGCGGGCGCTGGATCTGGCTCGGACCACCGCCCCGCGCACGGTGATCGTCAAGCAGCGGCCGCAGTTCGACACCATCCATTTCCCCGCCCCGCAGCCGGCCACCGAGTACCTGCCGAGTTCGACGCAGACCGTGGCCGCGCAGTGGCTGGACTGGGACGACGCGGTGCGTGACGCGGCACCGGCCGATCCGGTGTCGGTCGCGGCCACCGATCCGCTCTACATCCTCTACACCTCCGGCACCACCGGGAAGCCGAAGGGCGTGGTCCGGGACAACGGCGGCCACGCGGTGGCCCTGGCCTGGTCGATGCGCAATATCTACGACGTGGACGCGGGCCAGGTGATGTGGGCCGCCTCCGACGTGGGCTGGGTGGTCGGGCACTCCTACATCGTCTACGCGCCGCTGCTGGTCGGAGCGACCACGCTGCTGTACGAGGGCAAGCCGATCGGCACGCCGGACGCGGGCGCGTACTGGCGGGTGGTCGCCGAACACAAGGTCGACGTGCTGTTCACCGCTCCGACCGCGCTGCGCGCCATCCGCAAGGCGGACCCGGAGGCGGAACTGGCCCACCGCCACGACCTCTCTTCGCTGCGCGCCCTGTTCTGCGCGGGCGAGCGCCTGGACCCGGCCACCTACGCCTGGGCCGAGGAGACCCTGCTCGCCGGCCGCTCGGACTGCCCGGTCGTCGATCACTGGTGGCAGACCGAGACCGGGTGGCCGATCTGCGCGAACCCGCTCGGCCTGCAGCGACTGCCGATCAAACCGGGTTCGGCCTCGGTGCCGGTGCCGGGCTATCGACTACGCGTGCTCGACTCCTCCGGCAACGCGGTGGCGCCGAACACCGAGGGCAACATCGTCATCGGCCTGCCCTTGCCGCCCGGCACGCTGATCGGGCTCTGGCGCGACGACGCCCGGTACGAGCGCTCCTATCTGTCCGCCTACCCCGGCCACTACCTCACCGGCGACTCCGGCTACTTCGACGAGGACGGCTACCTGTACGTCCTCGGCCGCAGCGACGACGTGATCAACATGGCCGGGCACCGGCTCTCCGCGGGCAGCATCGAGGCGGCCATCGCGGGGCACGAGGCGGTCGCCGAATGCGCCGTCATCGGGCTGCCCGACGAACTCAAGGGGCACCGGCCGCTGGCGTACGTGGTGCTCAAGTCCGGCGTCGAGATCGATCCCGATCGGCTGCGCGACGAGCTGATCGAACGGGTGCGCACCCAGGTCGGCGCGATCGCCACGCTCCACGACGCCATCGTCGTGACGGCGCTGCCCAAGACCAGGTCCGGCAAGATCCTGCGCAAGACGATCCGGCAGATCACCTCCGGCGAGACGTTCGAAGTGCCGTCCACCATCGAGGATCCCGCGGTGCTCGCGGCGCTGGAGCAGCAGATCCGCACGGCCCGTCCCGAGTGGCGGGACCCGGCGAACGACGACAACGAGAACACCGACCACGTGGTCGCGCCGGACGCGGATCCGGTTGTGCCGTCCTGAGTTCCGCGTCGCCCGGACACGTCCTCAGAGTTTCCTCAGAGGATGTTCACGCGGGTGCCAGCAGTTCGAAATAGCCTCGAGACCGCCCCGAAACCCTTCGATGATCTGGAGGCAATACATCATGAAACGTTCCGTAGGCCGCCCCGCCGTCGCCGCTCTCGCAACAGGCGGAATCGCCACGGTCACGTTGTTCCTGAGCCCCGCCATCGCCACCGCGGGCCCGATGGAATACGCCGAGCCGCTCCTGACCTCGGACTGCTCGTTCGCTCAGGTCGACGCGGCGCTGCACGACAAGGCCCCGCAGCTGGCCGCGGTGCTCGACGCGAACCCGAGCCAGAAGGCCGAATTGCAGCGCCGGTTCGACCAGCCGGTCGAGCAGCGCCGGGCCGAGCTGCGCCGCGCCATCGACGAGAACCCGGATGCGGTACGCCAGGCGGAGAACGACCCGCGGACCGCGCAGTTGCGCGACACCATCCGCGTCGTGGCCGAGACCTGCCACAACTACTGATTCCACGGGGACGTGGGCGACTCGCCGGGTATGTCCGATACCCGGCGGGTCACCACCGAGAGACCGAATGCGCATGCCGCGTGCCCCATTCGTACGGTCCGCAGATTCACCAGAGGCGGGGAGCAGAATGGATGACGTGACCTCGACCTCGAATCCGACGGTCCTCGTCGTCGACGACGACGAGGATGTGCTCGCCTCGGTCGAGCGCGGCCTGCGGTTGTCCGGCTTCCAGGTGCTCGTGGCCAGGGACGGCGCGCAAGCGCTGCGCAGCGTGAACGAGCACGCGCCCGACGCCATCGTGCTGGACATGAACATGCCCGTGCTCGACGGCGCGGGCGTGGTGACCGCGTTGCGCGCGATGGGCAACGAGGTGCCGATCTGTGTGCTCAGTGCCCGCGCGTCGGTGGACGACCGCATCTCCGGCCTGGAGTCCGGCGCCGACGACTATCTGGTCAAACCGTTCGTGCTGAAGGAGCTGGTGGCCCGGATCCGGGCGCTGCTGCGCCGCCGGTCCGACACGCAGGCGCCCGCGACCCCGGGCGCGGTCACCGTCGGTCCGCTCGTAGTGGACGTCGCGGGATACCGCGCGCTGCTCAACGGCCGCGAGATCGAGCTCACCAAGCGGGAATTCGAGTTGCTGTCGACGCTGGCCAGGAACGTCGGCGTGGTGCTGAGCCGGGAACGCCTGCTGGAACTGGTGTGGGGCTACGACTTCGCCGCCGACACCAACGTGGTGGACGTCTTCGTCGGCTACCTGCGCCGCAAACTCGAGGTGGACGGCGCGCCACGGCTGCTGCACACGATCCGCGGCGTCGGGTTCGTGCTCCGAGCGCCGAAATGACCGTGCCCGCCACCGCGTCGCCGAGAAGCCGTCGGCGCCGGTCGTTCTCGCTGCGCACCCGCGTCGCGGGCGCGGCGGCCGCGGGCGCGATCATCATCGTGACGCTGATCAGCTTGATCAGTATCCGCGCGATCGAGCGCAACAACCTCCAGCAGGCCGACCAGCAGCTCGCCGTCGCGGCGCGGATCGTCCTGCTCGAACCGCAGATCGCGGTGCGGATCATCAGCCTGACCGGGCTGAACAACGACATGGCGGTGACCGTCCGGGACAATGGTGGTGTCGTGGCCAGCACACCCACCGAAGTACCCGCGCTGCCGACCGGTTCCCGCACCGTCACGGTGGGCGGCACCCCCTACCGGATCCTGACCACCACCGAGAATCAACCCGCGGGCCGCACGGTCTCGCTCGGCATCCCCGCCGCCGGAGCGGCGCAGGCCACCGCCGAGCAGCAACGGTGGGTGCTCGGCGGCGCACTGCTGTCCATCGCCGCGGCCGCGGCGCTCGGCTGGTTGCTCGCCGGCGCGGCGGTGCGCCCGATCGTGCGGCTGACCAGCCAGGTGGGCGCACGCAGCGCCTATCCCGATCCGAACAATCCGCAAGCCCCGGTGGAGGGCGCGGGCGTGCACGAGGCGGAACAGCTGGCCGTCGCGGTGAACACCATGTTGCAGCGGGTGGATCAGGCGCAGGCCCAGACGGCCGCCGCCCTGGAGACCGCGCGCGACTTCGCCGCCGTGTCCGCCCACGAGCTGCGCACCCCGCTGACCGCGATGCGCACCGACCTGGAGGTGCTGCGCACGCTCGACCTCGACGAGGCGCAGCGGGCCGAGATCCTCGACGACCTGCAGCGCAGCCAGGGCCGGGTGGAGAGCACGCTCGCGGCGCTGGAGCGGCTGGCCACCGGCGATCTGACCAACGAGCGCGACCACGTCGCCACCGATGTCGGCGACCTGTGCGACCAGGCCGCGCACGACGCCATGCGACATTTCCCCGGCCTCACCGTACGCATCGATTCCGATGCCGAACTGGTCACCCGGGGCCTGCCCGCGGGGCTGCGGCTGGCGGTGGACAACGCGCTGGCCAACTCGGTCAAACACGGCGGAGCCACCGAGGCCCTGGTCTGCGCGCACCGCGGGCCGGGCGGCCGCATCGTCATCTCGATCGATGACAACGGCCGCGGTATCCCGCCGGAGGAACGCGACGCCGTCTTCGACCGCTTCTTCCGCGGCAGCCAGGCGAGCAAGGGCGGCTCCGGCCTCGGCCTGGCGCTGGTCGCCCAGCAGGCCCAGCTACACGGCGGCCGAGCGTATTTCGACGCGGGCACGCTCGGCGGCATCCGTCTGGTCCTCGATCTGCCCGGGGCGGTGTGATTCGCGACGCACCCGCGGCTCCTTACTCAACTCTCAGAGAAACGCCAAGGGCCACGCCATAACCCGCGTTTAGGGTCTGCGGCGTGATCGGAAAACGCGCCCGCTGGGGCCTTCTCGTCGTCGCCCTCATTTCAGCTGGTGCGCTCGGCGCCGGAATCACCGCCTGTACCGGAACCGATCGCGGGCCGACGGGCGTCGCGCTGGTCAATGCCGATGCGGGGCCGACCGGCGCGCGGGTGGTGAAGGCGCTGCAGGACGCGGGCGGTTACGAATGGACCGCCGCCGCGCCCGGCGAGGCGAGCACCGACGACTACGCCGTCGTCATCACGTTGCCCGCCGACCTCACCGCGTCGATGGGCACCCTGGCCGGGCCCGAGCCGAAGCGGGCCGAGGTCACCGTGCAGTCCCACGAAAACGCCGACGCCGAGCTGGTGCACGGCGTCGTGACCGAGGTGACGCATCGGATCGGCGCGGCCGGGGTGGACGCCGCGCTCACCGCCGTCGCGCAGGCCCGCTCCCAGATGTCGCAGGTGCAGTTCACCGCACAGTTGCTCAACGCGGGCGTCGAGGCGGCCGCCGCGGGAGCCGACCAGTTCAGCTCCGGCGCCGACCAGCTGCTCGGCTTCCTGGAGTTCGCCAAATCCGGTTCGGCGCAGCTGACCTCGGCCATCGCGCTGCTGAACTCCACCGTCGACGGCGCCGCCGCGCAGGCCGGTCAGCTCGCCGCGGCGCTCGATTCCACCGGCATCACCATCGCGCAGGTGGAACAGACGGCCAACACGGTGAGCGGCGGCCTCGACCAAGTGCTGCCGCTGCTGCGCGCGCTGCCGTTCGCGAACGATCCGGCGCTCGCCGACATCATCGGAAAACTGGAGGCGTTGCGCGGCGTGTCCGCGCAGGCGGGCTCCCAGCTGACCGGCCTCGGCTCGCTCGTCGGCGGCGCGGTCGACCCCGACACCGATCTCGGCACGCTGCTGCGCACCGTCGTCGACCGCCTGACCGGCGCGAGCGCGCAGTTGAACGAAGGCGCGAAGCTCGCCGAGGGCCTCCCCCAGCTCGCCGAACAGGGCGGCGCCCAGCTGATCGGCGCGATCAGCCAGCTCACCGGCGGCGTGAACCAGCTGCAGAACATCGTCCACAATCTGAGCACCCAAACCGACAAGGCCGTAGCCGCCCTGCCCCAGCGCAGCGGCACCCAGCAAGCAGCCCTGGCAGCGGCGCTCACCGACCCGGTCGAGATCGTCCGAAAGTAGCCGGACACGACGATGGCCCGTGTTCCGCTGTAGAACACGGGCCATACATCTCCAGTCGCACGGCGGGTGGGCGAACGGTGACTTACGGGATACCGGTCGCTCGACCGCTGACTCTCTGGAATCGCGTGCACTTCATCCGCAGCTGACCTGCCGACGTGCCCAGCTCACCCCAACCACGTCTTTCGAGCGAAGCGAGACCGAGCATCCGCCGTTCGCGGCCCGGCTCGCGTCCGAGCGGCCGCTGCGCAAGCGACGAAGTCGCAAGCAGTGGTCGCTCGGACGCGAGCCATAAAGGGGCCGCGAACACGCGGCGCCGAAGGCGCCGCCAGATTAATTAGCGTTCAGCAGATCGATCACGAAGACCAGCGTCTTGCCCGAAAGCCGATGACCGGCGCCGGCCGGGCCGTAGGCCAGCTCCGGCGGGATGGTCAGCTGACGGCGACCGCCGACCTTCATCCCGGGGATGCCGTCCTGCCAGCCCTGGATCAGGCCGCGCAGCGGGAAGGTGATGGACTCGCCGCGGTTCCAGGACGAGTCGAACTCTTCGCCGGATTCGAATTCGACGCCCACGTAGTGCACTTCCACGGTGCCGCCGGGCACCGCTTCCTTGCCCGAGCCTTCGATGATGTCCTTGATCACCAGCTCGGTGGGCGCGGGCCCTGCCTGGAACTCGATCTCCGGTTTGGTCATGCGGCTATCCCCTTCGATAGGTGATGGATGGATTTCGTCAACGGTTGTTGATCTCGCGGTAGTCGCGAGCGCCGTAGCCGGTGTAGATCTGCCGGGGACGGCCGATCTTCAGCGGTTCGCTGTGCATCTCGCGCCAGTGCGCGATCCAGCCGGGGAGCCGGCCCATCGCGAACAGCACGGTGAACATGCGGGTCGGGAAGCCCATCGCCTTGTAGATGACGCCGGTGTAGAAGTCGACGTTCGGGTACAGGCGGCGCTCGATGAAGTAGTCGTCGGTGAGCGCGGCCTCTTCCAGGGCCTGGGCGATGTCGAACAGCTCGTCGTGGCCGCCGAGCTTGCTGAGGATGGCGTCGGCGTGCTTCTTGGCGATCGAGGCGCGCGGGTCGTAGTTGCGGTAGACGCGGTGGCCGAAGCCCATGAGCTTCACCCCGTCTTCCTTGTTCTTGACCTTGCGGATGAACTCCTTGACGTCGCTGCCGCTGGCCTTGATGCCGTCGAGCATCTCCAGCACGGCCTGGTTGGCGCCGCCGTGCAGCGGGCCCCACAGCGCGTTGATGCCGCCGGACACCGAGGTGAACAGGTTGGCGTCGGACGAGCCGACCAAGCGCACGGTCGAGGTGGAGCAGTTCTGCTCGTGGTCTGCGTGCAGGATCAGCAGCATGTCCAGCGCGGCGGCGACCTCGGGGTCCACCTCGTAGGGCTCGGCGGGGAAGCCGAAGGTCATCCGCAGGAAGTTCTCCACCAGGCTCAGCGAGTTGTCCGGGTAGAGGAACGGCTGGCCGACCGACTTCTTGTACGAGTAGGCCGCGATGGTGGGCAGCTTGGCCAGCAGCCGGATGGTGGACAGCTCGACCTGTTCGGGATCGCGCGGGTCCAGCGAGTCCTGGTAGTAGGCCGACAGCGCGTTCACCGCCGAGGACAGCACCGGCATGGGGTGCGCGTTGCGCGGGAAGCCGTCGAAGAACCGCTTCAGATCCTCATGCAGCAGGGTGTGCCTGCGGATGCGGTCGGTGAAGTCCTCGAGCTGGGCCTGGGTCGGCAGCTCGCCGTAGATCAGCAGGTAGCTGACCTCGATGAAGGTCGAGGCCGCCGCCAGCTGGTCGATCGGGTAACCGCGGTAGCGCAGGATGCCCGCCTCACCGTCGATGTAGGTGATCGCCGACTTGGTCGGGGCGGTGTTCATGAAGCCCGGGTCGTATGTCACGTACCCGGTGCTGGCCAGCAGCTTTCCCAGCTCGATCCCGTCGTTGCCCTCGGCGGCCCTGGTGACCGTCATCGGGAACTCGCCGCCGGGGTAGGAAAGAACCGGCTTGGCGTCGTCGTCGACGTTGATGATGTTCTCAGCGGGCACGGAAGGATCCCTCTCAGGCTAGAACCACAGGCACCGGCGCGGTGGCGCACGATGCGCTTGCCTCAACGCTAGCCGTTGGCCGACGCGGACAATACCGGAGGGTAGTCCTGCGGCGGCTCACAAACACGTCCCGGCGCGGTGAGGTCCCACAGCCACGGCGGAACGTGATCGCCAGGTGTTCGCGCTGCACGTCACGCGGCGATTTCGGCATGAGCGCGAGCGACACGGTAACGCGTGAAGGCCGGAAACGCGACCGCCGCGAGCACCACGCCCGCCACCACGAGCGCGCCACCGCCCGCCGCGGCTACAGCGGTACCCAGGCTCGCCGCCGCGAAACCGTGGGCAACATCACCGATGCGCGGGCCACCCGCGACCACCACGGTGAATACCCCTTGCAGCCGTCCGCGCAGATCGTCGGTGGCCACCGTCTGCAGCATCGTCACCCGGAGCGCGGCCGAGACCATGTCCACCGCGCCGCCGAAAGCCGAGCACACCAAGGCGATCCAGAGCCCGGCGCCGACGCCGAGACCGTGGCCGGTGAAGCCGACGGCGAGGCCGAAGCCGACCATGGCCAGCCCCCACAGCGCGATGCAGACCAGCACGGCGAGGCCCTGCCTGCGGATGCGCGGAATCCAGCCGGAGAACACCCCGCCGAGCACCGCGCCCGCCGACATCGAGGCGAACAGCAAGCCCAGCGCGACGCCGCCGGTGGCCGGGTCGCCGAAGGTCTCGTGCGCGATCTGCGGGAACAGCGCGCGCGGCATGCCGAACACCATGGCGATCACGTCCACCGCGAACGACGCGAGCAGCACCCGCTGCGTGGCCAGGTACCCGAAACCGTCCAGCACCGTGCGGAATCCGGCCCGGCGCACAGTCCCGGTGGGCGGCAGCGCGGGCAGCCGCCACACCGCCCACAGGGTGGCCAGCAGCGCGACGGCGTCGATCAGATAGAGCGTGGCGAGCCCGACGACGGGGATCAGCGCACCGGCCAGCACCGGCCCCGCGATGGCGCCGAACTGCATCACCGTCATGTTCAGCGAATTGGCCGCGGCGAGTTGGCCTTCCGGGAGCAGCCGCGGGATGGTGGCGCTGCGGGTGGGCTGGTTCACCGCGAAGAACGCCTGCTGCACGGCGAACAGGCCGAGCACGATCCACACGTTGTCCACACCGGCCGCCGCTTGCAGCCAGAAGGCCAGCGCCGTGAGCCCGGTGCCCGAATTGGTGATCAGCAGGAGCTTGCGCCGGTCCAGAACGTCGGCGAGCGCGCCGCCCCACAAGCCGAACACGATCAGCGGCACCAGGCCGAACAGCCCGGCCAGCCCCACGTAGCCGGAGCTGCCGGTGATCTGGAAGATCTGCTGCGGCACCGCGACGACGGACAGTTGCGCGCCGATCATGGTGACGATGCCCGAACTCCACAGGCGTCGATAGTCCGGATTGCGCAGCGGAGTGGTGTCGGCGAGCAGTTTCACTGCCGCAGCGTAATCACTCCCCCGCCCCGGCCCGGCGCGAGAATTCTCACGCCGGTGCGGGGAATACCTCAGGGCTGCAGGCGCTCCACCGTGGTCGTCCCACCCTCGATCCGCACCCGGATGCGGTTGTGCAGCCGCCCTCGCCTGCCCTGCCAGAATTCGACCTCGTCGGGACGGACCAGGAATCCGCCCCAGTGCGGCGGGACCGGGATCTCGTCGACATCGGCGAACCGCGCGGTCGCCTCGGCCAGCGTGCGGTCCAATTCGGCCCGCGACGCGATCGGCTGGGACTGGCGCGAGGCCCAGGCGCCCAGTTGCGAGTCCCGCGGCCGGGACCGCCAGTACGCCGCCGTGGTCTCGGCGGGGACCCGCTCGACCGCGCCGCGCAGGTGCACCTGCCTGCCCAGCGCGGGCCAGACGAAGGTGACCGCGGCGTACGGGACGGCGGTCAGCTGCGCGCCTTTGGCCGAGTCGTAGTTCGTGTAGAAGATCACGCCCTCGGGGGAGAGCCCTTTACACAGCACGGTCCGCGCGACCGGCCGCGGCGTGCCGTCGGCCAGCGACACCGTGGCCAGCACCATGGCGTTGGGTTCGGCGATGCCCACCGCGGTGGCCTGTTCGATCCAATGCCGCAGCAGCGGCTCCCAGCCCCCGGCGAGCCAGGTCTCGTCCAAGTCGACGTCGTCGTTGCCGCCGTGCGGAAGGCCGCCGTAGTCGACCCGCATAGCCGCCAGATCCGATGAATTGTCCAGGTCACGCATGGGCCAGACGTTACTCCGCGGTAGCAGGGAGCTAAGGTTTTGATGATCGGCATGTGCTCGTCAAATCCGACATCTTCCCATCGGCGAGAACGTGCGACCCAAGTGCAAGGAGAGTCGTGACATGACTACCAGCCCCGCGGTTTCCGGTGGGCAGGCCACCGTTCCCAGCGATTTCGTCAGCGGCCTCGAGGGCGTGGTGGCCTTCACCACCGACATCGCCGAACCCGACAAGGACGGCGGCGCGCTGCGCTATCGCGGTGTCGACATCGAGCACCTGGTCGAGGGCCGGGTGACCTTCGGCGACGTGTGGGCCCTGCTGGTCGACGGATCGTTCGGGCGCGGCCTGCCGCCCGCCGAGCCGTTCCCGCTGCCCGTGCACACCGGTGACGTGCGCGTCGACGTGCAGGCCGGGCTGGCCATGCTCGCACCGATCTGGGGCTACCAGCCGCTGCTGGACATCGATGACGAGACCGCGCGCGAGAACCTCGCCCGCGCCTCGGTGATGGCGCTGTCCTATGTCGCGCAGTCGGCGCGCGGCATCTACCAGCCCGCCGTCCCGCAGAAGAAGATCGACGAGTGCACCACGGTCACCGAGCGCTTCATGACGCGCTGGAAGGGGGACCCGGACCCGCGCCACACCGAGGCCATCGACGCCTACTGGGTCTCCGCCGCCGAGCACGGCATGAACGCCTCCACCTTCACCGCCCGGGTGATCGCCTCGACCGGAGCCGACGTCGCGGCCGCGCTGTCCGGCGCGATCGGCGCCATGTCGGGTCCGCTGCACGGCGGCGCGCCCGCACGCGTGCTGCCGATGATCGAAGAGGTCGAGCGAACCGGCGACGCACGGGCCCTGGTCAAGGGCATCCTGGACCGCAAGGAGAAGCTGATGGGCTTCGGCCACCGGGTCTACCGGGCCGAGGACCCGCGCGCCCGCGTCCTGCGCGCCACCGCCAAGCGACTGGCCGCGCCCCGCTACGAGGTCGCCGCCGCGCTGGAGCAGGCCGCCCTGGCGGAACTGCGCGAACGCCGCCCGGATCGCGCCATCGAGACCAACGTGGAGTTCTGGGCCGCGGTGATCCTCGACTTCGCCGAAGTGCCCGCGCACATGATGCCCGCCATGTTCACCTGCGGCCGCACCGCCGGCTGGTGCGCACACATCCTCGAGCAGAAACAACTGGGCAAGCTGGTCCGCCCCGCAGCCATCTACACCGGACCCGGTCCGCGCAAGCCCGAAGAGGTCGAGGGCTGGGCCACGATCGCGCACACGTAACACCGAACCGACAGCGCACGACCCAGTCACCGTTGCGGGTGTCGATTTCGGCGCGCTGGCCCCGGGCGGTCGGGCGACCCGGGCGCAAATCCCGGTGAGGTCGGACACTGCAGAGCCCACGGAGGGGATTTCCCCAGCTACCGCAGAGCCCTACCCGGTAGGGGACCAACTGGGGCTCCAAGTCAGGCCGCGAGCGGCCCGGCCGTGATCACCCGCCCATCGCGGGTGGTCACAGTGACCTGAGGTGTTTCGCTGCCGTACGCGCGGACGACGGCGAACGCGAGACCGTTCGCGCCGATCGGCACGACAGACTTTTCGAGCGTGGAGGTAACCGACAGGGTGACCGCGTCGTGAGCGGCACGGCCGATCACAGCGAACCAGCCAGGGCCGGACCTTTCTGCGGTCTCGGATCGGAACCGGATTCCCCTCCGTTGCAGCGGTTCCCAGGGCGGGGTGTGCTCGTGCCGAGGCCCGGCCGGTCGTGGTGCACCGATCGTCGTGCCCCGAGTAGTCCATTGGTCGCCTTCGGGGTGGACGAACACGATGTAGCGGCCATGGTCGCCGTCGATGACGACAGCGACCAGGTCATCGCGCACGACGGCGCTGACCGGGACGAGGTCCCGGTCAGCTGCCACGAGGGCATCGAGCGCTACGGCGACCGCTGGATGGCCCAGTGTGTCCATTGGCTGTGCCCTTCCGGTCGTGGTCAGCAGATCGCGGAGATGGTGGCGCTGTCGTCGTAGCCGTCGTCCCAGGTCCCGTGGATCGCGGTCAGGTGCACCTGCGTGTGGAATCCGTAGAGGACGCCTGCCGACGAGCACGACGCCGAGTACAGCACTTCAACGTCGGGGGTGGTGGAGGTGTCGATGCGTTCGGCATGCTTGTACCACTTTCCGTCGGCAGCATCGTAACGCCAGAGTTTCGTGGTGACGCTGCGCATCTCCGGCCGACCGGTGCAGTGCACCTTGAACCCGAAATGGATCGGGGCCATCGAACCGTGGTCGGTCTTCCACGGCTCGATGGCGTGCGGGAAGCACACCACTTCGTCCTTCGCGGTGTGGTTCGGTTCGGCGTGGGCGATGGTGGCTGTGCCGACCACCAGGGCACTGGTGAGCAGGGCAGTGCGGATCGCGGTGGCGATGGTCATCGTTCCTCCCGTTGCGGCGGTGTATCACCAGTCATTTCTCGACTGTTCGTACTGGTAGCGGATCTGCACCCACAGTTCGCGCGGTATCAGATCGATGCACTCGGCGAGGGTCGGCGGGGACCGGAACGTGGTCGACCCGTGCGGGTGCCGGATGTGCAGCACACGCACCACACCCGCGTCGACCCACCACACCACCGTCACCCCATCCAATTCCGTTGTGCGCGGGCTCGTCACCGGCGCTACCGCCGCGGCCGGGTTCGCACGCAGTCGCGGATGGCGCCGATCACCGCCAGCGCTGATGGCCGATACGAATCACGCGGGGCCTGCGCCCACACTCGCAAGCGCGCCGGGCCGTCGTCGGCAGGGGACGGCAATGCGATCTGTGCCCCGGCCGACGTCATGGTGGCGTTGAGCCGGAACAGCTCCGAGAACAGCGGCGTATCGCACGGAATATCCGGCACCACCAAGAACGTCCACCGCTTCGAACGCGGGTGCGAGATTATCGGCCCAGCCGGTGTACCGCTGTTCTGCATGTGGATCTTCACGCGCGCACCGAGCTGAGCGGGCACGGTGATCGCCCCGACACTCCCCGATATCAGCGAGATCCGGCCCATCGACGGCTCGATACAGGCGGGCAGCCCGCACACGTGGCGGTAGAACCGACACCGCGCCATCGGAGTCTCCAAGACCATCGTCGCGTCGTTGGCGAGAACGCCTGAACGGTCAGTCATTGCGGTCACCACCGGGCCATCGCATCCGGTCGATGCCGGTGATGGGGCTGAGCGTGATCAGGTACTGCGACGGGATGTCGTGACGGTCATCCACGACTGCGGCCCCCACCCACGCGCACCGGCCGGGGATGTTGCGGTCGTGCGGTCCGATCCGCCCGTCCTCGTATGGGGCCAGGCGTAGGCAGTGCTCGACATCGGGGCAACGCACCCGCGACAACGGCCCGTACGGCGTGCCATCCGTCGTTTCCCACTGTCCCGTCTTCGACAGCCGGACCTTGTCACCCTCTCTCATCCCCGCGCCACTCCCCTCTAGTCGATGGAGGCGCCCGGCGCCAGGGGCTTTCGCTACCGTCTGGCGTCACAGACGCCGGTGGTGTGCCCGGGTCATGAACGGGCGTCACCTGGCGCCGGGGCCTGGCTACGACTGTGAGCCCAATTCAGCCCGCGAAGTATCAAACTTCTTAGTACGCAGGTGCGATTGGATGTCGTTGAATGGAAAGGTGAGCCAAATGGAAGACCGCGCCGCAATCGCAGCGCGAGTGGCCCAGGCCCGAAAGCTCGCAGGCCTGACGCAGAAGGCACTGGCCGAGAAAGCACACATCTCTCTTGGGATTGTTCGTGCCGTCGAGCAGCGGACGGCCCCCGCATCGCCGGCATTTCTCGGGGCCGTGTCCAAGGCTCTCCGACTCAGTGTCGCTGACCTGACTGGACAGCCGTATCCGCCTGCGCCTGGCCCCGACACCGAGGTGCACGCCGCAGTCGGGGTGTTACGAACCGAACTGGCCGCCTACGACTTCGACAACGACAACGTCTCCCACGTGCGCCCACTAGGAGAGATCGTGGCCGACGTCGAGCGCGTCTGCCGCTATCGCCGTGCCGCCTCTTTCCACAAGCTGGGCGACTCGCTGCCGCCGCTGCTCGGCGAAGTACGTGCTGCGGTGCATCGCAGCAACGGCCGCGAGCGGGATCAGGCGCTCGTACTGTTGTGTGAGCTGTACTACTCGGCGCACAGCCTCGCCCACAAACTCGGATATGGCGACCTTGCCGCGCATGCCATCGATCGGCTCGCGTGGGCAGCCACAGAGTCCGGAAACGAGCTGTGGATCGCCACGAGTCAGTTCCAGCGGGCCTCGCTGCTCACCTCCGGCGGTGACTGGACCGCCGCCCTCAGGTTCTTGGAACGCTGCCGGGCCGGTATCGAACCCCGCCTCAGCGCCGGACACCGCCACGATCTCATCGCTTGGGGCGGCTTGCACTTGCAATCCGGACTTGCCGCGTCACGCTCCGGTAAACGCGACCTCGCTGACGAGCACTTGGCTGAGGCCCGGAAGACAGCGCTGCGCCTCGGCGACGATCGGGACGTCATTCTCTCGTTCGGACCCACGAACGTCGAAATCTGGGCCGTCGCGCTCGCCGTGGAGGGCATGGACGGCACCGAGGCACTCAACCGCGCACGCTCGCTGGTAATCCCGGATGGCACACCGAAAGAACGCGCGGGTCACCACTACATCGACCTGTCCCGCGCCTATCTCCTGCATGGAGACCGCACACGCGCCTTGGACGCGCTACTGACTGCAAAAGCGATTGCTCCGGCGCAGACTCGCTGGAATCCCATGGTGCACGAAACAGTGCGGGCGCTGGCTCGTGCGGAAGCGCGCAGCGTCGACACCGTCCACGGTTTCGCCGTGTGGTGCGGAGTGGCTGCGCGCCTGTGATCCGGTCAGCCTGCCGCGGGTAAGCCTTTCGCTTCGGCCGGAGACAAGAATTCCACGCGGAACGAGGCGATGTACTTCTCACGCTGGCTCAGGAAGTGCCTCGTGTGGGGCTGCCGCTCATGCTCCTCGAATGCGTCGCGGTCGCGGTACACCTCGTAGAACACGCGCGACAACGGCTCGTTCTCAACGGCGTGGGTGGCGTAGACGAGGGTCCCGGGCTCCAGCTCCGTGATGGCTTCGACCGTTTCGGCCATCAGCTTGTCGAACTCGGCCGCCTTCTCTGCGTCCTGGAGATCGAACTTCACAACGAGCGCGAACATAGCCCCTCCTCGACACTGGTATCCGGTCACCGTACAGGCCACCACCAGCGGCCGGGCTGGTTCGACGGGCTCGATCCCCGCGTGTCGACGTCACCGCGGGCACGATTCGAGGACCTGATGGGCTTCGGCCACCGGATCTACCCGAGCCACAGCGCACGAGCGCGAGCCGAACGCGACGGCGGAAGATGTTGCCCCGCCGTCGATGTCCGGCTCGCGTAGCATCCGGGGGGAAGCTAGAGGACTCGAGGGATGCTGGACAAAACAATATCGAGGCGGCGGATGTTCGGCGTGGGCGTCGCGCTGGCCGCGGGATTCACCGCCACCGGGTGCGCCGCCACCCAGAACACGTCCGTCGCACCGGCGCGCGTCTCGGCCGCGCCTGGCACCACTACGGGGGCACGGGTCGCTCCGGTCTCGGCGGTCCCCGTCGCGGGCACGCCGTCCGCCGTGGCCGCCAGGCACGCCGGGATCCGGCCACAGCAGTGGGGCGTCGCGATGGCGGGGATCACGAGCACTTTCGCTGCCGCGGGCAAACAGATGGCGCTCACCTTCGACGCCTGCGGCGGCGCGGGCAACAACGACATCGACGAGTCGCTGGTGAATTTCCTGATCGCCGAGCGGATTCCCGCGACGCTGTTCCTGAACAAGCGCTGGATCGATGCCAACCGCGCGCGCACCGCCCAGCTGGCGGCGAATCCACTGTTCGAACTGGCCAATCACGGCGTGGCACACAAACCGCTGTCGGTGAACGGCCGGGAAGCCTATGGCATCGCCGGGACCGGATCGGCGCAGGAGGCCGCCGACGAAGTATGGGCGAACCATGAGCTGCTGACCACGCTGACGGGCAAGCCCCCGCGATTCTTTCGGGCGGGCACCGCGCATTACGACGACGTCGCGGTGTCCATCGTCAACGAATTGGGTGAAACCCCGGTCGGTTTCACGATCAACGCCGATTTCGGCGCGACCGCGTCGGCCGCCCAAGTGCAAACAGCGATGAATGCCGGCGCGCCCGGGGCCATTTCCCTGGCCCATATGCACCGGCCGCACTCCGGAACCGCGGCGGGCATGATCGCGGCGCTGCCGAAGCTGCGCGCGATGGGTTTCACCTTCGTGCACCTGTAGGAGCGTTCGCCGGTAGTTCACTCGTCGAGCGACGCGACCCAGTCGACGGCGACCGTATCGCCGCGGTCCACCTCGAAGAAAGCGACCTCCAGGTGCCGGCCCAAATCGACCAGGCGGAGGGCGTGCAGGGGCACCGGCTGGACCAGCCGCACCCGCCACGGTCGCGGTTCGTCCCAGGCGCGCAGTTCCAGGTCCAGACGCAGCACCGGGTCGTCGCGACCGGAGTACCCCGCCGCGACCGGCGCGGCGGCGAGCACGGTGGCGTCGGCGCGGCGGCCGTCGGCGAGGATCTTGGCGATGCTCGCCCGGCCGGATTCCGCGAGGTCGGGCACGTACAGCACGAGGCGATCGCGGTCGCGCGGATCCACCCGGCAGCACACGACGTCACCGGGCCGCATCCATTCCAGGTCGGCGTCCGGCACCCGCTGCCGCACCCGGCTCTCGTAGGGGAATTCTTCCGCGAGCTGCACCCGGACCCAGAACACGTGCCCCGGTTCGGTGCGCCGCGGACGGACCCCGAGGATCGTCGCGGTGCCCGCTTCGCCCCGGATCAGCAACTCGCGCCGCATCGCGTCCGAGACCGTCGCGCCGCGCAGCCGGAAATTCCGGGCTCGCTCGCGCAGTCGCCACCCTGAGTTAGCTGAGGGCATGCTCATGGGCGCTTACGTTAGCCGGAGTGTGGGCGTCGCCACAGCGACACCACCGACTACCCTGTTCGCCATGACCTCTGCGTTTCCGACCATTCCCGACGATCTCAAGCCCGCCGACGGACGGTTCGGTTGCGGCCCCTCCAAGGTGCGTCCGGAGCAGCTGCAGTCGCTGGTGAACGTCGGCGCCTCGGTGTTCGGAACCTCGCATCGGCAGAAACCGGTCAAGGACGTGGTGGCGCGCGTGCGCTCGGGCTTGCGCGAGCTGTTCGGCCTGCCGGACGGCTACGAGGTGGTGCTGGGCAACGGCGGCACCACCGCATTCTGGGACGCCGCGGCGTTCGGCCTGGTCCGGGAGCGTTCGCTGCACTTGACCAACGGTGAGTTCAGCTCGAAGTTCGCCGCGGTGACCAAGGGCAACCCGTTCATCGGCGACCCGATCGTGGTCTCGGCGGAGCCCGGCAGCGCGCCGGAGCCGGTGTCCGACCCGTCGGCGGACCTGATCGGCTGGGCGCACAACGAGACCTCGACCGGCGTCTCGATCCCGGTGCGGCGCCCCGCGGGCTCGGAGCACGCGCTCATCGCCATCGACGCCACCTCCGGCGCGGGCGGTCTCCCGGTGACCATCACCGACGCCGACGTCTACTACTTCGCGCCGCAGAAATGCTTCGCCTCCGACGGCGGCCTGTGGGTCGCGCTGATGAGCCCGGCCGCGCTGGCCCGGGTCGAGGAGATCAAGGCGTCGGGCCGCTGGACCCCCGACTTCCTGTCGCTGCCGATCGCGATCGACAACAGCACGAAGGACCAGACCTACAACACCCCGGCGCTGGGCACCCTGCTGCTGTTCGCCGACCAGATCGAGTGGCTCAACGGCAACGGCGGTCTGGACTGGGCGGTCAAGCGCACGCTGGACTCCTCCTCGCGGCTGTACTCCTGGGCCGAGTCGAGCGAGTACGCCACCCCGTACGTCACGGACCCCGCGCACCGCTCGCAGGTGGTCGGCACCATCGACTTCGCCGATTCGGTCGACGCGGCCGCGGTGGCGAAGATCCTGCGCGCCAACGGCATCGTGGACACCGAGCCGTACCGCAAGCTGGGCCGCAACCAGCTGCGCATCGGCATGTTCCCGGCGATCGATCCGGACGACGTCAGCCAGCTGACCCGCGCCATCGATTGGGTCGTGCAGAATCTCGGCTGACAGCCGCATTTTTCGGCCCCTGACGGCCGCAACACGCCCGGGATCGACACGCCGCGAAATTAGGCGTAGCCGAGCGAACAGAGCAGATTAGCGGGGCACGGACGTCTCCCGAGAGATTTCCGTGCCGCGTGTCCTGCCCCATGAATCTCAGATGTGCACTACTGTTTCGGAAAGTGGGCGGTGTCGCGAGTCGACGCGATAAGGAGGTAACGGTGCGTGAACTTCGAGTGATCGGGGTGACGCCCGACTCCACGCACATCGTGTGTATCGACACCGAGTCCGGTCAGAAGTTCCGGCTGCCCGCCGACGACAAACTGCGAGCCGCCGCGCGCGGAGACCTTGCCCGATTCGGCCAGATTGAGATCGAAATGGAAGCAACTATGCGTCCCCGCGATATCCAGGCCCGTATTCGCGCAGGGGCCTCCGTGGAACAGGTCACCGAAGAATCCGGAATGCCGGCCAGTCGCGTCGAGCGATTCGCCTATCCGGTGCTGCTGGAGCGGGCCCGCGCCGCCGAGCTCGCCCAGAAAGCGCACCCGGTGCGCCCCGACGGTCCCGCCGTGGACACTCTCATCGATGTGGTCACCGCCGCGTTCACCGCGCGCGGGCACAACATCGAGGGCGCTGAATGGGATGCCTGGAAGGACGAGAAGGGGTACTGGGTCGCCCAGTTGCAGTGGCAGAACGGACGATCCGAGATCGCCGCGCACTGGCGTTACCAGCCGGACGCGCACGGCGGCTCGGTCTCCCCGCTCGACGACCCGGCCTCCGATCTGATCGATCCGGATTTCGGGCGCGCCCTGCGCGGCCTGGCGACGATCGCGCCGCCCGAGCCCGAACCGGCCGCGCCGCAGCCGGAGCCGGTGGCCGAACCGCGTCCCGCCCCGGCCGCGCCGCCCGCGCGTACCGCCAGCCGCCAGAGCCAGCCGATGCTGGACGAGTACTACGAACAGCGGGCCGTCGCGGCCGGTGGCAGCGCCGCCGCGATCCCGGCGGGCAACGGCTCGACGCCCGCAGCGGCCGCCACCCCGGCCACTGCCGCTACCGCCGCGGCCGCCAGCGGCGCCGCGACAGCGGCGACGTCCACCCCCGCGGACACCGCCACGCCGGCGCCCGCCCCCAACGAGGAGCCTGCGAAGCCCGCGGCCAAGGCTCCGGCCAAGCCGAGTCGCAGCAAGCGCGGCAAGGCGCCGATGCCGTCGTGGGAGGACGTGCTGCTCGGGGTGCGCAGCTCCGGTCACTGAGCGCCGGCCTTCCGGGCCGTCGATCGGCCGCCGACGGAGGCGCGGGAGCCCCCGTGCGTCGGCCGCCCTCTGCCGATAGCGCTGCCTCGCGAAATCGATGATCACGAACCGGCGTTCGCGGTGCGAAGCCGCACCGGGGCCGGTCCGTGGCGAGTAAATTTTCGGTGTGGTCGACGACGCGCGTCGGCGCCAGGGGTCACCCCAGCGGTGGCCGTTCGGCGCGGCCGGGCGTTCGCTCGAGGTTCGCGGAGTCGATTCGTGCAACTATCGGGAGGTGCCGGATGCTTTCCAAGGCTTGGTCGCTCTGGTACGTCGACGCACCCGATGCCCTGACGATATTGCGCGCGAACCACGATCCGGATCCCGGAGCCGCACTGGCATTGGCGAAGCAATTGCACGAGGACCGCGATGTGCGACCGGTCATGCTCGGCACGCTGGCGGGTTGCGCGGGCCCCGGAACCGACGAGGTGTGCATCGGCTGCTTTCCCGGCGTGACGGTGTTGTGTTCGGCCCAAGCCGCGCGTATCCACCCGACCGAGATCCCCGAGTTGCTGGTGCGGCCGCTGGCCTCGGAACACACGTATCTGGTGTCGTTCGACCTCGAGCACGGCTGGGGCGCGTTCGCCCACTGGGAGCGCGGCGAATTCCGCAGATCGTTCAGCTCGACCCGGGTGCGCATCCTGGAGGACGAAGGACTTCCGCTGGTGTGGGAACGGCCGTACTGGGCCGGCGAGCATCCGGTGCGGTGGCGCGCGGGCGAACTGCCCGACCCCCAAGCGCTGCCCTTCGACCCACCCGATTTCGCCGACGCGGCCAACAATGAATGGCTCGGCTTCCATTACCGCGGGCCGGCTGCGCCTCGCGCGCTCGTGCCGGGTGACATTCCCGTCTGCAAGTTCGCGCTGTACCCGAAGGGCCAGATGCCCGGCCCGCCGGGTCGCGGCTCCACCGAAAGCGGGGCGCATACGCCCTCGCGCAAGCGCGGACTGCTCGGCTGGCTGCGCGGACACGACCCGGTCGGCTGAACGCCGCAGCCCGGCGCTAGGCGGCCGATCCGCCGACCAGCAGCACGATCCATCCGAGCAGCACGCCCACCGCGCCGCCGCCGATCACCCACCGCGTCACCGGGGCGAAACGCCAGCGCCACGCGGTGGGCGCGGCGCCGCCGACCGCCACCAAGTTGACCGCCACCGCGAGCAACGGGTGCACTTCGGCCAGCGCGGCCCCGAACGAATACACCGCGACCGCCGCCAGCAGCGCCACCATGACCGCCACGGTGAGGCCCGCGCCCCACGGCGTCGGGTCCTGGTAGGACGGATACGGTCGATACGGTCCGCTCATGCCGTGCCCTTTCCGGCATGAGCGGGGCCCTGCGTGGTCACGCTGCGCTGCCTCCTCCGGGCCTGACCGCTCATGCCGTGTCCTTTCCGGCATGAGCGGGGCCCTGCGTGGTCACGCTGCGCTGCCTCCTCCGGGCCTGACCGCTCATGCCGTGCGCACCCGCTCGTAGAACGCCATCGCGGCCGCGGTCGCGACATTGAGCGAATCGGTGCCGGGCGTCATGGGGATGCGCGCGCGGACGTCGGTGGCCCGCATGGCCGCCTCGGTCAGCCCCGGCCCTTCGGCCCCGAGCAACAACGCCACCCGCTCCCCCGTCATCGCCGCCGCCAGATTCGCCGCCGACCCGTCGGGAGTGAGGGCGATGATCTGGAATCCCTTGCGGCGCAGTATATCCAGTCCGCCCGGCCAGTCCGGCACGGACGCGAACGGAACCCGCAGCACATGTCCCATGGAGACCCGGACGGCCCGGCGGTACAAGGGGTCGGCGCAGCGGTCGCCGAACAGGATCGCGTCGGCTCCGAGCCCGGCCGCGTTGCGGAACATGGCGCCGAGATTCTCGTGGTCGTTGACGCCTTCGAGCACCGCGATGGTGCGCGCCCGCTCGAGCACCTCGTCCATGCCGAGTTCGGCGGGGCGGCGGGCGACGGCCAGCACGCCGCGGTTGAGGTGGAAACCGACCACCTCGGCCATCACCTCGGCCGTCGCCCGGTAGTACGGCACGTCGACAGCCACCAGATCATCGGCGAGTTCGGCACGCCTGCGCTCCACACCGAGCAGCGCGGCCGGCGCGAAGCGCGAGTCGAGCATCCGCTGGACCACCACGACGCCCTCGGCGATCACCAGCCCCTTGCGCCCGGGCAGATCGGGCCTGCGATCGGCCGACTTGAGGTCGCGGAAGTCGTCGACCCGAGGGTCGGCGGGGTCATCGATGTCGATCACTTCGGCCACCGCTCCATCCTGCCGAACCGTCGCGGCCGGGTCCGAATCGGCGTTCGCCGGGCGGTCGCGGAGCGCGGAAAACCTGATGCGGGCAGGTGCGCGGACGTGGGATGGTCGGAGCATGACGACCCTCCCGGGAATCACCATCCGGTCGGCTACCGAGGACGACGGACCGGCGATCACGACGCTGGTGGAGACCTCGTTCGGCACCCGCTACGACCCGGCCGAACTACAGCGGATCCCCGTGCTGTTCCCGCTGGAGAACACCATCGTGGCGGTCGAGCACGGGCAGGTCGTCGGGCACGTGCAGTCCACCACCATGACGGTCACGGTGCCCGGCGAACGGACTGTCCGGGTGTGCGGCATCGCGGGCGTCGGGGTGGCTCCGACCCACCGACGGCGCGGCCTTCTCCGCGCCATGTACACCGAACAGCACCGGCGCGTCGAGGCGGCCGGGCTGCCGCTGACCATGTTCACCGCGAGCGAGGGCGGCATCTACGGCCGTTTCGGCTACGGTCCCGCGACGCGGGAGAACGCCGTGGGCATCGACCGGCGGTTCGCGGGATTCCTGCCGTCGACGCCGGATCCGGGCGGTGTCACGCTGCGCCCGCCGAGCGAAGTGCGCGTGGCGGCGGAGGCGATCTACGACCGCTGGCGCAGGCTGACGCCCGGTGCGCAGGTACGCCCTGCGGCGGCCTGGGACATCGTTTTCGATGATCCGGAACGTTTCCGCGAAGGCGGCACCACGCTGTTCGGACTTCTGCACAGCGACGGCTACGCGCTGTATCGGGTCCACTCCGACGGCAGGGCGCGGACGGTCGAAGTGGTCGAAATGCGGACGGTCACCGCCGAAGCGCACGCGGCCCTGTGGCGTGCCCTGCTCGGGCTCGATCTGATGCGGCGGGTGGACGCGGTGCTCACCGATCACGACCCGCTGCCCTATCTGCTGACCGATCCTCGGCTCGTGCGTACCACCGCCCGCTACGACGGACTGTGGCTTCGCTTGATGGACGTGCCCGCGGCGCTCACCGCGCGCGCTTACCCGAGCGATCTGGACGTGACGCTCGAGGTGACCGACCCCTTCCGGAACGCGGGCGGCACGTTCGCACTGCGCGTACGGAACGGGCAGGCGGAATGCGAACCGACCGACCGCACACCCGATATCGACCTCGGCATCGACGTTCTCGGCAGCATGTATCTGGGCGCGTATCCCGCGCGCCTGTTCGCCGCGGCGAACCGTCTGCGAGCCAAGGACTCCGCGCACGTGCGCGCGCTCGACGACGCCTTCCGCGCGGAGCGCGACGCGGTGCTCGGCTGGTTCTTCTGACACCGGGCACCGCGCGCCGCGGGCTGGCATGCTGGTCTCATGAAGCCGATCCAGCTGGTCCTCAACATCCTGTGGCTGATCCTCGCCGGGTTCTGGCTGGCGCTGGGCTACATCGCGGCGGGGATCATCTGCTTCATCCTGATCATCACGATCCCGTTCGGCATCGCGTCGTTCCGGATCGCCGCCTACGTACTGTGGCCGTTCGGCCGGACCACCGTGGAGAAGCCCGGGGCGGGTGCCGGCTCGCTGATCGGCAACATCATCTGGTTCATCGTCGCGGGCTGGTGGCTGGCGCTGGGCCATCTGCTCACCAGCATTCCGTTGTTCGTATCGATCATCGGAATCCCGTTCGGCTGGGCCAACTTGAAGTTCATCCCGATCTCGCTGTTCCCGCTCGGACGGGAGATCGTGGACAGCGATCAG
Organism: Nocardia sp. NPDC019219; assembly: GCF_040632645.1. Taxonomy (NCBI): domain Bacteria; kingdom Bacillati; phylum Actinomycetota; class Actinomycetes; order Mycobacteriales; family Nocardiaceae; genus Nocardia; species Nocardia sp. NPDC019219. The sequence goes on along the minus strand of NZ_JBEYCG010000003.1, from coordinate 102,311 downwards.
CCGTTCGGCGCGCGGTAGCCACCGGCATCCGGTCCATCGGGGCACGCCGGGCGGCCCCATTTCGCGATAAATTTGTGATCTGCATCACATGCTGTTAACGAAATCACATCGCCGTGCGAAAGTTAGCTAGAAGGTAACTGATCTTTTCCAGTGCCCACCGCGCCCCGAACGGGCGCCGAGCCGACCGCACGGGAGGGCTCCACCATGACCGACCGCACCGCCCGCAGGCCCGACTCGGACACCGCACCGCTCGCGCCGATCGCCGTGACGCTGGGGCTGCTGCTGCTCATCGGCGCCGCCACCCAGCTCACCCATCTGCCCCGCTGGGCCGACGACTACGGGGTCCTGGTCTATCCGGCCTTCCTCCTGTGCCTGACCATCGCGGGCGGCCTGCTGTGGTGGGGCGGCGGGATCGTCGTCCGGCTGGTGCGGGGGAACCGCTGAGCCGTGCCGCCGTCGGCGCCGAATCCCCACGCGTTATTCGGATTCCGCGACGATCTGCTTCATGATCGCCACCGCGCGGGTCAGCACGACGAGCTGCTCCTCGGTGAGCGTCGACAGCTGCTCGGTCATCCACGCCTCCCGAGCGCTGGCTTCGTCGGCGATCAGCGCGCGGCCCGCCGAGGACAGCGAGACGATGATCTGACGGCCATCGGTCGGATGCGGGTTGCGTTCCACCAGATCGAGGTCGGTGAGCGAGGCGATGACCCGGGTCATCGAGGGGGGCTGCACCCGTTCCTTCGCCGCGAGCGCCCCCGGCGTCATCGCGCCCTCGCGCGCCAGGGTGGCGAGCGCGGAGAGTTGCGTCAGCGAGATCTGCGAGTCGGCACGACGGCCGCGCAGGTGTCGCGTCAGTCGAACGACCGCCAGCGAGAGCTCACCAGCGAGGGCTCTGACATCCGATGGCGTTGTCACAGTGCCAAACGATACGGGACCACGGGCGGCCGGTCGCGGCTTCCCGCCAGGCCGCGACCACTCCGCTCGGGTCGGCCGGAGCGCCGCACCCGGGCGGGCGGATTAGGCTGGGCCCGTGACACAGAAAGTCCCGCAGCTGCCGCCGCGCCTGACCGATCCGCGCCCCGTGCTCGCGGTCGGCAGCGCGCTGTGGCTGATCGCCACCGTGGTGGTGTGGGCGGGCGGCGACCGCTGGGCGTCGGCCCGGCCGGTCTGCCTGATGGGACTGGTGGTCGGGCTGATCGCACTCGTGATCTATCTGGTTCAGCGGCGCGGCGCCCGGCGCGGGGACAAGGGCGCGCAGACGGGTCTGTGACCCACGCGGCTTACGGTCGGACCACCTCGAATTCGTCGGTCGTGCCGGTGAGCGGGTAGAACGCGCCATCGGGATCCAGGCGGGTCGCGTAGTGCTGGAAACGATAGCGTCCCGGCTCGGCGTCGAGCGGGACATCCCAGGTGAATCGGGCCACCGACTCGGCGAGCCCGCGCTTGCTCCAGTGGTATCTCACCGCCCACTCACCCTCGTTGGCCACCCGCGCCCATGCGCCCGACGCGGTCCTGCGCTGCACTTCCAGGAAGGTCCCGTTGCGGCGATTGTCGTGTTTCGGATGCGCCGAGACGAATTCGGCCAGGACTTGATCCCCGGGAGCGTAGGACGGGTGCGGCTGCACCAGCACGTCACCGAACCCGCGGCCCGGGGCGGACGCGTCCGGACCGGCGCCCGGCTGGAAGTTCGGCTGTAGCTGGGACACATCGCGCGGCGCAGGGCCGCGCGGCACCGCGCTGCGAGCGGCGAATGCCGCGGCCAGGCGGGTGAACTCCTGCTGGTAGGCGCACAGGGTGTAGCGGCCGAACAATGTCGAAGCGCCCTCGTACTGCTGGGAGTCGTATTCCTCGGGCGTGGTGACGTATTCGTGGTAGGCGTTCGCGTATCCCTGCATGAGCACCTGCTCGAGCGGAACGTTCAGCGCCGCCGCGACAGCTCGGCGGACGCGCAGGCCCGACGTGATGGTGAACTCGCCACCCGCGGCGGCCAGATAGAGCTCGCCGATGCGAACGAGCTGGATGGGCAGCACATTCGGCACCCACGCCACCGGCGGCAGCAGGCCGAGCGGCACCGCGATCGCTTTCGGCGCCTGCGCGTCCGCCAGCCAGGCCGGCGCGGGCTGGGCGGGGTCGCCCAGCGCCGCGAGGAACGGATTGCGCACACCCTCGGGGATCGGGCCGCCGGGCAGGCCGGGACCGTCCTCGACACTGCCCGCGATCAGCGAGACGCCCGCCGCGGCCGGTGCGGTGCGCCGCGGGAGGCCGTCCGGAGTGAAACGACCGTCCACGGCGATGTCCGCCAAGTCGATGTAGCAGAGCATCGCGTCGACCGAGCCGGAAATCGGTCGCGCTTGCGCCGCCGCGTCTTTCGACGCCGCGTACTGACGCTCGCCGAGGATGCGGGTGTTCTCGAACTCGTCCTCGGTGGGTCCCGAACCCGGGCGCAGGTTCAGGTTCGGGGACATGTCGCCGGCGTTGGTCTGCGCGAAGGCCGCGACGAACTCGGGCTTGCCGTCCAGGTAGCGCACGCCGTGCTCGATGTGCTCGGCGGAGAACGCGGCGTAGCCCTTGTTGTCCGAGCTGATCAGCCGGTTCGCGTTGGTCATGGACGTGTTGTGGGTGGCGAACCAGGTGATGGTCCCGGCCGTCCGACCGCCTTTGCGCAGGACGAGCGTGGTCACGGTGGGGTCGATGGCGTCCGGGAAATGTTGTTTGTCCGCGGGCGGATTGAGTTCCCACGCCACCCGCGAGCGGTTCACGCTCGCGTCGCGCAGCTCGGTGCGGCCGAGCGCGAGCGAGCCGGGGCCGAGATCGGCGTGCGCGGCGGCGATCGCCTCGACGATCCCCTGCACCTCGGCGTCGTACACCTGCTGCTGGAAGCCGAGGATGGACAGGTTGTAGGCGTAGTCGTTGCTGGAGCCGCCGCAGGTCGCGTGCGAATGGGTCGAGGTGAGCAGGACGTTCTGCTCGGTGTAGAGCCCGCCGAAGCGCCGGGCCAGTTCGGTCAGCACGCCGCGGTGCACGGATTGGAAGATCATTCCGTTCTCGGCGACCACGAAGACGACGCGCCGTCCCGCGCTCCCGATGATGAACGCCCGCGCGCGCGGGCGCAGGTGGATGCCCGCGGTCTGCTGCTCGAGCTGGGAGTAGCCCATCATCCCGCATTCGGCGGCCGGGCCGGTGATGTCGGAGATGCCGACGCCGATCTCGTAGTCGCCGGAATCCGGGGCGGCGGCCGCCGGAACGCCGAGCGCGTCACTCATCCCGGGCACCGTCGCGGTCGCGAGGGCGGCGGAACCGAGCGCGGTCCGGGCCAGAACAGTTCTGCGTGACACCGGCATACCCGTCTCCCTTCTGTCCCGATGCAGCGAACCACACAACTGGTCACTCGTCCAGTCCGAGTTTTTCCGGCCGGCGAATTGACTGCGGGGGCCGTGGGCGCTTAACTCCCTTGGGTGTCCTCCCGATTGAGCGTCGAAGAACGACGGGCCCACCTTATCGAGGCCGCGATCGGCCTTGCCGAGAAAAAGGGCGTCGCGGGCGTGACCACGCGCGATGTCGCTCAGGCGGCCGGTGTCTCGCTGGGTGTGGTGCATTACTGTTTCGAAAACAAGGACGCGCTGATGACCGAGCTGGTCAAAGCGTTGTCGATGGAATTGCGCGATTCCGTCGACGCAAACGAAACGGTATGGCAGGACGTCGGAAGTGGAAAAGAAGCCCTTCAAAAATTGATCCGCGCGGGACTGGAACTCATGTGGCTGAACATTGAAGCCACTCCGGAACGGCAGCTGCTCACTTACGAAACCACCACTTACGCGTTGCGTGAGGGCGAACAAACCCCGGCGAAACTGGCGATCGCGCGCGAACAGTACAACTTCAACGACTCCACCGTCGCCGACATCTTGGAGCACGCGCGCGACGCGACGGGCAATACGTGGTCGGTCCCGGTGCAGACGCTGAGCCGGTTCACGCTCAACGTCATCGACGGTGTGGTGCTGCGCTGGCTGGTGGACAACGACAGCGAGAGCGTGCGCGGCCAGCTCGATCTGCTGAGCGAGATGATCACCGGGTACGCGGCGCAGTAGCCGCGTTCAGGCGCGCAGGTGCGGTGCCTGGACGTGCACGGCCGAGCCGGTCTGCCACCAGGGCACCGCGACCATGGCCTCGATCGCGCCGCTCAGCCGCACCGTCAGGTCGTGGTGCACGACCAGCTCGCCTGCTTGCGCGGGCAAGGCGAACAGCTGCCGCAGCACGACGCCCAGCGGCTCCGCCGCCCACGTCGTGCGGCGGCCGGTATCGATCACCTCGGCGGTCACCGCTTCGGACGCCAGCGGCAGGTCGAGCAGAGCCGCCAGGGCCGAGGCTGTTTCGGTATCGCCGACTACCAGACGATCCGCAGGCACCACCAAGCCGAACCACGGCCGGTCGAGGACGAAGACGTCCGCCGGATCGGCCACGACACCGGACAGCGCGCGCACGCGATCCGGCGGCCGCAGATCGGCGAGATCGAGCCGGTCCGCGGCGACGGCGGCCGCCAAGCGGGCATGGGTCCGCGAAACCACCTCCGCCGAGGTGGTTCTCGACGAATCCCCGAGCGCCTCCAGCAGCGCCGCGGCCAGCTCCTCGGTGATCGTCTCGGGATCGGCCAGGACGGCGCGGCAGGCGTCCGGGTCGACACCCGCCACGGCGAACGCCGGTAACAGCCCGTCGAATTCGACGTCGGCGGGATGGCGGAACAGTCCCAGCGGCGTGCTGTCGATCCGCGCGTATCTGCGCAGCCACCACGCGGTGTAGCCGTCGGCGTCGGCGAGCAGGCGGCGGGTACGCGGCGTCGCGGCCAACTGCCGCAACGCTTCCGGCCACGCCGCATCGTCGATCAGATCCAGGTCGCGGACGGCGACCAGCTCCGGCGGATCGTCCGCCAGCGTGGACCACCAGTGTTCCTCGTCGTCCAGATCGTGGTCCGGTCCGGTTGGATCGGCCTCGACCACCACGCTGAAGTCCCAGCCGACGCCGACAGCGCGCAACGCGTCCGCACCGTAGCGGTCGACCAGCTCCGGATCGGCCGTGCCGAACGGCGCGTCGGGCACGAGTAACTCACGCAACGGCGCGCCGGGCAGCAACAGTTCGTCGGCGGGCCGGAGATCGCCCTCCACATCGGGCAATTCGAGCGAACTCAGCCACGGCGGCAGCGCCTCCCGGTCGGCGTGCGCGGCGAGACGCAGGACGGCGTCGGCGGTGTCGGGGTCGTCCGGGTGGTCCTCCAGGTCGGCGCGCAAGCCCGGGTCGATCAGGAGATCCTCGGCGGTGGCCGAGCGCGCGCCGAGCCGGGCCAGCAGGGGATGTACGGCCTCAGGATGCGCCAACCTGGCCCAGTGCACCGGGATCGCGACCTCGAGCTGATCGTCCAGGACCACGGTGCGCGGCCCCGTGACGAGCCTGCCGTCCGCCAGCGGCACCGCCAGCGCGCCGAGTTCCTCCGCCGCGAGCGGATCTCCGGCGAACGGTTCCAGCGCCGCGTAGAAGGACCGCCACCAACTCGGCGGCCGATCCAAGCCTCCGGACAATTCCGCGAGCCGTGCCAGACCGAGGCGGTGCACGTCGAGCACAGCCATGGCCTCGGTGTGCGGCCGCCCGGAGAGGTCCGGGATCACCAGAGGACCGACCACCTCGTCGAGCAGGTCGGCCAATTCCGTGGTCAGGCCGGCGAAGACATACGCGCGGGTGGGGACGGCGACGTCCCGGGGGTGCGGCGGTGCGGGGGTCGACGGTGGCTCGGGGATGCCGGACGCGCCCGGTTCGGCGGGTGCCGATATGCCGCTCGAAGCGTCGATCGGCTCGGCGGTCCGGATATCGCCCGGTTCGGCGCCGAATCCGGCACTCGACCCGTCGGACGCCTGGATCGCCGCTCGCGCCCGACCGCCGGACGCATCGGCAGGTTCGACGACCGGCACGTCCGGCGGTTCCGTGTGAGCCGCGGCTTCCGCATCTCGCTGCCGGGGTTCGTGGTCGGCGAGCGACGCCGATTCGGCATAGGCCGCGGTGAAGGGCTCGAGGTCAACAGCGAGGGGCGACGTGTCATACGAGCCTTCCCGATCAGTGCGCCGATGGGTGGCTGTCACCGGCAGCCATGGGTGCGTTCGCAATTCACGCAGCAATGCTTCGCGCAGTAGCCCATCGGCCTCGCTCCGAGCGAAACCGGGGGCAGGGACCAGTACGAGACGATCGCGCGGCGGAAGGGCGCGGGCGAACTCGGCGTAGCCGTCCGCCAGTTCGGCGAGCCGGGCGCCGGGCAACAGCCTGCGGCGGTCCGGCTGCATCGGGATGTCCGCGACGAGCAACGCGGGCAGGGATAGTTCCTCGTCGGATCTGGTCGGCGCCCGCAGCACGTCCGGGGCGGCCGCCACCGGCCTGCCGTCGCGCACCGGCAGCAGCCAGCGGGCGCGCGGCGTGCGGTACTGCCACCAGGTCCGCTGCACGTCGCCGGGGCCGTCGACGTAGACCTCGTGCATGCCGCCGCCCATGTCCTCGGCGCTGCTGACCAGTTCGTCCGCGCCGATGCGGATGCGGTGCAGCGCGGGCAGTTCGAGCAGCAGGTCGACGGCTTCGGCGCGCATCGCGGCCAGCAGCGCGCCGGCGTCGACGTCCGCGCGCAGCCGCAGCACCACCTCGGTGTCGAGACCGTCCGGCGGTCGCGCCTCGGTGGGCCAGGCCAGCCGCAACGCGGGCGGGACGAACTCGCCCGCAGCGCCCTCGGGTATCCGGATCCCGTTCCGGCGCAGCGCTTCGCGGGTCTCGGCGCGGGAGAAGCGCAGCGAACCGGAAACCGACCGCACCTCGATGTCTTCGCTCACCGCAAGCACCGCGGTGAATCCGACGCCGAACCGGCCGACGATCTCGCCCGCGGATTTCCCCGAGGCGCGCAGGGCGGTGAGCGCGTGCACACCGGAGACGTCCAGCGGCGCACCGGTATTGCCGATGTACAGGTCACGGCCGTCGAGCCGGACGACGACGGCACCGGCCACGCCCGCCTTGCGCGCGGCGTCGGCGGCGTTCTGCGCCAGCTCGGTCAGCAGTCGGTCGCGGTAACCGGCGCGCACCAAGTCGTTCTCGGTGGCCGCGTCCTCCCGCAACCGCGTCGGCGAATCACGCCATGCGGCGAGAACCGCAGCCCGCAGCGCCGAAGTGCCGAACGGATCGGCGGCCTCGCTCAGCTCCGCGGCGATGATTGGTACTCCGACCGTTCGCCGGGCCCGTTGTCGACAGTCGGTCCGGTGTCGCCCGGCTCGGCCACCGGCACGTCTGTAGCGCTGCCGGGAGCGTGCTCCTCGACATTCGTCACGTGCTCGGGCGATTCGGTGTCGCCCGTCTGGTCGGTAGCGGCTTCGACCGGACCCGTCCGCGCGCCGAACTCCACTGAATTGCTCGCGGAGACATCGGAGCTCTGCGTATCGAGCGGTGCGGTGCGATCCGCGATGCTCGAACCACTTTCTCCAGCAGCCGCGGGGGTGTCCGCCGCATCGCCGGAACCCAGCGCCGGGTCGATGCCGGTGTCTTCCTTCGCCACGCTCTGCTCGTCCACAGCGCCGATCGTGGCGCCCGCAGCGGCATCGGACGTGCTGTCGTGGACAGCGGGCGCGTCCGCGCTCGGTGCCGTCCGCGCAGCGGGTGGAACGCTCGATTCGGTGAACGCGGCGGAAGTGTCGATTTCGCCGACCTCGGCGGCGCTCACCGCATCGGTGTCGGTGGCCGTGCTGTCGGCGGGCTGGGCGTCGGTCGCGCTCGTGGATTCGACGGTGAGTTCGTCCGCGACGGCGCCGTTCTCCGTCGACCCGACACCTTCATCAGCGGCGACCCGCTCGGTGACGGCCGGTTCCTCGGTCGTGCGTTGCGCGCGGATGGCGTCCGGGGCAGCGACCGCCTCGGGCGCCACACCGGTGTCGGCCACCGCGGCATCCGCGGAGAACCCTGGGTGCTCGTCACCCGCAGCGGACGCGGCAGCCGTGGAAGTCTGGGCACCCGCGATGTTCTCGGGCACGGCAGAAGCCTCACCGATGCCGGGATCCCGGCGAACCGGGGCGTCCTGGTCGACTGCGGCGTCCACTCGTTCGCTTCCCTCGACGGCCGTAGCGTCTGCGATGTCCGCCGCAGCTTCGGCGACCACCGCACGTCCCTCGGCGTCCCCGACGATCTCGGCGCCCTCGGCCGCCACCGCGCCTACCTCAGCGGTCGCCGTGGCGCCCTCGGTCTGCGCGGCCGTATCGAACCGATCGCCCGCGGACGCCGGCGCACCGGCCACATCCTTCGGGGCCTGGTCGTTTTCGAGCGAGATCAGATCGATGGCCGCGTCGTCGTACGCCTCGTAGAGCGGCGAGCCGTTGCCGGTGGGGACCTCGGTATCCGAGTGCGCGCCGCAGCCGTAGGCCACGTGAACGACGCGCCCGTCGGCGCCCATGGCGTTGCCGCAGACACCGAACGCGGCGCGCAGCGATCCGGCAAGCGGAAGATAGAACCCGCAGCTCCCGCAGGTGGCGGGCGCGGCCTTGGCCATCTCCGCGTCGGGACCGCGCTCGGCGTACCAGCGTTCGGCGGCCTCTTCGCGGCCTTCTCTGCTCATCACCTTGGTGCGGCCGAGACCGACCTCGTAGGCCACTTCGTCGACCACCGGATCGCCGGTCGCGACGTATCCCGGCACCAGGCGCGGATCGTCGGCGGGCGGGGCGAGCAGGTCACCGGGCGCGAGGTCCCCCGGGCGAACGCGCTGCTCCCAGGGCACGAACTCGGGTGCGACCAAGGCGTCGGGCCCGGGCAGCAGCGCCGACTCGCTGACCGTCGCATAGCCGGCGCCGGGCGGGGCGGCCACCACGACCGCCCACTGCCACCCGCGGTAACCGGGCAGCGTGGCCTCGAAGCGGTGGGTCGCCGCGCTCTCGTCCTCGGCGATCACGCCTAGGTGCGCACCGACGCCCGACGGTTCCAACTCCAGGAGCGCACGGCGGGCCAGGTCGACGGCATCAGCCAGAATCGGCCGCACGCCGGACTCCGAAACAGAAACTGCGCTCACGGCCTACATTTTGCCGTATGGAGCGCAATCGCCGTGCGTTGGCCATCGGTGTGCTGGTCGGTCTGCTCGTCGTGGGTGGATGCGGCGGCGTCGCGGACCCGGCGCCGCGGATGAACATCGAGGTGCTCGGCACCCGGCCGCACGATCCGAAGGCGTTCACCCAGGGGCTGGAGGTCGATGGCGACGTCCTCTACGAGGGCACCGGTCTGGCGGGCGCGTCGAGCGTGCGCGCGTCCCGGCTGACGACCGGTGAGGAGCTGGCCAGGACCGAGTTGCCCGCCCCGTTCTTCGGCGAGGGCATCACCCTTGCGGGCGCCACGCTCTGGCAGCTGACCTGGCACGACGGCGTGGCCATCGCCCGGGACCCGGCCACCCTCGCCGAACGCGGCCGGGTGCGCTACGACGGCGAGGGCTGGGGTCTGTGCGCCGGGGATGGACGACTCGTCATGAGCGACGGCACCGACCGGCTCACCTTCCGCGATCCGGTCACCTTCGAGCCGACCGGCTCGGTCGAACTGACCAGCCGCAACGGCGCCCGCCTCAACGAACTCGAGTGCGCCGCGGACGGGTCGGTCTACGCCAACGACTGGCCCACGGACACGATCCTGCGCATCGACCCGGACTCCGGCGCTGTGCTGGCGACCGCCGACGCCGCCGGTCTGCTCCCCGCGACCGCGCGGGCCGACGCGGACGCCCTCAACGGCATCGCCCAACTGCCCGGCACCGACCGCTTCCTGATCACGGGCAAGAACTGGCCCACCATGTTCGAGGTCCGCTTCACGCCCGCCTGAGCGCGACCCGGCGGTCACGACGACGGGCCACTTTCCGCCGCCCCGGAGCGCGGATGAACGCCCAGCACGGGAGTGCGCCAGAATTGGAGTCGTGACTACTCCCCGCGAACCCTCCGGTCCCGACCGTGATCGGTGGGCAGGCGAGGAGGTCCCGCCGTTCGACCGGCATCCCGGCTTCGACCGATACCCGCCACCCAACGCGCCGCGACGCCGCGGGTCACTGCCACCGCTCGGACCGCGACCAGGACGCTCTCCGGAGCGTTACGAGCAACCGGGCCCGCGGCCCGAAGCGTCACCGGAACCTCCGCGGACGAAACCGTTCCCACGCGGAGGTGATGGCGAACAGCCGAAGTCCTCCGACCGCGCGCCTCGGCACGTCTTCCCGCACCGCGCGGAACCACCTCGTCCCACCGACCCGCCGGACCGCGCCGAACCCGGCTCTCCCGAGACCGCCGCCGAGGGTCAGGGCCGGCCTCCCGAAAGCGACGCGCCCTCCGGCGCGCGTCGGATGCCGCGCAAACTCACCGTCACCCGGGTGGCCGCCATGCGCGGCCGGGAGCTCACCGAGAAAGGCATCGCGACTTTCCAGCGCGCGGCCAAGGCCGACGGCGCGGACAAGTCGGGCCTCACGGCGCTCACCTACGCGACCATGGCGAACTTCGCCCTCGACGCCGCCATCGCGGTGGCGCTGGCCAACACCTTGTTCTTCGCCAGCGCCACCGCGGAAAGCAAGACAAAGGTCGCGCTCTACCTGCTGATCACGATCGCGCCGTTCGCGGTGATCGCCCCGCTGATCGGACCGATGCTCGATCGTCTGCAACGCGGTCGCCGCCTGGCGCTGGCGACGTCGTTCGCGGTGCGCACAGTGGTGGCTTTGGTGCTGATCTTCCAGTTCGACAGCTGGGCGCTGTATCCGCTCGCGCTGTGCATGATGATCGGCAGCAAATCGTTCTCGGTGCTCAAGAGCGCGGTGACGCCCCGGGTGCTGCCGCCCGACATCGATCTGGTCCGCACCAACTCCCGCCTGACAGTGTTCGGGCTGGTCGGCGGCACCATGGGCGCCGGAGCGCTGGCCGGTCTGGCCGCCGCGATCGCGGGCTCGAACGGCGCGCTGGTCTTCGCGGCGCTGATCGCCTGCGCCGGAACCTATCTGAGTCTGCGCATCCCCTCCTGGGTCGAAGTGACCGAGGGCGAGGTGCCCGCGACGTTGAGCTATCACGGCGCGGACGCGCGCACCGAGGTGCTCGCGTCCGGCAACGAGTCGTCGGTCCCGCCGCGCAAACGCAGGCAGCCGCTCGGCCGGGCCGTGGTGACGGGACTCTGGGGCAACAGCGCCATCCGGGTGCTGACCGGATTCCTCACTTTCTACGTCGCGTTCGTCGCCAAGGCGACCGAGCACCGGCCGGTGCAGCAGGCCCTGATGCTCGGCGCGGTCGGCGCGGCCGCCGCCATCGGCAATTTCACGGGCAATGCGACGGGCGCCCGGCTCAAGCTCGGCAGGCCCGCGCTGATCGTGCTCGGCTGCACGGCGGCGTGCGCGCTGGTGGCGCTGTTCGCCACGTTCGCGAACAATCTGCTCGGCGCGGCGGCCGCCGCCCTGGTCGCATCCGCGACGAGCGCGCTGGCCAAGGTCTCGCTGGACGCCTCGATCCAGGACGACCTGCCGCCGGAGTCGATCGCCTCCGGCTTCGGCCGGTCGGAGACCGTGCTGCAGCTGAGCTGGGTGGTCGGCGGCGCGGCCGGGGTGCTGCTGCCGACCGATTACTGGAAGGGCTTCGCGGTGGTCACCGCGATCCTCGTGCTGGGCTTGGTGCAGACTTTCCTCAGCTTCCGAGGTCATTCGCTGCTGCCCGGCCTCGGCGGCAACCGCCCCCAGCACGCGGACCAAGAGGTGCCGACGAGGCCGCACGGATATCCGGCGAGCGCGCCGCAGGCGCCGGACCCGAAGCCGCGCGGCGGCGACACCAAACGCTTTCGACGAGGGCAAGGAGACCCGATCTGGTGAGCAAGCTCAACGCACGCACGATCGCCGCGCTGGTCGCGGCCGCCCTGCTGGTGCTCACCGTCGCCTTCGCGGGCGTGCTGGCGGTGCTGATCCGCAACGCCGACGAACCCGACGTCACCCTCACCGCCTACGCGCACGGCAAGACGATCACCGTGCGGCCGTTCAGCTACTGCGCGGTGACCATGCAGCACTGCAGCGTCCTGCCCGAGGAGAACGTGCCGGGCACGGTGTTCTCGACGCTGACCTGCGCTCCCGACACGCCGGACTGCCATCGCGGCCGCACCGCCGAATTGGACGTTCCCGCCGGTTACCCCTTGCAGCTGTCGCTGCCGAAGCAGGTCGCCGACGCGCCGTGGCTCGCGCAATTGGTCTACCTCCTGCCGAACGGCGAGAAAGTCGACCAGGTGATCAGCCGCAACGACTATCCCGACCGCGCGCTGGCGTTGACCATCGACTCCAAGCCGGAGCCCGACTTGCGCCTCATCGGCGTCGAATTCCAGCTGCCGATCCTCGCCCGCGACGAAACCGGCCGGGAGTTCTACGTGCCGCACGCCACCTGGTCGATCAGTACCGCGTAGCGGCGAGCACAACTTCGCGAGCGCGGCGCGCACCCAAGCGAGCGACGGCATCGATGCGTTCCGAGGAACCGCTGCCGCCCACCTGCACCGCGGTGATCACGACCGCCGTGAAATGGCCTCCAGCGCGATCGCGGTGTCGCGTGGATCGAGATCCGCGGCGATGTCCCCGGACTGCCGCCCGGCGCGCAGCGATGCTTCCAGCACCTGCCGAATGCGATGGGGCACAACGCCGTCGCGTCCCCTTGATCATCGCCGATCGACGTAACGCGGCGACGCACGCAACGACCACGGCCGCACTCACTTCGCACATCGATCTGGTGCCCACCCTGGCCGCCTCCCCGGGATCGACGCCACGGCGCGCGCACCTCCGGACGGCCACCGTGCACGGCCGCGTGAACGCGCAGCGCCGCGAACGCCTCGGCGACTACCGGTCCAGTTCGCGCGCCACCGCGCGGACGACCTCCGAGATGCGTTGCGCCGTCTTGCGATCCGGGTACTTGCCCTTGCGCAGGTCGGGCTGCACCTTCGCCTCGAGCAAGGTGATCATGTCCTCGACCATGCCGTGCAACTCGTCCGGCGTGTGCCTGCGCGCGGCAGGTTCCTTGCGCGCGTTGCGTTCCTGGCCCTGCCGGACCGACGGCGGCGCCTCGAGCAACTTGAGGCTGAGCGCCTGGGGGCCGCGACGGCCTGCGGCCATGCCGAATTCGACACGCTGGCCGGGCTTGAGACCCTCGACACCCTGCGGGAGCGCGGACGAGCGGACGTAGACGTCCTCACCCTCGTCCTGGGAAAGGAAGCCGAAGCCCTTTTCGACGTCGTACCACTTCACCCTGCCGGTCGGCACTGCGCTCACCCGTTCATCATCGAAAACTCGGACCCCTACGGCCCGAGCACATCCGTCTACCGGGCCGATCCCGCGACCGGCCCTTTTCCTGTGCGAAAAGAACGCGCCCAGCAGGATTGCAGGACGCGATTGCTATCGAGTCTACCCCGGTGCGAATAACGCAAGCACATCAGTTTTACCGTCGAGCCGTGACGAACCCTTCCGCTCCGACCCCATCCGGCGGCGCCCCCAAGCGGCGCGGCGACTGGTTGCTGCAGCTCGCGCTCGCCCTGTTCGCGCTCGGATTGCTGGCCGTCGTCGTCATCTTCGCCATCCCCGTGCTGACCGACGGCGAGCCGGGGCTGTGGCTCTATTTCGGTGCGATGCTCGCGCCGCTCGGGTTCGTGCTCGCGCTCGTGTTCGCACTGCGCTCGGGCCGCCGGTCCCGATAGCACCGGAGTACGGGCCTCCGAAGCGGCGTCAACCGGTTACCCGACGCGACCGTTACCCACTCGGATGTGTGATCCTCATCACATTAGGGGAAGGTCACGGCGCGGTGACGGCACATACCGGGCCCCGCCGTAGCGTCTCTAGCTGCGCGAAGGCCTCTTGCCCAGTTGAGACCGCGTCGAGACCCGTTGGTACACGCCGGTTACCAAATAGTGATTTTTCCCGCGGTTCGACGTACGGTCTTATCCAGCCGGGACACCCGGCGAACCACCGGCCCGCCGCACCGAGCCTCGCCCCGCGGGTACCGGACCCCCGACGGAAACGTAGGGGCGAGGGCGGAACGGACGACCTCTCAGTCCGAACCAGAACCGAAGACGTCGCAGGTGCGTCGAGAGGAAGACGAACCCGATATGAGTGGACGCCATCGCAAGCCAAGCTCGACCGGCCGCACGGTAGCCAAGGTCGCCGTCACCGGCGCCATCATCGGCACCGCTGGTGTGGCTTTCGCAGGCAACGCCAGCGCGGCACCCGACTCCGACTGGGATCGACTCGCTCAGTGCGAGGCCGGCGGCAACTGGGGCATCAACACGGGCAACGGTTTCCAGGGCGGGCTGCAGTTCTCGCCCAGCACCTGGCGCGCCCACGGCGGCCAGGAGTACGCCGCCAGCGCCAACCAGGCCACCCGCGAACAGCAGATCGCGGTCGCAGAGAAGGTGCTCGCCTCGCAGGGCTGGGGCGCTTGGCCCTCCTGCTCGTCCAAGCTCGGCCTCAGCAGCGCGCCCACCCCGCGCTCCGCGCCCGCCCAGGCCGAAACCCCCCGCTGGAACCCCGCGCCGCAGGCCGCCCAGGCCGCGCCGGCGGACACCCAGCAGATCTTCTCGGCCGTCGACCGCGCCCTCGAGGTCGTGCAGAGCCAGGGCGTCCAGGTGCCCAAGGAAGCTCTCGACTTCTTCAATGCCGCCAAGTCCAGCGGAGTCACCCTCGACCCCGCGATCGTGAACTTCTACGAGGCGAACAAGGGCCTGCTGCCCTCCTGATCACCACGCGACGTCGAGAAGGGCCCCGCATCACTATGGATGCGGGGCCCTTCTCCGTAGCCGAGAACGTTCCGTTCGCGCGCTCAGCGGTTGATCACCGTGTTCGGGTGCATGTAGGGCAACTGCTCAGCGGGGACCGGAAACTCGGTGTCCTCGCCGTAGGGCGAGAGACCACCGGAGCGGGCCGAGGAGAGTTCGGTGACCGCGTGGTCACCGTCGGCGACCTTCGGCCAGCCGTTGTCGACGTAGGATTTCTTCGATTTGTTCACCACGACCTCATTGTGGCATGGGCCGTTCTCCCCGGACGCGCCGCAGCCCGCAGCGCGCGGCCCGCACCGCCGGACTCCGGCGGGCGACCGCCCAGCATCGTAGGCTGGATCGGATGACCGCGACCGACTCCCTCGCCGGATGGCTCGGTGCCCGCAGTGATGCCCAGCTCGTGACGCTGTTGCAGCTTCGGCCCGACCTGGCCGTGCCGCTGCCCTCCTCCATGGCCGTGCTCGCCGCCCGCATCGAACAGCGCGCGTCGGTGCTGCGCGCCACGGAAGACCTGAACACCCTCGAATTCGCCATCGTGGAAGCCCTTGCGATGCATGGGGTGACGCGCACCGACGGCGGTCCGCTCCGCCGCGCCGAACTGCATGTGCAATTGTGCGAACGGGTACCGGCCGCCGCGATCGACCACGCGCTGGAGCGACTGACCGCTCGCGCGCTGGTCTGGCTCGACGCCGACGAGGGGCTGCACCTGATTCCGGCGGCCGCCGAGGCGTTGCCGTGGCCGATCGGCACCGCGACCGAGATCCCTGACGCCCTCACCGAACCCGAGGTTGTCGCGGCACTGCCCGAGCTCGCCCCGGCCGAACGAGCCCTGCTGGACAAGCTGGCTACGACCGGACCGCGCGGGCGCACCAAAGACGCCGCACCGGGCACGCCGCCGGACCGGCCGATTCAGCGGCTGCTGGCGCGCAGGCTGCTGCACCGGATCGATGACGAGACCGTCGAGCTTCCCGTCACCGTCGGGCAGGTGCTGCGGCGGGAACCGGTCACCCACCCGCATGCGCTGACTCCGCCGCAACCGCGGACCGTCAAACAGACGCCCGCCGACGTGAACGCGGTCGCGGCGGGCGAGGTCGGCGAGCTGCTGCGGCACTGCGCCGCCGTGCTCGATGTGCTCGGCCAGGCCCCCGCTCCCGCGCTGCGGGCGGGCGGCTTGGGCGTGCGGGAGCTGCGCCGCATCGCCAAGCTGGCCGGTGTGGACGAGCCGCGCGCGGGTTTGCTGGTCGAGCTGCTGGCCGCCGCGAAACTGATCGAAAAGGGTTTGCCGGACCCGCCGCCGGACTTCGACACGACCGACGACTTCTGGGCGCCGACACCGCTGGTGGACTCCTGGCTGGAGTCACCGCCCGCCCGGCGCTGGGCCACGCTCGGATCGACCTGGCTGGACTTGGATCGGATGCCGTGGATGATCGGCATGCGCGATGCCAACGACAAGCCCCTGGCGGCGTTGTCACTCGAGCTGCGCAGCCCGAACGCGCCGCGCGATCGGCGCGCGATCCTCGCCCTGCTCGCCGAGTACCCGTCCGGCACGGCGTTGGAGCCCGCGGACATCGGCCGGATACTGGCCTGGCAGCAGCCCCGCAGGCGCAGGAATTTCCGGCCGGAGGTGGTCGAACAGACGCTGGCCGAGGCGGCCGCGCTCGGGTTCGTCGGCCGCGGCGCGGTCGGCTCGGCGGCGCGGGCGCTCCTGCACGCGGCGCCGACCAGCGTGGCCGACGCGGAGGCGCAGATGGAGGCGGCGCTGCCGGAGCCGGTGGATCACGTACTGGTGCAGGCGGATCTGACGGTGATCGCACCGGGCCCGTTGACCGCCGACCTCCAACGGCGCGTGGCTCTCGTCGCCGACGTCGAGTCCGCGGGCGCCGCGACGGTGTATCGGATCGGTGAGTCCTCGGTGCGTCGCGCGTTGGACGCCGGCTCGACGGCGGCCGAGCTGCACGCGCTGTTCGCCACGCATTCCCGCACACCGATCCCGCAGGCGCTGACCTATCTGATCGATGACGTGGCCCGGCGGCACGGTCAGTTGCGGGCGGGCATGGCGCAGTCCTTCATCCGCAGCGACGATCCGGCGCTGCTGGCCCAGGTGCTCTCGGCGCCGGTGGCGAGCGAGTTGGCCCTGCGGTCCATCGCGCCCACCGTCGCCATCGCCCAAGCGCCGCTGGGCGAACTACTGGAGCGGTTGCGCGCGGCGGGATTCGCGCCCGCGGGTGAGGACTCGGCCGGGGCGATCGTCGATCTGCGGCCGCGCGGCGCGCGCATCTCGGTGCGCCCCGCCGCACGGCAGCCGTACCGGCCCACTCCGCCCAGCACCGAACAGCTCGAACTGCTCGTCACCGAGCTGCGCGCCGGCGAACGCGCCGCCAGCGCCAGGTCCGGTCAGGCGGTGCGCCCGGACGGCACCCGGACCAACACCGCCGCCACCCTCGCCCTGCTCCAGCTCGCGGCGCGGGTGCGGCGGTCGGTGAACATCGGCTACGTCGACGCCCAAGGAGTCGCCACGCAGCGGGTGGTGGAACCGTTGAAGGTGGGCAACGGTCAGCTCGACGCGCTGGACCCGGTGACCGGCGCGGTCCGGCACTTCACGCTGCACCGGATCGCGTCGGTCGCCCTGCTGGAATGATCAGCCCTTCGGCTTGGCCGTGCAGAAGGTGGCCTTGGGGTCGGTTTCGATCAGCCGGAAACTGTCGGCGTCCTCGCCGCACAGCAACTCGTCCGCCTGGCCGTCGATCCGCTTCAGCACCTTGAAGGTGGCGTCCGGGGACGAGCAGTCCACGTGCTTGTATCCGGTCGTGCTGCTCTCGTTGTAGCAGCTGCCTTCCTTGAAGTTCGGCGCCAGGCACAGGAACGCGGTGGTACCGCCGGCCAGGGTCTCCTCGTAGGAGGTGTAGTCGGCGGCGCAGTCGGTCTTCTTGTCGTAGGACTGCGCGACCTTGTAGACGGCCTTGTCCGACGAGCAGTCCACCGGCTCGGTCTTGGAATCGGACGCCGAGCCCTCGATGACGTTGATGCAGTCGCCGACCTTGGCCTTGGCGGTGTCCGACTTGCCCGCGTCCTCGATCATCGAACAGCCGGCCACCGCGACCACCGCCGCGGCCACCGCGACGAGGGCGAGCACGATGCGTGCCAGCAGCCTCGCTCCTGGAAACTTCACCTGAAAACCTCTCTCACCGAACACGTTCACGGGCTCGTGAACGCGGTGAGGATACCCGTACGACCACGGCGGCCGCATCAGCTCGCCGGGTGACCGCGAACGGCGCGCGCTAGATGCCGTGCGTGCCGTACAGCCCCATGAGCGCGTAACCCAGGATGCTGGGGAGCAGACGGCCGAGCAGCAGGAACGCAGAGTAATTCACTAGCAACGCCTTTCGCATCTTCTATGCAACTGGACCGATGTCCGGTATGCGGAGTGTGTCGTCGCCCGAGACCGGGTCGTTACGCTTGGGCAGTATGACGGTCGAGGACGTGGCGCGCGACCTGTACGGCCTGGCGCCCACGGAGTTCGTCGCGGCGCGCACGGATCGGGCGGCCGCGGCGAAGCAGGCGGGCCACAAGCAGCTCGCGGCCGCCATCGGCAAGCTGCGCAAACCCACGCTGACCGCGTGGGCCGCGAATCTGCTGTCCCGCGCCGCGCCCGACGACGTCGACGCACTGCTGCGGCTCGGCGCCGCCCTGGCCGCCGCTCAGCGGAAACTCTCCGCCGAGCAGTTGCGCGACCTGACCGCGCAGCGGCAGCAACTGGTCAACGCCCTCGCCAAGAAGGCGGGGGCGCTCGCCGCCGAACAAGGGCATCCGGTCGGCGAGAGCGTCGTCCGGGAGCTCGGCCAGACGTTGACCGCGGCACTCGCCGACGCGGAGGTGGCCGACCGGCTGCGCGCGGGGACGCTCGTCACGGCCGCGAGCTACGAAGGCTTCGGACCGAGCGGCCCGAATCTGCTCGCGGTTCCCGAACCGGCCGCGCGGCGCGGACGGGCCGCATCCCGGCAGGAACCGGACGACAGTGCCCGCCGGGAGCTGGCGGAGGCCAGGGAGGCGCTCGAAACAGCTCGCGCCGAAGAGGATTCGGCACGCGCCGCGCTCGCGGAAGCGACCGGAGAACTGTCCTCGGCCGAGGAACGCGTGGCCGCGCTGCGGGACGAGCTCGCACACGCCGAACAGCAACGGCAGTTCCGAAAGTCGGCCGAGCGGTCGGCGAAAGACGAACTGCAGGCGGCGCGCCGTCAGGTGGAGCGAGCGGAACGCAGGGTGGCGAAGGCCGGGCAGCGCGTCGAGGACGACTGAGGTATCAGCTGCGCAACGCGCCCGGGAACAGGTACTCCTCCGGCGGCGTCGCGGTGGTGTTCAGCCACGCGTGGAAGAAACCCGTCAGATCCATGGGCGACCTGGACTGCACGAAGGCACGGAACTCCGGCATCGAGGCGTTGCCATAGGCGTGCACGGCCAGGAAGTCCCGGACGGCCCCGAAGAACACCTCGTCGCCGATCTGCTTGCGCAATGCGTGCAGGAACAGCGGGCCGCGGTAGTAGACGGAGGTGAACTCCTTCCCGGCACCGGGGTTCTCCAGCGGAATGTTCCAGAACTTCTGATTGTCGCGGTATTTCTGGATGGTCTCGCGGTAGTCGTCGTCGACGTTCTTGCCCTCCATCCGCTCCGGCCACAGATAGTCGGCGGTGTAGCTGGCGAAGCACTCGTTCAGGCAGATGTCCGACCACTGGCGCACCGACACCCAGTCGCCCCACCACTGATGCGCGATCTCGTGCACGACGGTCTGCAGGTCGATCGACGGCGCGTAGAGCGGGCGGGTCTGGGTCTCCAGCGAGAAGGAGATGTCGGCGTCCAGATGGACGCCGCCCGCCGCCTCGAACGGATAAGGGCCGTAGAGGTTTTCGGCGAAGTCGAGGATCTCCGGCAGGCGCTGTTCCAGCTCGCGCTGGCGTTCCTCGGCGTTCGGCGCGAACGCGCTGATCAACGGAATGCCGTTGGCCCTGCGCTGCTCGAGGTAGTCGAACTTGTCGATCGCCACGGTGGTCAGGTAGCCGAGCACCGGCTTGGCGTTGATCCAGCGGACCGTCCGCTTCGCATCGTGCACCACGTTCTCGACGCGCACGCCGTTGGAGACCACCTCCCACTCCGCGGGAACCGTCGCGTTCAGGCTGAACGTGGCCTTGTCCAGGGGGGTGTCGTTGAGCGGGTACCAGCTCGTCGCCGAGTGCGGCTCGCCCGCGACGAACGCGCCGCCGCTGGGAGCGAAGGTCCACCCCTCGCCGTTGGTGTTCACCGCGGGGCCCGCGTAATCGACGGTGACGGTGAACGGCAGCCCGGGCAGCAGGACGAGCGCGGGCGTCACGGTCAACTCGTGCTCGCCGTTGCGCTCGAAACCGGCGGGAAGCCCGTTCACCGATACCGCGCGCACCTCCGGTCCCGCGTAATCGAGGTTGAACACGCGCAGGGCCTGGGTGGCGTGAGCGGTGATCGTGGCGGTGCCGGCCAGCGCACGGCTCGGCGGGTCGTAGTCGATCCCGACGTCGTAGTGGTGGACGTCGTAGCCGCCGTTGCCGTCGAGCGGGTAGTACGGGTCGCCCAGTCCCGGCGCGCCGACCAGCGGGTCCGGTGGCGGGTCGGCGTGCGCGGGCACCCACGACCCCGCGACGACCACGCACGCGACCGCGGCGCACATCCGGCCGGACAACCTCATACGAACGACCACCCCTTTCCACCCCGCCTGTTTGCCGGTGCCGGCGCACCGACTTCGCTGGATGGTAACGGCTTCAGTCGCCGCTTCCGGTGAGCGCCACCGACGCGCCGACGCCGAAGATCATCACTCCGCCCGCGCCGCCGACCGCCTCCAGCCTGCGCGGCGACTTGGCGAACCAGGACCTCGCCGAGGCGGCCAGCAGCGCCCATGCGCTGTCGGAGACCAGCGCGATGGCCAGGAAGACGGTGCCGAGCAGCAGGAACTGCCACGACAGCGAACCCGCCGCCGGGTCGGCGAAGTGCGGGAGCACCGCGGAGAAGAAGACGATCGCCTTGGGATTGGTCAACCCGACGATCGCGCTCTGGCGCAGCACCCGCGTGTGCGGCTCCCGTTCGATCGAGGCGCCCAGCGCTTCGCGCAACGCCGAACGATGACGAATCGCCTGGATCCCCAGATACATCAGATACAGCGCGCCCGCGAACTTGACCACGGTGAGCGCCAGAGCTGACGCGGTGAGCAGCGTCCCGAGACCGAAGGCGACCAGCACCAGAGCCGCGTAGACGCCCGCCGCGTGCCCGAGCACCGAGAGCAGCGCCGCGCGGCGGCCGAGCGTGAGCGCCCGACCGATGGTGAACAGCACCCCGGGACCGGGCACGACGATGATGACGACCGCGGCGGCGACGAAAGCCAGCAGATCGGACGCTGGGACCATCTTTCGAGTCTAAGCGCCGTCGCAACCGGTAAAGCGCGCGAACGCAGCCGGATTCAGGAACCGAGGTCGCCGGGCAGGTGGTGCGGGTCGAGCAGCAACCGTTTCGTCGCGGTGCGCCGCACCTTCTCGGCGAGGGCCAGGTTGTCGGTGAGCAGTCGCCACTCGGCCTCGCTGATCGCCGCGCGGGCGCGGGCGATGACCGAGCCGTCGGTGGTGCCCCAGGCGATCGGCATGGCGCTCACCGATTGCCAGCGCTGACCCACTTGCCGCGGCGCGCGGTCGGTGCGCACGGCGACCGACGGCACGCGCTCCCCGGCCCTGGCCTTGTGACCGGGGAGGTCGCGGACTTTCCTGGTCACCAAGGCGTAGCGCGGATCGCTCGTGTCCGGCGTCGACACATCGACCAAGGCGAGCAGCACCACACCGGAGGGGCGCGCCTCCGAGACCACTGCGGGAACCAGCTCACCGTCGGCGTACAGCTTGTCGATGCTGGAATGCCACGGCGTCCACAGGGCCACCCACAACGCCGTCACCGCCCCGAGCGCGAACGCGACCGCGAGCAGATACGCCCAGGGATGATCCAGCCAGATGAGCAACGCCGTCCCGGTCGCCGCGACGACCGCGGCGGCGATCGCCAGGAGACGCAGCCGGCGAAGGTCGGCGAAGACTTCGTTGACCGCGTGGGCGTGCTTGCGGTCCACCGCGAATTCGAAGCGTCGCACGCCCTCATTCCTAGCACAGCTTGCGGAGGAATTGCCTCCGCTTATCCGATGGCGGGGCCGAGCAAGTCGTCGGCATCCGTGATGCGGTAGGCATACCCCTGTTCGGCGAGAAAACGCTGACGATGCGCGGCGTATTCGGCGTCGAGGGTGTCCCGCGCGACGACCGAGTAGAAATGCGCCTGGCCGCCGTCGTGTTTCGGACGCAGCAGCCGGCCGAGACGCTGCGCCTCCTCCTGCCGCGAGCCGAAGGTACCCGAAACCTGCACGGCCACCGACGCTTCCGGCAAATCGATGGAGAAGTTCGCCACCTTGCTCACCACGAGCACCGGAATCTCGCCGCGCCGGAACGCGTCGAACAGTTCCTCGCGCTCCTTGGTCTTCGTCGAGCCCTGGATCACGGGGGCGTCGAGAGCGGCGCCGAGTTCGTCCAGCTGATCCAGGTAGGCCCCGATGACCAGGCTCGGCGCGTCCTGATGCTGAGCCAGGATCGATTCGACCACGGCGATCTTGGTGTGCGCGGTGGAGCACAGCTTGTACCGCGCCTCCGGCTCGGCGGTCGCGTAGGCCATCCGCTCGGCATCGGTCAGGGTGACCCGGACCTCGATGCAGTCGGCGGGCGCGATCCACCCCTGGGCCTCGATGTCCTTCCACGGCGCGTCGTAGCGCTTCGGGCCGATCAGCGAGAACACGTCGCCCTCGCGCCCGTCCTCACGCACCAGCGTCGCGGTCAGGCCCAGCCGCCGACGGGACTGGAGATCGGCGGTCATCCGGAAGACCGGGGCGGGCAGCAGGTGCACCTCGTCGTAGATGACCAGGCCCCAGTCGCGGCTGTCGAACAGTTCCAGGTGCTTGTACTCACCTTTGGTGCGACGCGTGATCACCTGGTAGGTGGCGATGGTGACCGGGCGGATCTCCTTGCGCTCGCCGGAGTACTCGCCGATCTCGTCCTCGGTGAGCGAGGTGCGCGCGAGCAGTTCGCGCCGCCACTGCCTGCCCGCCACCGTGTTGGTGACCAGGATCAGCGTGGTCGCCTTGGCCTTGGCCATCGCCGCAGCGCCGACCATCGTCTTGCCCGCGCCGCAGGGCAGCACCACCACGCCGGAGCCGCCCGCCCAGAACGAGTCGGCGGCCATCTGCTGGTAGTCGCGCAGGTGCCAGCCATCGGTCGCGTAGTCGAGTTCGATCGGGTGCGCCTCGCCGTCGACGTAGCCCGCGAGGTCCTCGGCGGGCCAGCCGATCTTCAGCAGCATCTGCTTGATCCGGCCGCGCTCGGACGGGTGCACCACCACCGTGTCGTCATCGATGCGCGCGCCGAGCATGGGCGCGATCTTCTTGTGCCGGAGCACCTCCTCCAGCACCGCGCGATCGAGGCTGACCAGCGTCAACCCGTGCGCGGGATGCTTCACCAGCTGCAACCTGCCGTAACGGGCCATGGTGTCCACCACGTCGACCAGCAACGGCTGCGGCACCGCGTACCGGGAGAAGCTGACCAGCGCGTCCACCACCTGCTCGGCGTCGTGACCCGCCGCGCGCGCGTTCCACAGCGCCAGCGGCGTCACCCGATAGGTGTGCACGTGCTCCGGCGCCCGCTCCAACTCGGCGAACGGCGCGATCGCCTGCCGCGCCGAATCGGCCAGCTCGTGGTCGACCTCCAACAGCAGCGTCTTGTCGCTCTGCACGATCAGCGGACCGTCGTTCACAGTCCCTCCTCAGCTAGATTCCCCGCCATTCTCCCCGACCCCTCCGACAACCTCGCAGGTTACCGGCCCTTCCCGCGAAACGCGGTCGGCAGCGACCGGGTGTAACGCCGGAGACGTGCGATGTCTTCCCGCGACCGCGCGCACGCCTCAGCCGTGCGCGAGCGCGCGTTCGGCGAGCGTGCCGATGACCGGCGCCAGCGTCGTGGCGTAACCGATCGTGAGGTGATTGTCGTCGCGGTAGACCAAGGCGTTCCCGACTATCACCGGACAGCGGGCCGCCGTGCAGAACAGCGCGGTCAGGTCGGCGTACTGCCCGCCTCCCGCGGTGGCAGCCGCGCGCTCGGCCGCGATGCCCGCGTCGTCGACCGCGACCGTCCGGGCGGGCGCGCAGGCCGACGCGTCGTCGAGATGCTCGGCCACGCACGCAGGCACGGTGGCATGCGGATCGGGTATCCCGCCGAGCACCAGCACCGCCGCGCCCATCGCGCGCAGCTCGGCGGCCAGGCGGCGCACGGCGTCGATCCATGCCGGGTCGTAGGAGACGAAGCCGAAGTCGCCGCCGTAGCGCCGGGACATGCTCACCACGACCAGCCGGGGACGATCCTGCCGCAGCCGGGTCATGATCTGCCCGCGCCACTGCTCGCATTCGGTGTACTCGCGGCCCAGATAGGGGCTGGTGATGGGCAGATCGAGCAGTGGGCAGGTGACCTTCGCCATCGTCTCCAACCGCCAATGGCGCGATGCGGCGATCTCCTCGAACGCCGGTTGCCACATCGCCGCGTGCGAATCACCGACCAAGGCGACGGTGGTCGCCGAACCGGTGTCACCGGAGGCGCACTCGCCCTGGCCCACGTCGTGCCAGGAACGGAAACAACCGTTGTCGAACACCTCGGCCCGGTCGCCGCGCGCGTTCGACAGCGCGGGCGTGAGGTTCGACGGGACCGCACGGACCTCTGCCGACGCCGCGACCGCCGCTTGGGTCTGCGCCGTCAACTGCTCGATCGCCGCATCGTAGGGATCGGTGGGAGTGGCCGGCGCGACCGGTGTCGTCAGCGTGAGGCTCTGCGCCGCCGTGCCGCGCCCGACCGGCGCAGGCACGAGCACCAGCAGCCCGAGCCCAACACCGACGGCCAGCGCGGTGCTCACACCACCGCAGGCGAGGCTGAGCCCGCCCGAACCGCGCAGACGGGCGGCGAAGCGAACCGGATTCTCGATCACCCGCTGGGTGAGCGCGGCCAGCCCACCGGCCATGGCGACCGCGCCCAGCGCACCGACCAGCCCGAGGGGCCGGCCGAGCGCATGCGGGGCCAGCACCAGCACCGGCCAGTGCCACAGATACCAGGAGTAGGACAGCCTGCCGACGGCCTGCATCTGGGACACCGCGAGGACGCGACCGACGCCGGACCGCGTCGCGGCACAGCCACTCCCGATGACCAGGACCGCGCCGAGCACGGGCAGCAGCGCCGCGATGCCCGGATACGGAGTCTTCTCGTCGAGCCGAACGCAGGCCATGACGATCAACCCGGCTCCCGTCCACCCCACGCAGGTGGACACCGATTTCGGCAGCCGGGACCAGAAGACGGCCGACAGCGCCACCACGCCGCCCGCCGCCAGCTCCCAGGCCCGCGCGGGCAGTGCGAAGAACGCCCACGGCGGCATGGTGCGGGTCCAGGTCAGCGCGATCGCGAAGGAGAGCGCGGCGACCACAGCGAGGACGATCAGGTACGGCAGCGCGGTGGCCGAACCGCTGCGGCGCCGTCGCACGAGCCGAGCCGTCACGAGCACCAGCGCCGGCCAGATCAGGTAGAACTGCTCCTCCACACCGAGGGACCAGAAGTGCTGGAACGGCGACGGTGGCGCGTCCGCGGCGAGATAGTCGGTACCCTGCCAGGCGAACCGGTAGTTCCCGGCGTACAGCGCGCTCGCGATCCCGTCGCCGAGCGCTTGGCGGGCCTGCAGCGGCGACAGCAGCACGGCCGCGCCGATCGCCGTGGCGACGAGCACGACACCCGCGGCGGGCAGCAGCCTGCGCGCCCGCGCGCCGTAGAAACGGACGAGCCCGACAGTGCCACCGGCCGCCGCTTCTCGATACAGCATTCCCGTGATCAGAAAACCGGAAATCACGAAAAATACGTCCACCCCGACAAATCCACCACCGATCCCCGGCACACCGGCATGGAAAAGCACCACGGCCAGCACCGCGACCGCCCGCATTCCCTCGATATCCCGCCGAAATGCCGCCCCCGGCGACACCCCTTCCATCGGCTCCGCCCGCCGATTTCCCAACCCGCTGACCGTGGCCGCCATGCGCAGCATTGTCATCGGTCCGGCCGGGCAAGTCCCGCCGACTCGCCGCCCTATCCGCCTCCGTCGTGGTGTCCGCGCGCGGCGCCTATTCCCGCCAACTCATTGCACGCTACACCGGGCCAATCCCGAGCTTGCGGTAAGACAACGCTTTTCGAACAGATCGTCCGGTTTGTCGACGCACACAAATGACGAGACATCAGGCTCCCCGCGCGACCACGATGTCCTCCTTCCGCCGGTACGCTTGTCCGGAATACGACCTCGAGGGGGTACGGTGAGCGAGCTCGAACTTGATCCAGTCCAGACACGAGAGATGGCGGGGACAGTACGCGGCCACGCCGACGCGATACGGCAGGCGGTGCCCCTGGCGAGGGATGTCGTCGCCGTCGAAACCATGCGCGACTCCCAGGTCGCAGACGCTGTGGATCAGATCGCGACCGCGCTCGACCGAGTTGTGCACTACCACGCGCAGCAATTGATCGGATTCGCGGACGTCACGGACGCCGCGGTTGTCGAGTTCGTCAGTCGGGACCAGTCCTGGGCTACCGCACTCCGGGAGGCAGGCCAGCGATGAGCGGCGGAAGCTACACGACGCCTCTCACGGTATCGACGGTGCTGTCCTGGGATCCACGTGCCACGGTCACCATTGCCAACGCGTTCAAAGACGCCGCGCTGCGAATCGATGAGCAGACGCGCCAGGCGGCATCACGGATCGACATGTCGTACACGTACTTCAAGGGATCGGTCGCTGATTCCGCCCGCGACAGAGCGGCTCACGACCGGGACCATGCGCGGCGAACGAAGCAGGTTCTCATCGAAATCCAGCAGCAGATCTACCTTCAGATCGATACGATCGTCGGCTACATCGACGTGATCAAAAACAAGAAGGCCGAAGCCGAGTCCGCCGAGTTCGATTTCTTCGTCAGGGACGACGGCGGTGTGGACTCCAGGATGTCCAACACCGAGGTCCTGATCAAATACGGAGCATCGGGCCTCGCCGAGAAGGAAGGGCTCGAATTCTTTCTGACCACGCAGATTCGCGCCGCGCTGACGGCGATCCAGCAAACCGACCTCGAGGGTGCTGAGAAGATCAAGCGACTAGTGGAGGATCTCTCACCGGAGACCCGGCGCGGAGTCACCGCTACGCCTCGAGACCCGAGCCTGGTCGAGGTTCTCACCAAATTCCAAACCGGCCCGTCGAGTGCGCCCGCCACGCTGTGGCCCTCCGGCTTGGTGCTCGATCGCATCCGTGCCGTCCGTCCGGATTTCCAACCCATCCTGATGACCCCCGAAGAGATAGCACTCCTCTCATCACGAGTCGCACGTCCGGGAACCATCGGAATAGGTGAAATCACGGATTTCTTCGAGATAAAAGCGCAGGCTGAGGAGGCTGCCAAGAAGACGTACAACAATCCGGACCAGAATGCGCTCAACGACGGCCACGGTGATGCATTCCGGCATATGTACTGGAACGCACTTATGACACAGCGATACGGTGCGGAATGGACCGAAAACTACGGTGCCGCGCATGAAGGACTCGGCGCGAATCCTCCGACGCGAGAAGCGATGGATCTACACAACAACGCGATCGGTCGGCAGATCGCCATTGACCATCCGAATGCCTCGCCGGATGAACTCCAGCGATTGATCTATCAGCGAATCAAGGAGGGCGGCGCGATCGTGCTCGACCCGAGTGGCCAGGTCGCATGGAGCAACCAGGTCGAAGTGGACAAGAACGGGCACCCGGCGCGGGCTGACATCCCGCTTCCGGCAGGTCGGTGATCTATGCGTGCCCTTCTCCGGATAACGGCTGTAACTCTGTGCCTGCTGGCCGGTGCGGCATGCTCCACGTCGAACGACCATGGTGAGACCGCTTCGCAGTGCTCGGCGAACTTCGATCTGGAGTCGCGGGCCGAGCCGCTGGGTTCCGCGACCGAATTGCGGCGCTCCATCAGAGAGCGGGCTGCGCAGCCGGGCACCTATTCGCTGCGGACGCTGACCGAAGCCGCGGGGTGGCATGATCAGTGGGATCGCGTCGTCATAGCGGAATCCGGTCTTCCAGCGGAAAACTTGAATTCGGCAGCGAATCTTCCCGGATACTGTTGGTCCAATCTTCCGGAGTCCGGGTTCGACCGTCCGACCGACAATTTCTACATCTTCATCACGGGGTCCGCTCCAACGCAGGTGATTCGCTCCGCGCAAGGCTCCGAACTTTTTCGAGGCGTGCGTAGCGGTGAGGTGCTCGGGCCGGAGTCCCGTTTCCAGTCGGTTCAGCCGCCAGCCCATCTGCAAAAGCCGTATCTCGAATTGACGCGGGGCTGATCGAGAGCTCGGTTGCGCCACCGCAGGCGTTGCTTCACGTCCAGCGGGTGGCGAGTGGACCGCGACAAAGGGGATTGGGGTGGGCGACGATCGGGTCATGATCGAGATGGCGGCGGTAGTCGGGGTGGCGGTGGCGGCGTTGGGGATGGTGCTCACGCCCGGGCCGAACATGATGTACCTGGTATCGCGGACGGTGTCGCAGGGGCGGCGGGCCGGCTTGGTGTCGCTGGCCGGGGTGGCGGCGGGGTTCGGGGTCTATCTGACGGCGGCGACGGCGGGTATCACGGCGGTGTTCGCGGTGGTTCCGGGCCTGTATCTGGCAGTGAAGCTGGCGGGAGCCGCGTATCTGGGGTGGCTGGCCTGGCAGGCGGTGCGGCCGGGCGGCGTCTCGGTGTTCACGCCCACGACGCTGTCCGCGGATCCCGCCCGGCGGCTGTTCACCATGGGACTGGTCACCAACCTGCTGAACCCGAAGATCGCGATCATGTACATGGCGCTGATCCCGCAGTTCGTCACGCCGGAGCACGGGAAGGTGTGGTTGCAGAGCCTGTGCCTGGGCGCGGTGCAGATCGCGGTGGCGCTCACCGTGAACGGCCTGATCGTCCTGGGTGCGGGCGGTCTGGCGAGTTTCCTCACCGGCCGCCCCCTGTGGCTGCGCACCCAGCGCTACGTCACCGGCACCATGCTCGGCGCCGTCGCCGCGCTCCTCGCCACCGACCGCGCCCGGCCGATACCGGCCTGACGCCGGACCGCTCAGCTCGGGCCGGAAGTCAGGCGATAGTGCAGTTCGGCGAACTGACCGGCCTGCTCGACGCCGACGAGCCGCATCCGGGTGGACAGGATGCGGCGCGGCAGCAGCGGAGCGCCCGCGCCCAGCGTCACCGGGACGACGCTCACCATGATGTCGTCGAGCAGTCCCGCGTCGGCGAATTGCCCGGCCAGATCGCCGCCACCGACGATCCAGATATTGCGCGCACCGGCCGCCTCGGCCATCTCTCGGTGCACCGCCTCCACCGCACCGGAGACGAACCGGAGATTCGCGCCGGGTATGGCGGGCAGCTCCCGGTGGGTGAACACCCAGCAGGGGAGATCGCCGTAGTTCTTGTGCCAGCTTTCGGGCGGCTCGTTGGCCGCCATCCACGCATAGGTGGTCGCGCCCATGCACATGGCGCCGACCTGCCCGAAGAAGCCCGCGATGCCCGCCTGCGCTTCCTCCGCTCCGTCCACCTCGAAAAGCCAGGTGAGCGAGTTCTCCGTGTCGGCGAGGTATCCGTCGAGACTGGTCGCCGTGTAGTACTGGGTAGCCATGGCACGCACGATGCCAGCGAAACCTGACAGATCACGGCAAGGTTCTGCGATCAGCCGAGACGCAACCGCCGCACCCCTTCCTCCAGCGTCTCGTCCCGCTTGCAGAAGGTGAAACGCACCAGGTGACTCCACGCGGCGGTGTCGTCGGCGAACGCGATGACCGGCACCGCCGCCACACCGAGCCGCTCGGGCAGTGCACGGCAGAACGCCAGGCCGTCGCCCGCGCCGAGCGGAGTGATATCGGCGACGACGAAGTAGCCGCCCGCGCTCCGGTACACCCGCATCCCGGTGTCGGCGAGCGCGGCGGAGAGCCGGAGACGCTTCTCCGACAAGCTTTCCCGCAGCTTGGCGACCCAGCCCAGTTCATGAGCTATCGCGTGTGCCACTGCGGGCTGGAACGGCCCGCCCGCTACGAAGGTCAGGAACTGCTTGGCCGCGAGCACCCCCTCGATCAGCTCGGCGGGCCCGCATGCCCACCCGGTCTTCCACCCGGTGACACTGAAGGTCTTCGCCGCGCTCGACACCACGACCGTCCGCTCGGCCATGCCCGGCAGGGTGGCCAAACTGACATGTTCGGCGCCGTCGTAGACCAAGTGCTCGTACACCTCATCGGTGAGCACCAGCAGGTCATGTTCGCAGGCGATGTCGGCGATCGCCTGCAAGTCCGCGCGCCCGAGCACCGTGCCGGTCGGATTGTGCGGCGAGTTGACGATGAGCATCCGGGTCGCCGGGGTTATCGCGGCGCGCAGGCTGTCCAGGTCGAGGACGAACCGATCCCCGTCGGCCACCAGGCGTGCGGTGCGCCGCCGAGCTCCGGCCAGCGCGACGGCCGCGGCGTACGAGTCGTAATACGGCTCGATCAGCACCACCTCTTCGCCGGGTTCGACCAAGCCGAGCACCGCCGCGCTGATCGCCTCGGTCGCGCCCACCGTCACCAGCACTTGCGAATCGGGGTCGTAGTCGGTCCCGTAGCGCCGTGCCCGGTCGTCCGCCACGGCTCGGCGCAGCACCGGCATGCCGCGCCCCGGCGGGTACTGGTTGAGCCCGTCGGCGATGGCGCGACGCGCTGCTTCCAGCATGCTCGCGGGCCCGTCGGTGTCCGGAAACCCCTGGCCCAGGTTGACCGCGTCGTGCCGGACGGCGAGCTCGGTCATCTCGGCGAAGATGGTGGACGCGAAGGGACGCAGGCGGGCAACGGTCTGGTGTCGCGAGGGCATAACCGGAGAGTAGCCCCCCGTCCGCCCGAGCCGTTCGGTGAGCGTGCGGGTGGTCACCGCCGGACTCAACCCAGCCGGATGCCGCCCAGCTTGGCTGGGTTCGCCACATCGTACGTGCCCCAGACCAACCCGTCCCGCACGGTGAAGCCGACCACCCGCGCGGGATAACCGCTGCGGCCCTCCTCAGCCGGACGCGCCGCGACTTTCAGGCCCAATTGGCCGTTCACCGAGACGAATTCGTACACCGGCGACGCCTCCGCCAGCCCGTACTTGCGCACCAGACCCAGGTAGAAGCGGGCAATGCGATCCGCACCGTGCAGGACGTTGATCGCGGTGGCGGTGGTGCCGTTGGCATCGCCGATCATCACCGCGTCCGGGTGCAGCGCCGCGGCGACGGCGGCCACGTCACCGGAACTCAGCGCGACGAGGAAGCGCTGCACAGCGGCCTCGTGCTCGGCATCGGGCACCGGTTGCGGCGCCTGCGTCACCGCCTTGCGAGCGCGCACCGCCAGCTGCCGCGCGGCATCGGCGGAAATGCCGAGGATGTCGGCGATCTCGTCGAACGGCACCGACAACCCGTCGTGCAGCACGAAAGCCACGCGCTGCGGCGGCGTCAGGGTGTCCAGCACGACCAGCGCCGCGAACCTGCACTCCTGCTTGCGCACCACGGCTTCCAACGGATCTGGCGTGCTCGACGGAGTGCGTGCGGTGACCACCGGTTCCGGCAGCCACTGGCCCACGTAACTCTCTCGCCGCGCCGCCGCACTCCGCAGACGGTCCAGGCAGATCCGGCTTACCACGGTGGTCAGCCAAGCCCGCAGATCATCGATCTCGGACTGGTGCGCGCCCGCCAAGCGCAACCAGCTTTCCTGAACCGCGTCCTCGGCATCGCCGACGCTGCCCGTCAGCCGATAGGCGACCGAGAGCAGATGCGCCCGATGTGACTCGAACAGGTCGGAAAGCAGCGCGGCAACCATCGAGGGGAAGTCTACGGTCCGGTCGGTAGCCGCCCCGCGCCGCATCGGCGGCAGGCAATTCCGGATGATCCGCCGGACCGTTCCGTGACAGCATGGCGCGATGGAGCACCACGCGCTGTCGAACGGAACGATCTGGCTGTCGGCTCCGACGGCGGCCGATGTCGACGCGATCACCGAGTGCTGTCAGGACCCGGCCATCGCGGAGTGGGTGACCATCCCGGTGCCGTACGTCCGCGACAGCGCCGTGACCTTCATCGACGAGATGGTCGTCCCGGGTTGGGCGGCGCGCAGCCCCACCTGGGCGCTCCGGCTGCGCGCCGACGGACCGGTGGTCGGCATGATCGGTCTGAGCGAACGTGACGAGAGCGCGGCCGAGATCGGTTTCTGGCTCGCCCCGGCGCAGCGGTCGCGCGGCCTGATGACGCAGGCGGTCGATCTGGTGTGCGAATTCGGGTTCCGCGCCGACGGCTTGGCCCTGGAGCGGATCGCCTGGCGCGCGTTCGTGGGCAACTACGCGTCGGCCGCGGTCGCGCGGCGCACCGGGTTCCACTACGAGGGCCTGTCCCGGCTCGGCAGCGTTCAGCGCGGTCGACGCCGCGATCACTGGCTCGCCGCCCGCCTGCGCACCGACCCGCCCGGTCCGGCGGACGACTGGCCCGTCGAATTCCGCCATGGCCGGGCGTCGAGCGCCCAGGCGTCCGGCGAAGCTCGCGCACGATGACGACCGACCCACGATTCGCGTGGATCGTGCGAACCATGGCGGTGCGGCCCGCCGACCGGGTGCTGGAAATCGGTCCCGGTGCCAGCGCTTCGATCGCCTACCTCGCCGAGCAGGCGGTCGACGGCATGGTCGTCGGCGTAGAGCGCTCCGCTACGGCCGTCTCCCGCGCAGGCAGACGACATGCCGCGCACCTGGAGTCGGGCCGGGTCCGGTTGGTGCACGCCGACCTCGCGGACCTGGACCCGGATCAGCTGCTGCGCGCGACCGGGGCCGGCGCGGCGGGTTTCGACAAAATACTGGCGGTCAATGTCAACCTGTTCTGGACCAAGCGCCCCACCGCGGAACTCGCGCTGATCCGGCGACTGCTGGCGCCGGGCGCGACGCTGGGCCTGTTCTACGGATACGGCACACCGGACGCCGCGGATCCGGCCGGTCCGAAGCCGCCGCTCGCCCGGCTGACCGGACACCTGACCGAGGCAGGCTTCGCTGTCCGGACCGTCTCCTCCGGCGACTTACTGGGTGTGCTCGGCTCCTGATGATTCGCGCCGCCGCCCAACCGCGTCGGCCAGGTGGTCCAGTTGCGCGGCGGTGGTCTCCCAGTCCAGGCACGCGTCGGTGATCGACTGCCCGTAGGTGAGTTCGTCGGCGTGGCCGAGGGTGAGGTCCTGGCGTCCGGCGACCAAGAAGCTCTCCAGCATGACGCCGACGACACCTGGCTCGCCCGCCGCCAGCCGCCGCGCGATGTCGGTGACCACGTCGACCTGCTTGTTGTGGTCCTTGTTGCTGTTGCCGTGGCTGGCGTCCACCACGATTCGCTGCGGCAGCGAGGCCTTCTCCAGCCGCAGGCACGCCTCGGCGACCGACGCCGCGTCGTAGTTCGGCCCGGTGCTGCCGCCGCGCAGGATCACGTGGCAGTCCGGATTGCCGGTGGTGCGGATGAGCGCGGAGCGACCGTCGAGGTCGGTGCCGGGGAACACGTGACTGGCCGCCGCGGCGCGCACGCCGTCCACGGCCACCTGGACGTCGCCGTCGGTGCCGTTCTTGATGCCGACCGGCATCGACAGCGCGCTGCTGAGCTGGCGGTGCACCTGACTGGCCGCGGTGCGCGCCCCGATCGCGCCGTAGGACACCAGATCCGCGATGTACTGGGGAGTGATCGGATCCAGGAACTCACAGGCCACCGGAAGACCGAGGGCGGTGATGTCGACCAGCAGTTTGCGGCCGAAGCCCAACCCGGTGTTGACGTCGAACGAGCCGTCCAGGTGCGGGTCGTTGATCAGGCCCTTCCAGCCCAGGCTGGTGCGCGGCTTCTCGAAGTAGACCCGCATCACCACGTGCAGCCGGTCGCCGAGTTCGGCGGCCTTCGCCGCGAGACGGCGCGCGTAGTCCAGCGCCGCGGCGGGGTCGTGCACGGAGCACGGACCGACGATCACCATCAGGCGATCATCCGCGCCGTTCAGCACGTCGACGGTGGCTTTGCGTCCCGCACGGACGGTGTCGGCGAGCGCGTCGGTGATCGGATGCACGCGACGCACCTCCGCCGGTGAGCGCAGCGGGCTCACGTTGAGGGTGCGTTGATCATCCAGATCGGAATGCCGCGCGTCGACGTCGGCTGCGGTTGTCATGTCGTGGGTTCCTATTCTCGAGGCCGACCCACGGATGCGAATCCCGTCGAGCCGGTCCATCGTCCGGCTCGGGGTGGAAGTTTCGTCAGCGCACGTGGTAGCCGCAGACCAGCCCACCCTGGGCCGGCTTGCTAAACCAGAAATACACGTGCTGCACGTCAGGGACAGTACCAGCCTGCAACCGATCGGTGAACTGTGTCATCGGCCACGGTATCGGCACGGCGTGTTGGCCGAAGTGGTCGACCGCCCGTGTCCGGTACGCCACCGACAGCCGCCGAGCGCGTACCGGCGGTCTTCGCCGCCGTCGGCATGCATATCGAGCCGCGAACGAAAGTCTCGTGGCGGTCGTGCGCCCGGAAACAGTTGATCGGCCAGTGCGGTTGCGCGCGAGCGCCGTTCGCGGTCGAGCCGGAAGGGCCGCGAACGGCGCGGCCCGTGCCCGAGCCGGCTCACCCCCACTGACCGGGCACGTAATCACCGGCGGGCGTACGGGCGATGACGTTCATCCGGTTCCAGGCGTTGATCATCGCGATGGCGGCGATCAGGGCGGCGATCTGGTCGTCGTCGTAGTGCTTGCGGACCTCCTGCCACACCGTGTCGCTGACCGCGCGGCCGTCGCCGATCCGGGTGGCCTCCTCGGTGAGCGCCAGTGCGGCGCGCTCGGCCTCGGTGAAGACGGTGGCCTCGTGCCAGGCGGCGATCAGGTTGAGCCGCACGGAGGTCTCACCAGCGTGCGCGGCGTCTTTGGTGTGCATATCGGTGCAGTAGCCGCAGCCGTTGATCTGGCTGGCGCGGATCTTCACCAGTTCGTAGGTCGCGGCGTCCAGCGTGGAGTCGTTGATCACCTTGGATGCCATCGTGAGCCGCTTGATGAAGCTGCCGCCGACCGGGTTGGCGAAGAGGTTGAAGCGCTGTTCCATGATTTCCGTCCTTTGCCGTTCCTTGTGGTTCATCAAGAGGACGACGCGGAAAGACGGAGTGTGACACCGGGTTATGAGACGTGGGTCACAGCTTTTCAGTTCGTGAAGTCGTAGGTGACTCCGGTCAGTTTCTCGGACAGCTGCCACAGGTCGGCGGCGACCTTCTCGTCCCGGGACGCCCTCGACGAGCCGGACGGCCCCGGATATCCGCGCATGCCCGCGAGTCCGGTGGGTCCGTAGTAGGCGCCCGGCTGGACGTCGGCGGTCGCGGCGTACAACGTCGGCAGCGCGCCCATCGCGGCGTTCTGCGCGAACACCCGGTTGCCTACCCACATCACCCGGTCGAGGAACGACTCGGTGTGCGACTGCAACTCGGTGGAGGCGTAGCCGGGATGCGCTGCGACCGAGATCTTCGCGGATCCCGCCGCGGTCAACCTGCGCTGCAGCTCGCGAGCGAACATCAGGTTGGCCAGCTTGGCCTGCCCGTAGGCGGCCCAGCGCTGATACTTGCGCCGCTCCCAGTTCAAGTCGTCCAGGTCGATCTTGCCGATCTGGTGCGCACCGCTGGATACGGTGACGATCCGGTCGGAAATCTTGCCCAGCAGCAGCCCGGTGAGCGCGAAATGGCCGAGATGGTTTGTGCCGATCTGCTTTTCGAATCCGTCGGCGGTGCGCCCTTCGGGCAGAGCCATCACGCCCGCGTTGTTGATCAGTACATCGGCCCCGTCGACGCCCTCGGCGAACGCGCGCACCGAAGCGAGATCGGCCAGATCCAGTTCGCGTACCTGCGCCCGGTCGCCGAGCCCGGCGGCCACCCGCTCCCCTTTGGCGACGTTCCGGCAGGCGAGCACCACCTCACCCCCCGCAGCGGCGAGCGCGCGCACCGTTTCGGCCCCCAGGCCGCTATTGGCCCCTGTCACGATGAACTTCCGACCGCTCTGATCGGGGATGTTCGAGGTGTCCCACCTGGTCATGACGAAAAGTCTAGTGCTCGGCGGCCCGGCGCGGCAGCTTCGAACACGCCGCGGTCTACTCCGGGCGAGGGCATTCCAAGTAGGGTTGCCTAACCTATATAAGGGAACCCTTTGCTCGAACTGTGAGGCTGACCGTGACTTCCACTCCGACCGAGTCCGCGCATCGCGACGGCTACGTACCTTTTCCCGCGGACAAGGCCGCGGAGTATCGAGCGGCCGGCTACTGGGCCGGACGCCCGCTGGGAGACCTTCTGCGCTCGACCGCACAGCGGCATCCCGAGCGCCCCGCACTGGTCGACGCGACGGGCACGCGCAGCTACGCCGACATCGATGCCGCCGCCGACCGGATGGCCCACGGACTGCTCGCGCTCGGCATCGCGCCCGGCGACCGCGTGGTGGTCCAGCTGCCGAACGTGCCCGAGTTCCTGACCGTGCTGTTCGGCCTGCTGCGCGCCGGGATCATTCCCGTGTTGAGCCTGCCCGCGCATCGACGGGCCGAAATCGAGCATCTGGCACGGCTTTCCGACGCGGTCGGTTACATCGTCGCCGACCGGACGGGCGAGTTCGACTACCGGGAACTGGCCTCGACCGTGCGGGACGCGGTGCCGTCGCTGCGCCATGTCCTCGTCCTCGGCGATCCCGGTCCGTTCACCGACCTCGCCTCGATCCCGCGCGACGGCGGCGAGCTGCCCGAGATCGATCCGGGCGATATCGCCCTGATGCTGGTCTCCGGCGGCACCACCGGCCTGCCGAAGCTGATCGCGCGCACGCACGACGACTACGCCTACAACGCCACCGCCAGCGCGGCGGTGTGCGAATTGACCGAGCGGGACGTGTATCTGGCGACGCTGCCCGCCGCGCACAACTTCCCGCTGGCCTGCCCCGGGATCCTCGGCACCGTCGCGGTCGGCGGTGCGGTGGCCTTCGTCGGCGACCCGAGCCCGGAGAACGCGTTCGCCGCGATCGAGCGGCACCGGGTCACGGTCACGGCCGTCGTGCCGCCGCTGGCCCAGCTCTGGTGCGCGGCCACCGAATGGGAAGCGGCCGATTTGAGTTCGCTGCGGCTGCTGCAGGTGGGCGGCGCGCGACTGGCGGAGGTCAACGCGAAGGAAGTGACCCCGGCGCTGGGCGCGACCTTGCAGCAGGTGTTCGGCATGGCCGAGGGTCTGCTCAACTACACCCGGCTCGACGATCCGGCCGAATTGCTGCACACCAGTCAGGGCCGTCCGCTCTCCCCCGCCGACGAGATCCGCGTGGTGGACGGCGACGGCAACGAGGTGGCCCCCGGCGCGGAGGGCGAGCTGCTGACCCGGGGTCCGTACACGATTCGCGGCTACTACCGAGCGCCCGAGCACAACGCGCGCGCGTTCACCCCGGACGGCTTCTATCGCAGCGGTGATCTGGTCCGCCGCCTGCCCAGCGGGCATCTGGTGGTGTCCGGCCGGATCAAAGATGTGATCAACCGCGGCGGCGAGAACGTCTCCTGCGACGAGCTCGAGGAACATCTGCTCGCCCATCCCGCCGTCCGGCATGCCGCCGCCGTCGGGCTGCCCGACGCGGCCCTGGGCGAGAAGGTCTGCGCCGTGCTGGTCGTCGACGGCGAGATGCCGACGCTGGCCGAGATCAAGACCTTCCTCGCCGCACGCGGATTGGCCACCTACAAATTGCCCGACGTGCTGCGCCGCAGCGACGAACTGCCGGTCACCGCGGTCGGCAAGATCGACAAGAAGGCGCTGCTGCGCGCCGACCTGTAAGTGCGGCTGGAAGACCGACGGGCAGCGCACCGATCGCGCGCTGCCCGTACGCCTTCCGTTACGCCTTGACGACGTAGGGCGCGATGCTGCCCAGCTTCTCGCAGGTCTCCTCGAACTCGCGCTCCGGCCGGGACTGGCCCACGATGCCCGCACCCGCGCGCAGCCAGGCTCCCTCGGCGTTCTGGTACACCGCGCGCAACACCAGGGTCGCCTCCAGCGCGCCGGTCGGCGAAACGGTCACCACCGCACCGGAGTACAACCCGCGCGGGTCGTGATCGAGGCGGAACACCGAGTCGACGCCTTCGCGCTTCGGAATCCCGGAGGCGGTCACCGACGGGAACAGCACCTCCAGCGCGTCCCAGCTGGACCGGCCCGCCGCCAGCCGGCCGCGCACCGTGGAGGCCAGATGCTGCACGCTGCCCCGCTCGCGCACGGCCATGAAATCCGACACCGCGGGCGTGCCGGGGTCGGCGACGGCCGCGATCTCCGCGAACGAGGTCTGCACCGAGATGGCGTGTTCCACGATCTCTTTCGGGTCGGTGATCAGGTCGGCCCTGGCGGCCGAGTCGGCCGCGGCGCCGCGGCCGAACGCGCGCGTGCCCGCCAGCGGCTCGGTGGTCACCACTCGGTCGTCGTCCACGGACGCGACCAGTTCGGGGCTGAAGCCCGCCGCCTCCAGACCGCCGAGCCGCAGCAGGAACGACCGCGCCGGAGTGTTGTGCGCGCGTCCGAGCCGATAGGTGGCCGGAATGTCCACGGCGAACGGCAGATCGACCTTCCTCGACAGGATGACCTTCTGGTATCGCCCGGCCCGGATCTCGCCGACCGCCTCGGCCACCCGGTCGCGGTAGCCGGTGGGGTCGATGCGGATGTCGGCCGGATGCGCTCGCGGCAGTTCGGTGTTCTGCGACTGCGCGATCAGGTCGTGGATGTCTCCGGTCTCCGTCGGCGTCGCGCCCGATATCCGCACGCCGAATTCGCCCATCCGCACTTCGATCCGGGGAACCATCAGGTGCGCAAGCGTGGTGCGCGGGTCCAGGTGCTCGGTGGCGTCCAGCGCCCAGGCGCAGAACTCGAATCCGATCCAGCCGTAGGCGTTCCGCCCGTCGAGGGGCAACCTGCCGAGCGCGCGGTCGATCACTCCCGCGGGATTGCCTTCCCACGGGCTGGTGGTGGTCTGCCCTTCCCAGGCGATGCGCAGTTCGCGGACGTCCAGTTCGACACTGCCGATCGGATCGGCGGCGAACACCCACTCCCCGGGGCGCTCGTACATCACGTACTCGCCGAACCGATCCGCCCCCGCCAGCCGGGACATCGCTGCCGCCGGATCGGTCACATACTCAACCCGCAGGCGTTCCGTGGTCGACAACGATCCTCCAAAGGTTACCCTGGCCTAACTAATGCAGGTAAGGTTAGCATTACCTGCATCACCGTGCGGGTGTGCTCGCGGCCACAGCGGCAAGCACTTTCGCCAACCCACTTCGCGAGGACAGGCCATTCGCGTCCGCAACGAACTCGCCGCGCCGACTGCCTGCGCGGAATAGACCCTCCGGGATTGAATAGTGGGATGATCGATCACCGCGGCGATTCACCCGCGACAGCCCGGCCCGGGACCGCACCACGATCGGTGGTGGCCCTGATCGACGCCGCCTCGGGGGTGGAACGCGAACTCGTCGGCAAGTGGCTTGCCGACGGCGGGATCAGCGCGGAGTTCGGCACCGACGCGCCGGTCACGCAGCTGGACCTGGACGCGGGCGCCGTCGCCGCCCGGCTGGTCGGCAGGCGCGACGATCCGCTGGTGGTGCCGATCCGCGTGCTGTGGCTGCCGCCCGAACGCGACGGCGTGCGCCGCGTCACCTTCGCCGATCTGGCTCTGCTCACCAACCCGCGCAAGCCGAATCGGCTGGCGCAGCGCAGACTGCTGGCCAAGTCACCGGACCGGTACGTCGTGCTGACCGGTGCGCCGGCTTGTCTCAGCGAGTTGCGAGCGAACAACCCGGAAGCTTCGGCCCTGTTCGACAAGGGCACCGCCGAGCCGTTCGCCCGCGCGGTCGTGCGCGCGGCGGTGGTGGCGCTCGAACGCGCCGAGCGCACCATCATCGGCGACCGGTACAAGGTGCCCAAGCTGGTCGCGGAGGAGATCCTCGACTCCCCCGACTTCCTGCGCAGGCTGGAACTCATCGCCGACCAGATCGGGGCGAGCCCGCACGAGGTGTACCGCCGCGCGGAGAAAGCGCTCAACGAGCTCGTGGCCGCGCAGAGCAGGCTGATCTCCGACCTGTTCACCCAAGCCATGCGCCCGGTGCACGCCTCGACCTGGAAGGTGGACTCCGACGATTCCGGCCTGGCCGGGTTGCGCGATCTCAACCGACGCTTCCCGCTGGTATTCCTGCCCTCGCACCGCTCCTACGTCGACGCGTTCGTGCTCGGAGACGTGCTGGCCCGCAACGACTTCCCGCCGAACCACGTGATCGGCGGCGCGAACCTCAGCTTCTGGCCGATGGGCCCGGTCGCCCGGCGCACCGGAACTGTGTTCATCCGGCGCAGTTTCGGCGACGACGAGGTCTACAAGGCCGTCGTCGAGGAGTACTTCGCCTATCTGCTGGCCAAGCGCTTCAACCTGGAGTGGTACTTCGAGGGCGGCCGCACCCGCACCGGCAAACTGCGGCCGCCGCGCTACGGCTTGCTGAACTACCTTTCCGCGGCGGTCCGTTCCAACCGCATCGATGACGTCATGCTGGTGCCGGTCTCGATCACCTACGAGCGGCTCAACGAACTCGGCGCCATCGCCACCGAGCAGGAGGGCGGCAAGAAGAAACCGGAGGGCCTGACCTGGCTGGCGCGCTACATCCGTAGCCAGCAGCATTCCGCCGGGCACGTGTACGTCCGTTTCGGCGAGCCGCTGTCGGCCCGCGACCGGCTCTCCGCACACGGCGATCCGCTCACGGCCCCGCCGCTGACCATCCCGCTACACCACACCGAGCCGATTCCGCCGCCGCGCACCGAAGCCGGGGTCGTCGACAACGAACCACCCGAGATCGCGGAACTGGAGCGAAGGGCCGTGCAGCGGTTGGCATTCGAAGTCGCGGTCGGTATCAACGCGGTCACCCCGGTGACGGTCAACGCGTTGGTCACCCTGGCGCTGCTGGGGGTGGACGGGCGCGCCCTGACCCTCGGCGAGGTGCGCACGGTGCTCAACCCCGTCCTCGGTTACATCGACAAGCGCGAACTGCCGCGCGGCGAACTCGAGGCCCTCCGCGACGAACAGGGCCTGGCCGTGGTGCTGGAACAGCTTTCGCTGACGAAGGTGGTCACGGTGTATCGCGGCGGGATCGAGCCGGTGTACTCGATCGAGTCGGGCGCGCACCTGGAGGCCGCCTTCTACCGCAACAGTGCCGTGCACTGGTTCGTCAATCGCGCCATCCTCGAGCTGTCCATCCTGGCCGCGGTCGACAGCGACGACGCCGATGCCCTGCGAACCGGCTGGGACGAGGCATTCCGGCTGCGCGATCTGCTGAAGTTCGAGTTCTTCTTCCCGGATCGCGGCGAGTTCGCCGATCAGATGGTCGCGGAGATGCTGCTGGTGGATCCGGACTGGTACAGCCATTCCCGCCGGGACACCGACGGCTCGGACATCCTGGCGAAGCTCACCGCCTCCGGCTTCACCATGGCCCATCGCGTGCTGCGCTCGTTCGTCGACGCGCAGCTGGTGGTGGCCGAGCGGCTGGCCGATCGCGACGCGAGCGACGAGATCGACCGTAAGGGGCTCATCACCGAATGCGTGGCGGTCGGCAAACAGATGATGCTGCAGCAACGGCTGCACAGCCCCGAGTCGGTTTCCACCGAGTTGTTCACCAGCGCCCTGAAGCTCGCCGACAACTACGGCCTGCTGGAGACGGTGTCCGAGGACGATCCGGAGTCGGCTCGGAAGGAATTGATCGCACGACGAAGGGAATTCGCCGAACGCCTGCGCGTGATCGGCGCCCGCATCGCGCAGGCCGCCGCACTGGACCCGTCCAATCGGGAGGCGCGGTGAACGATCGCCCGGAAAACATCGCGGTACTCAGGAGGATCGATGACCGACGCGCGCGCTGACCTCGACGCCGCGCTCGCCGCCATCCGCTCCGGGCCGCAGGGCCCCGCGGTCGCCGCGGTCTTCGACTTCGGCGGCGCGGTCGTCGACGGTCCCGGCTCCCGGCGCCGGCCCCGCCGCAAGCCCGCCGACGTGCTACTCGGCGGACTCCACAACCACATGACCGACGGCGAATACAGCCGGTTCCTCCGCGAGCTGTCCGCGACGCTGGCCGGTCGCTCCGAACAGGAATTGGACGAGCTGGGCAGGCGCCAGTTCAAGCGCACCGGGTACGGATACCTGTATCCCGAAGCGTGGGAGCTGATCCGCACCCACCGAGCGGCCGGGCACACGATCGTGCTGGCCACCTCGCTGACCAGATTCCACGTCGCGCCCGCCGCGGCGCAGCTGGGTATCGAACACGTGCTGTACACGCCCATGGCCACCACCGACGGTGTGCTCACCGGGTATCCCGACGGCAGAACTCTGTGGCGCAACGGCAAAGCCGAGGCGGTCACGGAGTTCGCCGCCGCGCACGGGGTGGATCTCGGACGCAGCTACGCCTACGCAGGCGCGATCGCCGACGCGCCCATGCTGTCGCTGGTGGGGCATCCGGTGGCGGTGAACCCCGACGACGAGCTGGCCGACACCGCCGACCGGCGGCAGTGGGCCCGGCTGACGTTCCGGCCGCGCCGCTCGCCGCGCGCAGGCGATTACGCCCGCACCGCCGCGGGCTTCGCCGGATTGCTCGGGGGCGCGCTGTTCGGCGTCGCGTCGAAAGCGCCCACGAAGGACCGGCAGCAAATGGCCGACGCGTTGATGGCGCACGCCGCGCGCAACACACTGCGCATCGCGGGCGTGCACGTGCGCGTCACCGGCGCGGAGCACGCGAAATCGCCGCGGCCCGCGGTTTTCCTGTTCAACCACCAGAGCCAGTTCGACATCATCATCGTGCCCGAGGTGCTCGGCGGCGGCGTCACCGCGATCGGCAAGAAGGAGCTGACCAAGAATCCGGTCTTCGGCCCGCTCATGCGCTTCGTCGGAGTGACGTTCATCGACCGCGCGGACACCGCGCAGGCGAAGGCGGCGTTGCTGCCGGTGGTCGAGACCCTGCGCGGCGGATTGTCGGTCGCGGTGGCTCCCGAAGGGACCCGCTCCTACACCCCCGAGATCGGACCGTTCAAGAAAGGCGCGTTCCACATCGCGATACAGGCCGGAGTGCCCGTCATCCCGGTCGTGATCCGGAACGCGGGCGAGATCTGCTGGCGCAACGCGATGGTCGCCCGGCCCGGAACGGTCGACGTGGCGATCCTCGACCCGATCGACGTCAGCGCATGGGATCCGGGTGATCTGGACCACAACGTGGCGCGGGTGCGCCAGCTGTTCGTCGATACGCTCCTGGATTGGCCGCGCTGACCGGCCGATCGCACGTCGGCAGCGCCGCCGATTCGGTGGGGTCGACCTGCGGCAGGGTTTGTCCGGCCTGGCGACGGCTCACCCACGCGTCGTCGCCGCTTCCACCGCACCGCCGGTGATCGGCATGACGCCGCGCGCGCTGCTGTCCGTCCGGTGAGCAGGGTGCAGCGGGCGGCCCAGGTGTAAGTCGCCGTGACGGCGGCGGCGCCCTCCCCTGGCCGCGGTGCTCGTTTCGGTCGCGGGGCACAACCGGCGTCGTCAGCCGCTGGGCGCCGGGCCCCGTTCCCGTGGCTCGTGGGGCGCGCTCAGACCGCCCGGCCG
Source organism: Nocardia sp. NPDC019219 (assembly GCF_040632645.1). NCBI lineage: Bacteria > Bacillati > Actinomycetota > Actinomycetes > Mycobacteriales > Nocardiaceae > Nocardia > Nocardia sp. NPDC019219. The sequence goes on along the minus strand of NZ_JBEYCG010000003.1, from coordinate 58,749 downwards.
AACAGCAGCTTCCACGGCATGAGCGCCGATTCGAGCTGCACTTTGAGGCTCATCTTGGACGCCCCGAGCGTCCGCTCCTCGAACCGGATCGGCACCTCGGCGATCGCGATCCCCTTCTTGATGGTGCGGTAATTCATCTCGACCTGGAAGGAGTAGCCGTTGCTGCGGATCGAGGCCACGTCGATGGCGCGCAGGGTGTCGGCCTTCCATGCCTTGAAGCCCGCGGTGGCGTCCTTGACCCCCAGGCGCAGGATCAGGTTCACATAGAAGTTGGCCCAGGCCGACAACGCCTTGCGGTACCACTTCCACTCGGCGGCCGTCGAGCCGCCGGGCACGTAGCGGGACCCGAGCACCACGCCCGCGTCGGTGGTGGTGAGCTTCTCCAGCATGGCCGGGATGACTTCGGCGGGATGCGACAGGTCGGCATCCATCTGGATGACCACGTCCGCGCCCTCGTCCAGAGCGCGCGTGATACCAGCCACGTAAGCGCGGCCCAACCCGTCCTTCTCGGTCCGGTGCAGCACACCGACCACGTTCGGCAGTTCGGCGGCGAGCTTGTCGGCCACTTCGCCGGTGCCGTCCGGCGAGCTGTCGTCCACCACGAGTACGTGCAGGTCGGGCACCGGCAGCGCGGTCAGCCGCTCCACCGCAACCGGCAGATTCTCCCGCTCGTTGTAGGTCGGCACAACAACGGTAACCCTCAAGGGTCGCCCTCCCTGCTGATCCTGGTTTCCGCTCGCAGCCCACGCCAGGACCTCCGAGCATTCGTCGAGTTCTGGAGAACCGTACTCGATACACCTGATCGCGGGCTGAGCGGCCGCACCCGGTGTGACCCCGCCCGAGCCTCCGACCTGCGGCTCAAGATCAACTTCACCGGCCCGGGGAAGGATTGCCCGGGCCGAGTTCGGGCGGGCTCAGTCCCCGTCCCGCCAGGCCCGGTCGCGCGCGTCTTCCCGCGCGTTGCGCGCGTGTGCGATCTCGAGGGCCCGCTCCGCCGTCGCCTTGTCCGGGTACGGGCCCATCCGGTCGCGGAACCAGCACTGCCGTCCTTGCTCGGCCCGATTGTGCTTCAAGCAGTAATACCAGCGCTCAGCCATACCTCCAGCATCCCACCGAACACCGCCCCGCAAACCGCGTTTCCCGTTCGCCCACCATTGCCGGACTTACGGCGGCCGCAATTCACCACCAGAGGCTGCGGTAATGGACGAGCGCGTCACACAGGAGAGCCACACCGAAGATCGCGAAAAGCACGCGCACCGAGATCGGCCCGTAAGTAGTGATAATGCGAACAACTTTTCGATACATCCGCCGCGCCCCGGTCGTTCGCCGCATCGCCAGGCCGAGTATCACCAACGGCGGCAGCAATGCGAGCGCGCAATACGCGATGATGATCAGCGGCCACAACGTCGGCAGTGGATTCCGGGCGGAGATCATCGCGAGTCCGGCGAGATACGGCACCGCGGTCGGCGCCTGGGCGATGCCGATCGCCACGCCGATGCCCGCCAATACCCACGGTCGGCGGCGCAATGCGGTCACCCGCTCCGGGGCCGTCGTTCCGGTCATCCGAATGCATGCGAGAGCGAGCAACACCACGCCCGCCGAAAGCTCGCCCCAGTACCGCACCGCCGGTGTGATCTGGAAGTCGATCAGATCGGTCAGGAATCCGATTCCCAGCACGGTGCAGATCCCGAACGCCGTGGTGACCGCGAAGACGCCCGCCAGCAGGCTCAGACCGCCCACCAGCGGCGACCGGCGGCTCAGCCTGCTGTCGTACACGACGGCCGTGGTGACGCCGATGAGCAGCAGGTCGAGCGAGTCGAGAAAGGCGAACGCCGCGAGCGCGAGAAGAAGGGTCGGCATGGCCGCGCCAGCCTACCCGCACCCCACCGACCACCACCCGAGCCCGAACTCGGATGCGCCACTGTGTGATTCACCACACGTAGACGCTCGACCGACTCCAGAGAACACCCGCCGTGGAAGGCGAAGGGGCTGTTCCACGCCCCGCGGGCAGCTGAGGGAGGGAATCAGGACGGCGATTCCCGCCGCAAGCGAAGAACCGACCCTATGGCCCCGACCGACGGCCCCGGGAGACCGACCCGCCGGGAACCCGGGCCACCAATTCGAACGACAGCGACCGAGCGGGCACTCACTCGACCAACGCCCCTACGAATGAAGGCCACCCTGAATAAACCACACCAACCACACCCGCCGACTACTGAAGGACCCCCAGCAGCCCTCGACTCTGGCATCAAGCGGGGCCGACTCAGCCCGAACGAGAGGCGACATGGACCCAGGAGCGCGAAGAAACGATACGAACCGATGACCGGGAGCAGAGAAAACCCGGACCACACCGCGAATCCAATCCGGACGGTCCCCCCGAACGCAACCACCACCGAGGGGGTCCGGGGCGAAGCCCTCCGGGCGGGGCGTGGGGGTTGCACCCCACAAGAAATGACGAAACGAGCCCGGTTCACGCTCTCCCTGAACCGGGCTCGCCTACGAGTGGAGTGGCCAGGGCCGGGATCGAACCGGCGACCTTCCGCTTTTCAGGCGGACGCTCGTACCAACTGAGCTACCTGGCCGCAGGCACCCGAAGTGAATGCCATACGCGAAACGCCGGATATCTCCGGCGCTTTCTTGCGACCCTGACGGGACTCGAACCCGCGACCTCCGCCGTGACAGGGCGGCGCGCTAACCAACTGCGCCACAGGGCCATGCACTGCTACCAACGATCCGTAGACCGTACCCCCTACGGGATTCGAACCCGCGCTACCGCCTTGAAAGGGCGGCGTCCTAGGCCGCTAGACGAAGGGGGCTCGTCCCGGATTTCTCCGGACCGGCTTTCAACGGCTGTCCGTTGGGAGCTGGGATAGCTTATGACAGACCGGACTCGAATCCCAAACCGGCTGGTCAGAGGCTCAAACCGAGCTCCTCCAAGCGGGCTTGCGCCCGCCAGCCGTCGCTGCGGAACTTCTCCAGCCATTCCATGGTGGCCATGGCCTCGATCACGACCTCGAGCGCCTCCTCGAATCGCGCCCGCAGGTCCACCTGTCCGCCGAGCAGGGCCACCATGTACCGCTGGCCGGCCAGCGCGGCGGCGAGCGTGCGGGTGAACCGGTCGGGATCGGCATCCGCGCGCAGCTGCCCGTGGTCGATGGCGCGGACGGTGAGCACCCTGGTGGTGCGACCCAGGATGCGGCCGCCACCGGCCTGCACGTCACGGTAGAAGTCGGGTTCGATGATCAGGCGGTACTCGGCCTGCACGATGATGTCGTGCTCCAACCGCAGCGCGATCTCATCGACCACCCCGTGCAGGACGTCCAGCGGACTGAGATCCGTTCGGGCCAGCCAGCGCTCGGCGGACGCGCGGTAGCGTTCCACCGCGGTCTCCAGCACCGCGCGTGCCAGATCTTCCTTCGAATCGAAATGGAAGTACATCGCGCCCTTGGTGGCGCGCGACCCTTCCAATATGCGGTTGAGCGATGCAGCGGCATAGCCGCTCTTCCCGAACTCAACGGCGGCGGACCTGATAATCGCCGCCCGTGTCCGGCGCGCCCGCTCTTGCTGCCGTGCCATGCTCGAAACGCCTCCGAAGCCTACTCGCCGCCATCAGCCACCCCCGAAGGAACGGACCCTCGGCGCGAATTCCTGAGTTTTATCAATACGTGAAACCCGGTTTTCGACCGATTTCAAACCTTCGGTACGAAAACTCGCGAAAAACCTGAACAACACCAGCTGGTATAGTTTGCCTGCCCGGGTGCGCCGCAGGGGGTGCGCATCCGGGCATTTCTTCGTCTCGAACGTGCCTCCTCCTGCGGCATCGAGTTCCGTCGAACCGTGGCCGGCCGGACCGACCGCGGCGCTCTCGGACACAGCAACGACAATCCGAATTCCAAGGCGCCGAACGAGTCGGCGAATCTTTCGGAATTCACCAAGGCGTCACCGTACCCGGAATCTCGATCCGACACGCGGCAAACCGACGAGTCAGGTAGCCATCCGATTCCGATTTCTGTTACGGCAAATATTCGGCAACCGCACCGTCCCGTCCGGAGGGTGCGCGAATTCGACAGCGGCCCAGGATTGTTCACGCGAGTGAACCAGCAGTCCGGACGACCGGCCACCGCCAACGTTTCGCCCGCCAACCCGTCCCACGCGCCCGCCCCGGCCAGAGCCGTTCACCCCCTGCAAATCCAAAGACATTGCCAGCCAACATGATTGAATGATATCCAGATACAGCTGAGATGAACAAAGCTGGGTGGCAAGTGTTTACCGCCTGCATCGCAGCCCGCGCACGCCGCGTTACCCAACTCCCCCTCACCGCCCGCCACACCCGGCCCCGCCGCGCCGGCCCCACCCGTCCACTCCGCCCGCCGACACGAACTCCCCCGATTGGGGCATCCGCCCCCGATCCCACTACACTGTTCCTCCGCGCCCCTATAGCTCAGTTGGTAGAGCTACGGACTTTTAATCCGCAGGTCGTAGGTTCGAGCCCTACTGGGGGCACAGGCGCCGGGCGCCCGGGTCACTCCGGGCGCCCGCGTTGTTTCCGGGAGTTCTCCGCAGGCAGGCACTTGTTATGCCGACGTGAAGGGCCACGCCGGAGCCGCACCCTTCCAGTCGCGTGCAATCCACTCGAGTACCCCAAGCAACGCCCGGCACCGCGATCCGAGCTCGAGGGCCTCGATCGACGGTCATTCGCAGATTCCTTCGTCGCCATCCCCGCCACCGCCGACCGACAGGGCGAGCCACCGATATGCGAGCCGTGGATCGACGAAATGGCCTGGTCGCAGTGACGGCACTATCCGCCCCAGATGTTTGGCCAGGGCAAATTGAGAGCGGCCAAGATGTGATGAAGGGCACAATTGTCGGTGAACTCCTCGACGAGGTCCGGCCGGAGGCGTCCACTTCTGTCGTCGATATGAATGACCCTGCGAGAATGTGTCTTCCGCTAGTTTGTGCGGGTCCGCCGCTGGTTCGCGGTGGTGAGTCGAGTGGGAGGTTCGACGGATGGATCCGGTGACGTTGATCGCGGCCGCGGTGGCGGCTGGTGCGGCGACGGGACTGACCGATGTGGCCACTCGGGTGGTGGCCGATTCCTATCAGGCGCTGAAGGACTTGCTGTCTCGCCGGTATGGGGTGATCGAGGCCGAGATCATCGGGGTGGAGCGGGACCCGCAGGAGCCGCTGCGGCGTCAACTCCTGGCGAAAGAACTCGGCAAGGCCGGCGCCGGGGAGGACCTGGAAGTGCGGGCAGCGGCGGAGGAACTGCTGCGAGTGATCGAGGAGCAGGCCCCCGCGGCGGCCGCGGCGGTGGGTGTGCAGCTGACCCGGGTCGAGGCCGGCGGGGAGATCGAGATCCGCGACGTCACCGCGGCCGCAGGCAGCGGAGTGGAGGCCACCGACGTCAAAGCGGGTGGCTCGATCAGGGTCAGCGGGGTGCGGGCCGGAAGGCCCGATGATGAGGACCCTTCGGTGGCGCGCGGGTAATCCCCGGCCCGGACGCGTCACACACCCAGCAGGGGGCCTCCGCGGGTCTACCGGCATTCGACCTCGACCAGGTGCGAGTCGGTCGAGACCTGCGGATCGACATCCATTCGCCCACGAAGCAGCCCGCTGTTCCGGGTCGGGCGGTGGTCGGTTCGGTGCCACGGGAACCGGATCATTTCGTGCGCCGTGAGCAGCTCACCGATCTGGAAGAGGGACTGGCACAGGGGCGTGTGGCCGTGGTGGTGACCGGGATGCGCGGGGCGGGCAAGACGCAGCTGGCCGCCGCCTATGCCCGCCACGTCCTCGACCACGAGGAGGGGTCGGTCGGGTGGGTGAACGCCGAAACCGCCGACACCCTGCATGCCGGTTTGTCCGAGATCGCCGATTATTTGGGTCTTTCCGCGCCTGGCGAGGACACGCTGCGATCGGCCCGGCGGCTGTGCAACCACCTCAACAACAGCTCCGATCGATACCTGCTGGTACTCGATAACGCCACCGACCCCGAACAGCTCCGCGCGGTGTTGCCCACCCGCGGCGGCACCCGGGTCCTGATCACCACCACCAACACCGCCATTACGTGGCTCGCCGACGTCACTGTAGATGCAGGCACCGGCTACACCCGCGAACAGGCTTTGGCCTACCTTCGTGAGGCCACCGGCCTCGTCGATGATCCCGACGGGGAGCAAAAATTGGCCAAAGAACTCGGCTACCTGCCACTGGCGCTGTCCGCGGCCGCAGCCGTAATCACCGCCGCGCGGCCACCCCTGAGCTACGAGACCTACCTGCAGCGGCTTCGGGCACAATCCCTACCACGAGTATTACGCCGCAGGGACGGTGCCGATCACCCGCTGCGGGTCGACCAGGCGATCCTGCTGTCGATTCAGGCCGCTGAGGCTTCCCGCGGCGACGCGGATCTCGACAGTGTGGTGCGTTGGCTGTTGAGATTGTTCGCTGTGCTCGCCCCGTCCGGGATACGCCGGGAATTGCTGCACCATCCCGACCCGAAACTGGACGAACTGGTCGACGAGGCGATCGACCGCGGCACCCAGCACTCACTGCTGAACTGGTCCACTGCAAAAGACCGCCTACTCGCGCATCGACTTACCGCCCGTGTGCTGCTCGAACGCGACCGAGACGCCGACGACTGCGACGATCTCCTCACCAGCGCACTCGCCGTACTGCGACCACGGCTTGTCCAGCACGAACAGGCATGGGTGTATCGCGCCGTAGGTGCTGATCTGGTCGACCAGATCGAAGCGCTCTGGGCAAGTGGCGTACCTACCCACGCCTCACCTGATGTCCGCGACGACGCCGTTGCTTGCCGCTTCTGGGCGATACGCCACTTGATCGAAACTGTGAGCCTAGATCGAGCGATCACTATCGCCGAGCCGTTTCTCGCTCAATGCGCGCGAGCCCATGGCCCCAATCATCCCAACACCCTGACGTGCCGCAACCATCTCGCCAATGCCTACCGGGAGGCGGGTCGGCTGGCGGAGGCGATACCGCTGTACGAGAACAACCTCACCGAAGTCGAACACATCCTGGGCACCGACCACCCCGCCACCCTGACTTCCCGCAACAACCTTGCCGACGCCTACCGGGACGCCGGGCGTGCGGCGAAGGCGATACCGCTGTACGAGAAAACCCTCATCGATCGCGAGCGGGTCCTCGGTGTCGACCACCCCGCCACCCTGACTTCCCGCAACAACCTCGCCAGCGTATACCAATTGACGGGTCGTGTGATCGAGGCCATTTCGCTGTTGGAGCGCAATGTCGTCGATCGAGAGCGGGTCCTCGGTCCCGACCACCCCGCCACCCTGGCCTCCCGTAACCACCTTGCCTATGCCTACAGGTTGGCGGGGCGACTGACTGAGGCGATACCGCTGTACGAGAAAACCCTCATCGATCGTGAACGGATCCTCGGTGTCGACCACCCCGCCACCCTGCGCACCCGCAACAACCTCGCTAGCGCATACCAATTGACGGGTCGGGTGATCGAGGCGATTCCGCTGGCAGAGCGCAATGTCATCGATCGCGAGCGGGTCCTCAGTCCCGACCACCCCGCCACCTTGACCTCCCGCAACAACCTCGCCAACGCCTACCATTCGGCGGGTCGGAAGGTTGACGCAATCCCACTACTCGAGCGCAACCTCGCCGACTCGGAGCGGATCCTGGGACCCGACCACCCCACCACCCTGCTTTTCCGCAACAATCTCGCCGCTGGATACCAGTCAGCCGGTCGGACAGCCGAGGCGATTCCCCTCCTAGGGCGCAACCTCACCGACGCCGAGCGGATTCTCGGTCCCGACCACTCCACCACTCTCACCACACGCAACAACCTCGCCGCTGCATACCAGTCAGCGGGTCAGACAGCCAAGGCGATACCGCTGCCCGAGAAGACCCCCGTCGATCGCGAGCGGCCTCTTGGTCCCGACCACCCTGACACCCGGTAGCCGTGCAACAGTCTCGCTCGTCTGCGAACCCGTTCCGCCGCTGACTGAACACGTCCGGTTGAGACAAGCCCGACATGGCGTCGAAACGCCGAGACGAATCAACCTTCCGGCAAGGATGTCCGCCTGACGTCGTTGGCAGACAATTCACAGTAACGTCGCAGCTAGGTGCGCCGCGGTGGCCGACACGCGCGGGTACCAGGGCGTTTCATCGTGTACCTCGCGCCGTGAATGCGGCGGTGCGATCCGTCACGTGCGGCTAACGCTCCGTGGGCCGCGTCGATAGTCCCATTGCTGCGGGAATAACCCATACACTCGTGTAGATCACCGAACGGCGAAGGCGTCGTATGAGGTGGATCACCAGGGCATCGATCGTCTAACGGATGCGTTTCGCATCACACCTACGGTGCCGTAAGGTATGGCCGCATCGGTATCGGTCTACCTTGGGATGACCTGCACGACCGGAAGCACACACTGAAGGGTTCATACATGGCAAGGGATCTGACTCAACTCGAGCTTCTGACGGAGTTGGAGCCGGTTGCCGAAGAAAACGTCAACCGGCACCTCTCCCTGGCAAAGGAATGGCATCCGCACGACTACGTCCCGTGGGACGACGGCCGCAACTTCGCGGCACTCGGCGGCGTGGATTGGGATCCGGAGCAGTCCCGGCTCAGTGAGGTCGCGAAGGCGGCCATGATCACCAACTTGCTCACCGAGGACAACCTGCCCTCCTATCACCGGGAGATCGCCGAGAACTTCTCGCAGGACGGCGCCTGGGGCACCTGGGTGGGCCGCTGGACCGCCGAGGAGAATCGCCACGGCATCGTGATGCGGGACTACCTGGTCGTCACCCGCGGCGTCGATCCGGTCGCCCTCGAAGAGGCCCGCATGGTCCACATGACGAACGGTTTCGCCTCCCCTGCCGAAGCCGACGCGGGATTCCTGCATTCCGTCGCGTATGTCACCTTCCAGGAACTCGCCACCCGGGTCAGCCACCGCAACACCGGCAAGGTCTGTGACGATCCGATCGCCGACCGCATGCTGCAGCGCGTCGCCGCCGACGAGAACCTGCACATGATCTTCTACCGCAACATGTGCGGCGCCGCCCTCGACCTTGCCCCCGACCAGGCCATCGAGGCGATCACCCTGATCCTGGAGAACTTCCAGATGCCCGGCGCCGGCATGCCCAACTTCCGCCGCAACGGCGTGCTGATGGCCAAGCACGGCATCTACGACCTGCGCCAGCACCTGGAGGAAGTCGTCCAGCCGGTGCTGAAGAAGTGGAACATCTTCGAGCGCACGGACTTCACCGCCCGCGGCGAGGCGGTCCGCGAGCGCCTCGGCCTGTTCCTGGACAAGCTGAGCAAGGACGTCGTCAAGTTCGAGGAGCAGCGCGACCGCATGCTCGCCCGCGAAGCCGCGAAGCGCGACCGCCAGATGGCGGGCAGCTCCGTAGGCTGACCGCAGCGACAGCACGCCGCCGTCCGGGACCGGACGGCGGCGCGGTATGAACGGACCGGTGTAGCGCCCGCATCGCGGCATGCGTACTGGGCGGGCGACCCGCTCCGGCCGACTTACGTGCGGAAATGAGACACTGGTCGGCGTGACGATGACTACCGAGGCGACGGCGAAACTGCGGATCGGGCCGTATCCGGTCGATCCGCCGGTCGTGCTCGCGCCGATGGCGGGCATCACGAATCTGGCCTTCCGTAAGTTGTGCCGGGAATTCGGCAGCCCGACCTCTATCTACGTGTGCGAGATGATCACCGCGCGGGCGGTGGTCGAGCGCAACGAGAAAACGCTGCACATGATGTCCTTCGACGCCGACGAGCACCCCCGCTCGATGCAGCTCTACGGCGTGGACCCCGCCACGCTCGGCGAAGCCGTGCGCATCATCGTCGGCGAGGGGTGGGCCGACCACATCGACCTCAACCTCGGCTGCCCCGTACCCAAGGTCACCCGGCTCGGCGGCGGCGCAGCCCTGCCCTACAAGCGGACGTTGTTCCGGCACATCGTGCGCGCCATGGTGAGCGCGGCCGAACCGGCGGGGGTCCCGGTCACTCTGAAGTTTCGCATCGGGATCGACGACGAGCACCACACCTATCTGGACGCGGGACGCATCGCGGAAGCCGAGGGTGCGCGGGCGGTCGCGTTGCACGCGCGCACGGCCGCGCAACGCTACTCCGGCGAAGCCGACTGGACCGCGATCGCCCGCCTCAAGGAGGCGGTCACCTCCATCCCGGTACTCGGCAACGGTGACATCTTCTCCGCCGCCGACGCCGTGCGCATGATGGACGAGACCGGGTGCGACGGCGTGGTCGTCGGTCGCGGCTGCCTCGGCAGGCCATGGCTGTTCGCCGAGTTGCAGGCGGCGCTGCGCGGTGAGCCGCTGCCGGAGCCGCCCGATCTGGGCCGGGTGGGTGCGGTGCTGTACCGGCACGGCGCGCTGCTGTCCGAGCATCTCGGCGAGGAGAAGGCCATGCGCGATCTGCGCAAGCACATGGCCTGGTATCTGATGGGCTTCCCGGTCGGATCCGATCTTCGTCGCGCGTTCGCCACGGTGGGCAGTCTCACGCAATTGGAAGATCTCGTCGGCCAGCTCGACCCGGCCGTTCCGTTCCCGAAGGACGCGGAGGGTCCGCGCGGCAGGCAGGGTTCGCCGGGCAAGGTCGCGCTGCCACACGGCTGGCTCGACGATCCGGATGATCCCGCGGTGCCGAGCGCGGCGGATGTGATGCACAGCGGAGGGTAATCCGGCAACCGCACAGCGAATCCCAAGCGCAACACCACTGTGACCTCTTCGATTTCACACTGGGGTGGCTCGCCGTGGCGGAATCGTTATCATTGCGGAATCGGTGCCGCCGGTCGAGTGTGACCTGAGCGGAAAAGCAGGACGAAAAGCGAGGTTCGTTGGTGGGTGACGATCGGCACGGGCGTTCGCCACGTCCCGGAGGTCGCGCCCCGTGGGAGCGGTACCCCGCGGCGGACAACCCTGAACAGGACGCCACACGCACATCTCGTCGTTCCCGCCATACCGACGCCGCTCCCGACCAGAGCTCCGCGCCCCTGACCGTGCAGGATCTCGTCCAGCGGGTCGACAACGAACGCACCGGACGCCGCGGCCGCCGCGCGGAGCCTGCCTCATCGGACCCGGCCGCTGCGCCGAGCCGAGGCCGCCGTACGGAACCCGGTCCGCCGGACCCCGCCGCCAACGGACGAGGGCGCCGCGTCGAGCCGCCACCGGTTCCGGGGCCCCCGGCGAACCGAGGCCGCCGCCCTGAGCCACTACCGCCGCAGGCAGGCCCTCCATCGGCACGAATCAACCGTGCCGACGCACGGCAGGAAGCTCCGCGCAGGCCCGCCGACCCGGCCGCCGCCAACGGCCGCGGCGCCGCAGCCGGTCCCCGGCGCGCGCCGGACTCGCCGCCACGCCAGACCGGCAGTTCACCCGTGGTCCAGGACATCACGGGCGCCACACCGGCCGCCCGCCCCCCGAGCCGCCGCCCCGCCGAGCGCCCGGCGCCCGCCGCTCCTCCGGAGCCGGAGCAGGCCGAAGAGGTCACCGACGTACTTCCTCCGCTCGAGGAGCCCACGCGCGCCAAGCGCAAGGGCGTGGGATGGCCCACCAAAGACGGCAAGGACGCCAAGCCGAAGGCCGTCGGTACCGCCCAGACCCGCCTGCAGGCCTCCAAGGAGCGCCGCAACAAGCGGCTGCGGACCGCGGGAAGGGCGGGGGGTGCAGTGTGCGCAGTGCTCGCTCTGCTGGTCACCGGCGGCGGCTGGAGCTATCTGCGGTCGACCACGGACGGCTTCACCCAGGTCTCCGCTCTCGACGAGAACTCCGAAGACATCATCGATTCCAATGCCCAGCTCGGCGACGAGAATTACCTGCTCGTCGGCACCGACACACGCGCAGGGGCCAACGGCCAGCTCGGTGCGGGCACTTTGGACGACGCCGAGGGTGCCCGCGCAGACACCACCATGCTGGTCCACATCCCGAAGGACCGGAGTCGGGTCGTCGTAGTGTCCTTCCCGCGCGACCTGGACGTGACCAGGCCCCAGTGCAATGGGTGGGACAACGAAAAAGGCTCATACACCGATGAGAAGTTCCCATCCGCCATAGGCGACAAGCTCAACGCCGTCTACAACCTCGGCGGCCCGATGTGCCTCGTCTCCACGATTCAGCGCCTCACCGGCGCGTCGATCAATCACTTCATCGGTATCGACTTCGCCGGTTTCGAGTCGATGGTCAACCAGATCGATGGCGTCGAGGTCTGCGCGTCCAAGCCGCTCGTCGACGACGTGCTCGGCACCATCCTCGAGCACCCGGGCAAGCAGCGCATCGACGGCCAGACCGCGCTGAAGTATGTGCGTGCCAGGCACGTCTACGGCGAGGAGCGCAGCGACTACGACCGCATCAACCGACAGCAACGCTTCCTCGCTTCGCTGCTGCGCAGCACGCTGTCCAGCAGGGTGCTGTTCAATCCGGGCAAGCTGAACGGCTTCATCACTGCGCTTCGCGAGCACACCTGGGTCAACAAGGTCGAAACGACCGACCTACTGATGCTGGGACGTTCACTGCAGAAGATTGATGCCGGCGTGGTCACCTTCATCACCGTTCCAACCGCGGGCACCACCACTTACGGCAACGAGATCCCCCGCGAATCCGACATCAAGGCGATCTTCAAGGCGATCCGCGACGATCAGCCTCTGCCAGGCGAGAAGCCGACCGTTCAGGCGAACGCACCCGCTCCGACACCGGCCGCTCCGACACCGACCAAGTACAAGGCGGTGGATCCTTCGACTGTCTCGCTGCTGGTGTCCAACGGCTCCGGAGTCGAAGGGCTGGCGCGCACGGCGGCCACCAAACTCGGCAACCAGGGCTTCGCGATCTACAACACCGGAAACTACGCCAACGGCACCTCTACCACGACGAAGGTCCGTTACGCCCCCGGCCTGGAGGCCGAGGCCGCGACCGTGGCGACCTCGATCCCCGGCGCGACCATCGAGGCCGCGGACGATCTCGGCGGCATCGTCGAGGTCGTCATCGGAGGCGACTCGAAGTCCGGCGTCACCGTGAAGGCGCCGACGCCGGTCGGTGACGAGATCGGCAACGTCGCGACGAGCACCTCGACGGACTCGACGCCCGCCGTGCTGCCGTCGGACTTGGAACACGTCAACGCGGCCGAGGACATCTGCAAGTAGCGCGCTGTGACCACCGGGCACAGGTGCGACGCAGATCACAAATCCACACGATCCCGCCGTTTCAGGCCCGGCGACGGCATGGGCGCGCGGTCGTTGAATCGTCAACGGCAACCGGCGCGCTAATGATGCACACCGGTCATTCACTCCGCGTTCGTGACTTGGTCAGCGCGGCGAACTAGTGTCAGTTTCCATGCGTGTCATCTACAACGAGCAAATGGCCGAACTCGCCCACCTGCTGGGTGAGATGGCCGGCCTGGCCGGCTCGGCCATGGAGCGGGCGACTCAGGCCCTGCTCCAGGCGGACCTCGCGCTGGCGGAGCAGGTGATCAGCGAGTCCGACCGGATCGCGGAACTGATTCAGGACGCCGAGGAGAAGGCCTTCGCCCTGCTCGCGCTGCAGGCACCGGTCGCCGGTGATCTGCGGCAGGTGGTGAGCACGATCCAGATCGTCGCCGACGTGAACCGGATGGGCGCGCTCGCGCTGCACGTGGCCAAGGTCGCGCGCAGGCGTCATCCCAACCACGCGCTACCGGAGTCCGTCAACGGCTACTTCGCCGAGATGGGCCGCATCGCGGTGAATATGGGTGCCGGCGCGCGGGAGGTGCTGGAAACACGCGACCCGGAGCGCGCGGCGCAGCTCAACGAGGACGACGAGGCGATGGACGATCTGCACCGCCACCTCTTCACATTACTGATGGACCGGGACTGGAAATACGGCGTCGCCGCCGCCGTCGATGTCACGCTGCTCGGTCGCTACTACGAACGCTTCGCCGACCACGCGGTCGAGATCGGCCGCCGGGTCATCTTCCTGGTCACCGGCGTCCTCCCGCCGGACCCGGATGCGGAAGGGTAGCCGAAAGGCTTGCCGGTCTTGACCTTTCGCGGGCGGCGAATGATAGATTTGGCCGCACGGGGCGGGATTGCTCTGGTATAGCGTTACGCCGGAGGGGATCCGGTATGAAGGGGGGCGTTATGAACGTCGATCCAGCGGAGCTACGTGCGTTGGCCGCGTCGATGGACAAAATCGGCGGTGCGATCGGGGTTTTGACCGTACGGGCCACCACCGATGCGCTCGGCGGTGTGCTACCGGGTTCGACGCTGAGCGAGGTCTGCTCGGCGGCGGGTTCGAATATCGAGGACGCATGGCAGCGAATGGCCATGCGCTGCAAACGCGTTTCGAACATCGCGAAAGGTGGCGCCGCGAACTACGAGGTGTCCGACCAGGAGTTCCGTGACGGCCTCGACGCGATGGGCGCGCATCTGTGAGGACGACGAGCACGACACCAACCCTCAGCCAGGTGCGGTCGGAATGGCAGCCGTGGAAATTGGGCGAAGCCGGAGCCGAGATACGGACGCGCAACAGCGAATTCGTTACGCTGATCGATGAAACGGTCACGCAGATCCGGGCGGCGGGAGCGCATTGGAGCGGCGATGCCTATTACGCAGCGTACGACCGGATCGCAGGCGATCGCGACGCGGCGAACAAAGTGGCGCTGGATACCGACGACCTCGCGCAGACGTTGATCGACAGCGGCACCAGCCTGGCCGGGTTCCGGCAAGCTCTGCTGGACAAGGTCGACGAAGCCGTCGCGGCCGGATTCACCGTCTCCGAGGACTGGCAGGTCACTCCCGGCCCGGACGTCTCGGATGACGATGGCGACACCCAATACACCCACCAGACCGCCATCACGACCGCGCTGAACGAATTGCTCGGCACCCAATCGGACGTCGCGACCAAGATCGAGCAGGCCGGCGCGAACGTGCGTACCCGCAGCGACCAACTCGGGGAGGGCGACCCGCTCGACGGGACACCGCAGACGGATCCGATGCTCGCGGTGTACAGCCCGCAGTCCGACACCGGAGATACCGAACAGGACCCCACCGACCCTTCCACCACGCCTGCGGGCACGCCGCAGGCGAGCCCGATCGCCGAGGAACAGCCCACCGGCGAAGACGAGACCGACAAGTCGAAGTCGGGTGAGGACGAGACAGGCGACCAAACCGGCGACAGCGGCGACAAAACCGGCGACAAGACCGACGAGAGCGGCAAGAAGACAGACGACAGCGGCGACGGGAAAGACGAATCCAAGTCCTCCGGCTCCACCGGCCCCGCCAGCGACCCGAATTCTTGGACGCCCTCGGACGTCACGAATCTCATCACCGCCGTGGGCGGTATCACCGGAGATATGCCGACGTTGATCGAATCGGTCGGGAAGCTCGATGACGATCTCGACGACATCATCAAAGCGGGTGGCGACGCAGGAAAGAATCTGATCGACTCCGCCGGCACGGCTGCGGAGAAATTCGCGAACGCCGCCGACACGGTGATCACCAGCGTCGATCAGGCGGCCGACGGCACGGCCGCCGATTCCCCGTCCACCGGGGAGCCCGCCAAAGACAGCACATCCGCACCGGACAAAGCCTCCACCGATTCCCCGACGGGCCAACCCTCCGAAGCCGATCCGAACGCGAAAGCCACCGATCAAAAGGCGGATGACTCCGCGTCGAAGACCGACGACAGCAAGACCGGCGATCCTGATTCGGACAAAGCCGCAGAATCGAAGACGGAGCAACCGACGTCGGTCCGGCAAGCGAGTTACACCGGTACCGAACCCACCGCATCCAGTAATCCTTCCACGCCCAGCGCACCGTCGACCGCGCCCGCGAGTACCGGGTTGCTGGGAGCACACACGGCGAACCGGCAATCGGATTCGGAACACACCCGTCGGGTAGAGGCGACGCCGTCGCCGTTGTTCGAGACCCCACCTCAGAACGAGTAGCCGACCCGAACACCCGAAAGGCCCTGAGTAGCCGATGCGCTACCCAGGGCCTTTCCGTTGCCTATGCCGCGTCGATCGATGTTCGCGCGGCGGAGCGGATCAGCCGAAGCGGCCGGAGATGTAGTCCTCCGTGGCCTTCTGCGACGGATTGGAGAAGATCTTCTCGGTGTCGTCGATCTCGATCAGTTTGCCCGGCTTGCCCTGGGCTTCCAGGTTGAAGAAGCCGGTCTGGTCACTCACGCGCGCGGCCTGCTGCATGTTGTGGGTGACGATGACGATGGTGAATTCCTTCTTCAGTTCGGTGATCAGATCCTCGATCGCAAGGGTGGAGATCGGGTCGAGCGCCGAACACGGCTCGTCCATCAGCAGCACGTCGGGCGACACGGCGATGGCGCGCGCGATGCACAGACGCTGCTGCTGGCCGCCGGACAGGCCGCCGCCCGGCTTGTCCAAGCGGTCCTTGACCTCGTTCCACAGGTTGGCGCCGCGCAGCGAGCGCTCGGCGACCTCGTCGAGTTCCTTCTTGTTGCGCACGCCCTGCAGCTTCAGACCCGCGACGACGTTGTCCCTGATGGACATGGTGGGGAACGGGTTGGGCCGCTGGAAGACCATGCCGATCGTGCGGCGCACGCCCACCGGGTCGACCTGGTTGCCGTAGATGTCCTCGCCGTCCAGCATCACCGCGCCCTCGACCCTGGCGTTCGGGGTTACCTCGTGCATGCGGTTGAGCGAACGCAGCACGGTGGACTTGCCACAGCCCGAGGGACCGATGAAGGCGGTCACGCTGCGCGGCAGCACGGTCAGCGAGACATCGGACACGGCATGGAACTTGCCGTAGTAGATGTTCAGATCTTTGACGTCGATCCGCTTGGCCATTTCGGTAATCCGTTCCGCTTCTATCGGTTCCGGGTGAGCAGGCGGTTGAGGACCGCAGCCGCCAGGTACAGGAGGGCGATGATGATGATGAGGGTCAAAGCCGCGCCCCACACCCGCTCGCGTCCGGCAGCTTCGGGGTTGGCCAGCTCCTGGTAGATCAACAGCGGCAGCGACGCCATGTTGCCGTCGAAGATGTTCATGTTGATCGACTTGCTATAGCCGACGAGCACCAGCACGGGAGCGGTCTCGCCCATCACCCTGGCGATGGCGAGCAGGATGCCGCTGATCATGCCGGGCAGCGCGGTCGGCACCACGATCCGCACGATGGTCTTCCACTTCGGGATACCGAGCGCGTAGGACGCCTCGCGCAGTTCGTCGGGCACCAGTTTGAGCATTTCCTCGGTGCTCCGGACGACCACCGGCAGCATCAGCAGCACCAGCGCCAGCGACACCGCGAACGAGCTCTGCGGAAAGCCGAGCGTCGCGATCCACAGCGCGAAGATGAACAGCGCCGCGACGATCGACGGCACGCCGGCCAGGATGTCGACCATGAAGGTCGTGGTCTTGGCCAGCACGCCGCGACCGTACTCGACCAGGTACACCGCGGCCATGATGCCGAGCGGGACGGCGATCACCGTCGCGACCAACGACTGCACGATGGTGCCGTAGATCGCGTGGTAGACGCCGCCCGCGACCTGATTGGGCAGCACGCCCTTCAGCGAGTTCTGCCACCAGTCCGCCCGGACCACCGCGCTGAAGCCCTTGCTGATCACCATGATCAGGACCCAGGCCAGCGGCACGAGCGCGATGCCGAACGCCAGCCAGACCAGGCCGGTCGCGACGTTGTTGCGCACCTTGCGAGACAGGCTCACATCACGGAAAGTGGGCGGCTTGATCGGCCGGTCCAGAGTCGAGGAGGTCATCACCCGTTCACCCTTCCGCCCGCGGCGAGTCGAGCCAGCGCGTTCACGACGAAGGTCAGCGCGAACAGCACGAAGCCCGCCGCGATGTAGGCGCCGGTCGGCAGCGGGGCGCTGAACTCCGCCGCGGCCGAGGCGATCTTGGAGGCGAAGGTGTAGCCGCCGTCGAACACCGACCACTGCCCCGGCTGCGCGGCCGTCTTCAGCACGATGAGCACGGCGATCGTCTCGCCGAGCGCGCGACCGAGGCCGAGCATGGCGCCGGCGATCATGCCGCTGCGGCCGTACGGCAGCACCGTCATCCGCACGACTTCCCACTTCGTGGCGCCGAGTGCCTGTGCCGCCTCGATGTGGGCGCGCGGGGTGAGGTTGAACACCTCACGGCTGACCGATGTGATGATCGGCAGGATCATCACAGCGAGCACGACGCCCGCGGTGAAGATCGTGCCGCCGCTGGCCAGCGGGATGTTGCCGTCCGAGAAGAGGAACAGCCATCCCAGGTTGTCGTTCAGGAAGGTCTGGATCGGCTCCAACTGCGGAGCGAGCACCAGGATTCCCCACAGACCGAACACGATCGAGGGCACCGCCGCGAGCAGATCGACGATCACCGAGAACGGCCGCGCCAGCGTCTTCGGCGCGTAGTGCGTCAGAAACAGCGCGATGCCGATGCCGATCGGAACGGCTAGCACCAGTGCGAAGATCGAACTCAGCACCGTGACCATGAACAGATCCCGGATGCCGAACCGGAGGTGGTTGGCGTCCGAGGTGTTGAAGTCGGTGCTGGTGAAGAAGTTCGACTCGTTCGCCAGCACCGACGGCACCGCCCGGATGAGCAGGAACAGCGCGATCAATGCGATGGCGGCGACGATGATCGCACCCGCTGTGGTCGCCAGCGAGCGGAAGACGATCTCCGCTCGCGTGCTGTGCGGGCGGCGACTCTTCGTGCCCGGGTCGGTGCTCGGCTTGCTCGGCATGAGCGCAGTATCTCCGCCTGCTCGCAGGCCGGTCGAATCCGACTGGCCTGTGGCGGCAACCTCGTCGTGGACGGTCATGTGGGGGCTGCTATCAGGAGATGGCGTTGATGGCGGTGGTCAGCTTGGTCTTGAACTGCTCCGGGATCGGGATGTACCCGGCCTCGTCCAAGCCCTGCTGGCCGTTGGTGACCGCCGAGGTGAGGAAGGCCTTGACCGCCGTCGCCGTGTCGGCGTCGGAGTACTTCGAGCACACGATCTCGTAGGTCGGCATCACGATCGGGTACGCGCCCGCGACCGACGGCTTGTAGAACGAGGAGGTGTCGATGACCAGGTCGTTGCCCTGGCCGGAGATCTTCGCGGACTCGATCGCCTTGCCCGCCGACGCGACGCTCAGCGTGACCGGGTCCTTGCTCGCCGAGGTGATGATGCGAGCGATCGACAGGTTCTGCGCCTTCGCGAAGGACCACTCGTTGTAGGTGATCGAGTTCTTGGTGGTCTTCACCGCGGCCGAGGTGCCCTCGTTGCCCTTCGAGCCCGCGCCGACGCCGCCGTTGAAGGCCTTGCCCGCGCCCTTGCCCCAGGCGCCGTCGGAGGCGGAATCCAGGTAGAGCTGGAAGTTGTCGGTGGTGCCCGACTCGTCGCTGCGGAAGATCACCGCGATCGGCTCGGACGGCAGCTTGGCGTTCGGGTTCAGCGCCTTGATCTCCGGGGCGTCCCAGGTGGTGACGGTGCCGTTGAAGATCTTGGCGGCGGTCGGGCCGTCCAGCGCGAGATCGGTTACGCCGTCGATGTTGTAGGTGATCGCGACCGGGCCGAACACGGTCGGCAGGTTCCACGCGGGCGAGGCGCAGCGGTCGGCGGCCTTCTTCGGCTCGTCCTTCTTCGCGCTCAGCGGCGAGTCGGAGCCACCGAAATCGGTCTGGGCGCCGATGAATTCGCTCACGCCCGCGCCCGAGCCGCTGGAGGTGTAGTTGAGCGTGGCGCCGTCGCAGTTCTTCTCGTACGCGGCGATGAAGCGCTCCATCGCGTTCTTCTGCGCGGAGGAACCGCTGGCCTTGAGGGCCTTCTTGCCGCCGCAGGCGACGTCGACCTTCGCCACATTGCCCGTGTCGGTCGAGGTGTTGTCGTCGCTGCCACAGGCGGCCAGCGTCATGGCGCCGACGGCCAGCACACCAACGAGGGCGCTGCTGCGCTTGAGATTCACTATTCCTCCGGAATGGCGTCCTACTCGTCCGGTCCCTCACCGGCCCGGACGGGTGCTGTGGTGCTGTTCGCGGGGAACTTGCGCACCAGGCAGCAGTGTGCTGCCCTCACACAACCTAAGGTCACGTGGTTGACAGTTGGACCGACCTGAGTGAACGGAGAGTGAACAGCCCGGCGCGATTGCAGCCGGTGGATGTGACGTTTGCCGCAGTTTTACTCGCGCGCATCCGTTCTGCCGCCTGCTATTCAGCCTCCGCCGCGGCATAGGCCACGTCGACGTGCGCCGGAGCGAATCCGAGACGGGTATAAGTGCGCACCGCGGCGACATTGTCGGCCTCGGTGTAGAGCAACACCTCGGCCAATCCGCGGTCACGCAGGTGCCGCAATCCCGCGAGGGTGAGCAGCCGACCGAGTCCCCGGCCCTGCGCGGCCGGATCGATGCCGACCACGTAGACCTCGCCGACGGGCGGATTCTCCGCGTGATGCACCTTGGTCCAGTGGAATCCGAGCAGACGATCGGGAGCGGCCGGGTCGAACGCCAGGAACAGCCCCGCCGGATCGAACCACGACTCGCCGCGACGGACTTCGATGTCGCGCTCGGTCCACCCGCCCTGCTCGGGATGCCAAGCGAAGGCGGCGCCGTTCACCCGCAGCAATTCCGCGTCGTCGGCGGGACCGGCGTAGGTGCGCAACACGAGGTCGTCCGGAACCACAAGCTCCGGTAGCTCTGGAGTTGCCAGAGAGCGCCGCATCTGCCACAACTCACGCGCGGTCCGCAGCCCGAGCCGGGCGGCGACAGCCTTGGCCGCCGGCCGGTCGCCGTGCGCCCAGACCCGCGCCCCCGGCCCTCCCTCGGCCAACACCGCCGTGACCAGATCGGTACCCACGCCGTGCCCGCGCTGGGCCGGATCGACGGCGACCTCGGCCATCGCGGGATGTTCGCCATGCCGCGGAACGAGATTGGCGTAACCGGCGATCGCTCCGGCCCGCCAGGCGAGCAGGTGGCGCGCTGCGGTGTGGTCGCCCGACGTGAGCGACAGCACGGCCTGTTCCGAGACGGGGGCGACGCCGTCGGCCGCGGTGGCGCGCGTCAGCAGAGCGGTGATCGCCTGCGCCGTGTCCGCGTCGGGACGGTCGGTCCACTGTGTCGTCGCGCCGCTCATCGGCCTCCGTTCCTCGAGCCGGTGGACCCCGCGCGGGGTCCACTGTCGGCAACGTCGTGGCGGCGGTGAGAATTTCGGCCGGGAACGGTGCGGGCACCGCCGGAATCGGCCACCGTCCGCCGGGGATTACTGGGCGGAGCCGTTGACCGGCGTGAGCGGCGAATCGTCGGTGCCCTCGTTGTCGTCTTCCGGAAAGCTCACCGGCTCACCCTTGGCCGACGCCCGGGACGGGCGCACGGCTTTGTAACCGACATTGCGCACGGTGCCGATCAGCGACTCGTATTCAGTGCCGAGCTTGGCGCGCAACCGCCGCACGTGCACGTCCACGGTGCGGGTCCCGCCGAAGAAGTCGTAGCCCCATACCTCCTGCAGCAGTTGCGCGCGGGTGAACACGCGGCCCGCGTGCTGCGCGAGATACTTCAGCAGCTCGAATTCTTTGTAGGTGAGATCGAGCGGGCGCCCACGCAACCGCGCGGTGTAGGTGCCCTCGTCGATCACCAGCTCGCCGAGCGTGATCTTGCCGGTGTTCTCCGGGCTCGCCACACCGCCGTTGCGCCCGACCAGCAGCCGCAGCCTGGCGTCGAGCTCGGCGGGGCCGGTACCGGGCAGCAGGATGTCGTCGAGTCCCCAGTCCGCGTTCACCGCGACCAGGCCGCCTTCGGTGAGCACCGCGACTACCGGCACCGAGGATCCGGTGCTGCCGAGCAGGCGGCACAGGCCGCGGGCCGCGGCCAGGTCGGTCCTCGCGTCCACCAGCGCGACGTCCGCGCTGCCTGCCTCGAGCAGCGAAGCCACTTCGGTGGGCGCCGGGCGCACGTTGTGCGCGAGCAAGGCGAGCGAGGGCAACACCGACTCGGGGTTGGGGTCGGAGGTAAGCAGGAGCAGCTCCACGGGCCCTCCTCCCATCTCGTAGCCACGCGGATGCGGCAGCACCGCCGCGCCCGCGTCGCTAATCACAGGTAATCGGATGCAAGATTAGCGCGTAACAAGGCATGACCACGCATTCCGGGGTCCACAGTCGCACCGGTGGACACTCCGGTGCCCGGCTCGGGCCAACCGATATGGTGCCTACATGGGTTACGTATCGGGCATGCCCGCCACCGGCGGCGCGCCCGGCACGGCAGCCGAACGCGCGCCGCGCGGCTTCCGGCCGCCGCGGCCCGAGACCCGGAGAGACGGGGGAGCATGCGCAAGCTGATCATCGGCCTGCTGTGTCTGGCGGGGTTCGCCGTGGTCGTCGACTTCAGTACCGCGGCCTATTCGGAGTATCGCGTGTCCCGGGCGCTGCGCGACGGCGCCGATCTCACCGCGGATCCCGAGGTGACCATCCACGGCTTCCCCTTTCTCGGCCAGGCGTGGGACAGCCGCTACGACCACGTGGAGATCCGGGCGCGCGCGAAGCGTCTGGACATCCCCGGTGAGATCGCGCTGGAGGCCACGCTGACCGGGGTGCGGCTGCCGGTCGGCGAATTGGTCGACGGCAGTCTGCGCGGGGTTCCCGTGGAGCGGGTCGACAGCCGGTTGCGCGTGGAGCCGACCGAACTCGGCAGGCTGTTCGCCATCCCCGATCTGCAGGTGCATTCGCGTCCCGCCGACAAGTCCGACGGGACCGGCGGCTCGGGCGGTTCGGGGATGACCACCACCGGCGCGCTGGTGCTCACCGGCACCCTGCCGGAGACGCCGGGCGCGCAGTACGGCGGCGAGAAGGTCAGTGTGCAGGCCGACCTTTCGCTCGACGGCGACCAGGTGAAAATCGTGGCGACCGGCTTCTATCGCGGCCCGCCCGGCACCGAGACCATGCCTGTGGCGGTGATCACCGAGGCCGATCGGCCCGCGGTGCTCGCCCGGTTCACCCGTACCATCGACACCAAGGAGTTGCCGTTCGGTGTCCGGCCCACCAAGGTCTCCGCCCAGGGCGGTCAGATCGTCGTGGAGGGCAAGGGCGTGAACGTCACGATCGACCTAGACCGATTGCAGCGACCATGATCCAACTCACCATCCTCGCAGTGGTCCTGCTCGCCGCGCTGGCGGTGGGCGTCCTGCTGCGTCGGCGCGACGGCAAGATCCGCGCGGCCGACGGCATCGACCTGTCCGACTCCGCTCGCGCGCAACTGCTGGCGTCCGTCGGCGTGACCGGCGCCGGGCCCGCGGTCCTGCATTTCTCCGCCGACTGGTGCGGACCGTGTGACGCCGTTCGCCGGGTGGTTGCCAACGTCACAGATCAGCTCGCGGGATCGCCGCAGCCGCCGCAGGACATCGAGGTGGACATCGACGCCGAGCCCGCGCTCGCGCGCGAGCTGAACGTCCTCTCACTGCCCACCACGTTCGTCTTCGACATCGAGGGCAGGGAGCGGTTCCGCATCTCCGGCGTCCCGAAGGCCACGGATCTGCACTCCGCGCTCGAGCCACTGACCGCAGCGGCCTGAGCTGCGATGACAACTCCCCTGGACGGGTGTAATCCACCCCGGGTCCAATTTCCCCGCCGAATTGGGTAAACTGCTGACGTGCTTTCCAACCACGAGCTGATGCTCACCCGACGCCGCACAGTGGATCTGTGTCGGCTCGGTGGTTGTTGCTGCCTGTGCCGCTGATCGGTCGGCTCGTCCAGATTTCCTGACGCCGACCCTTGCCCGCCGCGCGAGTGATCTCACGATCCCCCGGCGAATTGGCAAATCTCCAGTCATCGGACTTATTCAGCGCAGGAGTACGCACAATGTCCACCGAGATCCGTAACAGTTCCGAAGCCACGCCCGTCTCCGCCGATCAGGTCGACGTGCGCGGACCGCGGTTCGCCGCCTGGGTGACCACCGGGGTCCTCGTCGTCGTCGTGCTCGCCGCCGCGGTCTCGCCGGTGGCCGCGGCGGTGCTGATCGCCCTGCAGGCGATCGTCTTCGCGGTCGGCGCCGCCCTCGGTCCGCGCCGCCACCCGTACGGCCGGATCTACGCCGCCTTCGTCGCGCCGCGCCTCGCGCCGACGAGTGAGACCGAGCCGACGGCTCCGCTGCGGTTCGCGCAGCTGCTCGGTTTCGTTTTCGCGGCCGTCAGCCTGCTGGGCTTCGCGCTCGGCTCCACAGTCGTCGGCGCGGTGTTCGCCGGCTTCGCCCTGTTCGCGGCGTTCCTGAACGCGGCGTTCGGGATCTGCTTGGGTTGCCGGATCTATCCGCTGGTAGCCCGCCTCCGCCGGAGCCCGTTACCGGCATCGAACTGACCCTGCACGTCATCTCTGAAAGGAAAACAATGGCTCGCTCCGATGTCCTGGTCTCCGTTGACTGGGCCGAAGAGAACCTCAACGCCCCCGGCGTGGTCTTCGTCGAGGTCGACGAGGACACCTCCGCCTACGACGGTGGTCACATCGAGGGTGCCGTCCGGCTCGACTGGAAGAAGGACCTGCAGGATCAGGTTCGTCGTGACTTCGTGAACCAGGAGCAGTTCTCCGACCTGCTCTCGGCGCGCGGCATCTCGAACGACGACGAGGTCATCCTGTACGGCGGCAACAACAACTGGTTCGCCGCGTACGCCTACTGGTACTTCAAGCTGTACGGCCACAACAACGTCAAGCTGCTCGACGGTGGCCGCAAGAAGTGGGAGCTCGACGGCCGTCCGCTGTCCACCGAGCCGGTGAACCGGCCCGCCACCCAGTACAAGGCGTCGGCGCCCGACCTGAGCATCCGCGCCTTCCGCGACGAGGTCATCGCGGCCATCGGCACCAAGAACCTGGTCGACGTGCGTTCGCCCGACGAGTTCACCGGCAAGATCCTGGCGCCCGCCCACCTGCCGCAGGAGCAGAGCCAGCGTCCGGGCCACATCCCCGGCGCCATCAACGTGCCGTGGAGCAAGGCCGCGAACGAGGACGGCACCTTCAAGTCCGACGCCGAGCTGACCGAGATCTACAAGGAAGCGGGCCTGGACGGCGAGAAGGAGACCATCGCGTACTGCCGGATCGGCGAGCGTTCCTCGCACACCTGGTTCGTGCTGCAGGAACTGCTGGGCCACCAGAACGTCAAGAACTACGACGGGAGCTGGACCGAGTACGGCTCCCTCGTCGGCGCTCCGATCGAGTTGGGAGAGTAATCGACATGTGTGCAGCACCTACCCAGGGTCAGGCCATCCCGGCCGGCGTCGACGTGGAGAAGGAGACGGTCATCACCGGCCGCGTCCTCAGCGCCGACGGCCAGCCGGTGGGCGGGGCGTTCGTACGCCTGCTCGACGGCAACGGTGATTTCACCGCCGAGGTCGTCGCGTCGGGTACCGGCGACTTCCGGTTCTTCGCGGCTCCCGGCTCGTGGACCGTTCGCGCGCTCTCCTCGGCGGGCAACGGCTCCGCCGAGGTCCGCCCCGAAGGCGCGGGCATCCACGCGGTCGACGTCGCGGTCGCCAAGTAAGACCGCGCACTCGTCGAACGGCCCCGGTCGCTTTCCGCTCCGCGGAAGCACCGGGGCCGTTTGCGTGCCGCCACAAGGGGGTCGTTAGACTCGGAACGTGGTCCTCTTCTTCGAGATTCTGCTGGTGGCCGTGGCCGTTTTGATCGGCTGGTTCGGCCTCTACGTCTTCTACCGGCTGTTCACCGAATCATGAGCGAACTCGCGAGCGAAGGTTCCAACCCGGCCGAGCGAGCGAGTGAACAACT
This sequence comes from Nocardia sp. NPDC019219, assembly GCF_040632645.1. NCBI lineage: Bacteria > Bacillati > Actinomycetota > Actinomycetes > Mycobacteriales > Nocardiaceae > Nocardia > Nocardia sp. NPDC019219. The sequence goes on along the minus strand of NZ_JBEYCG010000003.1, from coordinate 33,064 downwards.
GAACGGCAACGCTCCGGTCGATGCCGCCGGTCGCCGCAGCGGTGACCAGGCCGTGGCAGAAGCTGCCGAACGGGCGAAATCGACCGGCGCCCGGAACATCCCGGTGCTACCGGATCTCCCGCTGCCCGAGGACACCGCAAACCTGCGCCTCGGTCCGGATCTGAGCGCCTCCATGCTCGCGCTGCTCCCGCTGGTGGGCGTGTGGCGCGGTGAGGGCGAGGGCAACGATCCCGAGCGCGGGGACTACCGGTTCGGTCAGCAGATCGTCGTCTCACACGACGGCGGTGACTACCTCGCCTGGGAATCCCGGTCCTGGATCATCGAGGCCGACGGCGACTACGGCGGCCCCGACCTGCGCGAGAGCGGCTTCTGGCGAGTCGGCATCGACGGCAACGACGAGGTCATCGAACTGCTGCTGTCGCACAGCAGCGGCATCGTGGAGCTGTTCTACGGGCAAGCGCTGACCCAGTCGTCCTGGGAACTGGCCACCGACGTGGTGATCCGCAGCCAGTCCGGCGTCGTCGTGGGCGGCGCCAAGCGCCTCTACGGCATCGTCGAGGGCGGCGACCTGGCCTACGTCGAGGAACGGGTGGTGGCCGACGGCCCCCTCGAACCCCGCCTCTCGGCCCGCCTCCAGCGCTACATCGGCTGATCCCCTCTCCGGACCGTGCAGGTCAAGGTGACGCGGCAGCTGCGTCCAGGCCGTCTGTGCTGTGCTGCTCAGCCCGGAACATTCGCGCTGATTTCCCCATGTGCCAACGAGCTCAGATGATTGCGCTGACCAACGCAACGCTGGGATGCCGACCGACCTCGCACCTACAGCCAAAAGCGACAATTGATCTCGCAAGTACATGGGTAACTCGTCGGGCACGCCCAAAACGCACCTACGCCCTGACGCAGGACCTGTGACCAACCTGCGCCGCACCCAACTGGTACGGCCTGAAGACCCGGAGAGGCGGAACAGAACAGCCCCCGAGCCATACCGGTACGAGTTTCCTCGCACGGGTCCGGTCGGACCGACCGGGGCTCGGGGGCCGGGTGACTGCCTGGAATTCGCTCAGCGCTCGCGCGGGCGAAATCCACCTGCAGCGGTGGCGCTAGCGGACAGCCACCTCACGTGTCCTATGAATATCCATTCTTCGAACCACCTCCTTCCTCGTGTACGAACGAATCTAGCGATGCGTCAGCAGCTCGGCAACGGAATTTCTCGGTCGGCGGAATCCACGGCGCCGAGGGGTGCCGCAGGCGCTGCGAAATCCAGTCCGACCTGGCCTGATGCTGTGATCCGCAGCACCACGTCGGCCCGCTGGTCGTCCGGCAGTTGATGGGTGACGACGACCACGGTGCGGTCGGATTCGACGAGGCCGCTGTCGATGTCCAGCAAGTCGCGCAGCAGCTTCGCCCCCGCCTCGGCTTCCAGGTGTTCTGTCGGTTCGTCCAGCAGCAATACCCGCGCCGGGGACACCAGCGCCCGCGCGAGCAGGATCCGCCGGCGCTGGCCTCCCGAAACGGCTGCCGCTCCCCCGACCAGGTCGGTGTGCACGCCCTTCGGAAGCCTGTCCAGCCAGTCTCCGAGGCCGACGGTCCGCAACGCTTGCTCGGCTGTTTCGGCGGTCAGATCGCCACGCGCGACGCGCAGGTTCTCCAGCACGGAGGTACCGAACAGGTGCGCGTCCTCGGCGAAGAAGGTGACGCCGGGGCGAGGCGTGCCGAACAACCCCGCCCACTTCATCAGTAGGGTCGTCTTGCCCGCGCCGCTGGGGCCGACCACTGCGATCCGTCGTGCTCGGGGCAGTTCTGGCACCGCCGCGTCGGTCGAACGGGCCGAGTCCGCGGCGCTTCTCCGCGGTGCCCGGGAGTCCTCCGCCGTGCTGGTGGGGGTGCCGGGTGCGAAGTCGTCCAGGCGATGCAGAGCCGCACGGGCGGTCGTCAAGGTCTGCGCCGCCGCGGGCAGCGGGCCGACCGCTTCGAAAGCCGAGAGCGGCAAGAGGACGAGCACGACGAGCGCCATAGGTGTCATCGCGCCCGCCGTGCCCCCATCCGGGCCGTAAAGGGTGATGCCGATCAGGAGGGCGCCGAACACGGCGGCGCCGATCGAGAGCGGCGTGGCGGCGGCCGACCAGGCGCTGCGCGCGGCCGCGTGGTCCTCGGCGGCGACCGCCCGGCGCGACGCCGCTCCGGCGGCGGCCAGCGCGGCGTCCAGGCGACCGGCGACGCGCAGTTCGGCGGCGTGGTCTAGGACGGTCATGGCCTGCGCGGTGAACTCCGCACGGTCGGCGCGGACGGCGCGTTCCGCATCGGACGCCGCCTTGGCCGACAACCACGGCGCGACGACACCCGACAGCGCCAGCGCCCCCGCCAGGATGGCAGCCGCCGGGAGCGAGATCGTGGCCAGGAGTGCGACGGCCGCGACCGAGAGGACGAGGGCGACCGCGATCGGCACGAACACGCGGACCACCACGGCGCCCAAGTCATCGATGTCGCTGCCGATGCGGACCAGGAGATCACCGCGGCGCGGCGGCTTCGTGCCCGGCTTGTCGTCCGCGCCCCGCGAGATCTCGGGTCGGCGCAGCCAGAAATCCGAGCGCGCCAGTGTGCGGTAGACCGTGGTTCGCGCGGTGGTCATGGCGCGCAACGCGACGTCGTGCGTGGCAAGACGCTCCAGGTACCGGCACAGGCCCCGGGAGATGCCGAGCGCGCGCACCGCGACGACGGCGATGCTCAGGTCGAGCACCGGCGGCATCTGCCAGGCTCGTGCGATCAGCCAGGCCGCCAGCGCCGCGAGCCCGAGCCCGCTGCCCAAGGCCAGCACGCCCCACCCGATCGCCACCGCGACTCGCGTGCGGGACAATTCGAGCAGCGCCCACATCCGGCGCAGATCGCCGAACACCGTGGCGCCGGTGCCGTGCGAAACGTCCCGCGTCATCGCAACCGCTCCTCTTGCGTGGGCCCCGCGTCGATTCGCCGGCGCGGACGAGCCCGATATGGCCACGGTGAATCGAGGCTGTGCGCCGACTTGCGCGCCCTCCCGCGCATACGACTCAGCAACGCATGGCCTCCCCCGTGACGCCCACCCGCGGAAGATGACCGGAGTGAGCCTAGACCTGCGGGGCGAAACCTCGCGAGGCACCGGCACGACGTCCAGCGGACGGAATCCGCACGAAGCGTCGGCTCTCGGCTCATCGCAACACTCCCGCCGGCTCGGCGCGTACCTGGACGACCTGGTCGGCGGCGGCCAGTACGGTCGGGCGGTGGCCGATGACGACGACCGTCGCGCCCGCGCGGGCTCGCACTTGGAGGGCCGCCAGCACGGTGGCTTCGGCGGCGGCGTCGAGGTGTGCGGTCGGCTCGTCGAGCAGCAGGACAGGACGATCGGTGGCCAGTACCCGGGTCAGCGCGAGGCGCTGGCGCTGGCCGAGCGACAGTCCGATGCCGCCGGGGCCGACCACGGTGTCCCAGCGGCCGGGTAGATCATCGAGTACGGCATCGAAACCCGTGGCCAGACAGGCGGCTTCGAGATCGTCGAGCACGCGCGCCGGGCCGCGGGCGACGTGGCCGACCGTTCGCGCGCCGAGCAGTTCGAGGTTGTCCCGCAGCGTGCCGGGCACCAGCACCGGCCGCTGCGGCAGCCAGGCCACCCGCGCCCACCATCGGTCCGGGTCCAGGTCACGGACGTCTACGCCGTCGACGGTCACGGCGCCCCGGTCGGGCGTGAGCAAGCCCAGGATCGCCTGTATGACGGTCGATTTGCCGCTTCCGTTGGGACCGGCGAGCACGGTGAGGGACCCGGGCCGCAAGATCGACGACAAACCAGCGGGGGCGAACCCGTCCCGCGCCTGGATCGAGAGATCGCGCAGTTCGATCACACCGGGGTCTGCCGAGTTGCCCGGACGAACCGTCCCCCTGGTTTCCTTCGGCACGATGCGACGATCGCTCGGATCAACGCCCGGCGGCGTCTCCATGCCCTCGACACCGACGCCGGGCCGCCACCCGAACGACTCGCCGTCCGTCGCCACCGCGCCCTCGACACCGACGCTAGGCCGCCACCCGAACGACTCATCGTCAGGGGCCGTCGCCGCCCCCTCCACGTCGTTGTCCAGCCGCCGCTCGAAGAAGTCGACGCCCCTATTCGTCGCCGCACCCTCCACGCGGTCGCCGGACCCCCGCTCGATCGACTCGTCATGCGGGCCCATCGCCGTGCCGGTCTCGCCACCGACGCGCTCGGCCGGCGTGTGCTCGAGAATCGCGAAGGCCTTGTCGGCCGCCGCCATGCCGTCCTGGGCGGCGTGGAATCGTTCGCCCACCATGCGCAGCGGCAGGTACACCTCGGGGGCGAGTATCAGCGCCACCAAGCCCGCGTAGAGACTCATCTCGCCGAACACCAGCCGCAGGCCGATGGAGACCGCGATCAGGGCCACGCTCAGGGTCGCGAGCAGCTCCAGCACCATCGAGGACAGGAACGCCATGCGCAGCGCGCGCATCGTGCGCTGCCGTAAGGCGTCACCGAGATCGCGGACGCGGTGCTGCATGGTGCGCGGGTGCCCGGCCTGGCCCCGCCCTACCCACGCAGCCGGTTCCGCGTCGCCGGTCTCGCGGCCGAGCGCTCGCAACGTCGGCATGCCCGCGAACAGGTCGAGCAACTGGTCGGACAACCGCGTCGTGGCGGCGAGCGTGGCTTCGGCCCGCCCCTGGGTCAGCAGTCCGATGAGGACCATGAAGATCGGGATGAGCGGCAAGGTGATTACCGCGATCACCCCGGACGTCGGATCGTGTGCGGCGATGACCGCGAGCACGACCGGCGGCACCAGCACCGCCAGCAGCAGCGCGGGCAGGTAGCCGACGAGATAGCCGCGCAGCCCGGACAGCCCCGAGCCGACGACCACCGCCAACTCCGTCCGGCGTGTGTCGAGTTCGCGCGGCGACAGCCGTGCGCCTGCCGCGAGCACCGCTCCCTCCAGCTCCGCCACCACGCTCGCGCCCGCCCGATGCGCCAGCCGGGACTGCGACCAGGTGGCGAGCACCCGCACCGCGACGACGAGCGCGAGCACGATCAGTTCGCCCGTCCACGCGCCGAGCGTGCGCGCGTCCGGATCGGTGACCACACCGGCCAGCACCCGTCCGATCAGCAGCGCGGCCGCCACGATCGCTCCGGTGACGGCCAATGACAGCGCCACGGTCAGCGCGAGGTAGGTGCGCGCGGAGCGGGCGTACCGCCACAGGCGCGGATCGATCGGCGGGCGGGCCATGGCGTCAATCCTGCACGGGCCGCAAGGGCAGGCCGACCGGGGGCGGGATCTGCTCGACGGTGATCCGCTGGCGGAACACCCAGTACGTCCAGCCCTGGTACACCAGCACGACCGGCGTGACGAGCAGCGCCGCCCAGCTCATCACCTTCAGTGTGTACGGCGTCGAGGACGCGTTGTGGATCGTCAGGTCGAACGCCGCGTCGATGGTCGAGGGAAGCACATTCGGGAACAGCGACCCGAACAGCAGCGCGGTCGCCGCCGCGACCGTCACCGTGGTGCCGGTGAACGCCCACCCGTCACGTTGCGCGAGATCGGCGGTCACCGCGACGACCAGGCCGAGTACCGCCAGGCCCAACAGGATCCACGTCCAGCCCGCACCGTAGGACAGCTGGGTCCACAATCCGAATCCGCCGACCACGACCACCGTCGGGGCCGACAGCAGCCGGGCGGCGCGCCGTGCGTCGTCGCGGACCTCGCCCGCGGTCTTGAGCACCAGGAACATCGCTCCGTGCAGCGCGAACAGCAGCCCGGTCGCCAGCGCGCCGAGCAGGGCGTAGGGCCCGAACAGATCCGCCACCGAGCCCGCGAACTGCTTCTTCTCGTTCAGCGGAACGCCGTGCACCACATTGGCGAACACCCATCCCCAGGCCAGCGCAGGAACCCAGGAACCGATGCCGATGCCGATGTCGCAGCGGGCCCGCCAGCGCGGGTCGTCGATCTTGCCTCGGTATTCGATGGCGCAGATCCGCAGGATCAGCGCGACGAGCACCAGCAGCAACGCCAGATAGAAGCCGGAGAACAGGCTGGCGTACCACTCCGGGAACGCGGCGAACATCGCCGCGCCCGCCGTGATCAGCCACACCTCGTTGGCGTCCCACACCGGCCCGATCGTGTTGAGCACCGCGCGCCTGCGGCGGTCGGACCCCTTGCCGAGGACCGGCATGAGCATGCCGACGCCGAAATCGAAGCCCTCCAGCACGAAGTAGCCGGTGAACAGCACGCCGATCAGGACGAACCAGAACTCTTGCAAACTCATCGCCGGCTCCTAGTAGGCGAACGAAAGTTGTTCGACGGCAGTTTCTTCGGCACGGGCGCCGCCCGAAGACGCGTCCGTGTCCTTCGGCTCCGTCGCGGCGCGCACGGCCGGGTCGGGTCCGTGGATCACATACCGGCGCATCAGGTAGAACCACACGATCGCGAGCGCGCCGTACAGCAGCGTGAAGGTGATCAGCGAGAAGAGCACGACGCCGGGCGAGTGGTTCGACACGCCTTCCTGCACGGTGAGGCGCAGGTTCGGATCGCCGGTGGGATTGGGCGCGACCACCCAGGGCTGGCGGCCCATCTCGGTGAACACCCATCCGGTGCTGTTGGCCAGAAAGGGCGTCGGGATGGCCAGCAGACTCAGCCAGGAGAACCAGCGCTGGTCGGGTACCCGCCCGCGACGGGTGAGCCACAGCCCGGCGAGCGCGAGCAGCGCCGAGCCCGCCGACAAGCCGATCATGGCGCGGAACGACCAGTAGGTGACGAACAGGTTGGGCCGGTAGTCGCCGACGCCGAACTTCTCGTTGTAGGCCTTCTGCAGGTCGACGACGCCGTCCAGCGTCACGCCGGTGAACTCGCCCTTCGCCAGCCACGGCAGCACGTACGGCACTTCGAGTACGTGCGTCACGCTGTCACAATTGTTGTGCGTACCGACGGTGAGCACGGAGAAGTCGGGGTCGGGTGCGGTGTGGCACAAGGATTCCGCCGAAGCCATCTTCATCGGCTGCTGCTCGAACATCAGCTTGCCTTGCACGTCACCGGTGTAGACCAGCGCGGCCATGGACACGATCACCACCGCGATGCCCGCCCGTGCCGCGGGCCGCCACATCGCCCGCGCCTCGGCCATTTTCGCCGGGTCGCCGCTGCGCGCGTTACGCACCATCCACCAGCCCGCGATGCCGGTGACGAACGTGCCCGCTGTGAGGAAGGACCCGGCCACGACGTGCGGGAAGGCCGCCAGCAATGTGTTGTTGGTGAGCACCTCCACGATGCTCGCCAGTTCCGCTCGGCCGGTTTCCGGGTTATAGCGGGCGCCGACCGGATGCTGCATGAACGAGTTGGCCGCGACGATGAAGTACGCCGAAGCGTTCACGCCGATCGCGACCATCCAGATCGCGCCGAGATGCAGCAGTTTCGGCAATCGGGTCCAGCCGAAGATCCACAGGCCGAGGAAGGTCGACTCCATGAAGAAGGCGATCAGGCCTTCCAGCGCCAGCGGTGCGCCGAAGACGTCGCCGACGAACCGGGAGTACTCGCTCCAGTTCATGCCGAACTGGAACTCCTGCACGATGCCGGTCGCGACGCCGAGCGCGAAGTTGATCAGGAACAGCTTGCCGAAGAATTTGGTCAGCCGCAGCCAGTGCTGCTTGCCGGTGACGACCCACGCCGTCTGCATGGCGGCCACCAGCGGCGCGAGACCGATGGTCAGGGGCACCAGGAGGAAGTGATAGACGGTCGTGATGCCGAACTGCCATCGGGAGATGTCCAAGGCGTTCAAGCCGGCCTCCTGCGTGTCTACGACGTGTCGTAGTAAGCCTACGTCGGAGGCGATTCCGGACAATGAGTCCTAGACCACGCACCAGGGCTGATTCCGCCCGTTTCGGCCCGTTTCCCGTGCTCATCGCCGCCCCGCGCCCGTCCGGGTAGGACGGAGATCACGGAGCGACGCTGATCACCACCAGGCGCAGGCCGTCACCAGTCGCCGATGGCTCCCGCCCGCTCGATGCCGCGATCGACCAGCCCGATGATCTCTTCGGCGTTGTCCGGAGCGGACATCCGCAGCCCGTCGAGCGAATTGACCCGCGCCGCAAGGGAGATGCTCGAGAGCATCCAGATGCTGTCGCAGGTGAGCAGGTCGGCGGTGAACAGCGAGTCGTAGCGGCATTGCCAGCCCGCCTTCTCGGCTTCGGCGAACAGCGCGCGCTGGGTGACGCCGGGCAGCACGCCGTTCTTCGCGGGCGGGGTGATCAACTGCTTGTCGCGGGCGATCACCACGGAGGAGCGCGGGCCCTCCAGCACTCGGTTCTCGGTGCTGGTGAAGATCACGTCGTCCGCGCCCATTCGCGCGGCGAATCGCAGGGCGGCCATGTTGGTGGCGTAGGACAACGTCTTGGCTCCGAGCAACTGCCACGGCGCGGCCTGCGCGAGGTCGATCGAGATGCCGCGCGACAAGGTCACCACGGCGACGCCTTCGGTGCGGGCCTTCGCCACGCGCTCGGGCACCGGCGCCACGAGCACGAAGGCGGTCGGCACCGGCACGGCGGCTGCGAGGTCGCCGGTCTTGACCTTGTCGGGGGTGCCGGCCAGCTCGGAGTCGCGGCCGCGAGTCAGCACCAGCCGCATCACGCCTTCGCGTTCGCTACCCCACTCCTTGGCGGCGGTCTCCACCGCCTCACGCCATTTGCCCAGTTCCGGCTCGGGCAGATCGAGCGCCTGTGCGGAGCGACGCAGTCTGCCTAGATGAAATTCGACCGCGCACGCGACTCCCGCGCGCACGAGCACCGTTTCGAAAACACCATCGCCACGCAATACGCCGATATCGTCCGCGAACAGCAACGGCGCGTCCGCATCTCGGACCGCGCCATCGAGAGTTACCAGAACTCGATCCACCATGCGACGAGCGTAGGCGGTGTGAGCGGACAATGCCTATGTCACGGCCGCTTTTGCCAGACCTTTTGTGGAGCCGCACCACAGCGCCCGCCGTAATGCTCGGACAATGCCGATCGGCTATGCCGGACTCCGGCCCCGTAGCCCGGTTCGCGCACCGCTGGACGACGCCGCCTAAAGTGGGAGGGGTGTCCGTGGTCGTTGCGCCCAGCCCCCTGCTCAGTGTGTCGGGAGCCGTCGCGGGAGCGGCGGGTTCGCCCGATGCCGCCGTCGCCTGGCATTACGGCGATCCGTTCGGTGAACAGCGCGCCGCGGCGCAGCGCGCCGCGATCGTCGACCGTTCGCACCGATTCGTCCTGCGCATCACCGGCGCGGAGCGGTTGACCTGGTTGCACACGATCTCCAGTCAGCATGTCGCCGCCTTGGGCGACGGGCAGTCCGCCGAGAATCTCGATCTCGATCTGAACGGCAGGGTCCAGCACCATTTCGTGCTCACCGAACTGGACGGCACCGTCTGGATCGATACGGAGGCCGAGCGCGGACCCGACCTGCTCGCGTTCCTGCAAAGGATGGTGTTCTGGGCCGACGCCAAGCCGGTCGAAGCCGCCGACCACGCCGTGCTGAGCCTGCTCGGACCGGAGGTCGCCGGGCTGACCGAGACGCTCGGCATCGCCGCCCTTCCCGGTGTCTACGAGGCGACACCGCTGCCCGGCGGCGGTTTCCTGCGCCGAATGCCGTGGCCGACGGCCGACGCCTTCGACCTGGTCATCCCGCGCGACCGGTTGACCGACTTGTGGACCGGGCTCACCGCGGCCGGCGCCACCCCGGCGGGGATGTGGGCGTTCGAGGCGCTGCGCGTCGCCGCCGTTCGCCCGCGGATCGGGCTGGACACCGACGAGCGGACCATCCCCCACGAGGCCCGCTGGATCGGCGGCGTGGCCGAACATGGAGCGGTCCACCTGGACAAGGGCTGCTATCGCGGCCAGGAGACCGTGGCCCGAGTGCACAACCTCGGTAAGCCGCCGCGGCACTTGCTGCTGCTGCACCTGGACGGCTCGGCGGACGAGCGCCCGGCCACCGGCGACGACGTCACCGCGGGTGGCCGCGCGGTCGGCAGGCTCGGCACGGTCATCGATCACTACGAGTTCGGCCCGATCGCCCTCGCCTTGGTCAAGCGCACGGTTCCGGCGGACACCGCGCTGGTCGCGGGGCCGGTCGCGGCGTCCATCGACCCCGATTCGGTCCCCACCGACGACGAGCCGCAGGCGGGCCGCCTCGCGGTCGACCGGCTGCGCGGGCGCTGATCCGTTGGCGAAACACCGGTCGGCGTGGGGCTTCTCCCCGCCGACAGCCCCACCCCTGCTCAGTGCCGAGCTCCCCATCCGTGACGAGAGGAGCGCCGCCCGTGCGCGTCGGTGATATCGGAGAAGTGCTCGCGGCGTGCGTCGTGCACGCCGAGATCGAGGTGCCGGGACGGGTCGGTCGCAGCGCGATCGATAAGCGACCGGTGGCGGGGCGCGTCGCGGTGCGCGCACTCGGCTTGGCCGGCGATCACGTCTGCAACACCAAGGACCACGGTGGCGTGGACCAGGCCGTCTACGCCTACGCCGACGAGGACGCCCGCCGCTGGGGCACGGAACTGGGGCGGGAACTGCCCGCGGGATGGTTCGGCGAAAACCTCCGTGTCCGTGGCCTTCCGGTCAGCGACTCGGTGATCGGCGCACGCTGGTCGGTCGGCGACACCTTGCTGGAGGTCAGCGCCCCGCGCGTGCCGTGCGCCTCGTTCCAGCACTGGAGCGGCGAGCAGCAGTGGGTCAAGCGGTTCACCCTGCGCGGCGACACCGGCGCCTACCTGCGGGTGCTCACGGAGGGCACGATCGCGGCGGGCGACCGGATCTCGGTGGTGCACGTCCCCGAGCACGGCGTCACCGTCCGCGACCTGTTCACCGGCGCCGATCCCGACCTGCTGGCGATCCTGCTCGCCGACGAGCCGACCATCTCCGACGACGTGCGCATGCAGGTGGAACGGCACGCGCGCAGGCATGGCCGCGCCGCCACCCACCGGCACACGACGACGAGCACCGATGACATCGCTGCGGGGGTGCAGCCATGAGTGTCGAGCTGGTCGAAGTCGTCCGCTCCGGCTTCCGCGAATGCGTGCACCGCGGCTCGGTGGTGGTGCTCGACGCCGCGGGTGAGCCCGCCCTCGAACTCGGCGAAGTGCACCTGCCGATCTTCCCGCGCTCGACGAACAAGCCGATGCAGGCGATCACCCTGCTGCGCAACGGCTTCGAGCCGCTCGACGACGCCGAACTGGCCATCGCGACCGCCTCGCACTACGGCGAACCGGACCACATCGCGCTGGTGCGCAGGTTGCTGGACCGCTTCGGTCTGCCCGATACCGCGCTGGCGTGCCCGGCCGACCTGCCGTACGACGAGCGAGCCCGCGTCGCGGCGCTGCCGGGCGGACCTCATCCCCTCTACATGAACTGCTCGGGCAAGCACGCGGCAATGCTCGCGACCTGCACGGTCAACGGCTGGCCTACCGCCGGCTACCAGGATCGGGCACATCCGCTACAGCGCGCGGTGATCGCGACGGTCGCCGACCTGACCGGCGAGCCGGAAACCGATCTGGGCATCGACGGCTGCGGGCTGCCGATCATCCCGGTCTCGCTGGTCAACCTCGCCCGGGTGTTCTCGACCATGGCGACGGCCGAACCCGGCACCCCGGAACGCCGGGTCGCCGACGCGGTGCGCGCGCATCCACGAGTGATTTCCGGCACGAACGCGCCCGACCTACTGGCCATGCAGGCCACTCCCGGACTGGTCTGCAAGATCGGCGCGGACGGTGTGCACGCCGGCGCGCTGCCGGACGGATCGGCGTTCGCCTACAAGATCGAAGACGGCCACGATCGCGCTCGAATGCCGCTGACGCTGGCGATTCTGCATCGGATGGGGATCGAGTGGACCGCCGCGCACGCGGAACTGGCGGCCCCGGCGGTGCTCGGCGGAGGCGCACGCGTCGGTGTGATTCGCGCCATACCTGGAGTCGTCTAGCTATTACACGCCGGGGCGACAAGCGGGCAAACGGCACCAGTTCGGGAGTTCTTCACCCACTCCTGGAAGCGAGACCGCCGGACACACGCTAAAGTGTCTGTCAGGAAGAGTATTAATTCGAACGGGGCCGCCACCAAACCCCAGGCCGCCCCGCTGTGACGCGAGGGGGTCAGCCATGGGCCGTGGCCGGGCTAAGGCAAAGCAGACCAAGGTCGCACGCGAGCTGAAGTACAGCTCGACGCCGACCGACTTCGCGAGCCTTCAGCGCGAGCTTTCGGGAAGCCCCAACTCCCAGCGGAGTGGTGGTGTGCTGTCCGATGAGCACGACGCGGACGACTCTTTGTCCCGCTGGGACGAGGACGACTACGACGACTGGCGCCGCTGACTCCGATCTACGTCTGAAGGGGGAGGCCGACGGGCCTCCCCCTTCGAGCGTTGTCGCGGGTTGACGTCACAGGCGCCGAAAAGGCTTGCAACACAACAGAGTCCCGCATCGAACGAGGATGCGGGACTCTGACGTGTCTTCGCCGCGGTCAGAACCGCGGATGCTCCCCGACCAGGACGGCGCGCAGGGCGTCGGCATCCTTGGCCTTCTTGACCGTGCCCAGGGTCCAGCACTCGATGTGCCGCGCGGTCAGCACCGCCAGCGCCCGGTCCACGTCCTCCGGGGCGACCACGGCGACCATGCCGACCCCCATGTTGAAGGTCTTCTCCATCTCGGCCCGCTCGACCCGGCCACGCTGGGCGATCATCTTGAACACCGGCGCCGGATTCCAGGTGCCGCGATCCAGTTCGGCCACCAGCCCCGCGGGCAGCACCCGGGCCAGGTTCGCGGCCAGGCCACCGCCGGTGACATGGGCGAAGGTGCGCACGTCGGTCTCGGCGATCAGCGCGAGGCAGTCCTTGGCGTAGATCCGGGTCGGCTCGAGCAGTTCCTCACCCAGGGTGCGGCCGAATTCCTCGACGTGGCCGGTCAGCGACATGCGGTCGATGTCGAGCAGCACCTTGCGGGCCAAACTGTAGCCGTTGGAGTGCAGGCCCGAGGACCCCATGGCGATCACCACGTCGCCGGGCCGGACCCGGTCCGGGCCGAGCACAGCGTCGGCCTCGACCACGCCGATGCCGGTGGCGGACAGGTCGTAGTCGTCGGGGTCCATCAGCCCGGGGTGCTCGGCGGTCTCGCCGCCGAGCAGCGCGCAACCGGCGCGCACACAACCCTCCGCGATACCGGAGACGAGTTCGGCGACCTTCTCCGGGACGACCTTGCCGATGGCGATGTAGTCCTGCAGGAACAGCGGCTCCGCGCCGCAGACCACGAGATCGTCCACCACCATGGCGACGAGATCCAGGCCGACCGTGTCGTGCTTGTCCATCGCCTGCGCCACCGCGATCTTGGTGCCGACGCCGTCGGTGGACGCCGCCAGCAGCGGTTCCCGGTAGCCGCCCTTCAGCGCGAACAGCCCGGCGAAGCCGCCGAGGCCGCCTTGGACCTCGGGCCGGGTCGCCTTCTTCGCCAATGGCCCGAACAACTCGACTGCGCGGTCACCTGCCTCGATGTCCACGCCTGCCGCGGCGTACGAGGCACCACCACTGGGGGTCTGTTCAGTCATTTTCGGGGAGAGCTCCAAACCGAATCGGCGGATAGATGCCTGCTCACGCTACCGGAGGCGGATAACGAGCCCGCACCGGTGTTGGCTCGCCCTCTTGACAATAGGGCACGGCGAACCGTAAAGCGGACGATCAGTCGGTCTCCGTCCCGTCGAACCGTTCGGCCTGCTCCCGTCGCCCGCGTTGGCGCACCGGGTCGGGTACCGGCACCGCGGCGACCAGCCGTCGGGTGTACTCCTCCCGCGGCGCTCGCAGGATCCGATCGCGATCACCCTGCTCGACCACCGCTCCGTCGCGCAGCACCGCGATCCGGTCGGCGAGCTGGTCGACCACTGCCAGGTCGTGGCTGATGAACAGACATGCCCAGCCGCATTCGCGCTGCAGTTGCCCGAACAGCTCCAGTACCGCCGCCTGCACCGAGACGTCCAGCGCGCTGGTCGGCTCGTCGGCGACCAGCAGGTCCGGGTCGAGCACCAGGGCGCGGGCCAGGCTGGCGCGCTGCCGCTGCCCGCCGGACAGTTCGTGCGGGTAGCGGTGTTCGGCGCCCGCGGGCAACCGCACGTCGTCGAGCAGTGCGCGCACTCTGGCGCGGATCTGCGCCGAACTTCCGGCGTTGTGCACGATCAGCGGCTCGGCGACGCACTCCCCCACGGTGAGCCGGGGGTTCAGTGAACTGGCCGGGTCCTGGAAGACGAATCCGAAGCGCCGGCGGATCGGCCGCAATTTGCGCGGCGACAGCCGCGCGATGTCCTGCCCTCGCACCCGCACCGTCCCGGACGTCGGCCGTTGCAGGGCGGCGACGCAGCGGCCGATGGTCGACTTGCCCGATCCGGATTCACCGACCAGGCCGAGCGTCTCGCCGGGGCCGATGCGCAGGCTCACCCCGTCCACGGCGCGGAAACGCGGCCGTCCGAATGGGCCGGGAAACTCGACCACCAGATCGCTGACCTCGAGCACCGGATCGCCCTGGCCGTCGGGGCTGTCCGTCGGGCCGTGCTCGATCTGCTCGGCGCCCAGATGCGGCACCGCGGCCAGCAGGGCGCGTGTGTAGGCCGCGGTGGGACGGGCGAACAACTCGTCCACCGGCGCCTGCTCGACCACCGCGCCGTCGCGCATCACCACTACGCGGTCGGCGATGTCGGCGACGACGCCCATGTTGTGGGTGATCAGCACGATCGCACTGCCGATCCGGTCGCGCAGGTCCCGCAGCAGGTCGAGGATCTCCGCCTGCACCGTGACATCCAACGCCGTGGTGGGTTCGTCGGCGATGATGACCTTTGGTTCGCAGGCGATCGCGATGGCGATCACAACGCGTTGTTTCTGTCCGCCGGAGAGCTGGTGCGGGTAGTAGTCCACCCGCTGCTCCGGGTCGGGCAACCCGACCAGGCGCAGCAGTTCCACCGCGCGCGCCTTCGCAGCTTTTCTGGTCAGCCGCGTGTGGGCTCGCAGCGCCTCGCCGATCTGGAAGCCGACGGTGAACAGCGGGTCCAGCGCCGAGCCGGGTTCCTGGAACACCATCGAGACAGCGCCACCGCGCAACGCGGTGAGCTGCTTCTCGCTCATCGCGGTGACCTGCTCGGTGCCCAGGGTGACCAGGCCGCGCACGGTCGCCGTCTCGGGAAGCAACCCCATCGCCGTGCGCGAGCTCACCGACTTGCCCGAACCGGATTCCCCGACGATGGCCAGCACTTCGCCCGGATAGACCTCGTAGGAGACGTCGGTGACCGCGTGGACGGGTCCCGCGTCGGTGGCGAAGGTGACCGACAGCGATTCGATGGACAGAGCGGGACGGCCCCGGTCTTCCGCGACCGACTCAGTCATCGGCCGCTTCCCTTCCACCGTTCAGCGCGAGAACGGGCGCGCTCGCCACCGCCGCGGCACGACGAGTGCGCAGGATCGGGTTGAGGACCTCGTTCAGGCTCTCGCCGACCAAGGTCATGCCGAGCACGACGAGCACGATGGCGACGCCGGGGAAGACGCCCGTCCACCAGATGCCGTTGGACACGTCCGACAGCGCTTTGTTCAGATCGAAGCCCCACTCCGCGGCCTGTGTCGGCTCGATGCCGAAACCGAGGAAGCCCAGTCCGGCCAGTGTGAGAATGGCCTCCGACCCGTTGAGCGTGACGATCACCGGCAGCGACTGGGTGACGTTGGCCAGGATGTGCCGGAACAGGATTCGCGCCGTCGACGCACCGGTCACCCGCGCCGCGTCGACGTACGGCTCTTGTTTCACGGCCACGGTGGCGTTGCGCACCACCCGGAAGTACTGCGGCACGAAGACCGCCGTGATGGCCACCGCCGCGGACAGCACACCGCCCAGGCTGGTCGATCGGCCGCCCGCGACCACGATGGACACCACGATCGCCAGCAGCAGCGTGGGGAACGCGTACATGGCGTCCATGAACAACACGAGCAGCCGGTCCGGCCACCGGCCGACATAGCCGGACAGCAGCCCGAGCGGCACACCGATCAGCAGCGAGAGCACCAGCGATATCGCGATCACCCACAGGGCCGTCCGCGCGCCGTAGACGACCCGGGAGAACACGTCTTCGCCGCGCACCGAGGTGCCGAACCAGTGCTCCGCCGATGGGGCTTGCTGGCGGGCGAAATCGACGCCGTCGGCGGCGCTCTGCGCGAATCCGTACGGCGCGATCAGCGGAGCGAAGACGGCGGCGACCACGAAGACGCCGACCAAGACGAGTCCGAGGATCAGCGTCGCGCGCTGCAACCCCGCGGTCATCGAGAACAACCGCAGGCCCGGCACGCCCCGGCGCGCCACGGGCGGCAGGATCGGAGGTTCGTTCAGCAATTCCGGAGCGGTCATCAGAACCTCACTCTCGGATCGATCAGCGCCACCACGACGTCCACCAGGAAACTCATCACCGCCACGATGAGCGCGATGAACGCGACGATGCCCTGCACGGCGATGAAGTCGCGCGCGGACAGGTACTGCGCGAACTGGTAGCCGAGCCCCTTCCACTCGAACGTGGTCTCGGTGAGCACCGACGCGCCGAGCATCATGGCGATCTGCATGCCCATCACCGTGACGATCGGGATCATCGCGTTGCGGAACGCGTGCCGGCCGGTCACCACGCGGCGGGAAAGACCGCGCGCCCGTGCGGCGTCCACGTAGTCGGCGCGAAGGGTCTGGATCAGATTGATCCGGACCAGGCGCAGGAAGATGCCCGCGGTGAGCAGGCCCAGCGCGATGGCGGGCAGTACCGCGTGTTTCAGCACGTCGATCAGGTATCCGGTGTCGCCGTAGAGGATCGCGTCGATCACCATGATGTTGGTTTTCGGTGAGACGTGTTGCAGCCGCAGCTCTACGTTCGTGCTGGCCCGGCCCGCCACCGGCAACCAGCCCAGGCGCACCGCGAACACCAGTTTCAACAGCAGGCCGACGAAGAACACCGGCGCGGCGTAGAACAGGATGGCCAGCAACCGCAGCGTCGTGTCCGCGGCCGAATCCCGGTGGGTCGCGGCGTATCTGCCCAGCGGGACGCCGATCGCGAACGCGACGACCAGCGCCCAGCACACCAGCTCCAGCGAGGCCGCGCCGTAGGTGACCACCACCTCGCTGATCTCCCGATTGTCCTGGGAGCGACCGAGATCACCGTGCAGGAGCCCGGACAGGTAGTCCCCGTACTGGGTCAGGATCGGCCGGTTCAGCCCGGCCGCCTCCTTGCGTGCCTCGATCTGCTCCTGGGTCATGCGCCCGCCCATGGCCGCGCTGATCGGATCGCCGACCACCCGCATCAGGAAGAACACGACCGTGACCAGGATCCACGCGGTCACCGGGATCAGCAGCAGGCGGACGCTCAGGTAGCGCAGCAGCGCGCGATGGCGCGAGTCGTCGCCACGTCGCCGCAGGCCGGAGGGCCGGGCCAGGATCGGTGTCGGCGCGCTGTCCGCCGATATCGTCGTCCCGGGCCCGGCTGTGTCGCCGGAACTCACTTGCTCAGCACCGTGTAGCGGAACTTGAACGACGCGTCGAGCGTCTGTTCCACGCCGTGCACTCCGGCGGCCGACACCGCGATCTGCTTGCCGGACAGCAGCGGGACGATCGGCAGGAAGTTCTGCGCGAGATCACGCTGCACCCGCTGGATCTGCGCGAGCCGCTGGTCCTTGTCGGGCTGGGTAGCCTGGGCGATCAACTGCGCGGAGATGCCCGGGTCCTCGAAATGCGATTGCAGGAAGTTGTTCGGGCCGAAGAACGGGGACAGGTAATTGTCGGGGTCCGGGAAGTCCGGGAACCAGCCGAATTGGAAGAGCGGGTACCCGTCGCGGGCGCGTTCCCGTTGATAGGTCACCCACTCGGTGGATTGCAGGTTCACCCGGAACAAGCCGGTGGCCTCCAGCTGCGACTTGATCGCCGCGTACTCCTCCGAGCTGCTGGAACCGTAGTGGTCCGGGTTGTACTGGAGATTCAGCTCGACCGGCGTCGGCACCCCGGCGTCGGCCAGGATCTTCGCCGCCTGGTCCTTGTTCGGCTGGGCGCCGTAGATGTCCTTGAACGGCTCCGCCGCACCCGGCACGCCCTGCGGCACGGACGAATACGCGGGCAGATACGTCTTCTTGTAGACGCCGTCGGCCAGCGCGGCCCGGTCGACGGTGGACGCGACGGCCTTGCGCACGGCCAGTTTCTGCGCGGGCGTGCCGCCCGGCATGGTGTTCAGGTTGAACACGATGTAGCGCAGTTCGCCACCGGGGCCCTCGTGCACGGTGACCTTGCCGTCGCCGCGCAGCGACTCGATGTCGGTGGGCGTGAACGACCGGTACCCGACGTCGAGCGAACCGTTCTGCAGGTCCAGCTTCATGTTGTCGGTGGTCGCGTAGTACTTCGTGGACACCGTCTCGGTCTTCGGCTTGCCGAGGATGCCGTTGTAGTCGGCGAACGCCCGATACTCGACCAGTTTGTTCTTGTCGTAACCGGCGATGGTGTACGGGCCGGAGTAGCCCTTGCCCTGCACCACGTCCTGGTCCGGCAGAACCCGGTCCGGCGGGTACACCTTCTCGTCGACGATCGGCCCCGCCTGAGTGGGCAGGATCGCGGGGAAGGTCTGATCGTTGGCCACCTTCAACGTGAACGCGACGGTGCGGGCGTCCACCACGTCGGTCTTCTCCAGGTTGCCCAGCAGTGACGCGGGGCCGTTCGGGTCGTTGATCCGCAGCATCCGGTCGAAGGAGAACTTGACGCTGGTCGCGGTGAGCGGGTTGCCGTTGGCGAACTTCAGGCCGTCCTTCAACGTGCAGGTGTACACCGTGGGCGCGGTGAACTCGCACTTCTGGGCGGCGTCCGGCTGCGGCGTCGCGTCGCCGGGCGCGAAGTTGAGCAGGTACTGGTAGATCTGCGTCTCGGCGACCAGTGAGCCGTTGTCGTAGGCGGCCGCCGGATCGAGCGAGAAGATCTTGTCGGTGGTGCCCGCCACCAAGCCGCCGCCGTCGTCCTCACCGGTTCGCCCGGAACCGCAGCCGGCCAGTACCGACGCCGCCAGCGCCAGCAACCCGAGGGCCGCGATGGTTCGCGTCCCGCTCCGTCGCCTCAACCTCGAATTCCTCATCACGGCCCCACTTCTCGAGCGCCGCACCGCGTTCCGCTGGGATCGCAGGCCCGGTGCGGACACGGGTGAACTTCCGATCTGATCGGCACCGTACCTACGAAGCATTTTCGGCACGTTACGTTTTCGAAGAAAATTCGCGAGCCCGTCAGCAGGCATTATGCGCGGCGCCTACGACCGCGGGGAAATACCGGTCGTACGTCCAGAATTGCCGCGGAGCGCTGGGCGTGGTGTCTCGAGTACGCCAGACCACACTGCGCGACAGTGCATGACGGTACCCATGAACGCTTGCGACGAAACCAGCACGCGCCGCGGTGCAGAGTGATCCGGCGGTCGCCCGGAGCGGGCAAACCACCGGATCGGTGATCAGAAGCCGCTCACGGGCGGCTGAGCGCGCTCGCGTTCGCGTTCTCGCCCAGCAGCACGGCCTCGGACTGGCCGGTGAGCATGCCCTCGAGCACGTTCTTCCCGATGGCGGCCTCGGTGGGCAGCGGGATCGGGTAGTTGCCGTCGAAGCACGCGGCGCACAGCCGCGAGCGCGGCTGTTCGGTCGCGGCGACCATGCCGTCGAGCGAGATGTAGCCGAGGGTGTCGGCGCCGATCGAGCGGCGCACGCCCTCGACCATGTCCGCGACGTCACCCTCGGTTCCCGCCCCGTTGGCGATCAACTCCGCGCGGGAGGCGAAGTCGATGCCGTAGAAGCACGGCCACTTCACCGGCGGCGAGGCGATCCGCACGTGGATCTCCACCGCGCCCGCCTCGCGCAGCATCCGGATCAGCGCGCGCTGGGTGTTGCCGCGCACGATCGAGTCGTCCACGACGATCAGGCGCTTGCCCCGGATGACCTCGCGCAGCGGATTGAGCTTGAGCCGGATGCCCAGCTGCCGGATGGTCTGGCTGGGCTGGATGAACGTGCGACCGACGTAGGCGTTCTTCATCAGACCCTGGCCGTAGGGCACGCCCGACCCCTGCGCGTAGCCGACGGCGGCCGGGGTCCCGGATTCGGGGACCGGGATCACCAGGTCGGCGTCGACCGGGTGCTCCTTCGCCAGGCGCCGGCCGATCTCCACCCGGGTGGCGTGCACCGAACGGCCCGCGATGGTGCTGTCCGGCCGGGCCAGGTACACGTACTCGAAGACGCAGCCCTTGGGCTCGGGGTTGGCGAAGCGCATCGAGCGCACGCCGTCGGCGTCGATCGCCAGCAGTTCGCCGGGTTCGATCTCGCGGACGAATGCGGCGCCGACGATGTCCAACGCGGCGGTCTCACTGGCAACGACCCAGCCACGCTCCAGCCTGCCCAGGCACAGCGGGCGCACGCCGTGCGGGTCGCGCGCGGCGTAAAGGGTGTGCTCGTCCATGAACGTCAGGCAGAACGCGCCCTTCAAGGTGGGCAGCAGTTCCATCGCGGCCTGCTCGATGCTGGAGTCGGCGGAGGCGTGCGCGAGCAGCGCGGTGACCACGTCGGAGTCGGAGGTCGCCGCGGCGGGCTGCGGGCGGCCGCCCCGCACGGAGGCGCCGAGCAGTCCGAGTTCGCGTGCGCGACCGGCCAATTCGGCGGTGTTGACCAGATTGCCGTTGTGGCCCAGGGCAACTCCGGAACCGACCGCGGTGGTGCGGAAGATGGGCTGGGCGTTCTCCCAGGTCACTCCACCCGTGGTGGAGTAGCGGCAGTGGCCGACGGCGATGTGGCCCGGCATGGCTGCCAAGGTCTGCTCGTCGAACACCTGGCTGACCAGACCCAGATCCTTGAAGACGAGAATCTGCGAGCCGTCCGACACCGCGATGCCCGCCGCCTCCTGCCCACGGTGTTGCAGAGCATAGAGCCCGTAGTACGTGAGTTTCGCCACTTCTTCGCTCGGCGCCCAGACTCCGAAGACTCCGCACTCCTCGCGCGGCTCGTTCTCGTCGACGTCCGGGGCGGGACAGGAGGTGGCGGAAATGCTCTGGACCGGCAGTTCGGCGTTGGTCACCGTTTGCTCCCTGTTCGGGCGGGCTGGGGGCAGATTTCATTCTACGGGTGGACAGCCGTGCTTTCGCACCGCCGCCGCATCCGAGCAGCAATCCGGCGCGACCGAAGCGGGGCCGACGCGGGCCGCACAGCTGTTACGGTGCGCACCGTGACGACTACGGACGACGCGGGCACGACGGAGTCGGGTGCGACTCCCGCGCGCAGGCCATGGCCTCGGATGGTGCTCTTTCCCCTCGCCGTGTTGAGCTTGCTCACCGCGCTGCTGGGCATCATGTACCTCGACTATGTCGTCGATCCGGAGAAGAACCTGCACGACTTCCCGATCGCCCTCGTCAACCAGGACGTGGGCGACACCATCGGCAGCGGGGACAGCGCGCAGCAGGTGAACTTCGGCGACCAGATCACTCGCGCGCTGGCCGACGGGGTGCCCTCGGACAAGGTCGACCTGCGTGTGATCAGCATCAACGAGGCCGAGCGACAGATGCAGTCCGGGCAGGTCTACGGCGCGATCGTCATCCCGAGCGATTTCAGCAAGCGGCTCGGCAATCTGGGTGTGGGCAGTGTCATACCGGGCGACATCCCGCGACCGATCATCACCGTGCAGACGAACCCGCGCACCGGCGCGTTCGGCACCCAGATCGTGCTGCGGGTCGGGAACGAGGCGCTGGCCGAAGTGAACAAGCAGGTCGGCAAGCAGCTGCTCGACCAGGTCACCGCGCAGCTCGCCCCGCGGCCCGGCGGTCCGCCCGCGCCGCAGCTGACCGGCGCCACCAAGGTGGCGCTGGCGTCGCCGATCGAAGTGGTCACCCAGCAGTACCACCCGCTGCCGCACGGCAGCGGCCAAGGGCTGACCGCGTTCTTCTACTCCTTGTTGCTGCTGCTGGCCGGGGTGGTCGGCGCGATGGTGATCCACACCATGATCGACGCGCAGCTCGGCTTCGTGCCCACCGAGTACGGCCCGTGGTACGTGCACTACCCGCCGACGCCGATCTCGCGGTTCAAGACGCTGCTGATCAAGTGGGGCGTGTTCGTGCTGGCGGCGAACATCGTCGCGGCGGTGTTCCTGGTCGTCGGTGAGCTGCTGGACATGCCGATCGGCAATCCGCTCGCCCTGTACCTCTACAGCGCGCTCGCCATGATCGCCGTCGGCGTGACCGGGCTGTCCATGCTGGCGGCGATCGGCTCGGCGGGCCTGCTGGTGAACCTGATCCTGTTCGTCATCCTCGGGTTGCCGTCCTCCGGCGGCACCGTGCCGATCGAGGCGACGCCGCGGTACTTCGGCTGGCTCGCCTCCTTCGAGCCCATGCACCAGGTGTTCCTCGGGGTGCGATCGATCCTGTACTTCGACGCGAATTTCGAGGCGGGACTCACCCGCGGCGTATGGATGGCCGTCCTCGGGCTGGTGATCGGGCTGGTCTTCGGCGCGGCGGTCACCCGCTTCTACGACCGCAAGGGGCTGGAGCGCCGCAACATCATCCAGGCGTGACGCCCGCAGGCGCCGCGTACGCGCGGCGTCAGGCGGCGGCCCGGACGATCGGGAGCCAGTGGGCGATCTCGGCCGCGCGGGTGCCGGATGCGCTCACCGCGCCGGAGTCGAGGGCGTCGTCGAATTCGAGCAGGCCGGTGGCCAAGAGCAGCCACGTGCGCGGGTCGGTCTCGACGACGTTCGGCGGGGTGCCTCTGGTGTGCCGCGGCCCCTCGACGCACTGCACCGCGACGAACGGCGGCACCCGCAGCTCCACGGAGTGCCCGGGCGCGGAGACCGCCAGCGAGCGCGCCGTTGTCCGCACGGCCGCCCCGAGGTCGGCGCGGGCGGGCGGATCGACCGATTCATCGCGCAACCACTCGCTCACCGCCGCCACCGCTGCCCGCATCTGAGCGGGGTCGACCGTCCCTCGTCCTGCCACCTTCCCGACCCTACTTCCCCGCGCCGTCCTGGACTCGCGCACCGAACCCTCGAGGCGGCGGGCCAGGCGGGGAGCGATCGCACCACCCGCGTTCATGGCCAGGTGCAGCAGCGCCGGAGCGACGACGCCCGCGGTGTGGCGGCGCAGCCAACCGAACACGAGACCGCCCGCCGTGGTGACGGCCACGGTGGCGGGAACACTGTCACCTACGGCCCGCGCGGGTGCGATGTGCCAGAGCCCGAAGACGGCCGCGCCGAGCAACGCGCCTGCTCGCGGACCGAAGACGTTGTCGAGCAGCGGATCCAGCGTGCCGCGGAAAACGAGTTCCTCGCTGTAGACGGTCCCGAGGGGAATGTGCACCGCCGCCCACTCGGTGGTCGACACGTCAGGGCCGCGTTCGGCGAGTTCGGCCAATTGCCATCGCAACGACGGAACGGCAAGGGCCGAAGCGTAACCGGCTGTCACCGCCGAGGCGGCGACCAGCCCATGGCGAACGCCACGCACCGACCACCGGCCCGGGTCGGCGCGCAGCGCGAGCGCGTACAGGGTGGCGAAACCGGCATTGGCCGCCGTTCGCGCGCGTATACCGAGACCGAGGCGAGGCAGGACCGCGTTGCTCCAAGCGAGCGGAACAGCCACCGCCACAAGCGCTCTCGCGGCCACGCCGGAACTCACTTGGTCTCTCGCTCGTAGTCCTCCGCGGCCTCGACCACGGCCCGGATCCGTTCGGCGCGCTCGGCGGTCCAGTCCGGCGGCGCGGCGATGGCCGCCCAGCCGTCCAGCACCAGGCTGCCGTAACGGTGTCCGTGCCCGTCGGTGACGCCTTGCGCGTTGGTGAGATCCGCGGCCACCTGCCAGAACGTGACGAACGGCCACCAGCGCATCTGGGAGGAGACGTCCGAGCCGCGCGGCTCCGACAGCCAATCCGGCCGGGAGAAGATCAGATCCGGCGACCACCAGACGATCGGGTCGGACGCGTGCTGCAGATACGCGATGCGCGGAGGCCGCCACTCCGACGAAGGCCGCGCCAGGTCGGCGCTGTCGGTGGCGAATCGCACCACGAGCCCGTCCGCGTACAGCGGCTCGACTTCCCTGGACCCCGGATCGCGGCGGGCGACGAACTGCTGCCACAACCGGTTGGAGTTGGGCGGGCCCACCCACAGCGCGCCGTCGACCTTGGCCCGCAGGTCGGCGAGGCCGTCGAACGCCGCTTCGGATCCCTGCGAGCCCAGACTCTCCCCGTACACCAGCAGTTTGGGCCGAACCTCCGGCGGCCGCGCGGTCCAGTGCTGGTACACCGCGTCGAACACGTCCCGGCCCGCCGCGGCGGCTTTGTTGCGGTCGGCCAGGAACGACAGCACGCTCGGCAGGTACGAGTACTGCGTGGCGACGATCGCGGTGTCGCCGTCGTACATGTACTCGATCGCCCCCGCCGCCAGCGAGTTCACCCATCCGGTGCCGGTGGTGGTGACCACCACGAGCGCCTTCCGATCGAACGCTCCGGTCCGCTCCAGTTCCGCCACCGCCAGCTCGGCCGGTTGCTGGTCGCCTTCGACCGATTCCAGGCCGACGTAGGCTCGGATGGGTTCCTTGGCCGGACGGCCGGTGACCGAGGTGATGCGGCTCGCCGTGGGGCCGTGCGAGACGAACCAGCGCCCCTCGAACCCCAAGGTCTCCCATTTCGCGAGCGAGGTCGGGCTGCCGGAGCGCTCCGGTTGCTGCGGCTGGACCGCGTTCGCCGAGGTGTGGTCGTTGCGCACGCTGAAAGCCGAGTTGGCTACCGCGAAGAACGCCTGGGTGGCGACACCGTTGAAGATCGTCACCGCCAGCACCACCAGCACCAGGAACCCGGCGGCCGGCGCGAGCTCCCGTGGCACTCGCACCCACCGGTTGAGCACGCGAGCCAGGAACAGGATGATCTCCCGCAGCGTGCGGTAGACCGCGACCGCCGCGGCGCCGACGGCCAGGCTGAGCAGACCGGTGCGCAGATAGGCGGGCGTGGTGGTGCCTTCCATGCCCATCAACGCGGTGATCTCGCGCTGCCACCGCGCCGACTGCACCAGCATCAGCGCGGCGCTCAGCGCGGCGGTGAGCAGCACCGCGGACTTGACCGCGTATCGCGCCCACGTCGGCGGCGGCGAAATCTTCAACCGCGGCCGCACCCACAGCCGGAACAGCCATTCCAGCAAACAGCCCGCGCCGTACCCGATCGCGGCATTGATCCCGCTGATCAACCCTTGGAACAACCAGTCGCGCGGCAGCAGCGACGGCGTCACCGACAACGCGAAGAACACCGTCGCCACCACCAAGCCGACGTAATTCAGATCGATGACGTCCTCGGCGCGCCGGGTCATCGCGACCGCGCGCGTGCGCAGCTTCCGCATGGTCCCGGCGGTCTCCAGCATTCGATCAGTATGGCGGTCGCCACCGACCGTCCGGCGCGTCGCCCGCCGCGACGCGGTCGCACCGGGACGCGGATCACACCGGCCGCGGCCTAGGCAACTACCCACGCCGCTCGAGTAGTTGTACACAGGTGCCTACGCCGCGTCGTCCGGAAACTTTCTGTCCATGAGCACCACGACCGCGCGGCAGAAGGCCAGCGCCGCTTACGTCGCCCAGGCCGCGATCGCGTTCGGCATCAGCTTCGTCGGAGCCGGTATCGGAATCTACGCGCTGCCCTTGGACGTCTGGCAGCGCGGGTTCCTCGGGATGTCCATGCTCTTCCTGGTCACGAGCACCTTCACGCTCGCGAAGGTGGTCCGCGACCAGCACGAGGCGGCGACCATCCACGGTCGCATCGATCAGGCGCGGATGGAGAAGCTGCTCTCCGAGCACGATCCGTTCAATTCCGTCGCCTGAACCCGCGCACCTGGGCGGGCCCGGCAACGAGGGGTCCAGGCCCGCCCAGGTGGGCGGTTCGTCAGACGGCGCCCGCGCCGAACAGTTTCGGAAGGGTGCCTTCGTGCGCGGCCCGCAATTCGTCCATGGTGATCGAGAACTGGCCCTGCACCTCGACCGAATCCGAGCCCTGGTCGACCACGCCGATGCGCACCCACGGCAGTTCGCGGGCGGTGCACATGCGGGTGAACCTGGTCTCCTCCGAGCGCGGAACGGCGACAAGTACGCGGCCCGCCGACTCGGAGAACAGGGTGACGAACGGGTCCGCGCCCTCGGGCAGCAGGATTCGGCAGCCGGTCTCCCCGGCGAGCGCGGCTTCGACGACAGCCTGGGCGAGACCGCCCTCCGAGAGGTCGTGCGCGGCGCTGATCATGCCGTCGCGCGAACCGGCGGTGAGCACCTCGGCGAGCAACTGCTCGCGGGCGAAGTCGACCTTTGGGGGGACGCCGCCGAGATGGTCGTGCGCCACCTGGGACCAGATGGACCCGCCGAACTCGTCGCGAGTCTCGCCGAGCAGGATCAGCGTCTCGCCCGGTTCCAGGCCGACCCCGGTCGGAATGCGGCGGTGCACGTCGTCGATCACGCCCAGCACGCCGACCACCGGGGTCGGCAGGATCGCGGTCTGACCGGTCTGGTTGTAGAAGCTGACGTTGCCGCCGGTGACCGGGATGCCCAGCGCCACGCAGCCGTCCGCCAGTCCGCGCACCGCCTGCTGGAACTGCCACATCACCCCGGGATCCTCCGGCGAGCCGAAGTTCAGGCAGTTGGTGACCGCCTTCGGCGTCGCGCCGGTGGTGGCCACGTTGCGGTAGGCCTCGGCCAGCGCCAGCTGCGCACCGGCGTAGGGGTCCAGCTTGGTGTAGCGGCCGGACGCGTCGGTGGCCAGCGCGATGCCGCGTCCGGTCTGCTCGTCGATCCGGATGACGCCCGCGTCGGCCTGGTCGGCGAGCACGGTGTTGCCGCGCACGTAGCGGTCGTACTGCTCGGTGATCCACTTGCGGCTGCACAGCTGCGGGCTGGAGATCATTTGGAGCAACGTGGCGCGCAGTTCGTCGGCGGTCTGCGGCCGGGCCAGCCGGTCCGGGGTGTCGGCGATCAGCGCGTCCTGCTCGTCGGGGCGGGCGACCGGACGCTCGTAGACCGGGCCCTCGTGCGCGACGGTGCGCGGCGGCACGTCGACCACGGTCTCCCCGTGCCAGGTGACCACCAGCCGGTCACCGTCGGTGACCTCGCCGATCACCGTGGCCAGCACGTCCCACTTGCGGCACACGGCCATGAACGCGTCCACGTTCTCGGGCGTGACGACCGCGCACATGCGCTCCTGCGATTCGCTGGAGAGCACTTCGGCGGGCGTCATGCCTGCCGCGCGCAGCGGCACCTTGTCCAGCTCGATGTGCATGCCGCCGTCCCCGGCCGCCGCGAGCTCGGAAGTCGCGCAGGACAATCCGGCGCCGCCGAGGTCCTGGATGCCCACCACCAGTTTCGCCGCGTACAGCTCGAGACAGCACTCGATGAGCACCTTCTCGGTGAACGGGTCGCCGACCTGCACCGAGGGCAGCTTCTTGCGGCCGGAACCGGACTCGTCACCGGAGAAGGTGTCCGAGGCCAGCACCGAGACGCCGCCGATGCCGTCCAGGCCGGTGCGCGCGCCGAACAGCACGATCTTGTTGCCGGTGCCGGACGCGAACGCCAGGTGCAGGTCCTCGACCCGCATCACGCCCGCGCACAGCGCGTTCACCAGCGGGTTGCCCTGGTAGGAAGCGTCGAACACGGTCTCGCCGCCGACATTCGGCAGGCCAAGCGAGTTGCCGTAACCGCCGACGCCGCGCACCACGCCGTCCACCACGCGCCGGGTGTCGGCCGCGTCGGCCGCGCCGAAGCGCAGCTGGTCCATCACCGCGATCGGGCGCGCGCCCATCGCCATGATGTCGCGCACGATGCCGCCGACGCCGGTGGCCGCGCCCTGGTACGGCTCGACATAGGAGGGGTGGTTGTGACTTTCCACCTTGAAGGTGACCGCCCAGCCGTCGCCCACGTCGACGACGCCCGCGTTCTCACCGATGCCGGCGAGCATGGACGCGCGCATCTCGTCGGTGGTGGTCTGGCCGAAGTAGCGCAGGTGCACCTTCGAGGACTTGTAGGAGCAGTGTTCGCTCCACATCACGGAGTACATCGCCAGCTCGGCGTCGGTGGGCCTGCGACCGAGGATCTCCTTGATGCGGGCGTACTCGTCGTCTTTGAGGCCGAGTTCTTTGTAGGGTTGCGCCACATCGGGGTTTGCTGCGGCTGCGCTGACGGTGTCGACCTGCGGAGTCACGGAGTACCAGGGTCCTTTCGGCCGGGCATAGTGAAAGCGACGATCCTTGTCACTGGGCGGCGGCGAGATGCCTAGGTGTAAGTCTAGAGGCAGTGGGTACGGGCTATCCGCACCGGCTACTCTGAGCCCGTGAACGAAGGATCGGGGGTCGCGAATCCGGGTGAGAGATCGGTCACCTCGGACGGCGCACCGACCCGGAGCGGGGGATCGGGAACCGCGCCAGGCGACGCGTCGCCGAACCTCCGGTCACCGCAAGTACGCTGGCTGATTGCCGCTATCGCGTTGTTCGCGGTGTCGGCGCTGGTCTCGCTGCTGGCCCACTGGTGGCACGGCTACATCGACCTGCAGGTCTACCGCAACGGAGCCCGGGTCTGGTTGGACGGCGGCGACCTCTACGGCCCGATGCCGCCGGTGGAGGGGATCGGGCTGCCGTTCACCTATCCGCCCTTGGCCGCGTTGTTCTTCGCGCCGCTGGCCCTGATGCCGCTGGTTACCGCCGAGGTGCTGGTGGTGGCCACCTCCGTGGTGAGCCTGAGCATCTCGCTGTGGCTGGTGCTGGCGCGCCTGCGTCCCGAGTTGTCCCGGCCGGCCGTGCTCACCCTGGTCATCGGCGCGGTGGCGGTGGCGCAGTTCTTCGAACCGATCCGCCAGACCTTCGGCTTCGGTCAGATCAACCTGGTGCTGATGGCCGCGATCACATTGGACTGCCTGGTGCGCAAGCCGTTCTGGCCGCGCGGCATGCTGATCGGCATCGCGGTGTCGGTGAAGCTGATCCCGGCCGGTTACCTGCTGTACTTCGTGCTGCGCAAGGACTGGAAGGCCGCGGGCACGCTGGTGGTCTCCGCGATCGCGGCGGTCGGTCTCGGATTCCTGTTGTTCCCCGGCGATTCCGTGGACTACTGGTTCCACACTCTCGCCGACACCGGCCGGATCGGGCCGCCGTACTTCGCGGGCAATCAGTCCATCAAAGGCATGGCATTCCGTCTTGGCATCGACGACACGGCGGCCACCCTGGTGTGGGTCACGCTGTCGGTGCTGGCCGTCGCGCTCGCCGCGGTGTGGATGCGCAGGTTGATCGAGGCGGGCGCGACCGTGGCGGCGCTGCTGGTGAACGCCGCGGCGGTGCTGCTGGTATCGCCGGTCTCCTGGTCGCATCACTGGGTGTGGATCGCGCCCGCACTGGTGGTCACCGCCGATCTCATGGTGCGCGGCAAGCGCGGTCCGCGAGTGATCGGCCTGGTCACGGCGGCCGCCGTGGTGTTCCTGATCGGCCCGCACTGGCTGCTGCCGCACTCGCGCGACCGCGAGCTGGAGTGGGCCTGGTGGCAGCAGATCATCGGAAGCACCTACGTACTGGCCACTTTCGCCGTGTTCGCCGTCGCGGTTTTCACCTACCGCCCGTCGATCTCGGGCGTGAGGAAGGCGGCCAGCGCCGCGGCGTAGGCCGGGACGTCGAACGCGCCCATCAGCTCGCGCGCCGAATGCATCGCCAGCTGCGGCGCGCCCACGTCGACGGTCGGCATGCCGGTGCGCGCCGCGGTCATCGGCCCGATCGTGGAGCCACACGGCAGGTCGGCCCGGTGCACATAGCGCTGCAACGGGACCCCGGCCTGGGCACAGGCCAGCGCGAACGCGCCCGCGCCGGTGGCGTCGGTGGCGTATCGCAGGTTCTGGTTGACCTTCAGCACCGGCCCGCCGTTGACCTCGATCCGGTGCGCGGGCTCGTGCCGCTCCGGATAGTTCGGGTGCGTCGCGTGCGCCATGTCTCCGGACGCGCACACCGAACCGGCCAGCGCGGCAAGGTAATCGGCACGGCCGCCGCCGCGCGCGAGCACGATGCGTTCCAGCACGGCAGGCAGCAGGTCGGACTGGGCGCCGCGGTCGGACTGACTGCCGACCTCCTCGTGGTCGAACATGGCCAGCACCGGGATCGCCGCGCCCGGCTCGTCGATCGCGGCGAGGAACGCCCGCAGACCCGCGAAGCAGGTGCCCTGGTTGTCCAGGCGCGGCGCGCTGACCAGATCCTGGTCCCGGCCGATCAGCCTGCTCGGCGTCAGATCGTGGGTCATCAGCTCCCAGCCGAGCACGTCGCCGGGATCGACCTCGACCCGATCGGCCACGAAATCGATGAACGCCGCCGCCTCGTATCCCGCGCCCCACACCGCGTTGACGTGCCGCTGCGGGTCCAGCGTGACGCCCTTACGGTCCTCGGACAGGTGGATGGCCAGCTGCGGCACCCGCAGGATCGGCTCATCGATGCGAACCAGGTGCTCCCGCACGGTGTTTCCGTCGCGCACGCTGAGCCGCCCCGAGACGCCGAGCTCGCGGTCCAGCCACGAGTTCAGCCACGCGCCGCCGTACGGCTCCAGCCCGACCAGCTGCCAGCCCGCCGAGATCAGGTCGGGATGCTGCTTGACGCGCAGATTCGGACTGTCGGTGTGCGCACCGACCACGCGGAACGGAGTCGCGCCCGCGCCGTCCCCGGCCGCCCAGGCGACCAGCGACCCACCGCGAACCACGTAATGCCTGCCCGAGCCGTCCGCGGGCCAGGGCTGCGACTCGGCGAGCCGGGTGAACCCCCGCTCCGCCAATTCCGCGGCGACCGTGCGACAGACGTGGAACGGCGACGGAGACGCGTCGATGAACGCGCACAACCCGGCGGCCGTGGCGGCGGTGGTGGAGACGGGCATGCCTGCGATCCTAGGCACGCGGTCGGTGACCGGCGCGCCCCGGTCGATCACCAGGCGTGGCGAATACCGGTGGAAACGGTATGGCCGATCCCGTAATCACGGCATCCGGATCGCCACTCGGCACCGCGTGTTTCGTGCTGACGCATAAGGGGCCGGAATGGTCTGGCGACAGATCACGAATCGGACGTTCGCGGCATTCATCGGATGAATGTCCAGTACTTCGGCGTATTACTCCGAGGCGATGGAAACCAGATCGAGCAATCGCATGAGTTCGGTATATCGACGCGCACCGATTCGCCCGCGCAACTGCTGTTCGGCGCGCGCCTCCTCCGCGCGCACCTCGGCGACCAGGTCGGCGCCGAGCCTGCTGAGGCCGATCAGGATGCGGCGGCGATCGTCCTGCGCGGCGAGCCGGAAGATCAGGCCGCGCTCGGCCAGATAGTCGGCGTGCCTGGTCGCCGAGGAGGGCGCCAGCTGCGATCTGGCCGCCAGCTCGGTCATCGTGATCCCCGCGTCGCCGCACAGATTCGACAGCATCGACCACTGATCCGGCGAGAGCTGCCTGGCGCACAGCGCCGCGTCCAAGTGGCGCACCCAACCGCGCTCCGCGGCACGCAGCGCGCCATGCAGCGTCGAATTTCCGCTTACAATGGACGTCATTATTTCCCCGCCTGCCGTCGATTTCGCTCGAATGAGAAGAAGAGTACCCAATGTCTACGTTGAGCGAGAGCCCCGACGGCACAATCGAGGTTCTCAACATCGTTCCGCGGCAGGGGCCGGGCGGTATCATCGCGCCGTCCTGCGATGCGGCGATATCGCTCGCGGTCGAGGAAATCAACAGTTCGGCGGGAATTCTGGGCCGGGAAATTCGTACCACGAATATCGACGGCGGACGGGCGCCGTCGGAGGTCGCAGCCGAGATCTCCGCGCTGCTGTCCACCGGCATGGTGCACGCCATCACCGGGTGGCACACCTCCGCGGTCCGGCGGGCCGTGGCGCGGGCGAGCGCGGGCCGCGTGCCGTACCTGTACGCCACCAGCCACGAGGGCCTGACCGACGAGCTACCCGGCGTGCTCATGCTCGGCGAGCACCCGGCCGGGCAGACCGTGCCCGCCGTGCACTGGCTCGAACGCGAGTACGGCGTGCGGCGCTGGGCCGTCATCGGCAACGACTACATCTGGCCGCGCCGGTCCGCCGCGGCGATTCGCGCGAGCCTGTCCGATCCGTCCGCGATCGTGCTGGAACAGTACGTCCCGCTGGGGTGCCCGGATTTCTCCGGCTTCCTCACCCATCCGGCACTCGACCTGGCCGACGGGGTGATCATCCTGATGGTCGGCGCCGACGTCGCCCGCTTCAACCAGCAGTACGCGGCCACCGGCCGCGCCGCGACCCAGCCGCGGGTCAGTCCGGCCGCCGACGAGAACGTCCTGCTGGCGGCGGGCCCGGAGGCCAACCACGGCTTCTTCGTGGCGTCCAGCTTCTTCCTCGACGACCGCACACCCGATGGGCGCGACCGGATCACCCGCTACCACCGGCGGCACGGCGCGTTCGCCCCCGCGCTGACCAGCTTCAGCAACGCCACTTACGAAGCCATCCACACGCTGGGCGCGCTCGCGCGGACAGTCGGATCACTCGAAGTACCTGAGATCCTGAACGCGCTCGACCACGGCCTGTTTCTCGAAACTCCCACCGGCGTAAGAGCTTTCCGAGGCAACCAGGCGATCCAGCGCGGATACATCGCCCGGGTGCGGGGAGTCGACTTCGAGATCATCGACCGCATCAGCTGACGGAAGGACGCGGACACCACGCGCGACCACAGCCCAGACAGGTTGTGCCACAGCTTAATTCACCGACTGCGTGCCCGAGCTGACGGAGCGGGCACGCAGTCATCTCGGGCCGAGGCTTCGATCTACACAGAACGACGGGCCGCATTTGGCTACGCGATGACATTGGCAGCACCCGGAACGAGGCCCGGGTCAGGGCGGTGAGCACCGCCCCCACCGACAACAGCTAACCCCAGGTTTTGCGCCGAGCACCTAGCGCGTCCAGCGCACCGCAACCCCGGTTTCGAGCGAAGCGAGACCGAGCATCCGCCGTTCGCGGCCCGGCTCGCGTTTGCGCGGCCGCCGCGTACGCGACGAAGGAGCAAGCGGCGGTCGCGCAAAC